>NZ_JBIVTH010000021.1:0-121703 GCF_044756625.1 Streptomyces sp. NPDC091682 | reverse complement strand
TTGAGACGTCAGACATCTCGATCAACAGCCCGGGGGCCTCGCTCGTTTCGCTTCACGGACCGTCACCCGATCGGTGGCCACATCGAAGAAGCTCATGGACCCGGCCCGGTCCAGGGCCAGGCGATCACAGCGTACGGACCGTCAGGCACCAAGGGAGGATCCGGAGTGACGGCGCTCGGCGGCAGTCCTACGGACCCCGGTGGGCCGGTTACCCATGAAGCCATCGTGGAAGGCAGGATCCCTACCAAGGAGGGATTCCACCCTCCCGCAAAGCAGATCAGATAAGGTGATGTCCGGCATGCGAATGGCCTTCGACGGCGACTGGACCGCCACGGTGACAGACGACCCGATGCCCCTCACTCCCCGCTTCACAGGCGACTCCGTGGATATCGCTCACTACTCGGATGTGAAGGAACGAGAGCGCTTCTTCACGTCCACCTTCGGCAGCCAGGACTGGCTATGGGACACGCCTGACATCTTCCGGTTCAGCCCGGACAGTCGGAAGCTGGTCTGTGCTGAGTTCCAGATGCCGTACGTCTCCGCTTATGGCGAAAGTTCCTCACGCGTTCCCGTCCTTCCCGTGCTCCGTCCAGGCGGGCTGCGTGCGGATGAGGTCCGGGACTTCCGACACGAGGCGTGTACGGTGTTGTGCCGTTCTCCAGGGGATGCGGTGCTGACGTGTCTGCGTGACCTCGATGTCCTCGACGCGCCGTTGGACGCTTGCGTCGGCATCGCGCCGGACGTGGCGCTCCTGGTCCAGAACGGCACCGTCGTCGGCTGGAGCCTTACCGACCCGGTCCGGTATTTGACCACCGGATTCGCAGCCCCCGACCCCAATCCGCCACATGCTGTCACCCGTCGGCTGCTCACCGAGTGCCTGGACCTGGTGACCGATCCGGTGGTCGACGACCTGGTGGACGGTGTGCCGGCCGCCCTGGCGCGGCTGCGGGCCGCCGATGAGGCGCTGCGCGCGCAGCGTGAGGACCGGCACCGGGCCGATGCCCTGCTGGCGCTGATCGCCACCTATGTGGAGGACTACGGGAACGGGTGAAACTCACCATCGATGACGGTTGGACCGCGACGGTGGCGGGGGAGCCCCTGGACATCGCCCCGCGTTTCGACTTCCGGGACTTCTGCGTGCGCGTCGCGCCGTACGCGGACGTGGAGGAAGGGCAGCGGTTCGGCGGCGGGACCTTCGGCAGCGGGCAGTGGCTGTGGGACACGCCCGACGAGCTCCGCTTCGACCGGCTCAGCCGGGAACTGGTCGCCGCCGAGCTCCAGTTGCCCAGGTGGGTCGTCGACGAGGAGGACTCCGCGCGCGTCCCTGCCGAACCCCTTGTCCGCCCGGGCGGTCTTCGCGCGGACGAGGTGCGGGACTTCCGCCTGGAGGTGACCACGGACTTCTGCCGCGCCCCGGGGGACGCCGTGCTGACCTGTCTGCGCGACCTCGACGTCCTCGACGAGCCGCTGGAGACCCGCATCGGCATCGCACCCGACGTAGCGCTCCTGGTCCAGCGCGGTGTCGTGGTCGGCTGGAGCCTGACCGACCCCGTGCGGTACCTGACCAGCGGATACGCAGATCCGGATCCCGCCCCGCCGTCTCCTGCTACCCGTCGGCTGTTCACCGAGTGCCTGGACCTGGTGACCGATCCGGTGGTCGACGACCTGGTGGACGGTGTGCCGGCAGCCCTGGCCCGGCTGCGGGCCGTCGACGAGGCATTGCGCAACCAGCGCGAGGACCGCCACCGGGCCGATGCCCTGTTGGCGCTGATCGCCACCTATGTGGAGGACTACGGGAACCGGTGACGCGGCCGGCCCGGTGGAGCGGCGCCGGGGAAATGCCGGGCCCGGCGGGGGCGCATCGCACAGGATGGGGGGATGCGAACCCTCGTGCTTCTCGACGCCCCCTCCAACCTCGGGCTGCGCCCGCCCGCGCCCGGCGTCGTGCCGGGTGTCTACAAGCTGGCCGGAGCCCTGCGTGAGCAGGGCCTGCTGGCCCGGCTTGGTGCCGTCGAGGGCGGGGTGGTGGTGCCGCCCCGCTACGACCGCGGCGACTGGCGGGAGGGCGACGGCGTGTTCCACGCCGAGGCCCTCGCCGCGTACACCGTCACCCTCGCCGATCGCATCGAACGGCACCTGCGGGCGGGGGAGTTCCCCGTCGTGCTCGGCGGCGACTGCTCCATCCAGCTCGGCGCCGCCCTCGCCATGCGCCGCCTGGGGCGCTACGGCCTCGCCGCGATCGACGGCTCCGCCGACTTCCGCCACCCCGGCAACGAGGCCGTCAACGGCCCCGTCGGCGCCGCCGGCGGCGAGGAGCTGGCCCTCTCCACCGGCCGCGGCCAGGCGGATCTCGCCGACCTGGAGGGGCGCGGCCCCTACCTGCGCGACGAGGACGTACGGCTCTTCGGACTGCGCGACGGCGACCCGGACCTCGCCGAGCTGCACGCGGCCCGGATCTCCGTCGCCACCGTCGGGGAGATCCGCCGACGCGGCGCGGGACCGGTGGCCCGGGCGGCACTGGACGGGCTGCACCCGCCGGACACGGCCGGGTTCTGGGTGCACCTGGACGCCGACGTGCTGGACCCGGGCGTCATGCCGGCCGTGGACAGCCCCGACCCCGGCGGCCTGCTCCCCGACGAACTCGCCGAACTGCTCGCCGTCCTGGTGGGCTCGCCGCGCTGTGCCGGGCTCAACGTCACCATCTACGACCCGGACCTGGATCCGGACGGACGTGCGGGCGCCCTCCTCGCCGACCTGGTCGCGGGCGCCTTTGCGTAATCCTGACCGGTGGTGATCCGCGGAACCCCTGTGCACCGGCCGCCGTGGCGTGTTCCATTTCCTTCATGGCCACCACCGTCCGACGTGCCGTACTGACCCTTCCCGCCGCCCCGTTGGGCGCGGACAATCCGCTGCCCGCCCTGCGCGCGCCCGACGAGGCGCACACCCTGGACGAGCGTGCGCGCGAAGGGATGCCGCGCGACATGGCGCGGCAGATCGGCTACGAGCCACTGCGTTCACTGCTGCCCGTACGGATCCGCGACGGGTACGGGCGGGAGCGCGCGGAGCGGGAGTTCGAGTCGATCGTCATCGAGAACGACCACCTGCGGGTGACCGTCCTCCCGGGCCTGGGCGGGCGCGTCCACTCGCTCGTGCACCTACCGACCGGGCGGGAACTCCTCTACCGCAACCCGGTGTTCCAGCCCGCCAACTTCGCGCTCAACGGGGCCTGGTTCTCCGGCGGCATCGAGTGGAACACCGGTGCGACCGGGCACACCACCCTGTCCTGCGCCCCGGTGCACGCCGCACTCGTCCCGGCCCCCGACGGGGGCGAGATGGTCCGGCTGTGGGAGTGGGAGCGCCTGCGCGACCTGCCCTTCCAGGTGGACCTGTGGCTGCCGGAGGACTCGGAGTTCCTCTACGTCGGCGTCCGCGTGCGCAACCCGCACGAGCGGCCCGCCCCCGTGTACTGGTGGTCCAACATCGCCGTCCCGGAGGACTCCGGCACCCGGGTGCTCGCCCCCGCCGACGAGGCCTGGCACTTCGGATACGAGCGCGCGCTGCGCCGCGTCCCCGTACCGGAGTGGGAGGGCGCGGACCGCACGTACCCGCTGCGCGGCGAGTACCCGGCCGACTTCTTCTACGAGGTCCAGGACGGGGCCCGGCCCTGGATCGCCGCCCTGGACGCCGCCGGGCACGGGCTCGTGCAGACCTCCACCGCTCGGCTGAGCGGCCGCAAGCTGTTCGTGTGGGGCGCGGGCGACGGCGGCCGGCGCTGGCAGGAGTGGCTGACCGAGCCGGGCACCGGCGGCTACGCGGAGATCCAGGCCGGACTGGCCCGGACCCAGCTGGAGCACGTACGGCTGGAGGGCGGGGCGGAATTCAGCTGGTTGGAGGCGTACGGGCCGCTGTCGGCGGATCCGGCGAAGGTGCACGGCGAGGACTGGGCGGCGGCCCGCGGCGCGGCCGAGGGTGCGCTGGACGCCGTACTGCCGCGGGAGCGCGTGGACGCGGCGTACGAGGCGTGGCGCGGCCGCGCCGACACCGATCCGGGGGAGCGGCTGGCACGGGGCTCCGGCTGGGGCGCGCTGGAGCTGCTGTGCGGGGGCTTCGAACTGCCGGGCACCCCCTTCGCGCAGGACGTGCTCGGGGAGGAGCAGGAGCCGTGGCTCCAACTCTGGCGCACGGGCGTCCTGCCGGCCCCGCGCCGAGCGGTCCCGCCGGGACCGAGCCTGGTCGCCGCGCACTGGCGGGACATGTTGGAGACGGCCCCGGCGGATCCGCTGACGGAGTACCACCTGGGCGTGGCCCAGTGGCACGCCGGGGACGTGGCCCAGGCGGTGCGCAGTTGGGAGCGGGGGCTGGCGCTGGCCCCCTCGCGGTGGCCGCTGCTGCGGTGCCTGGCGGTGGCGGACGCCCTGGCGGGCGACGCGGCGCGGGCGGCCGACGGATTCGCGGCGGCCTTCGACGACCTGGCCGCGGAGAGCCGCGGCGGCGAGCCGTGGACGGCCGCGGAGTCGGCGCTCGGCCAGGAGGCGATGGCCGCCCTCCTCGCGGCGGGCCGGCTTCCGCAGGCCCGCGCCGTCTGGGACCGGCTGCGGCCCGCCCTGCGCGAGCAGGGCCGCTTCCGGCTCCTCGCGGCCCGGCTCCTCGCCGCGGAGGGGCACGTGCGGGCGGCCCGCCGGGTCTTCGAGGACGGCTTCGAACTCCCGGACCTGCGGGAGGGCGAGGAGACCCTTGCCGAGGTCTGGTCCGCCCTCACCGACTGTCCGCTGCCCGCGCGCTACGACTTCCGGATGCGGCCGCCTACTTCTTCTTGATCCCGTCGATCCCGTCGAGGCAGAGCACGAACTGCTTGCCGGACTTGTGCCGGGCCCTGTCGGCCTGCTCCTCGTAGCCGATGTCCGACACCCCCTGGCACCTGGCGGTGTCCACCGTGTCGGGCAGCACCCGGACCACCTTGTACAGGGCGTCGGCGTCGCCGCAGTCGACCACGCGCAGGTCGGGGAAGATCGGGTCCCCGTTGTTCTTGAGGCAGTCGCCGGCCGCGGCGCGGTCGGCGCCGTCCTGGCTGAGGAAGTAGCCGACGGCGACGGCGGCGAGGACGGCCACGGCCCCGGCGATCCCCAGGACCTTCCGGACGCCGATGCCCCCGCTCCGGGACTGCGCCGTCGCCGGCTGGGTGGACTCCTGCTGGGGCGAGGGTCCCTGCGGCGGATGGGTCATGGGTGTGTCCCCCGGTGCGCGTGACGTACTGATTGACGTGCGCACGCTATATCAAGCCGCTGACATCCCCGCAGCCGAGCTCCTACCGCGTCAGACCCGGCACAGGACCTCGGCGTTCAGGACCGAGAACCACGCGTCGGGGTCCGCACCCCAGGCGTGCCAGGCGTCGGCGACGGCCGCCAGGTCCGCGGCCGTCGCGTGGCCGCCCCGGGTTGTGACCGCGGCGTACGTCGAAGCCTGCGTACGGTCTGCCCACAGGGCCGACCACCAGGCGGTCTCCTCCGGGGTGGCGAAGCACCAGGCCGTCGCCGATGAGGTCACGTCCGTGAAACCGGCCCGCCGGGCCCAGGCCCGCAGGTGGCGGCCCGCGTCCGGTTCGCCGCCGTTGGCGCGGGCCACCCGCCGGTACAGGCCCAGCCAGTCGTCCAGGCCCGGCGCGGCCGGGTACCAGGTCATCGCCGCGTAGTCGGCGTCGCGCGCGGCCACGATCCCGCCCGGTCGACACACCCGCCGCATCTCGCGCAGCGCCCGGACCGGATCGCCCACGTGCTGCAGCACCTGGTGGGCGTGGACCACGTCGAAGGAGTCGTCCGGGAAGTCCAGCGCGTGGACGTCCGCGGTGGCGAAGGACACGGCGTCGCCCAGGCCGCGCTCCTCGGCGAACGCGCTGGCCTGCACCAGGACGTCCTCGGCGGCGTCGACGGCGGTGACGTGGCCGCCCGGCGCGACCAGCTCCGCCAGGTCCGCGGTGATCGTGCCCGGGCCGCAGCCGACGTCCAGCACCCGCATCCCGGCGCGCAGCTCGCCGATCAGGTACGCGGCGGAGTTCTCGGCGGTGCGCCAGCGGTGCGAGCGCAGCACCGACTCGTGGTGGCCGTGCGTGTAGACGGCGGTCTCCTCGGCTGCGGCTTCCCTGGCGGCGTTCATGGTCGGACCCCTCCTCGTTTCCCCGTCGAAGCGTTGCTCCCACCGTAGACGATCAGTTCGTCATTCGAGATTGGCGTTTTGACATATGGACAGATGTCTTGCGTGCCAAGGGGAGGGGGTGGGGCGGTGGCAGGGCGATGCGGGTGCGAGGAGAGTGGCTGCAGGGGGACATTCGCAGGGCGGAGGGCGGTGAGGGTCATGACGGACGCGCTGCTCGAACGGCACGCCGAGGCGCTGAGGCTCTTCGGTGAACGGGTGCGTGACGTCCGCGGCGACCAGTGGGGGGAGCCGACCCCGTGCACGGAATGGAACGTGCGGGAGCTGGTCAACCACGTTACCGCGGAGCAGCTCTGGATCCCGCCGCTGGTCACCGAGGGTCGGACCGTCGAGGAGTTGGCGGACCGGTTCTCCGGCGACGTGCTGGGCGACGACCCGGTCGCGGCCTGGGACCGGGCCTCGGCCGCCGCGCACGCCGCCTTCGCGGCGTCCGGCGCGTTGGACCGGACCGTGCGCCTGTCGTACGGGCCCGCGCTCGGATCGGCGTACTGCTCGGAGCTGACCGCCGACTGCGTCGTGCACGCCTGGGACCTCGCCCGGGGCATCGGGGCCGGGGACCGGCTGCCCGACGGCCTCGTTGAGTTCTCGATCAAGGAGATCATGCCGTACGCCGACGGGCTCGCGGCCAGTGGCGCGTACGCCGCGCCGGTGGAGGTCCCGGCGGGCGCGGACGCGCAGGCCAGGCTCCTGGCGATGGTGGGTCGCGAGGGCTGACGCACGGGCGCCGAGGTGTGAGGGGTGGGAATCCTTCATAACAGGCATAAGGCCTTAAATAATCGTATAAAGGTCAGGTCTGGCGGGGCGTCGCGAGCTCGGCCGGTGGCGTGGCGGGCGTGACGGGCGTGGCAGGGCGAGCGCGGAAGGCGGAGGGCGGTGGCGGGGATGCAGCGCACGGCGGCGGAGGGCCGAGGCCCGGTCCGGTACGGCCCGCCGGCCCCCCAGCCCGGCCTGCCCGTGCTCCCCGAGCTGGTCTCCGTCCTCGCCGCGGCCGCCGGACGCGCCGCCCCCGAGCCTCCGGGCGGCGGCGAGGCCGTACGGGAGGCCGCCTGCCGGCACTGGGGGCGGCGCGGGCTCGCCACTTCACCCGAGAGCGTGGCCGCGGGCCCCGGAGCCCCCGCACTGCTCCTGGCCCTGCTCGGGGCGTACGGCGGGGACGTGATGCTGCCCCGCCCCTGTCCCGCCTGGTGGACCCCGCAGGTCCGACTGCTGGGACGGCGGGCCTACCACGTGCCGACCCCGGCCGAGTGCGGCGGAGTACCCGACCCCTACGCCCTGCTGGAGACCGTCCGGCGGGTGCGCGCCGAGGGCGGCGACCCGCGCGTGCTGCTGCTGTCGGTCGCCGACGACCCCACCGCGACCGTGCCGCCGCCCGAGCTGCTGCGCGAGGCCTGCGAGGCCGCCGATTCCGCCGGACTCTTCGTCGTCAGCGACGAGAGCTGGCGCGACACCGTCCACCGGCCCCACGACACCCTGGTCCTGAGCCCCGCCGAGATGCTCCCCGAACGGGCGGCCGTCCTCGTCGACCTGGCCGGTGCGTTGTTGCCGGCCGGCTGGCCCGCCGCCGTCGTCCGCTTCCCCGACACCCCGCGCGGGACCTGGCTGCGCGCCCGTACCCTCGACGTCCTGACCGCCACCGGGGCGATGGTCGCCGGACCGGTCGCGGCGGCCGCCGCGCACGCCCTCGACGAACCCGACGCCGTCGCCGGGCGCGCGTACGCCGCAGCCGCCCTGCACGGGGTGGTGGCCGCCGCCGCTCACCGCCGGTTGTCGGAGGCCGGGGCACTGGCCCGGCCCCCGCAGGCCGGCCGGCACCTGTACGCCGACCTCACCCCGTTGCGCGCCGGACTCGCCCGGCACGGGGTCGGCGACGCGATGGAACTGGAGGACTGGCTCGGCGGCCGGCTCGGCGCGCCCACGCCGGGCGGGCAGCGGTTCGCCGACGAACTGGGTGCGCTGCGCGTGCGGTTGTCCACCGGGCCGCTGCTGGGCGCCACCCCGCAGGAGCGGCTGGCCACGCTCACCGCCCGCGATCCGCTCGGGCTCCCGCACGTGCGCGACTCCCTCGAACTCCTCGGATCAGTCCTGGCCGGGCTGGCCTGACCACCCGACCCCGGTGAACGGAGACTTCCTGATGAGGGACCGGACGGACACCGCCGCCCCCGCCCCGGCTACTTCCCCCGCTTCCGCTGCTGCCCCGGCCCCTTCAGCCGACTCCGCACCCGACCTCGCCCCCGCGGTACCGGAGCGTGCGTCCGCGCCGCGCCCGCTCGGCGAACACCGCCGCTGGCCGCGCTCGTTCGTGGACCGGCTGACCACCCCGCTGCCCGGGGTCCGCGGCTACGCCCGCCTCGCCCGAGAGGGTGCCTTCCGGCCCGGTCCCGAGGGCCTGCGCGGCATTCCCGACCTTCCGTATGGGCCCGGCCCGCTGCCCCCCGCGCCCCCCGGCAGCGTCTGCGTCACCTGGGTCGGACACGCCAGCTGGGTACTGCGGACCGGCGGGCTGACCGTACTGACCGACCCGGTCTGGTCCCGGCGGATCCTCGGCACCCCGGCGCGGATGACCCCGGTCGGGGTGCGTTGGGAGGACCTGCCACCGGTGGACGCGGTGGTGATCAGCCACAACCACTACGACCACCTTGACGCACCCACCCTCAAGCGGCTGCCCCGGCACACGCCCCTCTTCGTACCGGCGGGCCTGGCCGGCTGGTTCCGCCGCCGCGGCTTCACCCGGGTCACCGACCTCGACTGGTGGGAGTCGGTCGAACTGGGCGGCGTGCGCTTCGAGTTCGTCCCCGCCCACCACTGGTCGAAGCGGACGCTGATCGACACCTGCCGGTCCCTGTGGGGCGGCTGGATCCTCACCGACACCCTGAGTGCGGCTCCGCGGAAGCTCTACTTCGCGGGTGACACGGGCTACGGGCACTGGTTCGGCGAGATCGGCCGCCGTCACCCCGGCATCGACCTCGCCCTCCTGCCCGTCGGCGCGTACGCCCCGCGCTGGTGGCTCGGCGACGTCCACGCCGACCCGGAGGAGGCCGTCCGGGCCTGCCTCGACCTCGGCGCCCGCCGGATGGCCCCCATGCACTGGGCCACCTTCGTCCTCTCCGCCGAACCCGTCACGGAACCCCTGCACCGCACCCTGGCCGCCTGGCACCGGGCCGGCCTCCCGCGCGAGGACCTCTGGGACCTGCCGATCGGCGCCTCCCGCACGCTGGCCCCGGAGACGTCCGGGACCGGAGCCGGGACCGGGGCGGGGTCCGAAACCGGCGCCGGGACCGGGGCCGGGACCGGGGCCGGCGACTGACGCGGCCAGGCGGGTTCAGTGGTGCCAGGCCTGCCCGCCCACGTTGTGGATGAACCGCTGGAGCACCTTGAGGGTGATCAGGTACTCCTCGTCGGAGATCCCGGCGTGCCGCTCGTCCCACAGGTCCCCCTGCAGGGCGGAGGCCTCGGCGAAGAACTCTCGCCCCTCGGGGGTCATCTCCAGGCGCCCTTCGGCGTCCTGGGTGATCCAGCCCTGGACGATGACCGTGTCCATCTCCTCGGACAGCGCCCCCTCGCCCACCGCGAGGTACCCCCGCAGGGTCTCGGTCACCCCCTCCCGGGTCCTGACCTCGTCGCCCGCCAGGGCGACCCGGGCGAGGATCCACCACTGGGGCTGGCTGGTGCCGAGTCCGGCGAGCGCGCCGCGGGTGCGGTTCACGACCGCCTCGTAGGCGGCCCAGCTCCAGTAGCCGATGGGCTGGCGGATCAGTTCGGCGTCATCGTGCGAGTACTCCATGGCGGATCAACTCCCCGTTGGTGGTGCAGCCTGGTGCCCTTCCCAAGACCCTATGAACTCAAGCGCACTTGAGGTCCAGCCCCCCGGGTCGGACCCGTCCCGATCCCGCCCCCGCGGAGAGGGGTCGGGGGTGCGGCGGAAGGTGTGGGGGACGCACTTCCTCGCTGAAATTGGCTGGTTCCACCCGTCTCGGGGGCCGAGCGCGACGGTCGTGATGAGCGTTCCCGCCCGACGGCCACCACCGCCCGGGCCATGCTGCCCACCCTCCACGACCAGGTCTGCGCCGGCCTCGCCCCCCCACGTCCCGAACCTCCCTCCCCGGGCATTGGAGTGGCCGTCGGCCGCTCCGGTGGCGTGGCTCCCGCGCCCGCGCCCGACGCTTCCTAGGGTCGACGGGGGTACGGCACCGGGCCGGCCGACCGTCCGGATCAGGTGGGTGAGTCGTGGAACGCATGGCGGCCGAGTCACGAACGTACGCGCCCCCGGCCGCCCGGCGGTGGCGCCGGCGGCTGGCCGCCGCGGTGGCGCTGCTGGTGCTCTGCGCGCTCCCCGCCGGTACGGCGGGCGCCGCGCCGCCCGGCGACGTACGGTCGCCCGCGGGCCCGCCCCTGTACGTGTCCGACTACGGCAACAACCGGGTGGTGGCCCTGCCCGCGGACGGCGGGGACCAAGGCACCGTCCCCCTCGACGGCCTGGTGCGGCCGACCGGTCTGGCCTGGGACGCGTCGGGCCGGCTCTACGTTTCCGACACCGGCAACAACCGGGTCCTCGTACTGCCCCCGAACGGCGGGGAGCAGGCCGTGGTTCCCACCGTCGACCTGTCGCGCCCGCTGGGGCTCGCCGTCGACCCGGCCGGGAACCTCTACATCGCCGACAGCTTCAACGACCGGATCGTGAAGGTGCCGGCCGGCGGCGGGCCCCAGACGACCGTCCCCACCACCGGGCTGCTGCACCCCTGGGGGCTGGCGTGGGCATCCGGCGGGGAGCTGTACGTCTCCGATTTCGTCAACGACCGCGTCGTCAAGGTGGCCGTGGACGGGAGCGGCCAGAGCACCGTGCCCACCACCGGGCTCTCCCAGCCGACCGGACTGGCCCCGAACGCCGCCGGTGACCTCTACGTCGCCGACAGCGGCAACAACCGGGTGGTGAGGGTGGCCGTGGGCAGCGGTGCGCAGAGCACGGTGCCCACCACCGGCCTCAGTTCCCCGCTCGGCCTCGCGCTCGACGGCTCCGGCCACCTCTACGTGGCCGACGGCTTCAACAACCGGGTGGTGCGGGTCCACGAGACGGGCGGCGGACAGGTCACGCTCGCCTCCACCGGCCTCAACACGCCGACGGGTCTCGCGTTCCCACCGGCCGCCGCACGGCCGGGACACCCGGGACACACGGGACAGCCGGGACACGGCCGGGACCGGTAGGAGCCGGTGGGGGAGGCGAGGGCCCGCTCAGGGCCGCGGTCGCAGGCGGTGCCAGAGCGCGGGCCCCGCGCTGATCGCGAGGGCCAGGCCCACGGCCAGGGCCACGCCCTTCCAGGGCTCCGCGAAGAGGGTGCCGCCCAGGATGCCGATCAGAGCGTACGTCGCCGCCCAGGCCACACAGGCCGGGGCGTCACCACGGGCGAAGCGGCGGAGCGGCACCTGCGCCAGGAGACAGGCCAGCATTACCGGGATCCGGCCCGCCGGGACCAGCCGCGAGAGGACCAGGACCAGTACCCCGTGCTCGTCCAGCCCCGTTCGCGCCCGCTCCAGTCGCTCCGGTGCGGCCCGGCCGCGCAGCGCCTCCAGCCAGCGCGAGCCGCCCCGTGAGCGCACCCCGCGCTGCCCGAGCCAGTACAGCGTCACGTCCCCGGTGAAGGCCGCCAGCGCCGACACCGCGAACACCAGCAGCACCCCGTAGGGCGGCGACTGGTGGTGGAAGGCCACCACCGCCGCCGAACTCACCAGCGCACCGGTCGGGATGACGGGCACCAGCGCACCCAGGGCCACCAGCAGGAACAGCGCCGGGTACCCCACCGCCTGCTGGGTGCTCTCCGGCGGTACCTGGCCGGCTGCCGCCGCGAGCTCGCGCCACGTCACGGCAGCCGCACCCGTTCGCCGTGCTGCGGCACCCGTACGGTCACCTCGGGCGCCAGTTGCCGCGCGAGCCGCTCGAACTCCTCGCCCGGGGCGTGGAATTCGTGCGGACGCACCGCGTCCAGCCCGACGGGCCAGTACGTCCCGTAGTGCACCGGGACCGCCGCCGCGGGCGCCAGCCGGGCCAGCGCCCGCGCCGCCCGCCCCGCGTCCAGGTGCCCCGGGCCGAGGTACGGTCCCCAGCCGCCGACCGGCAGCAGGGCCACGTCCACCGGCCCGACCTCCTCGGCCATCGTGTCGAACAGCCCGGTGTCCCCGGCGAAGTAGGTCCGCGCCGCGCCCCGCACCACGTACCCGAGCGCCGGGCAGAGGTGGCGCCCGAACGGCAGCCGCCGTCCGTCGTGCCGCGCGCCGACCGCCCGGATCCGCACGCCGTCCCGTACGGGTACCTCCTCGCCCGGCACCACCTCCGTCACGGCCAGCCCGCGCAGCCCGGCGACCCGAGCCAGCCCCGGCACGGCCCGGCGCGCCCCGCGCGGCACGAGCAGCCGGGTGCCGGGCGCGAGGCGCGCCAGCGACGGCAGGTGCAGGTGGTCGGCGTGCAGATGGGAGACCAGCACCACGTCGGCCACGGACGCCTCGGGCGGGGGCACCGCCCCGCGCCGCCGCCGCAGGTGCGCGAGCCGCCGCGCGAACAGTGGGTCCGTGAGCAGCCGGACCCCGGAGTCCTCGACGGTGCACGTGGCATGACCCCACCAGGTGATCTCCACCGGCACCCGGACCTCCCTCCCTCGCGCCCCGTTCCCGAGCCTAGAGTCTGCCCCGCGCGGCCGCTCGGAAGCGGATCTCGGCAGCCCCCTCCTCTACCGCGGAGTATCGGAGTAGGGTCCGGCGGCATGGAAGAGTTGCGCGTGGCCGCGATCACCAGCCTGGCCCCGCTCGAGGACCTCGACGCCGACCCGTTCGCCGTGGACACCCGCGGCCAGCACTCCATGTGCGCGCGCTGGGCCGCCGACCGGGGCTACGTCGTGACGAAGCAGTTGCTGGTCTACGGGCTGCGCGCCGACCACTGCGGGCTCTGGTCCGACGTCGACACCGGGCAGGTCGACCTCTTCGTCGCTGCCAACGACCGGGTGCTGGCCCGCGCGCTGCGCTCCGTCGAGGAGTTCACCGCCGAGTGCGAGCGGCGCGGCGTACGGCTGGAGACCGCCGGGGGCGAAGAGCCCCGGTACACCTCCGCGATGAAGGCCGAGGTGCACCGCAGGCTGTCCATGCCGACCGCCGGCTACGACGGCACCTGACCCGACCTGACCTGACCCGACCGGCCGCCTGACCCGCCCCGTCCCGCCACCTCCCGCGCGCCCCGACCGGGTGCGCCGGGCTGTGCGAGCCTGGAAGACGGACGGGGCGCGCGGGAGGTGGCGGCGTGGGGCGAGGACGGTGGCGGACCGCGGGCAGCTCCCTGGTGCGGGTGCTCCTGGTCTGGGCCGTGTCCACCCTCACGATGCTCGCACTCGCCGGGATCCTGCCGGACTTCCGGCTCCAGTCCGACGACGGTGACAGCATCACGCAGATCGGGCTGACCGCGGCCTGGGCCGCCGGGGCCTTCGGGCTGCTCAGCGCGCTGGTCTGGCCGGTGCTCGTCCGGGCCCTGCTGCTGGTGCCCGCCCTGGTGCTCGGGCTGCTCGTCTTCTTCCTCAACGGCTCGCTCCTGCTGGTGGCGCTCGACCTGATCCCGGACGGCCGCAGCGAGGTGGCCCCCGAGACCGCGGTGGTCGTCGCCGCCGTGATGTCCGCCGTGGCGTCGGCCACCTCCACCGCCCTCGCCGTGCGCGATGACGAGGCCTACCGGCGGCGGCTCTACCGCCTCGCGGACCGGCGCCGCCGCAGGCAGGGCAGGGCGGGTCCGTCCCGGGCCGCCGGGACCCCGCCGGGCCTGCTCATGCTCCAGCTGGACGGCGTGGGGTACGAGGAGCTGCGCCGCGCGTGCGGCAGTGGGTTGATGCCCACCGTCGCCGGCCTGCTCGAGGGCGACCACCGCGCCCGGTCCTGGCGCACGGACTGGTCGAGCCAGACCGGCGCCAGCCAGCTCGGGATCCTGCACGGCTCCAACTTCGACGTGCCCGCCTTCCGCTGGTTCGAGAAGGAGACCGGCGAGGTGATGGTCTGCAACCGGCCGACCAGCGCCGCCGAGCTCCAGCGGCGGGCCGTCGCGCGCACCGGGGACGGCGGACTGCTCACGCTGGACGGGGCGAGCCGGGGCAACCTGTTCAGCGGCGGGGCCGACCAGTTGGCGCTGGTGCTGTCGGTCTCGGCCCGTCGGGGGCGGGCCAACCGGTCCCGCGCGGGCTACTTCGCGTACTTCTCCGATCCGGCCAACGCCGTCCGTACGGCCGTGTCCTTCGTGGCGGAGGCGGTCCGGGAGGTCGTCCAGTCGCTGCGGGCACGGATCCGCGGGGAGCGGCCACGGGTGTCGCGCGGCGGGCTGTACCCGCTGATCCGGGCCTTCGCGACCGTCGTCGAACGGGACGTGGTCGTCGCGGCCGTGATCGGCGACATGCTCGCCGGGCGCTCCGCGGTCTACGCCGACCTGGTGGCCTACGACGAGGTCGCGCACCACTCGGGCCCGAGCGGCCGGGACACCGACCGGGTACTGCAACGCCTGGACCGGAGCCTCGCGCTGATCGCCCGGGTCGCCGAGCACGCGCCGCGCCGGTACCGGATCGTGCTGCTCTCCGACCACGGCCAGAGCCCCGGCGAGACCTTCCTCGGCCGGTACGGGCTGACCCTGGGGGACCTGGTCCGGGCGGGCTGCGGGCTGCCGGTCCCGCGCCGGGCCGGTCGTACCCGCAGCGGGGCCGAGGCCCGGGCGGCCGTGCTCGCGGCGCTCCACCGGCCGGTGGAAGAGGGCGAGGAGGCGCACCCGGGCCCGGGTTCCGACCCGGTGGTGCTGGCCTCGGGCAACCTCGGCCTGATCTCCTTCCCGGACATCCCCGGCCGGGCGTCGCGGGCGGGCGTCGAGCGCGCGCACCCCGCCCTGCTGACCACCTTGGCGAACCATCCGGGCGTGGGGTTCCTGCTGGTGGACGGGGTGGTACTGGGCCGGGACGGAAGGGCGGCCCGGCTTGACGTCCCGGGGGAGGCCGAGGAACTGCTGGCCCCCTTCGGCCCGGGTGCGGCGGAGGCCGTCCGGCGCACCGACGCCTTCCCGCACGTGGCGGACGTCATGGTCAACTCGGCGTACGACCCGCAGACGGGCGCGGTGCACGCCTTCGAGGAACAGATCGGCTCGCACGGCGGGCTGGGCGGGGAGCAGGGGCACCCGTTCCTGATGTGGCCCTCGGAACTGTCGGACCCCGGGGAGGAGCTGGCCGGCGCGGAGGCGGTGCACGCCGTGCTGCGGTGCTGGTTGCGGGAGGCGGACGGGCCGCAGGTACCGGTGGCCGCGGCCCTGGCTCCGCCGGTGGGCGGATCGGCGCAGGAGCCCGCGGCGCCGCTCGCGGCGGCCCGCGAGGCGCCGGCCGGACCGCGTACCGGGCACGCTCGGGAGGTGACCGCGGTATCCCCCGGGTGCCCCGGGACAAAGTCGTGGAGGTGCGGCGCCCCAGCCGATGCCGAGGGTCCGGGAGGAGCACCGGGGCCTGGGCTCCCGGACCCGGTCGAGCGGCATCCCGTGGACCCGGTCGAGCGGCATCCCGTGGACCTGGCCGGTGGGTCGCCCCCGGATCCCGCCGGTGGGTCGCCGCCCGTGCCCGGTCCGGGCGAGCGGCCCCCGCGTGCGGTGCCGCAGGATTCTCCGCCGGAAGCCCCAGTTGGCGGAATCTTTCCTTCCGATGGGTTGCCCGCGCGGGACGAAACCCGCTGATTTGGTACGTCCCGCACGGTGGTCGACCATATGTCGACCCGCCCACCATGTGAGACAAGCCGAGGCGCACCACCGATGACCAGCACCGCAACCCTGCCCGCCGAGGCTGCCGCACCCCCCGAGCAGGGCCGCGACCCCCACGCACGCCGCTTCGGCCTGCCCGTCGCGACCTGCCTGGTCATGGGCAACATCATCGGTGGCGGGATCTTCCTCCTCCCCGCCTCGGTGGCCCCCTTCGGCACCATCAGCCTCGTCGCGTTCGCCGTCCTCACCGCCGGCGCGATCGCCCTCGCCCTGGTCTTCGGCCGGCTCGCCGAACGCCACCCGCAGACCGGCGGCCCCTACGTCTACGCCCGCGCCGCTTTCGGTGACTTCGCCGGCTTCCTCGCCGCCTGGAGCTACTGGATCACCGCCTGGGTCTCGAACGCGGCGCTGGCCGTCGCGGCCGTCGGCTACCTCACGGTGCTGTTCCCCGCCGCGGGCGAGCACAAGTGGTCCATGTGCCTGGCCGCCCTCGCCGTCCAGTGGCTCCCGGCCCTCTCCAACCTGGCGGGCACCCGCTACGTCGGAGCGGTGCAAGTAGTCGCCACCGTGCTGAAGTTCGCCCCGCTGCTCCTGGTGGCCGTCGGCGGGCTGTTCTTCTTCGACCCCGCCAACCTCGGCCCCTTCCGGGCCACCGACCAGAGCGCGGCCGGCGCGGTCTCCGCCTCCGCGGCGATCCTGCTGTTCAGCTACCTGGGAGTCGAGTCCGCCACCGTCAGCGCGGGCGAGGTCCGCGACCCGGCGCGCAACGTCGGCCGGGCCACGGTCCTGGGCACCGTCGGCGCCGCCACCGTCTACCTGCTCGGCACGGTCGCCGTCTTCGGCCTGGTCGCCCACGATCGGCTGGTCTCCTCCACGGCCCCCTTCACCGACGCCGTCAACGCCATGTTCGGCGGCACCTGGGGCGGCACCGTGGTCGCCTGCGCCGCCGTGATCTCGATGCTCGGCGCCCTCAACGGCTGGACCCTGCTCAGCGCGCAGACCCCGTACGCCGCCGCCAAGGACGGGCTCTTCCCGAAGGCCTTCGAAACGAAGAAGCGCGGGGTCCCCGTCGTCGGCGTGGTCGTCACCGTCGCCCTGGCCTCCGCCCTCACCGTCTACAACTACACGGCCGGCACCCAGGGCGTCTTCGAGAGCCTGGTCCTGATCACCACCTTCACGGCGACCGTCCCCTACCTGCTGGCCACCGCCGCGCAGATCTACTTCCTGCTCTCCGGGCAGCGCGAGCGGGTCCACCCCGGCCGTCTGGCCCGCGACGGCGTCCTCGCCGCCCTCGCCTTCGGCTTCTCGATGTGGCTGGTCGCCGGCTCCGGCTACGCGGCCGTCTACCAGGGCGTGCTCTTCCTCTTCGCGGGCGTCCTCGTCTACGCCGCCATGTCCGCGAAGAAGCACCGCGCCGCCGCGTCACCCGCGGAGTAGCTTGGGAAGAGGGACCGCCCAGGGGGCGCCAAGGGGTCACCGTGTCCGCATTCAGGAAGAGCATCGACATCGACCGCAGGCCCGAGGACGTCTACGCGTACCTGACGGATCCCACGCACCTGCCGGAGTGGCAGGACAGCGCCGTGTCCGCCGTTCCGATCGGCGACCTTCCCGTGCACGTCGGTTCGAGGATCCTCGTCACCCGGCAGATCGGCCGCCGGCGGGTCCCCACGACCATGGAGTTCGTGGAGCTCGACCCGCCGAGGAGCTGGCACGTGCACGGGGTCGACGGGCCGGTACGAACCGATGTGCGCGGCACCGTCGAACCCCTCGACGGCGGGGCCCGCTCCCGCCTCACCCTGGACGTCGACTTCGAGGGCCACGGCCTGGGCCGGGCCCTCGTACCCCTCGTGGTCAGGCCCATGGTCCGCAAGGAGATGCCCCGGGGCGAGGCGAAGCTCAAGCACCTCCTCGAAACCCCCTGAAGGCGCGCGTCCGGGGGGCGAAAACCGGATGCCCCGGGGTGTGGGGTGCGGCGACACTGGCCGCACCACACATCCGCCACACCCCCCGAGGACATCCACGCCCGTGCAGGCCGCCGTCACCGTCACCCCCGCCCAGATCCCCGAACTGCTGCTCGGCCTCGCCACCGTCCGGCCGGTGTTCCTCTGGGGGGCTCCCGGCATCGGAAAGTCCTCGCTCGTCAGGAAGTTCGCCGACGCGCTGGGGCTGGAGTGCGTCAGCCTGCTCGGCACCCAGCTAGCCCCCGAGGACCTGATCGGCGTACCGCAGATCCAGGGCGGCCGGTCCGTCTTCTGCCCGCCGGAGGCCATCGCCCGCGACGAGCCGTACTGCCTCTTCCTCGACGAGCTCAACGCCGCGAGTCCGGACGTCCAGAAGGCCTTCTACTCGCTGATCCTCGACCGCCGGATCGGCTCCTACGAGCTGCCGGCCGGCTCCATCGTCATCGGCGCGGGCAACCGGGCCACCGACAACGCGCTGGCCCGGCCGATCGCCTCCGCGCTGGTCAACCGCCTCACCCACGTCCACCTCCAGGCGTCGGCGGGGGACTGGCTGGTCTGGGCCGGCGAACACGGCATCCACCCCTGGGTCACCGACTACCTCACCGACCGCCCCGACCACCTCTGGTCGCAGCCGCCCAAGACGGAAGAGCCCTTCTCCACCCCGCGGTCCTGGCACATGCTCTCCGACGCCCTGCACTCCTTCGGCGCGGAACTGGACGAGCAGACCCTCAAGGTGATCGTGCACGGCACCCTCACCCCCGCGCACGCCGTCTCCTTCTGCGGCTACGCCAAGATCGTGCGGCACAGCTTCGGCATCGAGGCGATCATGAAGGGCGACGCCTCCTGGCCCACCCGCCCCGCCGACCGCGACCTGCTCTACTACCTCGCCGAGGCCTTCCGGGGCCGCCTGGTCAAAGAGCTGCCCGCGCAGCGCGAGCACGTCTCGCCCGCCCTGCGCCAGACCGCCTACCGGGCCAAGGCGCTGCTGGTCCAGCTCGCCGAGATCTCCGTGGAGGTGGCGCAGACCGTCATCGCCGACGACGCCGACGGCCTGCCCGTGCTGCCCTCCTGGTTCCTCGTGGAGGCCGCCCGGGACATGCCGCGCCTGGTCGAGGCCCGCCGGTGAGCGTGTCGCGCCCCCGGCCGAAGCCGAAGAAGGCCGTCCCGCCCGACCCCGCCGCCCAGGCATTCGCCGAGGGGCTCGCCCTGGTCAAGCGGAACCCGGCCCTCGCTGCCGTCGGCGGAAGCGTGTGCGAGCAGCGCAATTGCCCCGGGACACCCGACGCGGGCCTGGTCGCCGTGGACTCGAACGGCGTCCTCCACGTCCGCTCCGGGCTGCGCGTCGAGCCCCGGACCTGGGCCTGGGCCCTCGCCCACGCCCTGCTCCACCTCGGCTTCGGCCACGTCCCGGCCGCGGCCGCCGAGAAGCGCGTGCAGCCCGACCGCTTCGACCTCGCCGCCCGCTGCGCCGTCGTCAACCGATTCCTGCTGACCCAGCCGTCGCTGCGGCCCCCGGACGACCTCCCGGCCGAGTACCCCGGCGGTGACGAGGAACTGCTCGCGGCGCGCTGGCGCCGGGACGGCGTCCCCG
The DNA here is from genome assembly GCF_044756625.1 of Streptomyces sp. NPDC091682. NCBI lineage: Bacteria > Bacillati > Actinomycetota > Actinomycetes > Kitasatosporales > Streptomycetaceae > Streptomyces > Streptomyces sp. NPDC091682. The sequence goes on along the minus strand of NZ_JBIVTH010000021.1, from coordinate 102,202 downwards.
CCGCGTACGAACTCTGCGGCACCGCCGGCGACCACCCCGACCAGCTCCTGGTCACCTGGCGCGCATGGAACTCCACCCCGGTCCCCGACTGGGAGACCGCCTTCGCGCACGCCCTGACCCGCAGTGTCTCCGCCGCCATGGAGGTCGCCGGCGGGCGCCGCGACCGGGTCACGGGGGAGCGCGTGGCACAGCGCCCGTGGGACCGGGCGCTGAACTGGTTCGTCTCCTCGTACCCGCTCCTCGGCGGCCTGGCCAGCGGCCTGAAGATCGTCGCCGACGCCGAGCTGGCCCGCGCCCAGGGCATCGACGTCGCCGCGGTGAGTGCCACCGCCGGGGAGATCTACGTCAACCCGCTGCGCAGCTTCGAGGACGAGGAATGGCGGTTCATCCTCGCCCACGAGATGCTGCACGCCGCCCTGCGCCACGGCGAGCGCCGCGGCGCCCGGGACCCGTACCTGCACAACGTGGCCGCCGACTACGTGGTCAACGGCTGGCTCGTCGAGATGGGCGTCGGCGAGATGCCCGCCGGGCTGCTGTACGACCCGGAGCTGAGGGACCTCTCCGTCGAGGAGGTCTACGACCGGATCGCCACCGATCTGCGCCGGATGCGCCGCCTCGCCACCCTGCGCGGCAAGGGCCGCGGGGACATCCTGGGCGAGCCGCTGCCCCACCCGGGCAGCGCGCCGTACACCGATCTGGACGAGTTCTACCGGCGCGGCCTGGTCCAGGGCTTCGACCTGCACACCTACGGGGAGCGCGGCCTGCTGCCCGCCGGGCTGATCCAGGAGATCCGGGCCCTGGCCCACCCGCCCGTCCCGTGGGACGCCCGGCTCGCCCGCTGGTTCGACGAACACGTGCCGCGCCCCGAGCCGGTACGGAGCTTCGCGCGCCCGGCGCGCCGCCAGGCATCCACCCCGGACATCCCGCGGGCGGGCCGCTACTTCCCGCCCGAGGAGATCGCCCGCTGCACCTTCGGCGTGGTGCTCGACACCTCGGGGTCGATGAACGCCGCCCTGCTCGGCAAGGCACTGGGTGCGATCGCCTCGTACGCCGAGGCCCGGGACGTACCGGCGGCACGGGTCGTCTTCTGCGACGCGGCGCCGTACGACGCGGGCTATCTGCCCCCGACCGAGATCGCCGGCCGGGTACGGGTCCGCGGGCGCGGCGGTACCGAGCTGCAGCCGGGCGTCGACCTGCTGCAACGGGCGGAGGACTTCCCGCCCGGGGCCCCGGTGCTCGTGATCACGGACGGCTGGTGCGACACCCTGCGCATCCGGCGCGAACACGCGTACCTGATCCCCCAGGGCGCCTCCCTGCCGTTCACCCCCAAGGGTCCCGTCTTCCGCCTGACCTGACCTGACCCGGCCGGACGCAGAACGCCCCCGACCTGCGGAGGCCGCGGGGCGGGGGCGTTCTGGAGGAGATCGACTCAGTCGAGGTAGTCGCGCAGCACCTGCGAACGCGACGGGTGGCGCAGCTTCGACATGGTCTTGGACTCGATCTGGCGGATGCGCTCACGGGTGACCCCGTACACGCGGCCGATCTCGTCCAGGGTCTTCGGCTGGCCGTCGTTGAGGCCGTAACGCATGGAGACCACGCCCGCCTCGCGCTCCGAGAGCGTGCCCAGGATGGACTGGAGCTGCTCCTGGAGGAAGGTGAAGGAGACCGCGTCCGCCGGGACGACCGCCTCGGAGTCCTCGATGAGGTCACCGAACTCGCTGTCGCCCTCCTCACCCAGGGGGGTGTGCAGGGAGATCGGCTCGCGGCCGTACTTCTGGACCTCGATGACCTTCTCGGGGGTCATGTCGAGTTCCTTGCCCAGCTCCTCCGGGGTGGGCTCGCGGCCCAGGTCCTGGAGCATCTGGCGCTGCACGCGGGCGAGCTTGTTGATGATCTCGACCATGTGCACGGGGATGCGGATCGTGCGCGACTGGTCGGCCATGGCGCGCGTGATCGCCTGGCGGATCCACCAGGTCGCGTACGTGGAGAACTTGAAGCCCTTGGTGTAGTCGAACTTCTCCACGGCGCGGATCAGGCCGACGTTGCCCTCCTGGATCAGGTCCAGGAAGAGCATGCCGCGGCCCGTGTAGCGCTTGGCGAGGGAGACCACGAGGCGGAGGTTGGCCTCCAGCAGGTGGTTCTTCGCCCGGCGGCCGTCCTCGACCAGGATCTCGAGCTCGCGCTTGAAGGCGGGCTTGTGGTCCTCCTCCTCTTCGAGCTTGTACTCGGAGAAGAGACCCGCCTCGATGCGCTTGGCGAGCTCCACCTCCTGCTCGGCGTTGAGGAGCGGCACCTTGCCGATGAGCTTGAGGTAGTCCTTGACGGGGTCGGCGGTGGCGCCGGCCACCATGACCGTCTGCGCCGGAGCGTCGTCCTCGTCGTCGTCGGACAGGACGAAGCCCTGGGTGCCGCCGGCCTTGGGAGCCTCGTCCTCGGCCTCGTCGACCAGGTCCTCGGCAGCCCAGTCCTCGCCCTCGACGACGGGGGTCTCGCCCTCGTCGGCGTCCTTGGCGCTGGTCTTCTTCGCCGCGGTCTTCTTCACGGCGGTCTTCTTGGCGGCGGTCTTCTTGACCGTGCGCTTCTTCGGCTCGGCGGCGGCCTCGGCCGACGCCTCGTCCCCGATCGCGGCGGCCGACGAAGCGGATATCGCCGTGGCGGTGGTGGCAGCCGTGGCCGCGGTGGTGACCGCGGTCTTGCGGGCGCCGATGGGGCGCGGCGCGGCGGTGGCCTTCTTGGCCACGGTGCGGGCCGGTGCGGCGGCAGCCTTGCGGGGCTTCTTGGCGGCGGCCTTGGTGGCGGGCGCCGCGCTGACGTGAAGGGCGACACCCTCCTCGTCCAGGACCTGGTTCAGGCTGCGCAGGACCCGCTTCCACTGGTCCACCGGGATGCGGCCGGCCTCGAAGGCCTGGCGCACGTCGTCACCGTTGATGTGACCCTGCTCGCGGCCGCGCTCGACGAGCGCGACGAGGGCCTCGGATTCGGCGATCTCCGGAGGGAACGTACGGGACGGGCTGAGCGACACAAGGAGCCTCTCGTTGCGAACAGATAAGGGTGGGCGGGACATCATCGCGCGAACTCGGGAAACAGACCGGAGGGGGGGTCTGTATTCCGGGCCGCGCGAGGACACCTGTCGGTTCATCGCATGCCCGAGTCGATTCGTTACGCGCTGAATTGAGTGACCTGCGCCACGCTGTGGCCGCGCAACCGATCCGGCGCAGATCCGTCCGCCCTTCAGATCAGCCCGTTTTGCGGGCTTCGATGAGGAAGCGGGCGGTGTGAGCGACGAACGGACCTTCGCGTTCGATCTGTTCGTGGAGCTCGCGCAACCGGTCCCGGTACTGCCCGACCGTGAAGCCGGGCACCATCCAGATCACCTTCCGTAGGAAGTAGATCACGGCTCCGATGTCGTGGAACTCCGTGCGCAGTCGTTCGGAGCGCAGATCGAGGACTTCGAGGCCGGCCGCGGTGGCGTCGGCGACCGCGTCGTCGGGGTGCCGGCCGCGCCGGACCTCCTCCGGCTGCGGGCCGAGGAAGTACTCGACGAGCTCGAAGACGCTCGCCGGACCTACCTGCTGCGAGAGGTAGCTGCCGCCCGGCGTCAGCACCCGCGCGATCTCCTCCCACCAGATGGTCACCGGGTGCCGGCTGGTCACCAGCTCGAAGGCAGCGTCGCCGAAGGGCAGCGGCGGCTCGTCGGCGTCGGCGACCACCACGGCGCCCAGCGGGTGCAGCAGCCGCGTCGCCTTGTCGATGTTGGGCGGCCAGGACTCGGTGGCGACCATCAACGGTGGCAGCGGAGCGCATCCGGCCAGGACCTCACCCCCGCCGGTCTGGATGTCCAGCGCGGACCGGACCTGGGCCAGGCGCTCGCTCATCAGTTTCTGGTAGCCCCAGGAGGGGCGCTGCTCGGTGGCCCGGCCGTCGAGCCAGGAGAAGTCCCAGCCGTCCACGGAGACGGACTCGGCCTCGGCGACAAGATGGTCGAAAGTACGCGTCATGCCTTGATCGTCCCAGGTCGGACGCCCGACAACCACCGGATATGTCGACTACAGTGGTCGGCGGGCCGTGACTGGCGTTCGGGTGGATCACCACCGGGGAGCGGCCCGGCGTACCCGTGGACCTCCGGTACGTCGGCTGCCGCGCGCCTGGGCGAACCGCGATCCGCAGCGACGTTCAGGAGACCCCGTGACGACCGCCCAGACTGCCACCGCCCCTGCCACCGGCTCCGCCCGGCTGATGGACGGCACGGCCCTCGCCCGCCGCATTTCGGAGCAGACCGCCGCCCACGCGGCGAAGATCACGGAGCGCACCGGCACCGCGCCCTGTCTCGCGACCGTGCTGGTCGGCGAGGACCCGGCCTCCGTGACCTACGTCCGCATGAAGCAGAACCGCTGCGCCAAGGCCGGGATCACCTCCCGCCACGTCGAGCTGCCGGCCGAGACCACCACCGAGGAGCTGGTGGCCACCCTCACCGCGCTGTCCGAGGACCCGGAGATCAGCGGCATCCTGCTCCAGCACCCCGTCCCGCACCACATCGACGAGCGCGCCGCCTTCGAGGCCATCGCCCCGGGCAAGGACGTCGACGGGGTCACCATGCACTCCTTCGCCGCCATGGGCTTCGGGCTGCCGGGCTTCGTCTCCTGCACCCCCGGCGGCATCATGCGGCTGCTCGCCGCCTACGACGTCGACCTGACCGGGAAGCACGCCGTCGTCGTCGGCCGCAGCGCGATCCTCGGCAAGCCGGCCGGGATGCTGCTGCTGGAGCAGAACGCCACCGTCACCTACTGCCACTCGCGGACCCAGGACCTGCCCTCGATCGTGCGCCAGGCGGACGTGCTGGTCGCCGCCGTCGGCAAGGCCGAGTTCATCCGCGGCGAGGACATCAAGCCGGGCGCGGTGGTCCTGGACGCCGGGTACAACGAGGGCAACGTCGGCGACGTGCACTTCGAGTCGGCCGCCGCCCGGGCCTCGCTGATCACGCCGGTACCGGGTGGTGTCGGCCCGATGACCATCGCCGTACTGCTGGAGCAGACCGTGCAGGCGGCCGCCGCGCAGGCCGGACTGGACCTCGCGGAGCTCTGATCCCACCGCGCGGATCCCGCACACGCGCACGCACGCCCCGGCCTCGGTCCGGGGCGTCGTGCTTTCCCCGGGAGCCGGGAGCCGGGAGCCGGGAGCCGGTCCGGACGTCCGGGATCCGTGCGCCTCAGGCACCGACCGGGTCGAGTCCGGCGACGGCCCGCTCGGCGGCGGTGAGCGGCGGCGCCTTCAGCGCGCCCCGGTCCGAGGTGCGCAGGACGTGCCAGACCATCGAGGGGCGGATCCAGTGGGTGGGCGCGGTGCTCATGGTGATGACCTCGAACAGGGCGGCGGTGAGCGCCTCATCGGTCGTGGCTCCCGTCATCAGCCGGTCGACGTACCGGTTGAGCAGGCCGGTGCCGGCGCGCGGCTCCATCCCGGTGGCCCCCGGGTAGAGGATGTCCTGCGACGTGGCGAGCTCCCAGGCGGTGCTGACCTGCGGGGCGATCGCACGCTGCGCCTCGCGGCCGATGCCGGGATGCTCCAGCCCCTTCGCCCGCAGCAGGGTGCGTACGGCCAGGATGCCCTGGGCCGCGACGGACATGCCCTGTCCGTACAGCGGGTTGAAGGTGGCGACGGAGTCGCCGACGGCGAAGAACCCGTCGGGCAGCTCGGCCTTCTCGAAGTAGATCCGGCGGTTGGCGGTGCCCTGGGTGACGGCGACGTCCGTCAGGGGCTTGCGGCCCTCCAGGAGCTCACCGACGATCGGGTCGCGGACGGCCTTGGCGAACGGGATGAACGCGTCGGGGTCGTCGGTCGGCTGGCCGCCCCGGGTCCCGGAGAGGGTGGCCTGCCACTGGCCGTTCTCGATGGGCACGACCGTGGCCGTCCGGCCCGGGACGGGCACCCGGGGGTCGGACTGGATGTTGACGATGGGGAAGCCCATCTCGTGGGCTCCGGGCGGGGCTTCGAAGATCCTCGTCGCGTAGACGAGGCCCGAGTCGACCTCGGCCTGCCGGATGCCGCTGACGCCGAGCGCCTGGAGCCAGGTCCGGGCGCGCGAGCCGCGGCCGCTCGCGTCGATCACGAGGTCGGCGGTCACCAGTCGGCCCGCTTCCTCGGGGGTGTCGACCAGCACGCCGGTGACCCGGGACGCCGTGCCCTCCAGGGCGCGGACGCGGCTCCGCTGGAGCGTGGAGACCCCTTGCAGAGCGGTCACCCGGGCGCGGACCACCGCATCGAGGAGATCGCGACTGCAGGAGATGTTGAACTGCTTCTCCCCGAAGCGCGGGATCCAGCCGTGGGCGGTCTTGGTGACCAGGTCGGTGGGCAGGCTGCGGCGGATGGCACCCGCCTTCGTCCAGTCGTCGGTGATGCCGGGCAGGATCTCTTCGATGGCCCGGGCACCGCCCGACCACAGGAGGTGGGTGTGCCGGGCCTGCGGGAGTCCACGGCGCGGGGCCGAACCCCCGGGCAGCGGGTCGGCGTCGATGACGGTGACCGTTGCGTGCTCGGCGAGGACGGCCGCCGCGAGGAGGCCGACCAGACTGCCGCCGATGACGACCGCGTGGCGGGGCGGGGTGGACTGGTTCATCGTGGCGTGCTCTCTGTCAGGGCCGTGCTGAGGGCATCGGCGTGAGGGATGCGGCGACCGGCGGCTGCGGGTCGCGGCGCGGCACGGTGTTTCTCCCTCAGCGGTGGCGCCCTCGGTCGGCGTCCCGCCCTTCGTGCCCGGAACTCCGAGCTGCCCCGAGCGCGCGAGGAGGTCGTCCAAGTGGTCGGCCAGTGACTTCCGGCCCCGGGGCGACAGCCGGCCGGGCCGCGTGACGGTGCTGCGTACGTCGTGTGCCCGTGGTGCGACCCCGGATGGTGGCGAGATCGGGTCGGGCGGCGGCTCGCACCGGCGGATTCTCCATATGTCGACAAGGTGTTCGAGTGAATCGACTTCGCGAAGCCTAGCCCCCCGCCCTCGGCCGAACCAGAGGAACCCCCAACGTTTCCTGCCGTACAGCTCACGAAGGTCGGCATCCCCGGGGGCGGGCGTGCAGGTGCGCGTGGCGGGTGGGGTCCGCGGGTTGTCGGTGCCCTGTCGTAGCCTCGTGTGGTGGATCTCCTCGACCCAACGGGGGTGGGTATGGCGACGTGGCTTCTGGCGTGCAACCAGGAGGAGTTCGAGCTCGACAGGTACCGGCAGGACGGCCACGAACTCAGTTCCTGGAGCGTCGGACGGCACCTTGCGCACCTGGCCGCCGGCGACGAGTTCGTCATGTGGGCGACGGGGCCCGGGGGCGGCCTCGTCGGCAGGGGGCGCATCACCGGTGTCCCGACGCAGCAGGCGGGTTCCCCCGGCGAGTACGGGCAGGAAGACCCCGGAACGCGCTGGCACGCGCCGCTGCCGATCTGACGGGTCGCCCAGGCCGGAACGCCGCAGTGACGCGCACCAATGAGGTGACCCCGTGGGGTGCGCTCGATCCCGCTGGAGCTCCCGACCGGGCAGCGCCTGAACCCCTACGCTGAGGTGCTGGGGAGAACCGTGTCACCAGCCGCACATGGGCGGGGTGTCGTGCCTCACAGGAGCCGGAGTTCACGGAGAGTCAGGTGCTGCCCTGGACGGACAGTGTGATGGGGTGGGTCCGCGCGAGATTGCAGCGCGCGTGGACACAGAGGGGCATAAATGCGGGGCAGCATACGTCGAAACGGGTCGTGGCGGAGAGCGGCGGCCATGATCGTCGCAGTCGGGGCGATCAGCGCGGGCACGGTGATGCCGGCTGCCGCCGATACCGACCTGCCGGAGTACCTCACGAAGATGCGAGCCCAGGAGATGTGGAAGGTGGCGGACGGCACCGGCATCACGGTGGCCGTCATCGACAGCGGCGTCAAGGATGTGCCGGGTTTGGAGGGGCGAGTCCTCCCGGGCGTGTCGTTCATGGAGCCGCCGGTCAACCACCCGGACCAGAAGTACCCGCCGCACGACGATTTCGACGGGCACGGGACCACCATGACCGCGGCGATCGTCGGCGACGGCTCAGCGGGCAGCCCGCGGGGCCTCGCTCCCGGCGCCAAGGTGATGCCCATCCGCACCAGCATCGGCACGGCCATGGCGTTCGGCGCGATCGGCGAAGCCTCCAAGGGCGTTCGGTACGCGGCTGACAACGGCGCCAAAATCATCAACCTGTCCATCGGCGGCTGGTGGTCGTTCGACAAGCTCAGGCCTGCTGTCGAGTACGCCCAGAGCAAGGGCGTGCTTGTTTTCACCGCGATGGGTAACGAAGGCGCGGGAAACAACTCCACCAACCCCATCGCCATACTGCCGGGAATCCTCGGCGTAGGAGCCGTTGACATCAACGGTGACCCCATGCCGTTGTCCTCCCACGGGCAGGACACGGACCTGGCCTCCTTCGGTGGCAAAACCCCGATCCGCTGCAAGGAGAACACCGCCTGGTGCATGTCGGACGGAGGTACCTCGTACGCCACCGCACTGGCCTCCGCCTCCGCCGCACTCGTCTGGTCGGCCCACCCCGACTGGACCGCGAACCAGGTGGCCCGCGTCCTCATCCAGACCGCCGGCGCCCCCCGCGACGGCGTCAAGCGCAACGACTACGTCGGCTACGGAATCCCCCGCCCCAGCAAGGTGCTGCTCGATCGCGCGGGGGACCCGGGGGCACCTGACGTTGACCCCTTGGACGGCCCGGCCCCGGTGAAGGCCGCCACACCCAGCGCCGGTCAAACAGCGGCTGCGGCGCCACGCGCGGAATCAGCGGCTGCGAAAGCCGGCTTCTCCTGGCAGTGGCCGGCACTCGGCGCCGTCGCTGCGGTGTGCCTCGGTCTCGGCATCACGGTGATCGTCAAGCGCCGTCGCCGTTGACCCCGGGCTCGCCAGCCCCGGACGGACATGATGGCTCTCGGTGCTCCGCTGTTCACCCGCAGCTCATGAGTCGCCGACCAACACCTCAACGGCGCATGCCTGCCCCAACTGGGATTACCTCCGGGGTAATCGACCCTCTTCGCGGGCCCCGGCACAGTGGGCGCATCGGGTTCCGGGGCCGCGCACTCGGTCCCGGGATCCGTGTCCCACCCGGCCGTTCGACCTCGATGGAGGCTGATTCCCATGTCCGCGACCCCGCTCGCCGGCTTCGCCCGCAACCGCGTCCCGCAGACCGCGCTGCGCCGGTTCCTCGCCCTCGACTCGGTGGTCACCACCGCCAACGGACTCGCCTACGTCGCCCTGTCCGCCCCGCTCGGCAGGCTGCTCGGGGTCGGGCAGGGGCTGTTGCTGGAACTCGGGATCCTCCTCGTCGCGTACGGGGCCGGCGTCGGATGGCTCGCCTCGCGGCGGCAGCCGCCCGTCCTTCCCGTGAAGCTCGTCATCGAGACGAACTACGTCTGGGCCGCCCTCAGCCTGGCGTCGCTGGCGCTCTGGTTCGAGCCCACCACCGCCGGGCTGCTGTGGATCCCGGCGCAGGCCGTCACCGTGGCCGGCTTCGCCGTGCTCCAGCAGCTCGCCCTGCGCTCGGGCTCAGCCTCCCAGTGACCGCAGGTACTTCACCGTCGCCGGGTCGGCCGGGAGCATCGTCTCGATGGCCAGCTCGGCGACGGTCACGTCCATCGGCGTGTTGAAGGTCGCGATGGACGACACGAAGGACAGCAGGTGCCCGTCGTGCTCGATGACCAGTGGCAGCGCGATGTACGGGGTGGCCTCCTCCGGGGCGCTGTCGCCGCCCGGGCGCTCGGCGACCGGATAGGCCGACACCTCCTCGTACAGGGCGCGCAGCGGCTCGGAGCGGGCCAGTGCGATCTGCCGTTCCATCTGCGCCAGCAGGTGCCCGCGCCACTCCCTGAGGTTGTGGATCCGCGGGGCCAGGCCCTCGGGGTGCAGGGTGATCCGCATGGCGTTCAGCGGCGGGGTCAGCAGGTGCTCCGGCAGCCCGTCCAGCAACATCGCGATGCCCTGGTTGGCGGCGACGACGTCGTACACGGCGTTCACGACCAGGGCCGGGTAGGGCTCGTACCCGGCCAGTAGCCGGGCGATGCCCTCGCGCAGCGTCTCCATCGCCGGGTCGTCCAGCGCGGTGTGCGCGTAGTGCGGGGCATAACCCGCCGCGAGCAGCAGGGAGTTGCGCTCCCGCATCGGTACGTCGAGATGGCCGGCGAGCCGCAGCACCATCTCCTCGCTCGGCCGGGACCGGCCCGTTTCGATGAAACTGATGTGCCGGGACGAGGAGTCCGCGCGGCCCGCCAGCTCCAGCTGGCTGATGCCGCGCCGCTCCCGCCAGGCGCGCAGCAAGGTGCCCACACTCGTCGTCGTCATGCGTACGACGTTAGCTGAGAGGGGTCAGCCCAGGTCGAACACGTTGCGCAGGCCGAGACGGTAGCGCCACCGGTCGTGCCGTTTGGCGGGCTCCAGCTCCGGCGCCCGGTACATCGGATGGACGGCGCACCGCGGGGCGTCGGAACCGTCCCGGTCCAGGAGGGAGTTGACGGCCGCGCGCGCCGAGGCGTTGGCCCCTTCCATCGTCGCGAGGTCGATGTCGACGGCGACGTAGTCCCCGCTCAGGAAGAAGTTCGGGATGCGGGTGCCGGCGCTCGGCCGGTTGTGCAGGGTGCCGACCGGGTGGATCAGCAGCTCGTCCTGATTGGTGGGGTGCGGGGTGCCGATCCCGTCCACGCCCGGGTCCAGGAACCACGAGTGCAGCGCGGAGTCGGTCAGCAGGGTCCGCCCGGTGTCGTTGAGGGAGGCCTTCAGCTGGGCCCACACCTCGCGCGCCGCCTCCTCGCGCGTGCACTGCTTGGCCGTCTTCCCGTACAGGATGCCCGGCTCGTCCCACTCGGAGATGTCCACCGACAGGCAGTCGACCGCCGTTCCGTCGCCGTAGTCGGCCGGGAAGTCGCGGGACGGCCAGTGTTCGGCCTGCTGGATCGCCGTCAACGACCACGGTGAATCGATGCAGTTGAGGTGGCCGTGGACCAGCTCGGCCCGTTCGGTCAGATAGAACTGGATGCCGGTCATCCAGTCCGTCTGTAGCTTGTCGCAGCGCCCCAGCATCGGATCGGCGGCCCGCAGCGCCGCGCTCCAGGTGCGGCGGGCGTGCTCGACGGGCAGGGCGCTCACGTAGTGGTCGGCAGTGACGGTCCGCCCGGCGCCGTCCGGGCCCTCGACGGCGACCCCGCTCACCCGGCCACCTGCGTAGCGCACCTCCCGTACGGTCCAGCCGATCCTGAACTCCACCCCGAGGGAACGGAGATGGGCCTCCCAGGGGTCGATCCAGGCCTCGTTGGTCGGCAGGTTGAGGATCCGGTCGGGCGGGCCGTCCGCCCCGCGCCCCAGCGCGTTGAGGACGAAGGCCTCGCCGAGGGTGCCGACCGTACGGGTGGAGGCTTCCTCGGCCTTGGTCGCCACGATGTTGCGGGTGATGCCGACGGCGAGGATGCGCCGGTACTCGTTCGACATCTGCTCCGCGCGCACGAAGTCCCACCACGGCGTCCGCTCCCAGACCTCCTCGCGCCGCTCGTCGCAGCTGGTCAGGAAGACCAGCACGCGGTCGACGAAGTACGCCGTCTCGTGCGGCGGGAGCCGGACCAGTGTCTGCAGGATGCCGGCGAGGGCGCGCCGGATCTCCTCGGGCGTCAGTTCGGCGGGGGAGTGCCCGGGCCAGGGGATCGGTCCGCGAAGGTCCTCGCGCCCGGCCGCCCGGGCGAACATCATCTCGCGCGGAGCGACGAGGTTGTCCCACACCCCGGCCGCGTTCCCGGGGAACGGGATGCGCCGCATGGTGTCGGGCAGGTTGTGGTAGATGCCGGGGATGAAACGGAAGCCGTGCTCGGCGGGCAGCGGCCGGCGCCCGCCGCGGGCGCTGCCGGGTACGTCCATGCTGCGCGCCTTGCCGCCGAGGGCCCGCCGCTCGTACACGGTCACGGCGTATCCGCGCTCGGCGAGTTCGTGCGCCGCCGTCAGGCCCGCCACCCCGCCGCCGAGCACCGCGACGCGCCGTCCGGCGGGCGCCGGTCCGGCCCCGGCAGCTGCCGCAGGAGCCGCCCCGGCCCCGGCCAGGACCGCCCCGGCGGCGGTCGCCGCGCCCGCGCCCGCGATGAACGTACGCCTGGAACTTCCTGTGCCCGCCATGACGGATGCCCCCTCGTTACCGCAGGTAACAGTGCGTTCGGCGCAGGAGCATATGGGGGGTGCGCCGGACCTGGAAGGTGTAGGAGCACCCGAGCGCACTATGGCGCGAAAGGATTGGCCCGGTGTGCACTGTGGGAACCTTGACTACACGTCACGGGGAAAAGGAGCCGGTGCATGCCGAGTGAGCCGCTGTCACAGAAGGAGATCGAGGACCGGTTGCGGGAACTCCCCGGCTGGGCCTTCGAGGACGACCGGATCTTCCGCACCTACCGGCTGGGCACGCACTTCGCCGCGAGCGCCCTCGTCGTCCACATCTCCTCCGTTCAGGAGGAGTTGAACCACCACTCCGACCTGACGCTCGGCTACAACACGGTCCGGCTCTCCGTGAACAGCCATGATGCGGGCGGCGTGGTGACGGAGTCCGACTTCGCCCTCGCCGAACGCGTCGAGGCCCTCGCCCCGGCCCACGGCGCGAGCTGATGACCACGCACATACCGTCCGTGAGATCCCTGCTCGACTACGACGCCGAGGCCGAGGCCTACGACGCCACCCGCGGCGGCGTCCCGCGCGCCGAGGCCGCGGCCGCCGCCGTCCTCGAGCTGCTTCCCGCCGACGCGCGCACCCTCCTCGACCTCGGCTGCGGCACCGGCATCGTCACCAGCCGGATCAGCCGCCCCGCCCTGCGGGTCCTGGGCGCGGACGCCTCCCACGGCATGGCCGCGATCGCGGTGCGGCGCGGCATCCCGGTGACCCTCGCCGACGCCGCCCGGCTGCCGGTCCGGTCGCAGTCCGTGGACGCGGTCAGCGCGGTGTGGCTGCTGCACCTGCTGCGCGAGCCGGGACTGGTGCCGGCGGTGATCGCCGAGGCCGCCCGCGTGTTGCGGCCCGGCGGGGTCTTCCTCGCCACCGTGGACAAGGACTCGGCGCACGACGTCGGCAGCGACATCGACGCCGTCTTCGCCGCACACCTGACCCCGACCCCCTCGGACGCCTCCGGGGAGGTCGAGGCCTACGCGGCCAGGGCGGGCCTGCTGGCGGTCGGCGAGGCCCTCTTCACCGGCCGAGGCCAGGGCCGTACCCCGCGCGGCTCCGCCAAGTCCCTGCTCGCGGGCCGGTACGCCTCCCGGATCGTCCCGCGCGGCATCACCGCACAGGAGCTGGCGGCCCGGCTGGAACTGCTGCCGGACCAGGACGTCCCGCGCGCGGAGCCGACGTACCGCATACGCAGCTTCGTACGCGTCTGACCCGCGCGAAGGCCCGCCCGGAGCCGGGAGCGGACTCGGACCCCGAACCCGAACCCGGATCGCGTCACACGTCGAACTCGGCAGGGTCCGGCCCGATCCGCCGGCCCGCCGCGCCCGCGCCCAGAGCGTCCAGCGCCGCCATGTCCGCGGCCGCCAGCTCGAAGCCGAACACGTCCAGGTTCTCCCGGATGCGCGCGGGGGTCACCGACTTCGGGATCACGATGTTCCCGTGCTGGAGGTGCCAGCGCAGTACCACCTGCGCAGCACTGCGCCCGTACGCGGCGGCGATCGCGGCCACGGCCGGGAGGGTCAGCAGCTCCTTGCCCTGGCCCAGCGGGGACCAGGCCTCGGTGGCGATCCCGCGCCCGGCGTGCACGGCGCGCAGTTCGGCCTGCGGGAAGAGCGGGTGCAGCTCGACCTGGTTCACGGCCGGGACCAGCTCGCTCTCGGCGGCGATGCGCTCCAGGTCGGCCGGGCGGAAGTTCGACACGCCGACCGCCTTGGCGCGGCCGCTCGCCGCGATCTCCTCGAAGGTCTTCCAGATGGCGGCGAAGTCGTCGCGCATCGGCCGCGGCCAGTGGATCAGGTACAGGTCGACGTGGTCCAGGCGCAGCTTGGCCAGGGAATCGTCGAAGGCGCGCAGCACTTGGTCACGGCCCCACTCCTGCTTCCGGCCGTTCCACAGCTTGGTGGTGACGAACAGCTCCTCGCGCGCCAGCCCGGAGGCGGCGACGGCCTTGCCGGTGCCCGCCTCGTTGCCGTAGATGGCGGCCGTGTCGATGCTGCGGTAACCGGCCTCCAGGGCCGTCCCGACGGCGCGTTCCGCCTCCGCGTCCGGCACCTGCCAGACGCCGTAGCCGAGCTGGGGCATGAGCGTGCCGTTGTTGAGCTTGATGGCGGGGACCTGGTTCACGTCTGGTCGTTCCCTCACGTCGGAGCGTTGGTGCGTTGATGCGGCGATGGTGGTGGAGCGCTGCACGAGGGGCGATAACCGGCCCCTCGTGCGACGTATTCCCGCCAATGTTTTCGTGCGCGTCCTCATGAGGTCCCGAGGTACGCCTCCCGCACCAGCGGGTTCGCCCTGACCTCGGCCGCAGTGCCCTCGGCCAGCACCGTCCCCAGGTCCAGGACGACGACCCGCGCGCACAGCTCCATCACGAAGGCCACGTTGTGCTCGACCAGCAGCACCGCGCAGCCCTCCCGCTCCGCCAGCGCACGCACGACCTCCGCGAGCCGGCCGCGCTCGGGCGCGGACATGCCCGACGCCGGCTCGTCCAGCAGCAGCACCCGGGGCGGATCGGCCACCGCACGGGCCAGCTCCACCATCCGGGCCTGCCCGACGGGCAGCCCGCCGGCGTACGAGGCCCCGAGCGCGCCGATCCCGCAGTCGGCCAGCACCCGCTGGCCGCGGGCCCGGCGCTCGCGCTCCCGGGCCCGCCGGGCCGGCAGGGCGAGGAGATCGGCGGCCGGCCCGCCCCCGCCGCCCTGCCACTCCTGCGCCACCAGCACGTTGTCGGCCACGCTCAGCTGCCCGAATAACTGCTGCCGCTGGAACGTCCGGCGTATCCCGTGCCGGGCCCGCCAGACGGGGGAGCGGCGGGTGACGTCCACCCCGTCGAGCAGCATCCGCCCCTGGTCGGGGCGGCGGATCCCGGACAACACGTCGAACAGCGTGGTCTTCCCGGCGCCGTTCGGCCCGATCAGCCCGCACACCTCGCCCGCGCGCACCCCGAGGTCCATCCCGGCCAGCGCCCGGACGCCGCCGAAGCGCACACCGACCCCGCGGGCCTCGAGTACGTACCCGCCCCCGCTCATGTCGCCATCCCCAGGTAGGCCTCGGTGAGCCGGTCCGCCTCCACCTCGGCCCGGGGCCCGCACCAGGAGACCCGGCCCTGGGAGAGGTAGGCCACGGTGTCGGCGATCCCGAGGATCTCGGCCGCCTTCTCCTCCACCAGGAGCAGCGCCGTTCCCGCGGCGCGGAGCTCGGTGAGCAGTGCGTACACCTCCTCCACCACGCGCGGGGCGAGCCCGAGCGAAGGTTCGTCGGCGATCAGCACCGCGGGCGGCTGCTGGAGCAGTGGAGCCAGGGCCAGCATCTGCTGCTCCCCGCCCGAGAGCGCTCCGGCGGGGATCGCGCGCCGCTCCGCGAGCCGCGGGAAGCGTGCGTAGACGGCGGCCCGGGCGTCGGCGTCGTGCAGGTACAGGGCCAGGTTCTCCTCGATGGTGAGCGCGGGGAAGATCCCGCGTCCCTCGGGAGCGAGCAGCACCCCGGCCCGCGACCGGCGCACGGGCCCGTCCCGGGTCGCGTCCCGCCCGCCCACGTACACCGCCCCGGCCCCGACCGGCAGCAGCCCGGCGGCGACCCGGCAGGCGGTGCTCTTCCCGGCCCCGTTCGGCCCGAGCACGGCGAGGATCTCGCCCGCGCGGACGGTGAGGTCGACTCCGTGCAGCACGAGCCCGCCGTCGTACCCGGCGGTGACGCCCCGCAGCTCCAGGGCACATTCAGCCCCGCCGGCATTCGAGGCGCGGGGGTCCGGGGGCGGAGCCCCCGTCGGGTCCGGGGCGGAGCCCCGGGAAGCGGTGGCGGGCCGTTCCGTCGAGCCCGGCTGCACGGGGGTCCGGGGCGGTGGCCCCGCCGCGCGCCGCCGCGCCAGCCGCACCGGCACCGCCGCGCAGTACCCGTCCGGATCATTGGCCAGAGCCAGGCCCGCCAGCCCGAAGAGGATCACCGGCAGGTGCGCCGACGCCGTCACGTGGTCCGCCAGCAGCGGTGGAGCGACGGCGAACACCAGCCCTGCCACCACCGCGTACTGGGGCCTGCGCACACCCGCCGCCACGACCACCGCCAGCCACACCAGCCCGGTCATCGCCGTGAAGTCCGTCGCCGTGATCCGGGTGTTGTACGACGCGTACAGCACGCCCCCGAACCCGGCCAGCCCCGCCGACAGGGTGAACAGCAGCAGTTTCGTGCGCAGTACGGAGACCCCCGAGGCGACCGCCGCCGCCGGGGCCGACCGTACCGCCAGCATCGCCCGCCCCGACGGGGAGTTGCGCAGCGCGGTCAGCCCGGCCGCCACCACCGCGACCAGCACCACCAGGGCGACCGCCAGCGCCCGGTCGTCGGAGAGGTCCACCGGTCCGAACACCGGTCGCGGGATCGACCATCCCGCATCGCCGTTGCGCAGCCAGCGCAGCTGGAACAGCACCTGATCGGCCAGGAAGGCCAGCGCCAGCGTGGCCAGGGCCAGGGACCTGCCCCCCAGCCGCAGTGCCGGCAGTGCGACGAGCGCCCCCAACAGGGCCGCCGCGCAGGTGCCCACCGCCAGCGCGGCCACGAAGGGCCAGCCCCGGCTCATGAGCAGCCCGGCCACGAGTGCGGCGCCGGTCACGAAGGTGCCCTGCGCCAGCGACACCATCGCCCCGAGTCCGGTCACCACCGTGAAGGACATGAACACGAGCGCGATGGCCAGCCCCTGCGCCAGTAGCCCGCTCCAGAAGGGGGTGGTCACGGTGTAGAGCGCCACGCTCAGCGTTGCCGCACCCGCGGCCCACACCCCCCACCGTCGCCCCCACGGGGCCCCGGCCAGATGGTCGATCGGCGGCGCGTCCACGGCCGCGACCCCCGCCGTGCGCGCCGTACGGGTCAGCACCAGCAGTCCGCCGAACAGGATCAGGAAGGGTACGGCCGTCCGGAAGCCGGTGACGGACTCCGCGAAGGACGCGTATCCGGCCACCAGGTTCTGCAGCACTCCCAGCCCGAGTCCGCCCGCGAAGGCGAGCGGCACGGAAGCGAACCGCCCGATGACCGCCGCCGTGGCCGACACGAACAGGAAGAGGGTGAAGTCGTGCGCCGACAGCCCGAGCAGCGGGGTCGCCAGCACCCCCGCGAGGCCCGCCAGGCCCGACGCGATCATCCAGGCCACCGACGACAGCCGGTCGGCACTGATGCCGCGCAGTTCGGTCAGCGAGCGGTTGTCGACGGCGGCCCGCAGCTGCAACCCAAGCCGCGTGTGCCGCATCAGCACCCACAGGGCCACCGCCACCACGGCCGTCACCACCCAGGTGATCAGTTGGTCGGAGTCGATGCCGACGCCGTCCGCGAGCTGCCAGGACCGCGCGGGGCTGGGCCCCACTCCCGGCAGCCCGAACTGGTTCTCCGCCGGCTTCACCGGCGCGCCCGCCCCGGCCAGCAGTTCGACCAGCCACAGCCCGGCGGCCGGCAGCGCCACCAGCAGCCCGATGGTGGCCACGATCTGCGCGGTCTCGCCGACCCGGGCGAGCCTTCGGAACATCAGCCGGTCCAGCCCCCAGCCGAGACCGGGGGCCAGGACGCAGACCACCAGCAGGGCGGCCGGGACGGCGGGCCAGCCCCACCCCGAGTGCAGCTCGTAGAAGGTGAGCGCGCACAGGTAGGCGGTGGCCCCGTGCGCGAAGTTGAACAGTCCGGACGCCGAGTACGACAACACCAGCCCGGTGGCGAGCAGTGCGTACAGGGCGCCGGAGACCAGACCGCTCAGTACGAAGACGAGCAGATCCCCCATGTCGCGGCCCTACTTGAAGGGGATGGGTTCGTAGCACTTGAACGGTACGGAGACCTCGTACGCGCCGTTCTTCAGCTGTACGAGTGCCCCGCAGCCGAAGCTGTCCTTCTGTCCCTTGGGCTCCGCGCGGTCGCCGACGAGCGTGCCGGTGTCGGAGAAGCCCCGTGCGGCGGCCTGGAAGGACTCGACGGTCAGCTCCTTTCCGGCCTTCTGCGCGATGGCGAGGAAGAGGTCGGCCGACATGTACCCGGTGAGCATGTGCATGCTCAGGGGTACTTCCTGGCCGCCCGCGGCCGCCTTGATGTCGGCCTTGAACTGCGCCATCTTCGGATCGGTCGACTCGAAGGGCTGGAACTGCAGCAGCACGTGCACCCCGTCGAGGGCCTGCTTGGTGGCGTCTTTGGCGAGCAGCCCGGGGTCGTAGTCGGTCGGGTCGGAGAGCAGCCCCTGGTAGCCGCTGCGCTTGAGCGCGGTGAACAGGCCGATGTTGTTCGGGGTCTGCATGACGGAGACGACGGCGTCCGGCGCCTTGCCGCCGTTGGCGGCGAGGATCTCCTTCACGTACGCGGACCAGTCGCTCGGGACGGCGGTGGCGGGCACGGAGGCCTTGGCGTAGGAGACCTCGAACCCGGCACTGGTGAAGCCCTGCTGGAAGGTCCGGATGCCGAACTTGCCGGCGTCGCTGTCGTTGGCGATGATCGCGACCGATTTGCCCCGGGCCCCGCCGAGGATCTGGCCGATGCCCTCGGGCCAGGTCTGGTTGAGGGTGCCGCCGGGGGTGGGAACCAGGCAGCCGTTGAAGCCGTAGATGTGCTGGGGTCCGCAGAAGGCGGGCAGGGTGCCCCAGCCGAAGGTGGGGACCTTCTCCTGCTCCAGGAAGTCGGCCCCGGAGAAGGTCACCGAGCTCATGGGGGAGACGGCGAAGACCTTGTCCTGTTGGACGAGTTTGCGGGCCGCGGCCAGGTTCTTGGCGGGGTCCTGGCCGTCGTCCTCCGCGCCGAGGTAGTCGATCTTGCGTCCGTTGATCCCGCCCTCGGCGTTGGCCCGGAGGTAGCGGGCCTTGGCGCCGAGGTCGGTGTCCTTCTTGCTGTAGCCGCTGGCGCTGGTCATCGACACGATCCCGCCGACCTTGATCGAGGTGTCGCTCACCCCGCGGGAGTTGCCGGGCGCCTCGCCCGGCTTGCCGGGGGACGCGCCGCCGGTGGAGGCGGAGTTGCAGGCGGAGACGAGTGCGAGAGCCGCCGCCGCGGCGGCCAGGGTGCGGATCGGTCGCAACATGTCGGGGATCCCCTCCGGTTGGAATCCCCGCATTCTGTGCGGGACCTGACGGATCGTCAATGATGTCGACGAGTAGAAATGGCGGCCCGTCAGTTGTGGGGTAAAGGCACCCGGCGGACGGCCCGGACCTGCGCCGCGACCGCCCCCGGCCGGACCAGGCTCAGGAGGAGTACAGGGCCGCGACCTCCTTTGCGTACGCCTTCTCGATCGCCCGGCGCTTGAGCTTCAGCGAGGGGGTCAGCAGACCCCGCTCCTCCGTGAACTGCTCACCCAGCACCCGGAAGGTGCGGATCGCCTCCGCCTGTGAGACCAGGGTGTTCGCGGCCACCACCGCCCGGCGCACCTCCGCCGTCAACTCGGGGTCACCCACCAGCTGCGCCGCCGGCAACTGCGGCCGGCCGCGCATCGACAGCCAGTGGGCGATCCCGTCCATGTCCAGGGTGAGCAGCGCCGCGATGTACGGCCGGTCGTTGCCCACCAGCACGCACTGCGACACCAGCGGATGGGAACGGACCCGCTCCTCCAGCGCGGCGGGCGCGACGCTCTTGCCGTTGGAGGTCACCAGGATGTCCTTCTTGCGCCCGGTGATGGTCAGGTACCCGTCCGCGTCCAGCCGGCCCAGGTCGCCGGTGGCCAGCCAGCCGCCGCGCAGGACCGCTTCCGTGGCCCGGGGGTCGTTGAGGTACCCGGAGAAGATGTGGCTGCCGTGCAGCCAGACCTCCCCGTCGTCCGCGATGTGCACCGTACTGCCCGGGATCGGTCGCCCCACCGTGCCGTACTTGGTCGCACCGGGCGGGTTCGCGGTGGCCGCCGCGCACGACTCGGTTAGCCCGTACCCCTCGAACACCGTGATACCGGCACCGTCGAGGAACAGCCCCAGGCGGCGGGACATCGCCGACCCGCCCGACATGGCGTGCCGCACCCGGCCGCCCATGGCCTCGCGGACCTTTCCGTAGACGAGCCGGTCGAAGAGCTGGTGCTCCATGCGCAGCGCGGCCGAGGGCCCCGGCCCGGCGCCGAAGGCCTTGCGCTCGCGCGCCTCCGCGTACCGCACGGCCGTCTCCACCGCCCGGTCGAAGGGGCCCGTACGCCCCTCCGCCTCCGCCTTGCGGCGGGCGCCCGCGAAGACCTTCTCGAAGACGTGCGGGACCCCCAGCACGAAGGTCGGTCGGAAGGCGGCCAGGTCCGGCAGCAACTCGGCCGCCGCCAGTGCCGGTTGGTGGCCCAGCTTCACCCGGGCCCGGACGGCGGCCACCTCCACCATCCGCCCGAACACGTGCGCCAGCGGCAGGAAGAGCAGGGTGGACGGCTCCTCGCCCTGCCGGGCCCGGAAGACCGACTCCCAGCGGCTGACCAGGGTGTCGGTCTCGTACATGAAGTTGGCGTGCGTGAGCACGCACCCCTTCGGCCGGCCCGTCGTCCCAGAGGTGTAGATGACGGTGGCGGTCGCGCCGGGCGTCACGGCACCCCGATGACGGTGCACGACGCCCTCGGCGACCCCGCGGCCGTCGGCGACGATCTCGTCCACGGCCCCGGCGTCGAGCTGCCACAGCCGACGCAGGTGGGGGAGCCGGTCGATGACCGATCCGACCGTCATGGCCTGGTCCTCGTCCTCGACCACGCAGGCCGTGCAGTCGGAGTCGAAGAGGATCCAGTGCACCTGATCGGCAGAGGACGTCGGATACACCGGGACGGGCTGGGCGCCGATCGCCCACAGGGCGAAGTCGAAGAGGGTCCACTCGTACCGGGTGCGGGACATGACGGCGACCCGGTCGCCGAACCGCACCCCCTGGGCCAGCAGTCCGCGGGCGAGCGCGAGCACCTCGGCGGCCAGCTCCCGGGACGTCACGTCCCGCCAGACCCCGTCGGTCTTCCGGCCGAGCACCACCCGGTCCGGCTCCTCGCGGGCGTGCTGGAAGACGATGTCGGCCAGGCCGCCGACGGGTGCGCCCGTGACGACCGGTGGGACGGTGATCTCGCGCAAGGCCCCGCTCCTCTCCGCGCGCCGCGGTGAACGTACCGCACGGTCAACAGAGGGTGACCGGCCTTCGGATACCTCCACAAGACCTCCCCAGCGATCACGGTGTTCACGCCGTTGACGTGCGGGCCAGAGGGTGCGGGCGGGTTGTTCGACGACCGGTCCGATACGGCGGGGCCGATACGGCGGGTCCGACGACCAGCCGGCCGCCGGTGCGGGCGGTCAGCCGGTGCGGGTGAGCCGGTCCGCGCCGGACAGGACCGCCGCCGCCAGCGCCTCGGCCGCGGCCGACGGACGCGGCCCGCGCAGCAGGGCGAACTCCACCGGCCCGAGCTCCGGCAGGCCGCCGACCCGCACCAGGCCCGGCGGGATCAGCCCCCGGGTGTGCGCCATCACGCCGAGCCCGGCCCGGGCCGCCGCGATCAGACCGCTCAGGCTTCCGCTCGTGCGCGCGATCCGCCACGCCCGCCCCTCCTGCTCCAGCACCTCCAGCGCCCGGGCGCGGGTGATGCCCGGCGGCGGGAAGACAATCAACGGAACAGGGCGCTCCGGGTCCACCCGCAGCCCTTCCGCGCCGATCCACACCATCCGGTCCCGCCACACGAGCCGGCCCCGCTCGTCCCCCGGCCCCCGCCGCTTCGCCAGCACCAGGTCGAGACGGCCCGCGTCCAGCCGCTCGTGCAGCGTTCCCGAGAGCTCCACCGACAGCTCCAGATCCACCTCGGGGTGCTCGTGCCGGAACCCTTCGAGGATCTCCGGAAGGCGCGTCAGCACGAAGTCCTCGGAGGCCCCGAACCGCAGCCGCCCGCGCAGCCGCGTCCCCGCGAAGAAGGCCGCCGCCCGCTCGTTCGCCTCCAGGATCGTCCGCGCGAAGCCGAGCAGTGCTTCGCCGTCCTCCGTCAGCCCCACGCTGTGCGTGTCCCGGACGAACAGCAGGCGCCCCGTCGCCTCCTCCAGTCGCCGCACGTGCTGGCTGACCGTGGACTGACCCACGCCGAGCCGCCCCGCGGCCTGCGTGAAGCTGAGCGTCTGGGCCACCGTGAGGAAGGTCCGCAACTGGACGGGGTCGTACATGCCGCCACGCTAGCCGCGTTCATCACGGAACGCGATGGCAGTGAGTGCGGTGTGCGGGTTTCCCGATGAACGCCCACCGCCGACGATGAGGGGGAGCCCCCGCCCCGACAGCAAGTGAGCACCCCCGCATGCGCCGCCCGCACCTCCCCGCCCGGCTGCCCCTGGACCCGTACGTCCTGGCCCTGCTCGCCACCGTGGGACTCGCCGCCCTGCTCCCCGCCCGCGGCCCGGCCGCCACCGCCGCCGACCTCGCCTCCACCGCGGCCGTGGCCCTGCTCTTCTTCCTCTACGGCGCCCGGCTCTCCACCCGCGAGGCCCTCGACGGCCTGCGCCACTGGCGGCTCCACCTCACCGTGCTCGCCGCCACCTTCGTACTCTTCCCGCTCCTCGGCCTCGCCGCCCGCGTCCTGGTCCCCGGCCTGCTCACCGCCCCGCTCTACGACGGCCTGCTCTTCCTCTGCCTGGTCCCCTCGACCGTGCAGTCCTCCATCGCCTTCACCTCGATCGCCCGCGGCAACGTCCCCGCCGCGATCTGCGCGGGCTCCTTCTCCAGCCTGGCCGGCATCGTCCTCACCCCCCTCCTCGCCGCCGCCCTGCTCGGCGGCGGCGCGGGCGGCGGCTTCTCCCTCGACTCCCTCCTGAAGATCACCCTCCAGCTCCTGCTGCCCTTCCTCCTCGGACAGGCCCTGCGCCCCCGGGTCGGCGGCTTCCTCGTCCGCCACAAGCAGGTCCTCGGCCACGTCGACCGCGGCTCGATCCTCCTTGTCGTCTACGCCGCCTTCAGCGCGGGCGTGGTCGCGGGCATCTGGCACCGGGTGAGTCTCCCGCGGCTCGCCGCCCTGATGCTCGTGGAGGCCGTGCTCCTCGCCGTCATGCTCCTCGTCACCTGGTACGGCGCGGCCCGCCTCGGCTTCGGCCGCGCGGACCGCATCGCCATCCAGTTCGCCGGGTCGAAGAAGAGCCTGGCCGCCGGACTCCCCATGGCCAGCGTGCTGTTCGGGGCCCATGCCGCCCTCGCCGTGCTCCCGCTGATGCTCTTCCACCAGATGCAGCTGATGGTCTGCGCGGTCATCGCCCGGCGCCGCTCCCGGGACCCGCTGCCCGAACTCGCCGCCGACCGTGTGGCGGACGTCTCGCCCGCGCTCGAACGGCCCGCGCCCCGGGCCCGTTAACGTTCGGTGGTGACCTGGATACGCCCGCTCGCCGCGCACGCCGAACGCCCCTGCACGCTGGTGGTCTGCCGCGGCTGCTGTTGCGGTGACCCCCGCAAGAACCCCGGCTCCGACCACGCCGGTCAGCTCGCCCGGCTGCGCGAGGCCGCCGCCGCCTCCGGGGGCCGCCTGGCCGTCCGTACGAGCGACTGCCTCGGTCCCTGCGCCCGGGCCAACGTCATCGTGGTCCAGCCCACCACCGAGGCCCGCCGCCGCGGCGCCCGCGCGACCTGGTTCGGCTGGGCCCTGGACGACACCGCGACGGACGAGATCATCGCCTGGGCCGAATCCGGGGGCCCCGGCACCACCCCGCTCCCGCCCACCCTGGGCCTCCACCGCATCGATCCCCCGGCCCCGAAGCCGGCCAAGGAATCCTCGCGCCGCGTCCGCCGGGGGCGCTGACATGCAGAACCTCGCGCGCGCGGTGCTCGTGTTGTTCGGCCTGCTGGTCGCTGTGGTGATCTGGCTGGCCCTGTCCCTCGACTTGAGAGACGCCAAACCCTCCGTGCCGCTGACGGCGCAGGACGTCACCGGCACGTGGCAGGGCGACCGCGGAGGGCGGGTCGAGGTCCTGGCCGACGGCCGGGCCCGCCTCACGGACCTCACGGGCTGGAAGTGCCTTCGGAGCCAGCAGGCGGCCACGTTCACCGGCGAGGGCAGCTGGACCATCGAGCGCCACTCGGACGAAGATCCGGGGATCCTGATCCTGATCAAGTCCACCGTCGAGGGAACGCCCGCGGTACAGGCGTGCGACGGTTGGTTCACGCTCCACGGCAGCGGCAAAGGCGGCACCCCGGGGGACGGCAGCGACGTGGTGGCCTCGTTCCTCGGCGGGCACGAACACGGCAGGGAACTGTTCCGGCGTACCCCTACAGGGTGATCCGCTCCTCGCCCGCGTAGATGTTCATGTCTGGCCCCCGCAGGAAGCCCACCAGCGTCATCCCCGACTCCAGGGCCAGGTCCACAGCCAGCGAGGACGGCGCCGAGACGGCCGCCAGCACCGGGATGCCCGCCATCACGGCCTTCTGCACCAGCTCGAAGGAGGCCCGGCCCGACACCAGCAGGACCGCGCCGGCGAGGGGGAGCCGCCCGGACTGGTACGCCCGGCCCACGATCTTGTCCACCGCGTTGTGCCGGCCGACGTCCTCCCGCAGGTCGAGCAGCTCGCCCTGCGCCGTGAACAGCCCGGCCGCGTGTAGTCCGCCCGTACGGTCGAAGACCTTCTGGGCCTCGCGCAGCCGGTCCGGCATCGCGCTGAGGACCTCCGCGGGCACCCGTACCGGATCGGCGGCGATCCCCGGGAAACGGGTCGCCGTACGGACCGCGTCCAGGCTGGCCTTCCCGCACAGGCCGCAGGAGGAGGTGGTGTAGACGTTCCGCTCCAGCGTGATGTCCGGCACCGGGACCCCGGCGGCCAGCTGGACGTTCACCACGTTGTAGGTGTTCGAACCCTCCTGGGTCGCCCCCTCGCAGTAGGTGACGGCCTGCACGTCCGAGGCGGCGCCCAGCACGCCCTCACTGACCAGGAAGCCCACCGCCAGGGCGAAGTCGTCGCCCGGCGTGCGCATCGTGATGGCCAGCGGTTTGCCGTTCAGTCGTATCTCCAGCGGCTCCTCGGCCACCAGTGTGTCCGGCCGGATGCCCGCCCCGCCGTTCCGGATCCGGACGACGCGACGGCGCTCGGTGACCCGTCCCATGGTGATCAGCCCACCCCTTCTGTTCTCGCCTCTGTGCTCGCCGGTTCCCGACGAGCTCATTGTCCCGGTTCCGCTTCCCGCGACGCTCCCGGCAGGTGGATCCTCGGGAAGCTCCAAAATCCGGTGCCTGAATCCTGTCGGGTCACGCGCACGCGTACCCACCAGTAGCAGGCAAAGCTGGGTGATCCTGACTTCCGTACAAGGGGGGACCCTGCCCATGACCGGTTCACGCGTGGTGGCGCTCGGGCACTACCAGCCCGCGAAGGTGCTCACCAACGAGGACCTCGCGGCCATGGTCGACACCACCGACGAGTGGATCCGGTCCCGCGTCGGCATCCGCACGCGCCACATGGCCGGCCTGGACGAACCGGTGGACGAGCTGGCCTACCAGGCTGCGGGCAAGGCGCTGGCCGGCGCCGGCCTGACCCCGGACGACATCGACCTGGTGCTGGTCGCCACGTCGACCGCGATCGACCGTTCGCCCAACATGGCCGCGCGCGTCGCCGCCAAGCTGGGCATGGGCGGCGGCCCCGCCGTGATGGACATCAACGTCGTCTGCTCGGGCTTCACCCATGCCCTGGCCACCGCCGACCACGCCATCCGGGCCGGCTCCGCCACCCGCGCGCTGGTCATCGGTGCCGACAAGATGACCGAGATCACCGACTGGACCGACCGCACCACCTGCGTGCTCACCGGCGACGGAGCGGGCGCGGCCGTCGTCGAGGCCTGCGAGGAGCCGGGCATCGGCCCGGTCTTGTGGGGTTCGATCCCGGAAATGGGCAACGCGGTTCGGATCGAGGGCTCGCCGCCGGTCTTCGCCCAGGAGGGCCAGTCGGTCTACCGCTGGACCACCAGCCAGCTCCCGCCGCTCGCCCGCAAGGTGTGCGAGAAGGCCGGAGTCACCCCGGAGGAACTGGCCGCGGTCGTCCTCCACCAGGCGAACCTGCGGATCATCGAGCCCCTCGCAGCGAAGATCGGCGCCGTCAACGCGGTCGTCGCCCGCGATGTCATCGAGTCCGGCAACACCTCGGCCGCCAGCATTCCGATGGCCCTGTCGAAGCTGGTCCAGCGCGGGGAGATCCCCTCCGGCGCCCCGGTCCTCCTCTTCGGCTTCGGCGGCAACCTCTCCTACGCGGGCCAGGTCATCAGCTGCCCGTGACGGCTTCGGCGGCCGTTCCCCGTGCCTGTGCGGCGGGGGAGCGGCCGCCCTCGGCCACCACCGCGCCGACCAGGACGACCGACAGGGCCACCAGCTGGCCGGCCCCCGTCCAGCCGGTTCCCACGGGCACGGTGGCGAGCGCGAGCACCAGTGCCGTCGCGCGGTAGCGGGCCGGCCCGATGCCCAGCACCGCACGGAAGACCAGGTTCCCGGCCAGGTAGAGGGCGACCCCGCCGGCCAGCGCGACCGCCGGGCCGGTGTGCAGGTGCTCCCCGAGGTGCCCGATCGTCTTCTTCACACCGGCCGCGAAGACGGCGATGCCCAGGAGTACGGGCAGGAACGCGTAGTAGTACGCGGCCATTGCCAGCTTGAAACGCCGCTCCGGCGGGGTCTGTGCGAAGACCTCCTCGGCCCGGCCCTCGTCGCGCACGAAGTACATCCACCACATCGCCGACGCGATCGCGAGCGCCAGGAAGGCGCCGCCCGCGATGCCGGCGGACAGGGGCAGCGAGCCCACCCCGATGCCGATCGCGATCACGGACTCGCCGAAGACGATGATCAGCAGCAGACCGTGTCGCTCCACCAGGTGCGCCGCGTTCATCCCGCCGAGCTGGTCGCCGACCGTCTGCTCGGGCGCCTCAGGCTCTGCAGCGGCCCCGCTCGCCGTGACCCGTTGCACGATCATCGGCGTCACGAACTGCAGCAGCAGCGCCAGCAGCCACAGCCCCCAGGCCGGCAGCCCGTCGAAGAACCCGGCGGCCGTCACCGCCAGGGCGCACAGCACGTTGGGCAGCGCGAACCACAGCACCCCGCGCCCGTGCGCCTGCGTGAACAGCGCGCCGTGGACCAGGACGACCAGCAGGTACCCCAGGCCGAAGGCGACGCCGCCCGCCCCGAAGGCCGTGGGCACGGCCAGGGCGCACACCATGAACGCCCCCATGGCCAGCATCAGCAGCACCCGTCGGACCGTCCGGTCCGGCGGCACTTGGTTGGTCAGGTGCGCGTAGCCCCCGTACATCCAGAACAGGACGGTGAAGATCAGCACCACCTGCCCCGCGCCCCGCAGGCTCAGGTCGTCCGCCAGAAGCACTGTCAACTGCGTGATGGTGAAGACGAAGACGAGGTCGAAGAACAGCTCCAACGTGCTGACGCGGTGCTCGGATTCCATGCGCGGCTCCCCCCGGACGTGTGCGCAGCCATCCGACCGCCCGACTCCCCCCGCTGTCCAGCCGGTATCGGCATCCAGAAGTGGACGCGAAGCGTCCGATCTCCCCACCACTGGGACCCGGGCGCCGCCCCGGCCGTGGCGAGACGATCCGTCTTGCTAAGGCCTTCGGTGCATGCGTGCAGGTCAGCCCGGCGTGGCGGAGGATCACCGCCCGGATAAGTGGTCGGAACCCCGCCGATCCTTTGCTATTGTTGTCCATGTCGCCGCGGGAAACCGGGGCCGACCACCTAGTCCGGGTGGCGGAATGGCAGACGCGCTAGCTTGAGGTGCTAGTGCCCTTTATCGGGCGTGGGGGTTCAAGTCCCCCCTCGGACACAAGAAGCAGGAGCCCCACACATAGTGTGGGGCTCCTGCTGTTTTCCCGGGGGCGACATGGACACGGAACGGGCGCCGCTGCAGTACGCCTGCGACATCACGGAGGACGACCTCTGGGAGGTCTTCGATTTCCTCCACCCGAAGCTGGAGGCCCTGGAGGCCGGCCACGATCCGGGCACCGACGAGCACCGGGCGGCCGATGCGCTGGCCCGGATGCTGTCCAGCGCCGTGCTGCAGCTGGAGTGGGACATCCGGGCGCCGTTCTGGAGGCCCTACCGCACCAGGCGGGGCCCCACGACGGTCCTCGTGTGGGCGCCGCCGCCCGAGGCCGTGCTCAGCGCCCGGGACGAATGGCGCCTCGACAAGATCCGCGAGAACTGGAACGCCCTCTGCGACGGCCTCCAGGTCTGGCGCGACTGCGAAGGCTACGACCCCGAACGCTGGCACAAGGTCGATTTCCACGACGCCGCCGCGGAGGCAGAGTACGAGCGCCGCTGCGAAGAACTCGGCCTCGGGCGCCGGAAGCCCTCGTGAGCGCCTTGCCGGCCGGGCGGCGGAGCCGGCCGCCCCGTCGTCACGTACCCAGGACCACCAGGCCCGTCGGGCGGGTCAGGCTGCCCGGGGTCACCGAGGTGAAGGTGTGCGGGAGGGACAGGCGGGGGGTCTCGCCGGCCGGGGCGGCCTCGAAGAGGTAGGCCGCCGCGGTCGTGGTGTCGCTGACGAGGTGCGGGCCGCCCGCCGCCGCGGCCGACCCTCCGGTGAGCGGGGTGCGGAAGAGCAGCCGGAGGTGGCGCAGGGTCTCCGGAGTGACCGGAGCCCGCATCGGCCGGGGCTCGGGCCGTTCGGGTGCGCAGCCGGGTTCGGCGGCGGGCGCGGCCACCGGGTCCGGGGGGATCGCGCCGGTCAGGAGCAGGGCGAGGAGGACCGGTACGGCCTTGCGCCGCAGCGCTTCGGTGGCCGAGCGCAGCCGGTGGGCATGGGACGCAGGCAGGGACAGCGCCAGGCTCCCCGCGGCGCCGCCCATGGCGAGCGGAACGGCCGAGCAGACGACCCCCGGGGAGTATTCGAGCAGATCGAAGACGGGCGCGCCCGGAGCCACCGCGTCCAGCGCCGTGAACAGGGCCCGGCTGTCGGTGATGGTCTGCGCAGTGAGCCGGGCCGGCCGGTGCCGGGCCACGTGGTCGGCGCGGCGCTCGTGGTCGAGTTGGGTCAGCAGGCACTTGCCGACCGCACTGGCGTGCGCGGCGTCCCGGAAGTCGACCCACTCCTGCACCGGCGGGGTCGCCGGCCCGGCCGCCATCTGCGTGATGTGGACCTCG
This sequence comes from Streptomyces sp. NPDC091682, assembly GCF_044756625.1. Lineage (NCBI taxonomy): Bacteria > Bacillati > Actinomycetota > Actinomycetes > Kitasatosporales > Streptomycetaceae > Streptomyces > Streptomyces sp. NPDC091682. Next base: position 73,019 of record NZ_JBIVTH010000021.1, on the reverse strand, counting down.
CCCCCCGCGTACCGGCTGAGGTACACCGCGGCGCCCGCGCTGTCCCGGGCCAGGGCCAGGGTGCGCTGGAGTTGCCCGGCCAGGCCGTGGCCGCCGGGGGCGGCGAGCCGGTCCAGGGCCGGGCCGCGCCCGTACACCCCCGCCCCCGGCCGGTACGCGTACTCCTCCTCGCACAGCATCGCCAGGAGGGGGCGCAGTTCCGCCTCCGCGAGGCCCGACTCCCGCGCGAGCTGGCCGGCCCGCACCCCCAACGGGTGCTGCTCCAGGACGCGTACGACGGCCAGCGCGCGGCGGGCCTCCGCCAGCGCCTCGCCCGTACCGCCCTGTACGACGGTCCCGCGGGCCGCGGCCGTCAGCGCCGGGTGACGCAACGACCCGGCGGCCGGCCGGGCGGACGCCACCGGCGCGGCGACCGTGACGGGCTGCGGCTGGAACGCGGTCAGCACTCCGGACAGCCCCGGCCTCGGCAGCGGCACCGGGCCCAGGTCGGGATCCTCGAACTGCTCGACGTGGCGCAGCACGGCCGCCTGCGTGCACAGCCGGACCTCCCGCAGGTCGCGTCGGCCGCCCGGCCGGAAGCCGCGCCGGCCCAGCTCGCGCGCCCAGTGCCGGGCGTCGTGGTGCTCGCCGCGCCGGGAGTGGTCGAGGAAGAGGCAGTACGCGGCCGCGGAGGTCCGCGGGCTTCCGGACCCGGCGGCGAACTGCCACCAGAAGCGGGCTCCTTCGCGCAGCCCGGCCAGGTGCAGCAGGCAGCCGAAGACGACCGCCCCGGCCAGGTCGGTGTGCCCCTCGGTGAGGAAGGAGTCGAGGTGCGCCGCGGCCTTGGGCGCGCACGCGGAGGCGAGGCAGACGGCCTTGAGGTCGCGCCGGGCCCGTTCGGCGTCGAGCGGGCAGTCCCGGGCGGGGTCGCTCCAGCCGTGCACCGACCGGCGTCGGGCGCGGTGTCCGGAGGCGGGAGGGTGCGGCGCGGCGCGCAGCAGCCGGGCCTCGGCGGCGCCGAGGTCGTAGTACCGGTAGCGGTCGCGGACGCCTGCCCGGGCGAGGAACTCGGCCAGGGAGCGGGGGACCGGGTCGCCGTCCTGCCGCTCTTGCCGTTCGTAGCGCCTCATGATTCGGCTGATTCGGCTGATTCGGGCGACGTGGGGGACGTGGCGAGCAGGCGGGCGAGGCGGCGGTGGGCCTGTCCGAGGTAGGAGCGGACCGTGGCCTCGTCGACGCCCATCACGGAAGCGGCCTCTCCGGGGGTGCACTGGAGCCCGTACCGCAGCAGTACGGAGTCGCGTTGCCGCTCGGCGAGCCGGGAGACGGCGGAGTAGAAGCGGATGGTGTCGGTCAGCACCTCGTACTGATCGGCGTGGGCCTCCTTGAGGGCGGCCTCGAAGGCGCTGATGTCCATCGGTTCCGGCCGCTGCTGCCACGGATGGCGCCGGCGCTGTCGGTCGACCAGGCAGTGTTTGAGGACGGTCCAGGCGTAGGCGTCGAGGCGGTCCATGTGGAGCATCCGCAACCACTCATCCATGATCGAGTCGAAAGCGGCGTCGACCGCCGCCTCCGCCGCCGCGTCGGAACCCAGCTGTAGATACGCGAAGCGCATGTACGCGGGCCGCCGATTGGCGTGGAAGGCCCAGTACGACAGGCGCGCCGTCGGATCCCACTGGCTCATGGGAGTCGGCCGCCGACGCCGGCTCGGTAGTCCCACGGCCCCACCGGACTCCTCCGGTCCGCCATCGTTCACCGCTCCACCTCATCCCCTGTGCGCTGAACAGGAAAGCAGCGCGGGCGCACTCGGAGGGCGCAGAGAAGAAAGCTGGAAGCAATACGTCGCGGATGATCGGCCCGTGATCGATCTCGATCACGCGCGGCTCCAGCCAGCACGTATGCATATGCCCGACGACAGTGCCAACACAGGTGTCGCCATCATCGCCATCGCCGCTGTCGCTGCCGTCGCCACCCGTGCACCGGTCGGGCGCGGTGCGGTCCGGCTGTAGCATGTGCCTGATCGCGAGGGCCGTGACGGAGAGGTCACTGCCCTCGCTTTTGCTTTACGTCCACCCATGAACAAATGCGGCGCGTGGCCTCGCGGCGGTTCGATACGATGAACCGCATTCACAATCCGTTACGTCACGTTGTACCGCACAGAGGAAATGGAGCATCCGAGGATGGCTCGACACCTGATCACCAGCGCGCTTCCGTACATCAACGGGATCAAGCACCTGGGCAACATGGTCGGGTCGATGCTTCCGGCGGATGTGTACTCCCGGTACCTCCGCCAGCGCGGCCACGACGTCCTCTACATCTGCGCCACCGACGAGCACGGCACCCCGGCCGAACTCGCCGCGAAGGAGGCCGGCGTCTCGGTCTCCGAGTTCTGTGCGCAGGCCCACGACGCCCAGAAGGCGGTCTACGACGGCTTCGAGCTGTCCTTCGACTACTTCGGCCGCAGCTCGTCCGCGCAGAACCGCGAGATCACCCAGCACTTCGCGCGCAAGCTGCAGGAGAACGGGTTCATCGAGGAGCGTGCGATCCGGCAGGTGTACTCGCCGGTCGACGGCCGCTTCCTGCCGGACCGCTACGTCGAGGGCACCTGCCCGCACTGCGGCTACGACAAGGCCCGCGGCGACCAGTGCGAGAACTGCACCCGCGTCCTGGACCCCACGGACCTGATCGAGCCCCGCTCGGCCATCTCCGGCTCCACCGAGCTGGAGGTCCGCGAGACCAAGCACCTGTTCCTCCTGCAGTCCGCGCTCCAGCACGAGGTCGAGGCCTGGGTCGCCGAGCACGAGGAGGAGTGGCCGCAGCTCGCTTCCTCCATCGCCCGCAAGTGGCTGACCGAGGGCCTGCACGACCGCGCCATCACGCGTGACCTCGACTGGGGCGTTCCGGTCCCGGCCGACACCTGGCCCGAGCTGGCCGCCGAGGGCAAGGTCTTCTACGTCTGGTTCGACGCCCCGATCGAGTACATCGGTGCGACCAAGGAGTGGTCGGACCTGGACCCGGCGAACCGCGACTACAAGTCGTGGTGGTACGAGGCCGAGGACGTCCGCTACACCCAGTTCATGGCCAAGGACAACGTCCCGTTCCACACGGTGATGTTCCCCGCCACCGAGCTGGCCACCCGTGAGCCGTGGAAGAAGGTCGACTACGTCAAGGCCTTCAACTGGCTGACGTACTACGGCGGCAAGTTCTCCACCTCGCAGAAGCGCGGTGTCTTCACCGACCAGGCGCTGGAGATCCTCCCGGCCGACTTCTGGCGCTACTTCCTCATCGCCAATGCGCCCGAGTCCGACGACTCGTCCTTCACGTGGGAGCACTTCCAGGCCACCGTCAACAAGGACCTCGGCGGCACCCTCGGCAACTTCGTCAACCGCGTGCTCACCTTCTCCCGCAAGAAGTTCGGCGACGAGGCGCCCGCGGGCAGCCCGGCGGGCGAGGCCGAAGCCAAGCTGGGCGAGCAGATCGCCGAGCTGCTGGCCGAGTACGAGGGCCACATGGACACCCTCCAGTACCGCAAGGCCGCGGCCGCACTGCGCGCCCTGTGGTCGGCCGGAAACGCCTACCTCGACGAGAAGGCCCCCTGGACGGAGGTCAAGACCGACGTGGACGGCGCTGCGCTCACCCTGCGCACGGCGATGAACCTCATCCACCTCTACTCGGTGGTCTCCGAGCCGTTCATCCCGGCCTCGGCGCGCGCCATGCGCTCCTCGTTCGCGCTCGCCGACGACACGGCCGCGTGGATCACCCCGGAGCAGGCGCGGTCCCTGGACGCCGTTCCGGCCGGCACCCCGTTCACCGTCCCGCCGGTGCTGTTCGCACGGGTCACCGAGGAGGACCTGGAGTCCTACCGCGAGCGGTTCGGCGGCAACCCGGAGGCCTGAGGCCCGGGGCCCCTGCAGGGCCCGGCGACAACTGCGTGAGGGGCACGACCCGCTGGGATCGTGCCCCTTTCGCGTGCCCGCGACGAGGGCGGGGGAGGGGCAGGGGCGGGGGCGGGGGCAGGGAGAAAGGTAGGGGAAACCCCACCGCGGATCGTCCACCTGGCCGTGCAGACCCGGCCGGGGGTGCGCGGCTGGAATGGGCCCATGTTCCTTTCCCGTACCGCTCGGTGGACCACCGGCTGGCTGCTCGCCGCCGCGTGGGCGCTGTCCTTCCCGCTGTTCTCCTCGCTGGCGCCGCACCGGCTGTGGGGCTGGTGCGCCGCCGCCGGATACCTCGGGGCCGCCGCGGCCACCGCACTCGGCCGCCGTCGCGCGGCGCTCGCCACCGCCCTGCTGGGCGCCGTCGCCGTACCCCTCCTGTGGCTGGTCCTGACCGGCCAGGGACAGTCGGAGGTGACGGTCATCGAACGGTCCGGACGGCTCCTGCTGGAGTCCGGCCGGCTCTACGTCGACCGGCCGGGGCACGTCGAGGAGTACACCCCCTACTTGCCGGGCATGGCGCTGCTCGGCGTACCGCGGGCGCTGCTCGGGGGTGACGGCGGCGGTGACGGCTGGGTGGTGCGGCTGCTGGGCGACGCCCGGATCTGGTGCGCCGCCGTGCTGTTCGGCTGCCTGGGGACGGCCCGACGGCTGCTCGTCGGTGGGGCTGGCGGCGGGACCGGCGGTGGAGCGGTCGGTGGGTCGGTCCGGCTGCTGCCCGTCCTGGTGGCCTCGCCGGTGGTGGCCCTGCCCCTGGCGGTGAGCGGGGTCGACCTGCCGCTGGCCGGGCTCTGCTGCCTGGCGCTGGCGGCGGCCGCCGCCGGGCGGCCCGTCCTGGCCGGGGCGGCCCTCGCCGGGGCGTGCGCGCTGAAGTGGACGGCGCTGCCCGCGGTCGCGGTGGCCGTCGCCCTGCTCGCGGTCTGCCGGGGCGGGCGGCCGGCGGTGCGCTGCGCTCTGGTGGCGGCCGGCGGCACGGCCCTGCTGGTGCTGCCGGCCGCACTGCTCCAGCCGGCGGAGCTGTGGCGCCAGGTGTTCGCCTTCCCCACCGGGCGGGCGGAGGTGCCGACCCCGGCGAGCAGCCCGCTGCCCGGACGCCTCCTGGCCGAACTGGGTCCCTGGGGCTGGTACCTGACCGTGGGACTGCTGCTCGCGGGAGGCCTCGCCGTGGCCTTCTCCCTGCTCGCCCGGCCGCCGCGCACGGTGACGGCCGCCGCGGACCGCCTCGCCCTCGGCCTCGCGCTGGCCTTCCTCCTGGCCCCGGCGGGCCGCTTCGGTTACCTGGCGCTGCCGGTCCTGCTGTCGGTCTGGGCCCGCTCAGTGGCGGTACCGGGTGTCTCGCGGGTGGTGACGGGCTCGTTCCGGCTCCGAGCGTCGGACGGGCGGCCGCGGGTACGGAACGAGCGGTAGGGAGGGCAGTTCGCCTGATGACCCTCGCACATGGGACGGCTGCACTAGCCTTCGCTCCGTGGATCAGCTGATCGCCGAAGACCCGAGCCGCATCGGACCGTACCGCCTGATCGCCCGGCTGGGCGCGGGTGGCATGGGCCTGGTCTACCTGGGCCGCTCCGAGGGCGGCCGGACCGTTGCCGTGAAGGTGGTCCAGACGGAGTTCGCCGGGAACGCCGAATTCCGCAGGAGGTTCGCCCGCGAGGTCGCCGCCGCGCGCCGGGTGGGCGGCAGCTGGACGGCTGCCGTTCTCGACGCCGACACGGAGGCCGCCGTGCCCTGGGTGGCGACCCAGTACATCCCGGGGCCCGACCTGCAGACCGTGGTCGCCCGGCAGTTCGGCCCGCTGCCCGAGGACTCGGTGCGGACCCTCGCCAACCGGCTCGCCCTCGCCCTGCGGGCCGTGCACGGGGCGGGCCTGATCCACCGCGACCTGAAGCCGTCCAACGTGCTCGTCACCGTCGACGGGCCACGCGTCATCGACTTCGGCATCGCGCGGGCGATGGACGGCATGACCGGCGACAGCCTGCACACCCGCACCGGCATGCTGATCGGCTCGCCGGGGTTCATGTCCCCGGAGCAGGTACGCGGTCTCGAACTGGGCCCCGCCAGCGACGTATTCTGCCTCGGCGCGGTCCTCGTGTACGCCGCCACGGGTCGCACGCTCTTCGGTGCCAAGGACACCGGCCTGAACGCCCACCTCTTCCGGATCGCCGAAGAGGAGGCGGACCTGACCGGGGTGCCGGAGTCGCTGGTCGAACTCGTCGGCGCGTGCCTGAACAAGGACCCGGCCCGCCGGCCCACCCCCGAGGAGGTGGCTGCGCGTACGGCGGCGGACGCCGCTGGGGAGTGGCTCCCGGGCGCGGTGCTGGCCGAGCTGGGCCGCCATGCGGCGCGGCTGTTGGACTACGCCCCGGCGTCACCGGCAGGAGTCGGAGCCGGCGGCGGGACCCCTGCCGCGGGGGCCCCTGCCGAGGGGACCTCTTCCGCGGGGACCTCATCCGAGAAGACGCCCGTCGAGAAGGAGCCCGCAGAGAAGGAGCCCTTCGACAAGACGCCGGATCCCCGCCTCGTGCCGGCGCAGTCCCGGCAGGACGCCTCTCCGCCGGCGGCACCGCCCCCGCCGCCCGCGTACGCCCCCACGGTGCCCGGTCGCTTCGGTCCCGCTGACGGCTTCGGTCGCCCCCGGGCCCCGTCCCCGGTGACCCGTCCGTCCCCGCGCCCCCGCACCCGCGGCGGTGGTGGGGCCTCGCGGTCCTCGCCCTGACGCAGCTGCTGGTGCTCGTCGAAGCGGCCCACTTCAATGTGCTGGGCCCGCAGATCCATGCCGAACTCGCCGTCGACGGCGGCGACCTGGCCTCGGTGTTCAGTGCCTACCTGGTAGCTCTCGGCGGACTGCTGCTGCTCGGCGGGCACCTCGTCGACCTGCTCGGGGCACGGCGGATGCTGGTGGCCGGCCTGATCGGATGCGCGGCGGCCGACGTGCTCGGCGGCGCGGCCGACAGCTCCGGGTCGCTGATCACCGCCCGCGCCCTGCAGGGCGCCTTCGCCGCCCTGCAGGGCGCCTTCGCCGCCCTGCTCGTCCCGGCCGCGCTGTCCCTGGTGGCCACCGGATTCACCGACCCCCGGGAACGCGGGCGGGCCTTCGGGATCTACACGGCGGTCGCCGCGGGCGGCGGTGCGCTCGGTGTGTCCACTGGCGGCTGGATCGCCGAGACCCTGGACGCGCGCTGGGCCCTGTGGTCGGTCGTCCCGCTCGCCGCACTCGCCCTGATCGGCGCCCTCACCCTGCTGCCCGCCCACCCGGGCCGCACCGGCGCCCGGTTCGACGGACTCGGCGTACTCCTCGGCACGGCGGGATCCGCCGCCCTGGCCTACGGCCTCGCCGAGGCCGAGACGTTCAGCTGGGCCGTCGTCCCGAGCCTGCTCCTGCTCGTGGGCGGCATCGCGCTGCTCGCCGGCTTCCTGTGGTGGCAGACCAGAGCGTCCGGCACCCTGCTCCCGGCGTACGTCCTCGCCGACCGGAGCCGCCTCGCCTCCCTCCTGGCCGTCCTCCTCACCGGCGTGGCCCTGGTCGTCCTCTTCCCGGCCCTGGGCTTCTTCGCCCAGCAGGTCCGCGGCCAGAGCCCGGCCGCGTCCGGGGTCGCCCACCTGCCCCTGGTCGCCGCTGCCCTCGTGGTCGCCACCCAGGTCTCCGCCCGCCTGCTGCCCCGAATCGCGCCGCGCCTCATGGTCCTGCCGGGCCTGGTGATCACGGCCCTCGGGCTGGCCCTGCTGGCCGGCACCGGGGGTGCGTCCACCTACGCGACCGGGGTGCTGCCCGGCCTGCTGCTCGCCGGCGTCGGCCTGGGCCTGGCCCTGGCCCCGCTCTACGCCACCGCGACCGCCGGGGTGGCCCCGCGCCACGCTGGTGCGGCCTCGGCGGCCCTCGGCGCGGCCCACCACCTGGGGCAGTCGATCGGCGGGGCGGTGCTCGGCGCCGTCGTGCTGAGCCGCTTGAGCCACGTCTCGGACGACACCGACGTGTTCGCCCGGACGCTGGACGCCTACACCACCACCCTCTGGTGCGCGGTCGGCGCCCTCCTGCTCGCGACCCTGCCGGCCGCCCTGCTGCTCAGGACCCCGCGGCGGGACACGGGCGCGACCGGCTAGGCCTCCTGGCCCGACAGGTGGGCCAGGACCGCCAGGACCCGGCGGTTGCCCTCCGTGGCGTCCAGGTCGAGTTTCATGAAGATGCTGGACGCGTGTTTGACGACGGCGGCCTCGGTGATGAACAGCCGGGCCGCCAGGGCCTGGTTGTTGAGGCCCGAGGCCATCAAGGTCAGCACCTCCCGCTCGCGCGGGGTCAGCCGGGCCAGCGGCCGCTCCTCGGACTGCCGGCTGAGCAGGACCCGTACCACCTCGGGGTCGATGACCGTGCGGCCCTCGGCGACCTGCTGGAGGGCGTCGAGGAACTCGGCCACCTCGCCGACCCGGTCCTTGAGCAGATAGCCCAGCCCGGCCGCCGAGGCGCCCGTGAGCAACTGGGTGGCGTAGGCCGTGGCCACGTACTGCGAGAGCACCAGCACGGGCAACGAGGCGTCCCGGGAGCGGAGTTCGAGTGCGGCCCGCAGACCCTCGTCGCGGAAGCCGGGCGGCATCCGCACATCGGTCACGACGGCGTCCGGCCGCTGCGCCTCCACCGCCCGCACCAGTTCCTCGGCGCTCCCGACGGCGGCGAGCACCTGGTGCCCGCCGCGGGTGAGGAGTTCCGTCAGCCCCGCGCGCAGCAGTACGGAGTCCTCGGCGAGGATCAGCCGGAGCACGGGACCTCCACCCGGAGTCGGGTCGGTCCGCCCACCGGACTGGACACCACCAGCCTGCCCTTCAACATCGCCACCCTGTCCGCGAGTCCTGCCAGGCCCGCTCCCGCGCCGGGATCGGCGCCGCCGCGGCCGTCGTCGGTGACGGTGAGAGTGAGCCGGTCACCCTCGACCTTACCGACCACGGCGACGCGCGAGGCACCACTGTGCTTGGCCGCGTTGGCGAGCGCCTCGGTGACGGTGAAGTACGCCGTGATCTCGACGGATTCGGCCAGCCGGGGCACGTCGAGGTCCACGGTCACCGGTACGGGATGGCGCAGGGCCACCTCGGCGACGGCCGCCGCGAGCCCGTGGTCGGTGAGGACCTGCGGGTGGATGCCCCTTACGAGGTCGCGCAGTTGCTCCAGGGCGACCTTGGCCTCGCCGCGCCCCCGGGCCACCAGGGCGGCGGCCCCGGCCGCCTGCGGGATCCCGCGCAGTTCCAGCTCGGCGAGGCCCAGGGTCATGCTGAGGGCGACCAGCTGCTGCTGCGCGCCGTCGTGCAAGTCCCGTTCGATGCGCCGCCGTTCGGCTTCGAAGGCGTCGACCAGGCGGACCCGGGAGCGGGTGAGCTCCAGGATCCGGTCGGCCTCCACGCGCGGCCCGAGCAGCAGGCGGGCGGTCTTCACCTGGGCCGCGGCGAGCAGGGCGCCCGCGTACGCCGCCACCACCATCCCGACCAGTCCGACGGCCGTGCCGCCCAGGGCCTCCAGCGGCCCGGAGACCGGCCGGCCGGGGATCAGCATCACGTGGTCCGGGGCGATGGCCCAGACGATCGCCGGCGTCGCGACGAGGATCAGGGCGAAGGCCAGCAGCGTGATCACGGCGAACCCGGCCGCCCCGAAGACCGGCCCCAGCAGGGTGGCGTACGCGAACTCCCGCCAGGTGGCCCGCTCCCGCAGCCGGGTCCGCAACCAGGCCGCGGGCCCGGCCCCGGCCAGGGAGGCGTGCGGGTCCGGCACGGGCACCGGCTCCACCCACCGCAGCCGCCACCGCTCCAGCGCCCCCAGCGGTACCACGGCGGCGACGGCACCGAGCAGGATCAACAGCCCGATCCCGACGACCGCCAGCGCCACTCCGACTCCGAGGAGCAGGACGAGGAGGATCAGGACGGGATAGCCGATGAGGAACCCGCTGCCTAGGTACGCCCAGCACCGCCAGGGCCACCACGAGCCGAGGAACCGCAGCGGCCGGCGCATCGCGGCCAGGACGGCGACCGCTGGAGGGTCGGCCGGTTCGGGGCGGGGCGTGGAGTCGGACATGTCCCCCCAGCCTAGGGGTGTCCGCGGGTGTCCGGGGCGGCGGCCCTGCCGATCGGGGGGACCGGTGTCACGTCGTCACCCACCGGTCCGGTCCGGGAGAGCCGGTCGGCGAGGGAACCGCCCTCGACCAGCTCCATGACGATGTACGGGAGTTCGCCGTCCTCGACGATGTCGTGCACCTCGCTGATGTGGAGGTGCTTGAGCTGCGCGACCGCCGGGCGACCAGCCGGGCGTTCGCCCCCTCGGTCCCATGGCGACATCGGGCCGCATCGGGGATCTGCACCCGTCCGCGGCGTGTCGAAGCCGCCCCTTGATCGTTTCTTCAGTGGTGGCCCTTACATCTGCTGCGGATTTCGGGAGGCGCGCGGTGACGGCTTGGCAGTACTTCGCCGGGGCGGGCCTGGTGGCGGCACTGGGCCCGCTGCACGGCCACGTGGCGGTCGCGGCCGACGGATACGGCGACGGTTACGGCCACGGCCACGGCCCCGGCTACGGAGCCCGCGTCGACCGGTGCGTGCCGGCCGGGCAGCCGGAGAGACCGGTCTTCCGGCCGCCGTCCGGGCGGCCCTCGGTCCGGGTGACCGTGCCCGGCGCCGACCGGCCGACCGTGCACCACGTGGGGCGGCCCGCGCAGTCAGCCGGCCCTGCGGAGCGGCCCGTGCGGCCGGCCGAGCCCGCGCGGCCGCGTCCGCCCGGGGCAGCGGTGGAGCGTTCCCCGGAGGCACGGGCCGGGGGGTCGGAGCCGCCGGTGCCCGCGGCGGGTCCCGAGGGCCGGAACGAACCGGCGTCGGCCGACGCACCCGCCCCGCCCGCGGCCAGGGCCGCCGTCGCACGGGTGAGCGCCTTCCACGTGCGTCCGTACCGCTCGGTGGCCCTGGAGCGGCGCGGCCCGGGCGGGATGTCCACCATGACGCTCATGGTCGTCGTCACCACCCCGGCCGTACTGGCCGCCGCCGCCCTGCGCCCCCGCTCCAAGAGCCGCGGCTGACCGCCGCCCCCTGCACTCCGTCCACCGATCCACCGAACCGCCGTACCGCCGAAGAACCGATCCGTCGAACCATCGACGACCCACACCGGGAGAATCCACGTGTCCGAATGGCTGGTCCTGGCCATCGCCATGGCGCTCGTCTGCGCCGTCGTCCTCGCCATCACCGCGATCCGGCACCGCCGGGCCGCCGCCGACGAGGACACCAGCGAAACCCCCGACGTCATCGAGTACATGACGATGATGGTGGGCGTGGTCTACGCGATCGTGCTGGGCCTGGCCATCGCGGGAGTCTGGGAGGCGCGCGGCGCCGCCGAGGACAGCGTGCGCCGTGAGGCCCAGGCCCTGTACGAGGTCACCCAGCGCGCCGACGTCTACCCGGCGGCCGTCCGCGACCGGATCCGGGGCGAGGTGGACGCGTACGTCTCCCACACCGTCGCCGTGGACTGGCCGTTGCTGACCTCCGGCGACAACGCCTCGCCCGAGGGCGCCGCCCTGCTCGGCAAGCTGCGTACCGACGTCACGCACCAGAGCCCGGCCAACGAGCTTCAGGCGCAGGCCTATCAGCCGTTGCTGGACCACATCGCGGCCGCCGACGACGCGCGGCACTCGCGTACGCAGAGCTCCGAGTCCACGCTGCCGGGCGTGGTGTGGTTCGGGCTGGTGGTCGGCGGACTGGTGACGGTCGGGCTGATCTTCACCCTGCAGATCCGGCGCTCCGGACGGGAGTTGTTGCTCGCCGGGTTGTTCAGCGCGTTGATCGTGTTCCTGCTCTTCATGGTGTGGAGCTTCGACGCGCCGTACGGGCGGGAGGGGATCGACTCGGCCGCACCGTTCCAGGACCTGTTCCCGGCCGCGGCGTCGGTGGCCGTCGCCAGCCGCTGAGGGCCGGCCGGCGGACGCCCCGTCCGCCGCTACACGGTCGCCTCGCGCCGGACCGCCTGCACCACCGGCGAGTGCCGCAGTGCGTGGGAGATCCGCAGCAGGTCGCGCGGACCGTCGGCGGTGTCGAGGGAGGTCTCCTCGTCCTCTCCGATGACCTTCCCGTCGGGGTCGGCGGAGCGGGCCCGTACGGCGGCCGCGACCATGGCGGCCTCGGCGACGGCGCGGGCCGTCTCCTCGTCGGCACCCGTGGCGACGGCGTTCTCGTAGGCGCCGTCGCCGAGGCCCTTGTCGAAGTACGGCCCGAGGTGCAGGAAGCCGTCGTGGATGTCCGACTCGCGCTGGATCACCCGTAGTTCCGCCGCGGACCACCAGGCCATCTGTACGGAGGGGGTGCCGCTGGGCGCGGAGATCTGCACCTCGTGCCAGAGCGGTCCGAGCCGGCGGTACGTCGCCCAGGTCTGCCATTGGTCCGACAGCCGCTGGCAGACGAGCGGCACCACGAAGCCCATCGCGCTGATCAGCGCCCCGAGCGAGGCGAGCGGCGGGGCGGCGTAGGTGCTGAGGTCGTCCAGGTCGTGACCGGACCAGCGGGCGATGACCGCGGTCATCTTCGTGGCGTCGTAGGAGAGGTTGAAGACGTAGCCGGCAACGATGATCACCAGGCCGACCCGCAGCCAGCCGCGGACCTGGAGCGACCAGCGCCAGCACAGGACCACCATCACCACCGCGGCCACGCAGTGCGCCAGCAGGTAGAGCGCGATCATGTGGCCGATGTAGGGCGTGTTCGCGTAGTAGGTGTCGAAGTCGCGCAGCCGCTCCACCGGGGTGCCACCGAGGGCGAAGAGGGCGATCAGGGCGACGACCACCGCGCCGTAGCCCAGGGTCCAGCGGCGCGAGACGCGTCGGGTCTGTTCGGGCGGGCCGCCCCGCCAGTTGACCATGAGGACCAGGCAGGAGGCGCTGAAGGCGGTGATCAGGCAGTAGACCAGGGGGGCCGAGACGTTGACGATCCCGGTCCATCGGTTGACCGCCGCGATGGTGGGCGGGGCCGCGAAGGTGAACACCGCTCCGGCCAGGGTCAGCAGGGCCACGACCGATCGTAGGAGGGGGTCGCGCCAGTTGTGTCGCAGGGCCGGCAGCTTGAAGGCGAGTGAGACCGCCATCGCGGCCGCCGGTATGTAGTAGTCCTTGCCGTTCAACGCTCTTTCCTGTGCCCCCGGTAGCCCAGCGAAGCCTCGATCCGGCCCGCCAATTGATCGCGCTGGACCGGAGCGCGGTGGCTCGCCGATCCGGCGAGCCAGTTCCGACACCGACTACCCAGCAGTAAGCCGAAGGTTTCGGCCTCGGTCTCCTCCTGGACGTCGGCGCGCGTGCGTGCGGCGACGCGGCGTACGGTCTCGCCGATGTCGGCTTCGTCGGCCAGCATCCGCGCGGCGACGGCGGCGCCGTCGACGTGGTGGCTGCAGTGGCCGGCCTTCATGTGCCACAGCTCATGGCCCAGGATCACCAACTGGTGGTCCGGCGCGGTGCGTTCCTCGATGACCACGAGATCGCGGTCCGCCATGTCGAGCCACAGGCCGCTGGCCGTCCGCGGCGGGAACGAGGCCATCCGGAAGTCCACCCGGCGGCCGCGGTGTCTGCTCATGCCCTCGCAGAGGGCAGCGTAGAGGTCCACGGGTTCCACGGGGGCCGTCAGCCGGATACCGGCCACCAGCTCCCCGCACAACCGCCGCTGCTCTCTGCCTATGCTCACCGTTCTCCCCGTCGGCGCGGATCCGGATCAGGACTCAAGGATCAGACCCAGACTTTCGACTGGGTCAGGATTCGTTCGGTTTGACGCTTTCGAGGAGCATGTCCAGCCATTCGGTCACCTTGTCCCGGTGCTTGTCGCTGGGCAGTTGGGCTGCGCGCCAGGCGATGCCCCGTACACCGTGGTTCTGGAGGAGTCTTGCCAGTGGATCGCCCGCCGATGCGGCCGACGCCGGTACGGTTTCCCGTGCCCGCCCCGCGAAGTCCTGGAGCAGTTGTTGCTCGGTCCGCTGGAGCGCGTCGGTGAGGGCGTCGGCGTCGTGGGCCGTGAGGAATCCGGCGTGCACTCCGAAGAACCGCTGGATCGCGTCGCAATGCTCCATGGTGGGGCGCCGGTCCCCGTTGATCAGTGCGCCGGCCTGCTGCCGGGACATGCCGGCGCCGTCCGCGATCTCCTGCTGCGTGTAGCGGCGGCCGTTCGGTTTGACGCGGGTCCGCCGGAGCAGGTCGAGACGCTGGAGGAACCGGGTCTGCAGATCGGGTTCGCCGGCCGGCCTGCCGTCGAGCAGGGTCCTGACCACGTCCGTGGGTACGCCGGATGCCTCGGATAGCCGCCGCAGGTCGAAGACCTGGTTCAGGTCGCGGCCCATTTTGCCCGCGAGTTCGGCGACGCGCGTGATGGTGGCCGCCATGGGTGCGTCGGCCACCGCGACGGGAGCCGGGAAGCCGTCTGTCACCAGTGGTTCTCCTAGATCGCGCGAAGTCGGTATGGGCACATGGTCGGCTTCTGGAATCTATCCGCTCTTGCCCAGAAGGGCTAGAACGTGCCACAGCTGTGGCGGGAATGAGCTGTCAAGAGGCTTGAATTGCCACAATAGTTGACACTCGAATGAAGTCGGTAGCAGGATCGCCACACGGAAATGAAGATCCAGACCGGAGGAGGGGGAGCTCTCAGTGCCACATCTCGCAGCGGTGGGCCCGTCCGATGGACTCGCCCGAGCCGTTGAAGAGCGCCTGGCGGGCGAGGAACCCGCCCGCGGTGCAGTGCGGTCGGAGCGACGCAAGGAGATTTTGCGCCAGCGCCGCGAGGAGCTGGGCCTGAGCCAGGAAGACCTCGCCGCCCGACTGCGCATCAGCGTGCGCGCGTACGGGAACTGGGAAAGAGGCCTGGTCAAGGAGTGGACGGATCGCAAACTCCTCGCCCTGGCGGAGGCTTTGGAGATGAGCGAGCGGCAGTGCTTCTGGCTGTTCCGCGTCATGGTCGACCGCGACCCGCCGCCCACGTGGCGGGCCGCCGAGGAGAACCGGCTGCCCGAGGACCCGGCGCAGCGTGACTACCTGTGCGATTACGCGGCCCTCATGGAGTCCGTGCCGTACCCGAGCTTCCTGGTGGACCACCGCTGGGACGTCGCCCTGACCAACTCGGCCTTCGACCAGCTCTTCCAGTCGGTGAGGCCGCACCCGACGGCCCTGCCGGACGACAACTTCCTGCGCTTCGTGCTGTTCCACCCGGACGCCGCTGCCGTGCTGGAGGACCACGAACCCGCTTGGTGCGTACCACTGTTGGCCCAGTTCGCGACCGCGCTGGCCGGGGCCCCCGAGGACGAGGGGCTGCGCAGCATCCGCCAGGAAGTGGCCCGTGACCCGTTCATGGAGGCGGCCTACCGGTACGGGGTGCCGCACTGGCTGAGCACGCACGGTGCCGACGCCGCCGAGCTCGACGGGGCGGTGCGCACCGTGCGCCACCCCGACCCGCGGTGGGGGCTGGTGCGGTGCCGGATGGTGGCCGAGACCAGTCGGATGCTGGGCGAGATGGGACTGACCCGGATCACCCTGATCCTCTCGACGCCCACGGGTGCACCGAGGGGCCCCGTCCGCAGCGGCGCCGGCTTCGCGCAGCAGCAGGGCGCCAGGCTGCGCGCCGTGCCGTCGCCGGTGGAGTGACCGACCGGGGCAGACTGGTGCCGACGTACGTGTGCCGTGGCTTCCGTGTCACCGATCGTGGCATCGGCCGGCCGGTTGGCCGGCACGGCGGCGCCGGCAACGGGATCTGTACTGGCGAAAGGCGGTAGGGGCGTGCGGCTGACCATCCTCGGCGGGGGCGGCTTCCGGGTACCGCTCGTCTACGGCGCGCTGCTCGGCGACCGCGCCGAGGGCAGGGTGTCCCAGGTGACGCTGTACGACGAGGCCCCGGCGCGGCTCACCGCCATGGCCCGCGTGCTCCGCGACCAGGCCTCGGCCGCTGCGGCGGCCGATCCGGCGGTCGACGCCCCGGCCGTCACGGTCACCGGAGACCTGGACGAAGCCCTGCGCGGCGCTGACTTCGTCTTCTCCGCCATCCGCGTCGGTGGCCTGGAAGGGCGTGCTGCGGACGAGCGGATCGCCCTGGCCGAGGGAGTCCTGGGCCAGGAGACGGTGGGTGCGGGCGGGATCGCGTACGGCCTGCGGACGGTGCCGGTGGCGCGCGCGATCGCCCGCAGGATCGCCCGTACCGCCCCCGAGGCGTGGGTCATCAACTTCACCAACCCGGCCGGGCTGGTCACCGAGGCCATGGCCGAGGAACTCGGCGAACGGGTGATCGGCATCTGCGATTCCCCCGTGGGCCTCGGCCGGCGCATCGCCAGGCTGCTGGGCGCCCGCCCGCAGGACGCCTGGATCGACTACGTCGGTCTCAACCACCTGGGCTGGGTGCGCGGGCTGCGCATCGGCGGCCGCGACGAGCTGCCCCGGCTGCTGGCCGACGCCGAAGCCCTGGAGTCCTTCGAGGAGGGCCGGCTCTTCGGGGCCGAATGGCTGCGCTCGCTCGGTGCGGTCCCCAACGAATACCTGCACTACTACTACTTCAACCGTGACACGGTACGGGCGTACCAGGAGGCCAAGCAGACGCGCGGGGCCTTCCTGATCGACCAGCAGCGCGGCTTCTACGCCGAGGCCGCCCGGGTCGGGGCACCGGCCGGGGCGGCGCTGGCCGCCTGGGACCGTACCCGGGCCGAGCGCGAGGCCACGTACATGGCCGAGAACCGCGAGGCGGCGGGTGCCCCGGAGCGCGAGGAGAGCGACCTCGAATCCGGGGGCTACGAGAAGGTCGCGCTCGCGCTGATGCGGGCCATCGCCCGGGACGAGCGGGCCACACTAATCCTGAACGTCCGGAACCGGTCGACGCTCTCCGTCCTCGACGCCGAGGCCGTCATCGAGGTGCCCTGCCTCGTCGACGCGAACGGCGCCCACCCGGTGGGCGTCGCCCAGCTGCCCCTGCACGCGGTGGGGCTGGTGACGGCGGTCAAGGCGGTCGAGCGGGAGGTCCTGGCGGCGGCCGCGAGCGGTTCGCGGGCGGACGCGGTCAAGGCCTTCGCGCTCCATCCTCTGGTCGACTCGGTGGGGGTGGCCCGGCGGCTGCTCGACGGGTACGCGGCGGAGCACCCGGGCCTGGCCTACCTGCGCTGAGGCCGGGGCCACCTGCGCCGAGGCCTGCTCCCTCTGCGCCGAGTCCGGGTCCACCTGCGTCGGTCCCGGCGGGCGGTTCCTCCGTACGGCCCAGCGCCACATGCGCGGCGGCGGGCGCGCTGTGACAGTGCGAAGGTGACCACTGCCCCCGCCACGGCCCCCGCGCCCCCCGAGATCGACCGGCGGCGGCGCAACGTCATCTTCGGCACGATCATGCTCGGCGTGCTGCTGGCGGCGCTCGACCAGACGATCGTCGGCACCGCGCTGCCCACGATCGTGGGCGACCTGGGCGGCGGCGACCACATGTCGTGGGTGGTGACCTCCTACCTGCTCGCCGAAACCGTCGCGACGGTCCTGGTCGGCAAGTTCGGCGACCTCTTCGGCCGGAAACTGATCTTCCAGATCTCCGCCATCGTCTTCATCAGCGGCTCCTTCCTGTGCGGCCTGTCCAGCAACATGACCTTCCTCATCGTGTGGCGCGGCGTCCAGGGCGTCGGGGCCGGCGGCCTGATGGTCACCGCGATGGCGCTGATCGCCGACGTGGTGCCCCTGCGCGAACGCGGCAAGTACCAGGGCATGATCGGAGCCGTTTTCGGGGTCGCCACCGTGATCGGACCGCTGCTCGGCGGGTTCTTCACCGACCAGCTGACCTGGCGGTGGTGCTTCTACGTCAACGTCCCGATCGCGATCCTCGTCGTCGTCGCGGCGGCCAAGACGATCCCGACGGTACGGGCCTCGGGCAAGCCGGTGATCGACTACCTGGGCATCGCGCTGGTCGCCGTCGGCGCCAGCGCGCTGATCCTGGCCACCAGCTGGGGCGGGAACGAGTACGGCTGGACCTCGCCCGTCATCATCGGCCTGTTCGCGGGCGGCGCGGTCGCGCTGGCGCTGTTCTGTCTGGTCGAGACCCGGGCCGTGGAACCGATGCTGCCGATGCGGCTCTTCCACAATCCGGTCTTCGCCGTGTGCTCGATCCTGAGCTTCGTCGTCGGATTCGCGATGCTCGGTGCGATGACCTTCCTGCCGACCTACCTCCAGTACGTGGACGGGGACTCGGCCACGATCTCGGGCGTCCGGACCCTGCCCATGGTCATCGGCCTGCTGATCGCCTCCGTGTTCAGCGGCAACGTCGTGAGCAAGACCGGCCAGTACCGGATCTTCCCGATCGTCGGGAACGCGGTCATGGGCATCGGCCTGTACCTGCTGTCGCGCATGGAGCCGGGTACCAGCACCCTGCTGGAATCGTTGTACATGTTCGTGCTCGGCACGGGCATCGGCCTGTCCATGCAGGTGCTGACCATCGCCGTGCAGAACACCGTCGACTACGCCGACCTGGGCACGGCCACCTCGGGCGTCACCTTCTTCCGTACGCTCGGCAGCGCCTTCGGGACGGCGGTCTTCGGAACGATCTACGCGAACCACCTGGGGCCCGAACTGGAGGCGGCGTACGTGGAGGCGGCGCGGCTCGCCGGACAGGATCCGGCGGAGCTGGCCAAGGCCGCGTCCACCCCGGAAGGGGTGCACCGGCTCGATCCGACGGTCGCCGCCCCGGTGATCGACGCGTACGCGCAGGCCCTGCAGACCGTGTTCCTGTACACCGTTCCGGTCGCCGTGTTCGGTTTCGTCGTGGCGCTCTTCCTCAAGCAGGTACGGCTGCGCGACAGTGCCCGGGCCGGCTCCACGGACATGGGCGACGGGTTCGGCTCCCCGGCCACGGCCTCGGGGGACTCGGCCAAGCTGCTGGAGCTGGCCGTCGGCAAACTCGTCCGGAACATGGGCGCGGACACGGCGCGGGGGATCGTCCAGGGCTCCGACACCCGGCTGGACATCGCGGGAGCCTGGGCGGTCATGCAGGTGGACCTGTTGACCCGGACCGTCGGCCACGCCCCCCTCGCCCTGATCGCCGGCCGCCGGTCCCTGCCGCCGGAGGTGCTGATCCCGGTCTACGAGCGGATGGCGGACGAGGGCTTCGTCAGCCGCCAGGACGGCTTCCTCACCCTCACCGCGGCCGGGCAGCGGGAGGCCGACGTGATCTCGAAGGCCTGGGGCGACTGGCTCAAGGACCAGTTGGAGAAGGACCGGGGGCGGCCGCGGAGCGCCGAACTGCGGGTGGCGGCGGACGCCATCGCCAAGCGGTTGCTCGCGGAGGACCTGGAGGAGGGCAACTTCGCGCCAAAGGTGGTGCTGCGGCGGTAGGGCCCGGACCGGAAGGCAACCTCGCGCGTCGGACGCTCGTCATCCCCCACGAGGCGGTAGGACGGACGGACCGTCAGGCGGACGACGGGGGGCGCTCGTGAGGATCACACTGGCCGAGGAGATCATGCTGCTGTCCCTGGACGACGAATCCGGGGCGGCGCGGCAGCGGCAGGCGGCGGGTTGGGCCGTGGCGGGCGCGCTGCTGCTCGAACTCGTCCTGGCGGAGCGGGTGTCGGTGTCGGGCAAGTACCTGGAGCTCGGGAACACCGAGTCCACGGGGGAAGAACTGCTCGACGGTCGGATCCGGTTGATGCAGGCCTGGCTGCGGGGCCGCGGCAAGTGCCGGGTGACGGACTGGCTGACGAAGGACCAGCCCAGGGCGGTCGGTGCCGCCCTGGAGAGGTTGAGCGAGCGCGGGCTGGTCGTGGCGCAGGTGCACAAGGTGTTCGGGGTGTTCCCGCAGCGCCGCTATCCGGAGGCGGACGGCACGGTCGAGCGCGCCCTGCGCGAGCGGCTCCACGAGGTCGTCTTCGGCGGCGCCGCGCCGGACGAGCGGACGGCGGGACTCATCGCCCTGATCCACTCGGCCAAGCTGCACCGGCTCGCCTTCCCCGGCCGGCAGCCCGACGAGGTGACCGAGAGGACGGCGGAGATGGCCGCCGGCCGGTGGGCGGACGAGAGCGTCCGGGCGGCCATCCAGGACATGCAGGCCGCGATGGTGACGGTGACCACGGTGACGGTCCTGACGGCCACCACGTAGGTCGTGTTCTCAAAAGGTCGGGTTCTCAAAGATCCTGCCCGGCCCGCGCCGCCGGGTTCGAGGTCGGGTAGGCGTACGAGGCGACGTCCGGCAGCGCGGTGAGGTCCGGCCGCCAGGCGCGCAGCACGGCCGCCGACGGGGCGTACAGGGCCGAGGGGATCTCGGCGGGGGCGAACCACTGCCAGCGGGCGATCTTGTGCGGCTCGGTGACGGCCGGGACGCCCTTCGCCGAGGTGGTGACGGCGGCAGCCGTCAACCTGACCAGGCCGGACTGCGCGTCGATCTGCACGGACAGGATCCGGATCGCCTCGGGGGCCGCCCGCAGGTCCGTCTCCTCGGCGAGTTCCCGGGCGGCGGCCTGCTCGAAGCCCTCCCCGGGGTCGACCTTTCCGCCGGGCAGTTCCCACCGGCCGTCGTGCGCCTGGCCGAGCAACACCCGGCCGTCCGCCGCCAGGACGACCAGTCCGACGCCGACGACGGCATGGGGTTGCGGCGCGGCCCGCTCGGGGCGTTCGTGGGGGGTGTTCATGGACGTCCTTCCGACGGAGGGGTGGGCCGGGCCCGGACGTGGATCCGCTCGCCCTGGGGGCCGAAGAGGCTGAGGAACTCCGCGGGCTGCGGACCCGCGTTGAAGAAGGCGTGCGGGGTGCGCGTGTCGAACTCGGCGGCCTCGCCGGGACCGAGGACGAGGTCGTGCCCGCCGAGCAGCAGCCGGATGCGTCCGGAGAGCACGTACAGCCACTCGTAGCCCTCGTGGACCTGTAGCTCGGGCTCGGCGGGCGGAGCTTCGAGGGGCGGCAGGATCTGCTTGAAGGCGTGGACCCCGCTGAATTTCCGGGTCAGCGGCACATAGGTGCTGCCGTGCCGGACGAAGGGACGCGGGCGGACCCGGGGGTCCCCGGTCTCAGGGGCGCCGACCAGCTCGTCGAGCGCCACCCGGTGCGCCCTGGCCAGCGGAAGCAGCAGCTCCAGCGTCGGCCTGCGCTGCCCGGACTCCAGCCGGGAGAGGGTCGAGAGGGAGATGCCCGTGGTCTCGCTGAGCTGGGCCAGCGTGGTGCCGCGCGCCCGGCGCAGGGCGCGCAGCCGCGGGCCCACGGCGGTGAGCACGCCGGCGAGTTCCTCGTCCTGCTCCTCGGCGGCCATGGATCCATTTGCCGCTTCGGCAACAACATTTGTCAAGCGGGCCGTCGCGGGCAGACCCTCACAGGTATGGACAACGCAAGCGACAGCTCCTTCAACGTGGTCGTCGTGGGCGGTGGGGCCGCCGGGCTGGCCGGGGCACTCACCCTGGTCCGGGCCCGCCGTACGGTACTGGTCATCGACTCCGGCAGCCCGCGCAACGCCCCGGCCGCGCACATGCACGGGTACCTGGGGCAGGACGGGGAGAGCCCCGCCTCACTGCTGGCCAAGGGGCGCGCGGAGGTGACCGGTTACGGCGGGGAGATCCGGCCGGGCACCGCCGTCGCCGCGGACCGGCTGCCCGACGGGACCTTCGTGGTCCGCTGCGGGGACGGCAGGTCCGTCCGGGCGCGCCGGCTGCTGGTCGCCACCGGTCTGGTGGACGAGCTTCCCGCCGTGCCGGGCCTCGGCGCGCGTTGGGGGCGGGACGTGCTGCACTGTCCGTACTGCCACGGCTGGGAGGTACGGGAGCAGCCGATCGCGGTGCTGGCGGACGGGCCCCTCGCCGTGCACCAGGCCGAGCTCTGGCGGCATTGGAGCGGGCGGACCACCCTGCTCGCGCACACCTGGCAGCTCACCGCCGAGGACCGGGAACTGCTCGCCGCCCTCGACGTCCGGGTGGTCGAGGGCGAGGTGACCGGCCTCGCGGTCGA
Source organism: Streptomyces sp. NPDC091682 (assembly GCF_044756625.1). NCBI lineage: Bacteria > Bacillati > Actinomycetota > Actinomycetes > Kitasatosporales > Streptomycetaceae > Streptomyces > Streptomyces sp. NPDC091682. The sequence goes on along the minus strand of NZ_JBIVTH010000021.1, from coordinate 51,205 downwards.
AGACGGGGCGCTGACCGGCGTGACCCTGGCGGACGGCGCCGTGGTGGAGTGCCGGGCCCTGGTGGTCGCCCCGCGGTTCACCGCCCGCTCGGGCGTCCTGACCGGCCTCGGTCTGCCGACCACGGTCGTGGAGCGGGACGGCCGGGCGATCGGTACCTGCGTCGAGTCGGATCCGGCCACCGGAGCCACCGCCCTGCACGGGGTCTGGGTCGCGGGCAACGTGACCTCCCCGCTGGAGAAGGTCCCGGGTGCAGCCGCCCAGGGGGTGCGGGCGGCGATGGCCCTCAACGCCGACCTGATCGAGGAGGAGACCCGGCGGGCCGTTCGGGCCCACCGCGCGGGCGCCGGAATGTGACTCGGAGCGTGAGTCGGCGCGTGTGCGCCGGAGTGCTTTTCGGACATCCGTGCGGGTTTCGGTCGACTCCCGTTCGCGCAGGCTCTGAGCAGTGTGATCGTCATACGGTCCAACGGCTCGGGGGGACGCTCCATGGCACATGTACTGGTCATCGGCGGAGGCGTCGCGGGGGCCGCCACCGCGCTGCTCGCGGCACGGCGCGGACACACGGCGGAGGTCTTCGAACGCGATACGAGGGCTCCGGGCACGGCGCTCGACCGCGACTTCTTCGGCTGGCGCCGGCCGACGGTACCGCAGGCGGCCCAGCCGCACGTGCTGCTCGGGGCCGCCCGCAACGTGCTGCGCGCTGATCTGCCCGACGTCCACGAGGAGATGCTCCGGCTCGGCGCCCGCGAACGGCACGAGCTGGACTGGTTCGACGTACGTCCGCCCGCGCGACCGGGCGACGAGGACCTGGTGATGCTCCAGGCCCGGCGCATCGTGCTGGAGAGCGCCCTGGCCACGGCGCTGCGCGCGGAGCCGGGGGTCGTCGTCCGGTACGGGGAGCCGGTCACCAAACTGATCACGGCCCCGGGGTCGTCCGAGGGCATCGGGATCCAGGTGACGGGAGTGACCACCGAGATCGGGAGCTACCCGGGGGACCTCGTCGTGGACGCCGGTGGCCGGCGCGGCGGCACCGAACGCCGGCTGGCCGAAGCGGGCTGCCGACCGCCCGTCGTGGAGCGGCACCGCACCGGGCTCGCATACTTCTGCCGCTGGTACCGGCTGCCCGCGGGCAGGGACGAGGGGCCGCGTCGGCCGTGGGCGGTGACCGGTGGGCCCTTCGCCGGATGCGCCGCCTTCCCGGCCGACAACCGGACCTTCGCCGTGACGCTGTTCGTGCACACCGCCGACCCCACGCGCTCGGCGCTGCGCGACCCGGCCGTCTTCGAGGCGGTGGCGCGCACCTTCCCGCCCGGTGCGGCCTGGCTGGGACTGGGCGCCGAGCCGCTGTCGGGCGTGCTGGCCACGGCGAGCCTGGACAACCGGTGGAGCGCGCTGGTCGACGAAGAGGGCCCGGTGGTGACCGGGCTGGTGCCGGTCGGGGATTCGATCACGCACACCAACCCGACCCTCGGGCAGGGGACCTCGCTCGCACTGTGGGCGGCGCGCAGGGTGGCCCGTACGGCGCACCGGGATCCGGGATCGGCGCGGTACGCCACCGATCACCACGCCTGGGCGGAGCACACCCTGAAACCGTGGTTCGACTTCCAGGTCGTCGCGGACGCGGCCATCGGGGAGCGCTTCGCGACCAGGGCGGTGCGCGGCGGGACGGCGCGCGAGGTGTCCGCGCTGTTCGACTGCGCGCTGGAGGACCCGGAGGTGATGCGGGCGCGGGCGCGGGTCCGGCACCTGGCGGAACTGCCGGGGCGGGCGTACGCGGATCCGGAGGTCCGCGCCAGGGTGGCGAGCTGGCTGGCGGCTCGGCCGCACTACGCGCCGAACGCGTCGGGGCCGGACCGGGAGGAGTGGGAGAAGCTGACGGCGGGCTGAGCCGAGGGGCGGCGACGTGGCGGCCCAGCCGTGGCGGCGCGGGGGCGGCGGCTCGGGCGTGGTGGCCCGGTGGTGGTCGGTCGCTCAGTCGGGGGAGTCGTCGGCGCCGGTGGCGCCGGCGGTGGGACCGAGCACCTCGGTGAGGTCGTAGCCGACGACCTCCTCCAACTGGGCGTAGGTGCAACCCTCGGGCGTCCGGTCGGGCCGCCAGCGGTGGAACTGGGCGGTGTGCCGGAAGCGGTCGCCCTCCATGTGGTCGTACTTCACCTCGACGACCCGCTCGGGTCGCAGCGGAATCCAGGACAGGTCCTTCTTGCCGGTCCAGCGGCTCTGCGCGCCGGGCAGCCGGGCACTCTCGTGGGCGGACTCCTCGGCCCAGGCGGCCCACGGGTGGCCGGTCGGGTCGGGCATCCGTAGCGGTTCGAGTTCCTCGACCAGCTCGGCGCGGCGCTTCATGGGGAAGGCGGCGCACACGCCCACGTGCTGGAGGGTGCCGTGGACGTCGTACAAGCCGAGCAGCAGTGATCCGACAATCGGACCGCTCTTGTGGAAACGGAAACCCGCGACGACGACGTCGGCGGTACGTTCGTGTTTGACCTTGAACATGAGGCGGGCATCGGGCCGGTAGGGGAGATCGAGGGGCTTGGCGATCACTCCGTCGAGCCCGGCGCCCTCGAATCGCTCGAACCACTCCTGCGCGAGCGCGGGGTCGGTGGTCGCGGGCGCGAGATGCACGGGGGGCCGAGCGGTGGAGAGGGAGCGGACGAGGGCGGCACGGCGGTCGGCGAGAGGGGTGTCGAGCAGCGCGTCGTCGCCCAGTGCGAGCAGGTCGAAGGCGACGAAGCTGGCGGGCGTCGTCTCGGCCAGCATGGCGACGCGGGACTGCGCGGGATGGATCCGCTCGGTCAGCCGGTCGAAATCGAGGCGCCCGCCATGAACGATGACGATCTCGCCGTCCATGACGCAACGGTTCGGCAGATTGCTCTTCAGGGCCTTCACCAGCTCGGGGAAGTACCTGGTGAGGGACTTGCCCGTGCGACTGCCGAGCTCGATCTCGTCGCCGTCGCGATGCACGATGGCCCGGAAGCCGTCCCACTTGGCCTCGTACTGCATTCCCGGCGGGATCTTTGCGACGGACTTGGCGAGCATCGGTTTCACGGGCGGCATCACTGGCAGATCCATGCCTTCGATTCTGCGGTGGTACGTCCGGACCTGCCCGGTATGCGGGCATGACCGGGCCCGCCTACCGTGGCGCACATGGGTGCTGCCGGTAATGCGATCGAGCTGGACGCGGGCGGGCGGACGGTACGGCTGTCCAGCCCGGACAAGGTGTACTTCCCGGAGCGCGGCCTCACCAAGCGGCACGTGGCCGAGTACTACCTGGCGGTCGCGCCCGGCATCACGCGCGCTCTGCGCGACCGGCCCACGACCCTGGAACGCTTTCCGGACGGGGTGGAGGGCGAGTCCTTCTTCCAGAAGCGGGCACCCAAGAACCTCCCCGACTGGATCCCCACCGCACACATCGCCTTCCCGAGCGGCCGCACGGCCGACGAGATCTGCCCGACCGAACCGGCCGCCGTCCTGTGGGCGGCCAACCTGGGGTGCCTCACCTTCCATCCCTGGCCGGTGCGGCGCGAGGACACCGACCGTCCCGACGAGCTCCGGATCGACCTGGACCCACAGCCGGGCACCGACTATCACCATGCGGTGGCGGCCGCCCATGAACTGCGAGCCCTGTTGGAGGAGCTGGGGCTGCGCGGCTGGCCCAAGACCTCGGGCGGCCGTGGGCTGCACGTCTTCGTGCCGATCGAGCCGCGCTGGACCTTCACCGAGGTCCGGCGGTGCGCCATCGCCCTCGGCCGAGAACTGGAACGCCGCATGCCGGGCAAGGTCACGACGGCCTGGTGGAAGGAGGAGCGCGGCGAGCGGATCTTCGTCGACTACAACCAGACCGCACGCGACCGCACGATCGCCTCCGCCTACTCCGTCCGCCCCCGCCCGCACGCACCGGTATCGGCGCCGCTGCGCTGGGACGAGGTGGACGACGCCGAGCCCCGCGACTTCGACATCGTGACGATGCCGGCCCGCTTCGCCGAACTGGGCGATCTGCACGCCGACATGGACGAGCACGCCTTCGCGCTGGACGCCGTACTGGAACTCGCGGCCCGCGACGAACACGAGCACGGCCTGGGGGACATGCCCTACCCCCCGGACTACCCGAAGATGCCGGGCGAGCCCAAGCGCGTCCAGCCCAGCCGGGCGAAGCACGAGGACTGAGTGCCGCTACGCGGCGGCGTCCCGCCCGGGGAAGGGGGCGAGGTCGGGCTCCACCCAGCCGTTTTTCGCCTGCGGGGCGGCCAGCGTGGCCGGACGGTAGTAGTGCGTCAGCAGACGCTTGTCGAGCAGTGCGGGGTGGCGGTCGGCGAAGGCGGCGTAGTCGTCGTCGCCGTCCTCGGCCGCGTAGTACCCGACCAGCTCCACCCAGGCACGGCTGACGGTCGCGTGGTACTTCTGCGGCGCACCCGCGTAGCGGGCGGTCCGCCGGATGCCGTCACTGACCAGCACGATCGCCGCGGGTATGCCGCAGCGGCGCGCGGCCAGCCAGGTCAGGTGGACGTGCTCCCGGTGACCGAACCGCTCGGCGCTCGCCATCACTTCGGTCATCAATGCGTCAAAGGTGGGTTCGGTCATCAGGTCACCTCGGTCATGGCTCGTAGTGCTGCGCGTAGCCCGGCGACCGCCTCGGGCGACAGGCCGTCGAGCGCGCGCCGCTCCAGATCGGTGATGGTCCGCCGGATCCTCGCGGCAGCCACCTGCCCGGAGTCGGTGAGTACGACGAGCACCGCCCGGCGGTCTCCGGGACGGGCGCCCCGGGTGATGTGACCACGCCGCTCCAGGCGGTCCAGCACGCTGGTCAGCGTGCTGGGTCGGGTCCCCACGGCCGCTCCCAGCTCGGACACGGTGCGCCCGTGGCCGTCGGCGAGATTGGCCAGCGCGTTGATTTCGGAGGCGGTCAGATCCAGGTCGACCAGCTCGCCGGCGAGCACCTGGAGGGTGGCATGGGTGGCCCGCTGGAGCGCCAGCAGGGCCGACCAGTCAGATGGCACGGTTTCGGACTTCACGTTTTCGAACTATACGATTTCGTCTTATCTGCTGCAAGCGGGAGCTCTGGTGTCCCGCGGTCCTCTACGGGGTGTGTCGCTCCAGGTAGATGGAGGTGAAGACGGCGACCTTGGCGCGCAGGGCCCACGGGTCGAAGGGCTTGCTGATGTAGTCGACGGCGCCCGCCGCGTACCCGCGGGCAGAGTGTTCGGAGTCCAGGCCCATGGCGGTCAGGAAGATGATGGGGATGTCCCGGGTCCTCGGCCGGCGCTTCACATGGGCGCAGGTCTCGTAGCCGTCCATCTCGGGCATCTGCACGTCCATGATGATGACCGCGAAATCGTCGTGGTCGAGGAGCGCCTTGAGTGCTTCCCGGCCCGAGGAGACCGTGACGAGTTCCTGGTCGAGCGTGGCCAGGACCGCCGTCATGGCGAGCAGGTTGTTCGGCTGGTCATCGACGATGAGGATTTTCGGCATGGCCTGCGGTGTGGCGGCCGGTCCGGCCACCGTGACCGTTTCGACGGCCTCCAGCTGGCGTTCGAGGAGGTGGCAGCGGTCCTCGGCCGCGGCACGCTGGGCCTGTGCCTGCCTGAGGTCCGCTCCGAGCCGCTCGATTTCGATCTGGAGCGTGTTGCGTTCATAGAGGAGTCCGGAGATGTCGGGGTAGGCGGCGGCGAGCTCGTCCGCCCGCCTCTGCTCGGCGATCCGGTCCGCCTCCAGCTGGTTGAGCCGTGTCTCCAGGTCCGCGATGCGTTCCGTCCGGTCCAAGAGCGCATCGCCCAGGACGTCCCCACGGACGCTGGACCGCCGGGAAACCCGGTCGGCATCGGCGAGCTGCTGTTCCAAGATCTCCACCGCGTGCTTGGGGGAGGAAGAAGCGTCCACGGCTGACCCGTACAAGCCCCGCACGAACTCGATGGCCTCCGTGGTCACCGCGCTTCCACGGTGCTCGGCCACATCGGCGAAGAGGTCGCTGATCACCTGCCACGGAGGTAACCGGGTCCCGTTCAGATAGCGCGAGAACGTCCCGGGGTCACGCTGGCGCCGCGCTGCGTACCGGCGGACGGACACCCCTAGGCCTTCGAACAATTCCCGTAGCGCCTCTGCCAGTGCACGGGAGGCATCGTTGAGGTCGTCGCCCAAGGGCCGCAACTCACCCATGGTGCTGTTCCTTGGCCGTCCCGCGGCCGTCGGTATCAATGGGGTGGCCGAAGAAGGGTACGGCCGGGCCCACCACGGCGATGCCCGCGAGGAGGATGCGCGCGGCGCCCGCCCCCGTGACGGCTGTCAGCCCACCTGGCACCGTGCCGGCTAGCAGAGCGAGCAGAAGCACCAGGGTCGACCTCAGTGACGGCAGAGGACGGTCCATCGTGATTCTCCATTCGTGCAACCCGTTCCATGTAACGGGAGTTGGTGTCCATCCGGCGGATTGCGGGAGGGAGAACCAGCATGGACGACCCGGCGAACGTTGCAGTACGTGATGAGGAAACAGGAGCGACAGCAACTCCCGTTGCGCCGTCGCGATCGCCTGCTGACGGCCCATCGCCACTGGTCAAGGGCCTACCCGCATTGATCGTTGCCGCTGTTGCTCTGCAACGCTGCGCCATCCGGCAACGATGCGCCGGAGAGGCCGTCCCTCCTGGTCGGCAGTGACGACGCCTGATCGACCCTTGCAGAGCTGATGAGACGCGCCTGGTTCCGATGAGAACGGACAACGGGCCCAGCGGTGGTCGCCATGCGCTCACCAGGAAACAACACGAACGATCGTGCTAATATCTCCGCATTGGCTCGCCACCGGCATCTGGCTGCCCTGAGGAGAATTCCGGAGAACCTGCACATGCGTCCCATGGCTTCACTCCTGAGCACCACCCTCAACATCACCGCCCGGCTCGCCCCGGGACTGGCCGGGTCCCGGGCCTTCGTGCTCTTTGTCCGGCCCCTCGGGCGCGCGCGACTGCGGCCCGAGGAGGCGGAGGTGATGGCACGGGCGGTGAGCGGGCGGATGATCGTGCACGGCACGGCCGTGACCACCTACCGCTGGGGGGACGGGGACCGGCCCGTGCTGATCGTGCACGGCTGGTCCTCGCGCGCCTCGCGGTTCGCCGGCTTCATCGAGGCCCTGCGCGCCCAGGGGCGTACCGTGATCGCCTTCGACGCACCGGGGCACGGCGAGTCGGACGGCCGAGCCTCCACCATCCTCGACTACCGCGCCATCATCGGCCGATTGCACGCGGAGCACGGCGACTTCTCGGCCGTCGTGGCCCACTCCTTCGGGGTGCTCGCCGTCTTCTCCATGCTGTACGACGGCATACGGGTCGACCGTGTGGTCGGCATCGGGGGAGTGGCCCACTTCGACTACCTCGTGGAGCGGTTCCGGGCCGGGCTGAACCTCGGCGAAGGAGTCGGGCGCGCCCTGCGCACCCATGTCGAGCGCCGCCTCTTCCCCGGCGACCCCGACGTCTGGCAGCGCCTCGACGCGCGCCGTCGCCTTCCCGGCCTACGGGCGCCGATCCTCCTCGCCCACGACACGCAGGACGACGTGATCGATCCCGCCCAGTCCCGCGCCATCGCCGCCGCCTACGGCCCGCAGGCCCGCCTGATCGAGACCACGGGACTGGGCCACCGCCGCATCCTGGCCGATCCCGACATCATTGCGGCGGCGGTCGAATTCGCGCTGACCGAGCCCGCCACCGAGCCCGCCACCGAGCCGGGGCACGAGCACGAGCCCCGGCCCACGACTGTGCGACGCGCGTGAGGAGCAGGGTCAGGGAGGCGAGCTGAAGGCGGCCGGTCGTTCCGGGAGTTCGTCCGGAGCGGCCGCCACCGCGCGCAGCCGGCGGAGGATCCCCCGACCAGCCCGCTCGTACGCCAGCGGGTCACCGTGCAGCACGGAATGCGCGTTGGCCAGTTCCATCAGGGCCGTCAGCTCGAAGGCGACCTGCGCAACCTCGTCCGCATCGGACGCGTCCCGGAATCCACCCGTCAGCCGGGCCTCGTCCAGCAGCCGCTCGATGTAACGCGTCCAGTCGGACCGCGCCTTGGCGATTTCGTCCCGTACGGGTCCGGGGCGTGCGTCGTACTCCGCGGAGACGGAGTAGAAGAAGCATCCGCCGGGGAAGACCCGACGTCCGGAGTAGTCGAGCCAGCGCTCACAGAGCCGCCACACCTTGGCGAGACCGTCGGGGTCCCGGTGCACGGGCCGCACCACCTCGTCCTTGAACACGTCCACGGCGGCGCGGACGGTGGCGAGCTGGAGGTCCTCCTTGGAGCCGAAGAGCGCGAACACCCCGCTCTTGCTCAGGCCGAGATCCCCGGCGATCTTCCCGAGGGACAGGCCTTCCAGACCGTCCACGGAGGCGATGCTCATCGTCCGGTCGAGAACGGCCCGCCGCGTCTGGTTGCCGCGTTCCACGCGTCCGTCAGCCATAGCACCATCTTACCGAACGCACGGTCGTGCACTCGGTGGAGGAAGGGCGCCGCTGTCAGTGGCGGGTGCGATGCTCGAAGAGGAAGGACAGGGCGCGCAGACGAGGTCGAGAGGAGTACGGACCATGCTCACCACGGACTACAAGGACGGCTCTCCGAACTGGGTGGACCTCGGCGCGCCCGACATCGGCGGCGCCGCCGACTTCTACGGGGCACTGTTCGGGTGGGACTTCCAGGCGGGCAGCGAAGAGGTCGGTGGGTACGGGATGTTCCACCTCGGCGGCAAGACCGTCGCCGGCGGTATGAGCGTTTCGGCGGAGCAGGGCCCCTGCGCCTGGCAGGTGTACTTCCAGAGCGCCGACGCCGATGCGACGGCCGCGGCCGTGACGAAGGCGGGCGGCAAGGTGACCTTCGAGCCGATGAGCGTGCTGGACTTCGGCCGGATGGCGATATGCGCCGACCCGGCGGGCGTGGGCTTCGGCGTGTGGCAGCCCCGGACGAACGCCGTCCTGGGCGCGGTCACGGACGTGGGCACCCTGTGCTGGACGGAGCTGTACACGGGCGACGTGGCAGGGGCCGCCGAGTTCTACCGCGCGGTCTTCGGCTGGCAGACCAGCGAGGTGCCCTACGAGGGCGGTGCGTACACGATGGCCAAGCCGGCCAGCACGAAGGACGAGGCGGCCTTCGGTGGCCTGGTCCCGATCTCCACGGACCCGGTGGAGGAAGTCGAACGGCCCTACTGGACGCCGTATTTCGAGGTGGCCGACTGCGACGCCGCGGCGGCGAAGGCGGAGGAGGCGGGCGGGAAGGTACGCCTCACCCCGGTGTCCATGGAAGGAGTCGGCCGGTTCGCCAAGCTCGCGGATCCCTTCGGGGCGCGGTTCGCCGTCATAGCCAGCACGCCCGCAGCCGGCTCATGACGAGGTGTTGATCAGCCGTTGATCGGACGTCCATCGGCAGCGGTCAGTATCTCCGGCATGTCGATTAACACCACTGCCACAACCACTGACACCGCTTGGTACGACCTTGCCCTGTGCGCCCAGACGGGCCCCGGCTTCTTCTTCCCGGAGCCCGGCTCCTCGCTCCGCGACGCGAAGCGGCTGTGCGGCGCGTGCGAGGGACGGGCGGCGTGCTTGGAGTACGCGCTGGCCAATGACGAGCGCTTCGGAGTCTGGGGCGGCCTCTCGGAAGCCGAGCGCCTGGCCCTGCGTTCTCGCCGCGGCTAATCAGGTGCGCGTCCCTTTCCCGCTCCCCCGGACCAGCCCCACGCGCCGCGCGAGGTCGAATCCCTCACCACCGCACTCTTCCCGGCGCGGAGTGTGGGGCACCACGCGCACGGGGTAGTGCCCCCCGACGGGAGATACGACGCCACCGAAACGGGGGTCCCCGGCGAACCAGATCCGGTCCGGGTGGCCGTCCTCCAGCGTTGCGAGCGGGACGGGGAACGGGATGATCCGGAGCATGGCCGTGAAGTCCTCCCGGAAGGGGATGGCAACGGTTGCTGGACTTCCGTTCAGCCTGCGTTGGTGTCGACACGGAAACTCGCGCCAGGGGTAGGCCTGGAGCACAGCAAGGACCCGACGCCGACGGAAGTAGGCGACGACCACCCAGGGCAAATAGGGCGTGACCAGAATGAGCATGGTGCAGAAGGCCCATGCCGCGTGCGGGACGCGCCCGATGCAGACGACGGCGGTTAGCGGAGGACCACTGAGGCTGAGCACCCAATTGAAGCGTCGGACAGCCAAGCGTTTGTAGCCGACCACTGTCGGAGGGTGGTCCCAGGCCGTCTTCGTGAGCGTGATGCTCACAGGAGTACCTCCAAGATGCGTGAGGTTCCGGAGGCCTTCGGCGCACTCGGGTCGGGGTCGGTGAACTGGAGGGTGTGCGCAACCGCTTCGAGGATGTCCGTATAGGCGGCGGCATGCTCGGTGCAGGCGCTGGTCAGATCGAGGACGAGCAAGTGGAGTCCATCCGGATGCACCATTGCGACCCTGGCCTGAAACAGGTGACGCTCGACATCCGCTACGGAAATGATCCCGGCGACCAGCGAGCACGGAAGAGCCGACGGCAGGTCGATGAACCTACGGACGGCGCTGGTCCACAGGGGTGAGCGGGCGATGGCCAGAGCAGCACGTGCCACGGCGAGCCGGGGGTTGGGCTGTTCGATCCGCCGGATCGTCAGGGAGAACAGTGAGGTGGCGACCCCGGCCGGATCCTCGGGATGGAAGCCGAGCGCAGTGTGTACCACGTCGTGCCCCGCCAGTTCCTGAAGACCGTCCATGAGCCGGGATAGCTCTTGTCGGGCAGTAGCGCTGCCCAGGGCTTCCGCGAACGCCTCCAAGGACGCTGCGTCGCCAGTGCCGATGTCGTGGAAGCCCGGGGGCAGACGGAACCAGACCGGCGGGACGCTTCTCTGCTGAGTCACGGCCGCAGCACCGACCAGACATGGCCCGTTTTCCTGATGGCCGATGGGGCATCTTCCAAGACTCCTCGGGTGCCGTCCACAGCCGTCGAGCTCTGTTCGACCACCTCGTTCTCCGGGCCGTAGTCCCCTGCGGCGGTCACCGCACCTGTAACGGCCACCGCCACGCCTACGCGTTCCCTGGCGTCCGGAGTCGACGACCGCATGGCCCATCCGGTGAGCGGGCTCTCCAACCGCTGCAGGTCCTCAGAAGTGGTCCATGCCGTTTGCCTGAACGCGGTGGCCCCAGGGGCGAGTCCTGCCACGGCGCTTCCTTCGGGAGCGGCTGCCATCGCCGCCCGGGCAGCAGCCGTGCCCGCCTTGGCGCCGGAGGCGACCGCCGCGACACCGGGTACCGCGCCGACCGTGTCTCCGAGGAGTGTCACGCTGCTCTTCCAGAAGTCCGCGTCGAACTGGCCCTTGGTGAAGCCGTCGGACAGGGACTTGCGGAACTTCGGGTCCGAGGTGTGCATCGCCAGAGCCGCCAAGGACAGGCCGCTTCCGACGAGCATGATCGCGAGCCCCGCAGGCGGGCAGGCCAGTGCCACCAAAGCGCCGACGAAACCGAGCATCGCCGACGCGTTCGACATCGCGTCCGCCGGATCGTCGACGATCTTGTGCCAGATCGAGGCCAGCAGGCCCGGTTCCTTGGGGGCCAGTCGGTCCGTCGCCGCGTTCAGGGTCTGAGCGACCCGGCGGGCGGCCGTGCCGTGTTCGGCGGCGAGTTCTCGGGCCAGGCGGCGGGCATCGGTGAGGGCCTCCTCCGTCTTCGCCGCCGCGGCCTGGGCCTCGTACCGCGTGGCCAGTGCGCGGTGGGAGACCAGGACGTCGTGCCACCCCGTGAGCTGGCGGGCCGCCTCCGCGAGGGAGGTGTGGGCCGCGCCGAGGTAGCGGGGGAGGTCCTGCGAGAGGGAAGCGCGGAAGGCGGTGGCGGCCTCGCCCTGCCAGGTCGAACTGTGGGAGACCAGGTCCTTCACCACCCGGGAGGCCTCCCCGAGGGAGGTGGCCGAGCCGCTGAGCTTCTTGGCCAGGGCCAGGACCGTCGCGGGATTTCCGGGGGCCGGGTCGAAGCCCAGTGCCGCGTACTCAGTCACGCGCGGCCGCCGCCCGGAGGAACGCCGCACGGACGGCCTGATCGAGCTCCGCGTACTCCGCGGCGCTGCGGTCCACGCCCTCCCGTACGTCCTTGACGCGTTGGGTCAGCTCCTGCGTGCCGTAGGCCCAGTGTTCCTGGAAGCCGTCACACGCCGCGTCGAGGTCCGCCGTGCCCAGTTGGTCGGGTCGTACGTGGTTCAGCGCGCGCCGGGCCTCCCGCAGGGAGACCAGCGAGGAGTCCAGTGTGCGTGTCAGACGGGTCAGCTGGTCGATGTCCACCTGGAGCGAGGTCATGACGCGAAACCCTGGCAGAGCGGGGCTCTGCCAGGGCAATCGGCATCACTCGCCCGAGCGAGCGGAAATCGGTCAGCCCTTGCGGGCGGCGATGCGGGCCGCGCGGGCAGCCAGCTTCTCGTCGAACTTGCGGGCCTCGGAGTCCAGGCCGTTCATGAACAGCCCGAGCTCCTCCTGGGCCTTCTGGCCCTCGGGGCCGAGGCCGTCGATGTCCATGATCTTGAGGAAGCGGATCACGGGGCTCAGCACGTCGTCGTGGTGGATCCGCAGGTTGTAGACCCCGCCGATGGCCATCTGCGCGGCCATCCGCTCGAAGCCGGGCATGCCGTGTCCGGGCATCCGGAAGTTGACGACGACGTCCCGCACGGCCTGCATGGTTAGGTCCGGGGCGATCTCGAAGGCCGCGCCCAGCAGGTTGCGGTAGAAGATCATGTGCAGGTTCTCGTCCTGCGCGATGCGGGCCAGCATCCGGTCGCAGACCGGGTCACCGGACTGGTGGCCGGTGTTGCGGTGCGAGATGCGGGTCGCGAGCTCCTGGAAGGCCACGTACGCCACCGAGTGCAGCATCGAGTGGCGGTTGTCGGACTCGAACCCCTCCGACATGTGCTGCATGCGGAAGGCTTCCAGCTTGTCCGGGTCCACGGCGCGCGAGGCCAGCAGGTAGTCGCGCATCACGATGCCGTGGCGGCCCTCCTCGGCGGTCCAGCGGTGCACCCACGTGCCCCAGGCGCCGTTGCGGCCGAAGAGCGTCGCGATCTCGTGGTGGTAGCTGGGGAGGTTGTCCTCGGTCAGCAGGTTCACGACCAGCGCGATCTTGCCGATGTCGGTGACCTTGGACTGCTGCGGGTCCCAGGCCTCGCCGTCCTCGAAGAAGCCCGGGAAGTTCCGACCCTCGCTCCACGGGACGTACTCGTGGGGCATCCAGTCCTTGGTGACCTTCAGGTGGCGGTTGAGCTCCTTCTCGACCACCTCTTCCAGCGCGAACAGCAGCTTGGCGTCCGTCCACGCCGCCGAGCTGCCGAGGTGGGGAGAGGCGATCGTCACGGGTACTCCTGGGTGCAAAAGCGAATTACCTACGGTTCCGTAGCTTACGGAGTCGTAGGTTAAGTGTGACATCAAGGCCAGCCAACCCCCCGGCAGGTGTATGTCCGGTTACATCCAGTTATCTATGCAGTTTATGGCCGGCCTGAGGGGGATGCGAGGGGCCAAAATCACGCCAGTGGGTGGTTTACCGCCCCCGATTTTGACGAAAGAAATCGCTTCCGCTTTACCCGGGGCGCGACGATCCGGCCCTCGCCGCCGACACGTGGGCAGGCCGATGGGGGCGAGTGCGGGGGTGATGCGGAGGTGGGTGCGGTCTCCTGGCTGGCGGCGCGCCAGCCAGGAGACCGCACCCACGTCACGGCCCGAGCAGGGGCCGACTCGCGCTGTGGCCGCCAGCCGCCAGCCGCCGGCCGGCTGCCAGCCGTGGGCTGCTAGCGGCCGGCCGCCGGCGCCGGCGTGGTCTCAGTCACTCGAACACAGCCGTTCCCGGACCTCCTCGGCCGTCGTCGGCCGCAGCTCGCCGTCCAGCAGGAGCCATCGCGTGATGCCGATCGACTCCAGGAACGGCACGTCATGGCTCGCCACCAGGAGTGCGCCCTCGTACGACTCCAGCGCGTCGGTCAGCTGTCGGACGCTGGACAGGTCCAGGTTGTTCGTCGGCTCGTCCAGCATGAGCAGCTGGGGAGCCGGCTCCGCCAGCAGTAGGGCCGCCAGTGCCGCCCGGAAGCGTTCGCCGCCCGATAGCGTGCCGGCCGGCCGGTCCGCCCGGGCGCCGCGGAACAGGAAGTGCGCGAGTCGGGCCCGGATCAGGTTGTTGGTGGCCTGCGGGGCGAACCGTGCCACGTTCTCCACGACCGAGCGGCTCTCGTCCAGGACGTCGAGGCGCTGCGGCAGGAACCGCGTCGTCACGTGCGCCACGACCGCCCCGGACGCCGGCGGGAGCTGTCCCGCGATCGTGCGCAGCAGCGTGGTCTTGCCCGAGCCGTTGCGGCCCACCAGGGCGATCCGTTCCGGCCCCCGCAGTTCCCACTCGCCCGGTACGGCGGCTCCGTGGGCCAGGCGTAGATCGCTCAGGGTCAGGACCTGCCGCCCGGGCGGCACCTGGGTAGCCGGCAGCTGGATCCGGATCTCGTCGTCGTCGCGCACCGCCTCCACCGCCTGGTCCAGGCGTTCCTTCGCTTGGACCAGCTTCTCGGTGTGCATGATCCGGTGTTTGCCAGCCGACTCCTGGGCCGCGCGCTTGCGGGCGCCCATCACGATCTTCGGCTCGCGCTTGTTGTCGTACATCTTCTGCCCGTACCGCTTGCGCCGCGCCAATTTGACCTGGGCGTCGGCCAGTTCGCGCTTCTGTCGCTGTACGTCGGCCTCCGCGACCCGGACCATCCGCTCGGCGGACTCCTGTTCGGCGGCGAGCATGTCCCGGTAGTCCGTGAAGTTGCCTCCGTACCAGCGGACTTCGCCGTCGCGCAGGTCGGCGATCTGGTCGACCCGCTCCAGCAGTTCCCGGTCGTGGCTGACTAGGAGCATCACCCCGGACCAGGACTCGACCGCCGCGTACAGGCGGTTTCGGGCCCGCAGGTCCAGGTTGTTGGTGGGCTCGTCCAGCAGCAGGACGTCGGGGCGGGCGAGCAGCAGGGCGGCCAGCCGCAGCAGTACGGACTCGCCGCCCGAGAGCTCGCCGACGGTGCGGTCCAGGCCGATCCGGGCGAGACCGAGCTGGTCGAGCGTGGCCAGGGCCCGCTCCTCCACGTCCCAGTCGTCGCCGACGGCGGTGAAGTTCGCCTCGGTGGCCTCGCCCGCCTCGATGGCGTGGAGCGCGGCGCGGGCGGTGTGGATGCCGAGCGCCTCGTCCACGCGCAGCCCGGTGTCGAGGGTGACGTCCTGCGGGAGGTAACCGACCGTGCCGGCGACGGAGGAATGACCTTCGGTCGGGGCCAGTTCGCCGGCGATCAGCTTCAGCAGGGTGGACTTTCCGCAGCCGTTGAGGCCGATCAGGCCGGTGCGGCCGGGGCCCACGGTGAGCTGGAACCCGTCGAAGACGGGAGTGCCGTCGGGCCAGTCGAAGGACAGTGCGGAGCAGGTGATGAACGTAGGGGCGTTACTCATGGAGGCCTCCAGGTTGCGTGAGTGGTGCGTGCAACGCGGGGAGACAGCCGACGGCTCAGCCGTAGGGCGGGGTGGTCGGTGTCTCGAACCTCAGACGAGCAATGTCCTGCTCCGTTTCGACGGTGATGGGGCGTCTTCGAAGCTACGGGCGGCCGCAGCCGCCCGCAAACCAATTAACTCAGCAGGTGTCGCGCATCAGCTCGGCCAGGTTGTGGTCCATGTCCAGGTAGAGGTGTTCGAGGCCGGGCGGCACCACGGTCGCCGCCCGCTCCAGGAAGCGGTGCAGCTCGGCCGTCAGCATCAGCACGATCGCGACGCCCTCCGTCGCGTGGAACTCGATGGTGGTCCGGTCCACGTCGTACGGGCGTACGCGTACGTCGCCGTAGCCCGACGGGCGGTCCAGCCCGGACTCCAGCAGCTCGCGCGAGAAGGTCCACGACACCTCGACGCCCTCCAGCGTGGCCGGGGCGGGGAAAGCCATGCGCACGGCGAACGGATCCGCACGGTCGTAGCAGAGGGTGACGGGCACGGTCTCGACCTTCGGCGCGGTGGCGACCAGACGGGCCTGTGCGGCCTGCTCGATGACAGTGATCAAGGCTCACTCCCTAGCGGCGGATCTGCTGCCGGACTGTTGGGGTGGAGCCCGGCAACCGGATAGACGCCGGAATCGGCAAATCCGTGCATGGGCCGTTGCGTGAGCTGTGTCACCGATTGGCTTGAACCAATCCGTGCGATCGCACAGAGTGACCGGACGGTGGGTGTGCCCGAAGGCGACCCCGATCCGTGGTGGGTTCGGGGCGCCTCGGAGAAGGGCTGGTTACCGATCACTCCACCGGCGTAAGGGTCCGCATCAGGGCTGTGTGGAGGGCTGCGTAGAGGGTGGCGGAGACGGCCATGCCGACGGGCAGGGAGAGGTCGATGCCGCCCAGGGCGGAGGCGACCGGCCCGGTGTAGAGCGTGTTGACGCACAGGGCGGCCGCGCTCACCCCGCCCGCGAGTGCGAGGGCGCCCGCCGGGCTGACGCCGCCCACGTACCAGAAGGGGCTGCCGGGGGTCTCGTCCGCCAGTGCCCGGCCGTCGTAGCGGAACCGGCGCAGCAGGATGTCGGTCGCGTAGATCCCCATGACGGGGCCGATGAGCACGACGACCAACTGGAGGGAGTTGCTGACGGTGTCCAGGAGGTTGGAGACGAGCAGGCCGTAGAGGGTCAGGGCGACGGCGACGGCCCCGTCGAACAGGACGCTGACGGAGCGCCGGATGCGCAGACCGACGGCCTGCAGGGCGAGCCCGGCGCTGTATGCCGTCAGGGCGTTGACGGAGATCGTGCCGAGGATCAGGGCGAGCAGGAAGATCGGGTAGAACCATCCGGGCAGGATCTTCTGCAGTGCGGCCTGTGGGTCGCTCATGTCGACCGCGGTCGCGGCGAACGCCCCCAGGGAGCAGACGACCACGCTGGGCAGGAAGGCTCCGAGGGCGGTCCAGCCGATGATCGCCTTGCGTGAGGACGTGCGGGGCAGGTAGCGGGAGAAGTCCGCACTGGTGGTGTAGGAGAGCGGGCCCGAGGCGATGAGGGTGGTGCCGGCGAGGAGCGCCGCCCAGAGGCCGAGTCCGGTCAGGGGCGGGGCGGGCCGGTAGGCGAAGTCCGTGTGGCCGACCACGGCGAAGCCGACGACGGCGAAGGCGGCGGCCAGGACCAGGGTCATCGGGAGGTAGAGCTTCATGATCATCGCGTGGCCGTAGACGCTGATGGTCAGGGTGAGCGCGGCGATGGTCACGATGACGGCGGCCTTGATCCCGGTGTCCGTCGTGACGCCGACCCGTTCCGCGAGGGCGAAGGCGGCCGCGGCGGCGGCCAGGTTGAGGGCGAAGTAGCAGACGGAGACCAGCCAGCCGCCGACCGCGTTCATGGCGCGGTTGCCGATGACTCCGTACATGGCCCGGGTGATCACCTCGCTGGGCGCTCCGGCGGCCGGGCCCGAGGTGGCGAGCAGGCCGGTGAGCAACCAGAACAGGTTGCCGACCACGATCACGGCGACGGACTGCCAAAGGCTCAACCCCATGAGGACCAGCGCGCCGCCGATCACCAGGCTCAGGTAGTTGACGTTCGCCGCCGCCCAGACGGCGAAGAGGTCCCGGGGGCGGCCGTGGCGCTCGGAATCGGGGATGTGGTCGATGCCGTGGGCCTCGATGCGGGTGGCCCGCTCAGGGGTCGGCGCGGCCTGTCCGAGCGCTCCGGGGGTCGGGTGCGAACCGGGAGACGGGTCAGGGATCGGGGACGCCATGGGGGACCTCCGGGTGCTGGGCGTGTCCGCCTCGCTTGCTTATTGGTCGCACACTCAATAGCGTCCCCAGTATGTCGTCAAGCGTCCAGCGCAAACGGATCCGCAAGTCCCCCGAGGCCCGGCGGGCCGAGATCGTCGACACGGCCGCAGCCGTCGCCCTGGCCGAAGGGTTGGAGTGCCTCACGCTGCGCCGGATCGCCGAAGAGCTCGCCGTCCGGCCGGGTCTGATCAGCCACTACTTCCCCTCGGTGGAGGACCTGGTCGCCGAGGCGTTCGGGACGGCCGCCGGGGCCGAACTGGAGGTCCTGCTGCCGCCCGGAGCGGACGGGGGCGTGCCGATCCCGACCGGACGTCTGGAGCGGTTCTTCGCCCGCACGTCCGGCGAGGCCTACGACGCCATCAGTCGGCTCTGGATCAACGCCCGCCACCTCAGTCGCTACCGTCCCCTCCTGCGCGAGCGGGTCGCCGAGCAGGAGGCCGCCTGGCGCGGCCGCCTGGAAGAGGTGATCCGCGAGGGCGTAGAGCGCGGCGAGTTCCGTACGGAGGACCCGTGCGTGACGGCCATTCAGATCCTGGTCGTCCTCGACGGCCTCGGCGTCCACGCCAACACCGAGGACCGCGACCGCCCCGAGGCGGTGACCCGGATGGCGGTCACCACCGCGGAACGCGAACTCGGCCTGCCCCGCGGCGCCCTCACCCGTGGTGCAGTTGGTGACGCCGCCGGCCGAGCAGCCGGCGAGGCCTGACCCGGGGCCGTCTCCTCCGGATCTAGGCCGTCTCTTCCGGATCTTGCCGGGCCCGCGACGCCCGGCACCGCACCCGGCCGCGTTGTCGGGGCGCCCGAGTACGTCCCGTACACGGGCGCCTTGCCGGCCACGGCACCGGACGCCGCGGGCTCGGCCGACAAGATCCGGAAGAGACGGCCTAGCCCGACCATCCCCCCCCGGGGGGCTGGGAGGCGCCCCCGGCCGACCGGCACCGGACGGCGCGGGCCCGCCCGGCAAGCCCCCGGAAGAGACGGCCCCGCGCCGGGCCCCACCCCTCCCGCCCGGCCCTTCCCCCGCCCGGCCCCTGCCCCGCCCTACGTCCCCCACCCCGCCCCCGCTGGAGGCTCCGTGCGCACCTCTCTCGTCCTGCTCAACGCCCGCCTGCTCGACCCGGCCACGGGCGGGTTCCTGCCGGACACCGCCCTGGCCGCTTCCGGCGGACAGATCACCGCGCTCGGCGACGAAAGCCACGTCCGTGCGCTCGCCGACGCCTCGACCACGGTGGTCGACCTCAAGGGGGCCGTCGTGACCCCCGGCCTGGTCGACGGCCACATCCACCCCGTCTCGGGCGCCGAACTGACCCACGGACTGGACCTGTCGGGCTGCACCGACCTGGAGCAGGTACGCGCGACACTCGCCGCCGGCGTACGCGGCCTCGCCCCCGGCGCCTGGCTGAGCGGCTGGGGCCTGGACCTGAACGCCTTCGGAGACCGGCCCGTCGAGACCGCCCCCTTCGAATCCGTGCTCGACGGCGTGCCCGCCACCCTCCTGCTCTTCGACGCCCACTCCATGCTGGCCAGCCGGCGCGCCCTCGAACTCGCGGGCGTCGACGGGCCGCGGACCTTCGACCAGGCCTCAGCCGAAGTGGTCTGCGACGCGGACGGCCGGCCCACCGGCCTGCTCCTCGAGGACTCCGCCTGCGAACTCGTCGAACGCGTCGCCCCGCAGCCCACCCGCGAGGAGCGCCGCGAGAGGCTGGCCGCGGCGCTGCACAAGATGGCCGCCACCGGGCTGACCGGCGGCCACGCCATGGACGCGAACGGCGACAGCCTCGCCTTCTACGCCGAACTCGACGGGCCCGGACGACTGCCGCTGCGCCTGCGCGTCGCACCCTGGTGCCAGCCCGGTGCCGACGTCGACGCCGTGCGCGCGCTCATCGCCCAACAGGGCGCTGGCGGCCGGCTGTGGCGCACCGAAGGCGTGAAGATCTTCATGGACGGCACGATCGACAACGGCACCGCCTGGCTGGAACACCCGGACCGCAACGGCGAGTCCACGCACGCCTTCTGGCCCGACCCCGAGGTCTACACGAGGATCGTGGGCGAGTTCCACCGGGCCGGAGTGCCCACCGCCACCCACGCGATCGGCGACGCCGCCGTACGACACGTGCTCGACGCCGTCGAGAAGGCCCAGGCCTCCAGCGGGCCCGGGCCCCGGGTCCGCCACCGGGTCGAGCACATTGAGACCGTCCCCGACGACACCCTGCGCCGCTTCGCCGAGCTCGGCGTCATCGCCTCCGTACAGCCCACCCACTGCTGCGACTTCACCCGCGCCGACCACACCGACAACTGGTCCCGCCGGCTCGGCGAGGAACGCGCCTCGCGCGCCTGGCGCTGCCGGGATCTGTGGGACTCCGGAGCCACCGTGGTCCTCGGATCGGACTGGCCGATCGCCCCGTATCCGCCGCTCGGCGTCATGGGCGGCGCCCGCCACCGACGTCCCAGCCGCGACCTGAGCCAGGCTCCGCACGGTCCCGAGCAGGCCCTCACCGCCCTACAGGCCCTCCAGGGCATGACCATCAACGCCGCCCGCGCGGCGGGCGAGGAGCACCTGGCGGGCCGGATCGCCCTCGGCCACCGCGCCGACCTGACGGTCCTCGCCGACGACCCGCTCACCGTCGCCGCCACCGAGCTGCCGGACCTGCCCGTGCTCCTCACCGTCGTCGACGGCGGCGTGACCCACCGCGCCGCGAGCCTGTGACCGGGGAACGAGGTCGCCGGCACGTGCGGTGACAGGGGCGGTGAAAGGTGCGGCGGAAGGTACGGTCCAGGGGCCGGAAGGCGCTCTGGACGGCGCATCCGGGGTGCGTTAGCTTCCGGCGCCATGAGACTTCTGGAACTCGGAATCGGCATGTGCGCGGCAGCCCTGGTCGTGGGAGTGCTCGCCGCCCCGGCCCGGGCCGATGCGGCCCCGGTCACCGAACCGGCCCCGGTGGCGCAGGACTTACGCGGCACCGGCTGGGCACTGAAGGACACCGGCAAGGACGTTCGCTTCCGCGGACTCGCGGCGGTCGACCGGACCACGGCCTGGGTGGCCGGTTCCAAGGGGACCGTGCTGCGCACGGTGGACGGCGGCCGCAGCTGGCGTGACGTTTCGCCGCCGGGCGCGGTCGCGGAGGCCCTGGAGTTCCGCGACATCGAAGCCTTCGACGCGCGGCGCGCGGTGGCCCTGTCCATCGGGGAGGGCGAGGCCTCCAGGGTGCTGCGCACCGAGGACGGCGGAGCCACCTGGACCGAGACCTTCCGCAACCCCGACCCGCGCGCCTTCTACGACTGCCTCACCTTCTTCGACGCCCGGCACGGCCTGGCGATGAGCGATCCGGTGGACGGGAAGTTCCGGATCCTCGCCACCGACGACGGCGGACGGAACTGGCGGGTCCTGCCGAGCGGTGGCATGCCCGAGGCGCTACCGGGCGAGGCGGGCTTCGCCGCGAGCGGCCAGTGCCTGGTGAGTTCCGGCCCGCGCGACGTCTGGCTCGCCACCGGCGGCGGTGCCCGCGCCCGCGTGCTGCACTCCGCGGACCGCGGTCTGACCTGGCGGGTCGCCGAATCCACCGTCCCCGCGGGCGATCCGGCGCGCGGGGTCTTCGCCCTCGCCTTCCGGGACCGTACGAGGGGACTGGCGGTCGGCGGTGACTACCGCACCGGGCAGGCGTCCCCGCAGGCCGCGGCGGTGTCCGCCGACGGCGGACGCACCTGGAGCCGGGCGGAGACGCCGCCGCCGGCCTACCGCTCGGGCGCGGCCTGGTTCCCGTACAGCAGGGGGACGGCTCTCGCGGTGGGGCCCACGGGCACCGACGTGACCACGGACGGCGGACGCAGCTGGCGGTCCTTGGACCCGGGATCCTTCGACACGGTCGACTGCGCGGCCGACGCGGGATGCTGGGCGGCGGGGGAGAAGGGACGGGTGGCGCGGCTGGAACGGCGGCGCTGATCAGCTCGTGGGGCCGGGACCGGGAGGGGCTGCCGCGGGCGTTGGCGCCGGCGCGGTGACGAGGTCCATGCCCGGGTAGCGCCCGGCGGTGAAGCCCGCGGCCCGGTAGAGGGACTCGCCGTCGGGGCTCGCGTGCAGTTGGACGTAGTGGATGCCGATGCCGTCGAGCCAGTCGACCAGCGCGTCGACGATCCGGCGGCCGTGGCCCCGCCCGCGGGCGGGCGCGTCGGTGACGATCCCGTCGAGGTAGCCGCGTCGGCCGTCGGTCCACCGGGGACCGGGCAGGTGGTAGGTGACCCAGGCCATGCCGGTGGCCAGCAGCGGTTCGCCCGGAGCTCCACCGATGACCAGGCAGTGCACGTCGGGGCGTTCGCCGATGCGCTCGAGGAACCAGGTGCGGGCGAGCTGCCGCCAGGCGGCGTCGGCCGGCCCGGGGTCGACCCCGAGGGCGTCGAGGGCGACGGCGCGCAGGCGTATGAGCTCGGGGACGTCTGCGGGAACGGCGGGGCGGGGCTGCATGAACACTCCTACGGGCGGATGTGGTCCAGGGGGCCTGGGGGATGTCTGGTCGGTCGGGCCGGATCAGGTAGCGGGGTCCGGTGCGACGGGTCTTCCCGGGCCCGCCGGGGGCGAGGGGAGGCATCGCCCGGCGGGTGGGGGAGTCCGTGCGGAGCGCCGACGACCGGGGCACGACCTTGGGGCCCCGGACGGAGTCCGGGAGACGAGGCCGCCCGAGAGCCCGGTCCGCCCGGCACGGCTCCGGACGACCGGGCCCATCCGGCAGGATCCCGAAGGCGCCGGTCCAAGGGTCGTGCCCGTCCCGGCGCCGTCCCGGGACGCCTCGGGCGGGCTCGTCCGGATAGCGCAGGTCGAGCCCGCGCCGTCCGGCGCCACGTATCTGCCCCGGCTACGGCGGAGAGGTGCCCCGACGGCCTGGGAAGAGGCGTGGTGCCAGGCGGCGCGGGTGGGGCACGATCCGGAAGGTACGGCACGATCCGGAAGGTACGGCCCGAGGCGTCGCGGCCAGTGCCGTCCCCTCCGGATCCTGTCGGCCGGGCCCACGGCGTCCGGTGCCGTGGACGTCCCCCGGCTTCCGCTGGGAGGTGCCCCGGCGCAGGTGCGCACCGCGTACGGGACGTGCCCGGTCGCGCCGACGAAGCGGCGGGGTGCGGTGCCGGGTGGCGGGGCGGGACGGGACGGGACCCGGAAGGGAGGGCCTACGTGACCGGGTTCTCCCGCACGGTCGACAGGTCCGCCGAGGTCTTCGTGGCGATGAACTCGGTGATGGTGTAGTCACACACGCCCGCCACCGCGAAGGGGTCCTCGGTCGCGATCCGCTCGATCTCGGCCCGGGACACCCCACCGGCCAGGATCACGCCGCCGTCGCGCGGTACCTTGCGTCCCGACGCGAGGAAGACGCCGGCGGCGTAGTAGCCGTCCAGCCAGGCGATGTGAGCGTCCATCTGCTCTTCGACGGACTCGATGGGGGCGGTGTAGGTGAGCTCCATGACGAACATGATCGCCAGGCTACTCTCGCTACATCATGACGAGTGTGAAGACCCCCGCCGACGAGGCCGAGGCCCGGGCGATACAGGACGAACTACGCCATCAGGTCGTGCTCACCGAGACCGGCCCGCCCCCCGGCCGCGGCCTCGTCGCCGGGGTGGACGTCGCCTACGACGACGCGCGCGACCTGGTCGCCGCCGCGGCCGTGGTGCTCGACGCCACCACCCTGGAGGTGGTCGAGCAGGCCACCGCCGTCGGGCGCGTCAGCTTCCCCTACGTGCCCGGGCTGCTCGCCTTCCGCGAGCTGCCGACCGTACTGGCCGCCCTCGACTCCCTGAAGACCGGGCCCGGCCTCGTCGTCTGCGACGGCTACGGCCTCGCGCACCCCCGCGGCTTCGGCCTCGCCTGCCACCTCGGAGTGGTCACCGGACTCCCGGCCATCGGCGTCGCGAAGAACCCGTTCACCTTCACCTACGAGGAACCGGGCGCCCGGCGGGGAGACGCCGCCGCGCTGCTCGCGGCCGACGGGGCCGAGGTCGGTCGGGCGCTGCGCACGCAGCACGGGATCAAGCCGGTCTACGTCTCCGTCGGGCACCGGGTCTCGCTGGACAACGCCTGCGCGCACGCCCTGGCTCTGAGCCCGCGCTTCCGGATCCCCGAGACCACCCGTCACGCCGACTCCCTGTGCCGCAGGGCGTTGCGGGAGGCCTCCTGAAGCGTCCGGCCGGTGAACCCGTCCGGTGAACGGGCCCGGTGAACGGGCCCGGCCCGCCCGTCAGCGGGCGTCCGCCACCCGGAAGGCGATCCCCGCCTTCTGGAGGCGGGCGATCAGGGCGTCGCCCATCGCCACGGCCGTCGTCAGCTGCCCGGCCGCCTCCGGCAGGGCGTCATGGGCCAGGCAGAGCGCCGACTCGGCCAGCATCTTCGCCGTCTCGCCGTAGCCCGGGTCGCCGCCCGCCACCTCGGTGAGCACGCGCCGGCCGCCGCCCTCGCCCACGAACCGCACGGTGAACCAGCTGCGCGCACGGCGTTCCGCGTCCGGCCCCCGGCCCGGCTCCCAGCGGTTGATCAGCCACCGCCGGGCCGGCGGCACCTGCGCCAGGGCCACCGTCGCGCCCAACGCCGCCGTACCGCCCACCGCGACGGGCAGGTGCTTCACGGAGGCGTAGTGCCGGTAGCGGAAGTCTGGGCCGTACCGCTCCAGCGCGGCCGCCGACCGGGCCACGATCCGGGGGTCCAGCGAGGGCAGCGGCAGCGCCCAGGTCCCCGTCTCGCGGCTGAACCGCGGTGCCCCCACCGGCCCGCGGACCCGCCGCCCCAGCAGGCGGGGCTCGTGCAGCCGGCGGGCGTGCGCGGCCGCCAGGGTCTGGGGGCCGCGGCTCAGCGCGGTGAGCGCGGAGGCCAGGGTGCCGCCGGAGAAGAAGGCGTTGGACCGCATGAACCCGTCGACCGCCAGCGGGACCCCCTGCGGCAGCTGCCGGACCGTGAAGTACGCCCCGAGGTCGGCCGGGATCGAGTCGAAGCCGCAGGCGTGCACGATCCGCGCCCCGGTCTCCCGGGCCCGCGCGTCGTGTTCGACGTACATGCGGTCCACGAACTCCGGCTCCCCGGTGAGGTCCACGTAGTCCGTGCCCGCCTCGGCGCAGGCGGCCACGAGTTCCGCCCCGTACCAGACGTACGGGCCCACCGTCGTGGCCAGCACCCGGGTGGACGCGGCCAGCTCGCGCACGGCCGCGGGGTCCTGGGCGTCGGCCCGCAACAGTGGCAGCCGCGCACACGCCGGATCGATCGAGGCCAGCCGTTCGCGCAGCCGTTCCAGCTTCCCGGTGTCCCGGCCGGCCAGCGCCCACCGGCAGCCGGCGGGGGCGTGCGCGGCGAGGTACTCGGCGGTGAGCGCACCCACGAACCCGGTGGCGCCGAACAGTACGACGTCATAGGCGCGTTCCGGCCGGTCGTGCGGGACAGTTGAGTTCATGAACGGCTCCTCCCAGGGGGTTTTGGTGGCCGAGGCTAGCGTGGTGCTCGACCGTCGGGGCGAGCGGGTGCGGCGCGCCGGGTAGGGCGCAGCGCTGCCCCGGCGCCGGCTCCGAGGTCCTGCCCCGGGCACCGCCCGGGCCGCCCGCACCACGGGTGGACGGTCGGGGCGGCACCCCGCCCGATCGCGCGGAGCCGGGCGCCCCCGGGGCCGGACGACCCGCCGGGAGCCCGGCCCGGGGGCTTGTGTTCGATGGAACACGTTCCTAGCATCGCTGGTGTTACATCAGTTGTGTCACATAGCCGCACACCGCGCACACCGCGCACACCACGCACACCACGCACACCATGCACACCAGAGCCGCTGGGGGCCCGATGGCAGTGACAGGGAACGGGAACCGGGACGCGAGCGGGCCCGGCCCGCTCGCCGGGGTGCGCGTCGTCGAACTGGCGGGCATCGGCCCCGGACCGTTCGCCGCCATGCTCCTCGCCGACCTGGGCGCCGACGTCGTGCGCGTGGACCGGCCCGGCGGCGGCGGACTTGCGGTCGATCCGGCCTACGACATCACCAATCGCGGCAAGCGGTCCGTCATGGTCGACCTCAAGTCCGCCGACGGGCCCGCCCGGGTCCTGGACCTGGTCGAGCGGGCCGACGTCCTCGTCGAGGGGTTCCGGCCCGGGGTGGCCGAGCGCCTCGGGGTCGGACCGGCCGAGTGCCGCGCCCGCAATCCGAAGCTCGTGTACGGCCGGATGACCGGCTGGGGCCAGGACGGTCCGCTCGCCGAGGCCGCCGGGCACGACATCGCGTACATCGCCGTCACCGGCGCCCTCGGCATGATCGGGAAGCCGGGAGAGCCGCCGGCCGTACCCGCCAACCTGGTCGGGGACTACGCGGGCGGCTCGCTCTACCTGGTCGTCGGGGTCCTCGCGGCCCTGCACCACGCCCGTGCCACCGGTGCCGGCCAGGTCGTCGACGCGGCCATCGTCGACGGCACCGCCCACCTCACCGCCATGATCCACGGGATGATGGCGGCGGGCGGCTGGCAGGACCGCCGCGGGGCCAACCTCCTCGACGGCGGCTGTCCCTTCTACGGCACCTACGAGACCTCCGACGGCCAGTACATGGCGGTCGGCGCGTTGGAGCAGCAGTTCTACGACACCTTCACGGAACTCCTCGGCATCGGGGACGGGGCACCGGCCCGCAAGGACGTCGCCCGCTGGGGCGAGCTGCGCGAGGCCGTCGCCGCCCGCTTCCGGACCCGTACGCGCGAGGAGTGGACGACGGTCTTCGAGGGCACCGACGCCTGCGTGGCCCCGGTGCTGTCGCTGCGCGAGGCCCCGGGCCACCCGCACCTCGCGTCCCGCGGGACCTTCACCGAGCACGCCGGGATCGTCCAGCCCGCGCCCGCGCCGCGGTTCTCCGCGACCCCGACCCGCGTGACCTCCGAACCCGCCCTGCCCGGCGCGGACACCGAGTCGGTGGCCGCCGACTGGGACGTACCGGCCCTGCTCCCGAAAGAGGCCTGATGGAACTGTCCATGATGCTCGACTACGCCGGGGACCCGCGCCGGGCCGCCGACCAGGCCGCCGCGCTGGAGTCGGCCGGGCTCGACGCGGTGTGGGTGGCCGAGGCCTGGGGGTTCGACTCCCCGACGATCATGGGCTATCTCGCCGCCCGCACCGAGCGGCTGAAGATCGGCTCGGCGATCATGAACGTGTACTCGCGCACCCCCGGCCTCATCGCCCAGACGGCCGCCGGCCTGGACGCGCTCTCGGGCGGCCGGGCACTGCTCGGCCTCGGCGCCTCCGGACCGCAGGTCGTCGAGGGCTGGCACGGGATGCCGTACGACAAGCCGCTCGGCCGCACGCGCGAGACGGTCGAGCTCTGCCGGCGCATCTGGCGCCGCGAGACGATCGACCACCACGGCATCACCGACATGCCGCTGCCGCCGGAGCGGGGCAGCGGGCTCGGCAAGCCGCTGAAGATCCTCACCCGCCCGGTCCGACCCGAGATCCCCGTCTACATCGCCTCGCTCGGCCCGGCCAACGTCCGGCTGACCGCCGAGATCGCGGACGGCTGGCTGCCCACCCTCTTCATCCCGGAGAAGGCCGCCGCGGTGTGGGGCGGCCCGCTCGCCGAGGGGACGGCCAAGCGGTCGCCGGAGCTCGGCCCGCTCCAGACCGTCGCGGGCGGCCTGCTCGCCATCGGCGACGACGCGGCCGCCGCCCGGGACCTGGCGCGCCCGCAGATCGCCCTGTACGTCGGCGGGATGGGCGCGGTCGGCAAGAACTTCTACAACGACCTGGCCGTCGCCTACGGGTACGAGGAAGAGGCCCGGAGGATCCAGGAGCTGTACCTCGCCGGGCGCAAGCGCGACGCCGCTGCCGCAGTCCCGGACGAGTTCTGCGAGCTGATGACGCTGTGCGGGCCCGAGGGCTACGTGCGCGAGCGCGTCGAGGCCTTCCGCGAGGCGGGCGTCAGGATGCTCAACGTCACACCGGTCGGCCCCGACCCGGCCAAGCTGATCGAAACCGTCAAGAGTTGGCTCTAGGGGGCCCCGATGCAACGACGCATCTTCGACGCCGACCACGAGGCGTTCCGCGAGACCGTACGCACCTTCCTCAGCAAGGAGGTGCTGCCGCACTACGAACAGTGGGAGAAGGACGGCATCGTCAGCCGCGAGGCCTGGCGGGCCGCGGGCCGGCAGGGGCTGCTGGGCCTCGCCGTCCCGGAGGAGTACGGAGGCGGCGGGAACACCGACTTCCGCTACGCCGCCGTGATCGCCGAGGAGTTCACCCGCGCGGGCGCCCCCGGGCTGGCCATCGGCCTGCACAACGACATCATCGGGCCCTACCTGACCTCGCTCGCCACCGAGGAGCAGAAGCGCCGCTGGCTGCCCGGCTTCTGCTCCGGGGAGACCATCACCGCCATCGCGATGACGGAACCGGGCGCGGGCTCCGACCTCCAGGGGATCCGGACCACCGCTGAGGACCGCGGCGACCACTGGGTGCTGAACGGTTCCAAGACCTTCATCTCCAACGGCATCCTGGCCGACCTGGTGATCGTCGTCGCGAAGACCACCCCCGAGGGCGGGGCGCACGGCCTGTCGCTGCTGGTCGTCGAGCGCGGCGCGGAGGGCTTCGAGCGCGGCCGCAACCTCGACAAGATCGGCCAGAAGTCCCAGGACACCGCCGAGCTGTTCTTCCACGACGTGCGCGTCCCGAAGGAGAACCTGCTCGGCGAGCTGAACGGTGCTTTCGTCCACCTGATGACCAATCTCGCGCAGGAGCGGATGGGCATAGCGATGGCCGGCATCGCCGCCGCCGAGCACCTGCTGGAGATCACCACCCAGTACGTGAAGGAGCGCGAGGCCTTCGGCCGTCCGCTGGCCAAGCTGCAGCACATCCGGTTCGAGATAGCGGAGATGGCCACCGAGGTCGCCGTCACCCGGACCTTCCTCGACCGCTGCATCACGGACCACTCCAACGGCGAACTGGACCACGTGCACGCCTCTATGGCCAAGTGGTGGGCTACCGAGCTGCAAAAGCGCGTCGCCGACCGGTGCCTGCAACTCCACGGCGGCTACGGCTACATGACCGAATACCGGGTCGCCCGGGCCTTCACCGACGGCCGCATCCAGACCATCTACGGCGGCACGACCGAGATCATGAAGGAGATCATCGGCCGTTCGCTGCTCGGCTGACCTTCCCCGTGCGCGCCTGCGCGCAGGTGCCTCCCCGTGGGCACCGCCTCGTAGGCGCCTCCCCGTAGACAACTCCCTCTGGAAACCTCCTCCTTGGACACCTCCGAAAGGCTTGACCAGTGAGCACCGAAGCTTACGTATACGACGCGATCCGCACTCCGCGCGGTCGCGGCAAGGCCAATGGCGCCCTGCACGGCACCAAGCCGATCGACCTGGTCGTCGGACTCATCGACGCCCTGCGCGAGCGCAACCCCGGCCTGGACCCCGCCACCATCGACGACATCGTGCTCGGCGTCGTCGGCCCCGTCGGCGACCAGGGCTCCGACATCGCGCGTATCGCGGCCATCGCCGCCGGGCTCCCGGACACCGTGGCCGGCGTACAGGAGAACCGCTTCTGCGCCTCGGGCCTGGAGGCCGTCAACCTGGCCGCCGCGAAGGTCCGCTCCGGCTGGGAGGACCTGGTCCTCGCGGGCGGCGTGGAGTCCATGTCCCGCGTCCCCATGGCCTCCGACGGCGGTGCCTGGTTCGCCGACCCGATGACCAACTGGGACACCGGCTTCGTCCCGCAGGGCATCGGCGCCGACCTGATCGCCACCATCGAGGGCTTCTCCCGGCGTGACGTCGACGAATACGCCGCCCTGTCGCAGGAGCGGGCCGCCGCGGCCATCAAGGACGGCCGTTTCGCGAAGTCCGTGGTCCCGGTCACCGACCGCAACGGTCTGATCGTCCTGGACCACGACGAGTTCGTCCGCCCGGGCACCACCGCCGACACGCTCGCCAAGCTGAAGCCCTCCTTCGCGGACATCGGCGAGCTCGGCGGCTTCGACGCGGTCGCGCTGCAGAAGTACCACTGGGTCGAGAAGATCGACCACGTCCACCACGCCGGCAACTCCTCCGGCATCGTCGACGGCGCCTCGCTCGTCGCCATCGGCTCCCGCGAGGCGGGGGAGCGGAACGGCCTCACCCCCCGCGCCCGCATCGTCTCGGCGGCCGTCTCCGGCTCCGAGCCCACCATCATGCTCACCGGCCCCGCCCCGGCCACCCGCAAGGCCCTGGCCAAGGCCGGCCTGACCATCGACGACATCGACCTGGTCGAGATCAACGAGGCCTTCGCGGGCGTCGTCCTGCGCTTCGTCAAGGACATGGGCCTGTCCCTCGACAAGGTCAACGTCAACGGCGGCGCCATCGCGCTCGGCCACCCGCTCGGCGCCACCGGCGCGATGATCCTCGGCACGATCGTCGACGAGCTGGAGCGCCAGGACAAGCGCTACGGGCTCGTCACCCTCTGCGTCGGCGGCGGCATGGGCGTCGCCACCATCGTCGAACGCCTCTGATCCGCCCTGTTCCCCCTGCCCACCGGACCTTCCGAAACGAAAGCAGTGACCATGAGCGAGTCCACCACGATCCGCTGGGAACAGGACGAGACCGGCGTCGTCACCCTGATCCTCGACGACCCGGGCCAGTCCGCCAACACGATGAACCAGGCCTTCAAGGACTCCATTGCGGCGATCGCCGACCGCGCCGAGGCCGAGAAGGACTCCATCCGCGGCATCATCTACACCTCCGCCAAGAAGACCTTCTTCGCGGGCGGCGACCTCAAGGACATGATCCGGCTCCGCCCGGAGCACGCGCAGCTCGCCTTCGACACCGGCACCGAGATCAAGCGCTCCCTGCGCCGCATCGAGACCCTTGGCAAGCCCGTCGTCGCGGCCATCAACGGTGCGGCCCTCGGCGGCGGTTACGAGATCTGCCTCGCCTCCCACCACCGCGTCGCCCTCGACGCGCCCGGCTCCAAGATCGGCCTGCCCGAGGTCACCCTCGGCCTGCTCCCCGCCGGTGGCGGCGTCACCCGTACCGTGCGCCTGATGGGCATCGCCGACGCGCTGCTCAAGGTGCTGCTCCAGGGCACCCAGTACACCCCGCAGCGCGCCCTGGACAACGGCCTCGTGCACGAACTGGCCGCCACCCCCGAAGAGATGCTGACCAAGGCCCGCGCCTTCATCGACGCGAACCCCGAGTCGAAGCAGCCCTGGGACGTACCCGGCTACAAGATTCCGGGCGGTACGCCGTCCAACCCGCGGTTCGCCGCGAACCTCCCGGCCTTCCCCGCCAACCTGAAGAAGCAGCTGAACGGGGCCCCGTACCCGGCCCCGCGCAACATCCTGGCCTGCGCCGTCGAGGGCTCCCAGGTCGACTTCGAGACCGCGCTGACCATCGAGGCCCGCTACTTCACCGAGCTGGTCATCGGCCAGACCGCCAAGAACATGATCCAGGCGTTCTTCTTCGACCTCCAGGCCGTCAACGCGGGCCGCAGCCGCCCGCAGGGCATTGAGCCCCGCAAGGTCCGCAAGGTTGCCGTCCTCGGCGCCGGGATGATGGGCGCGGGCATCGCCTACTCCTGCGCCCGCGCGGGCATCGAGGTGGTGCTGAAGGACGTCTCGCTCGATGCCGCCGCCAAGGGCAAGGCGTACTCCGAGAAGCTGCTCGACAAGGCGCTCTCCCGGGGCCGGACCACCGAGGCGGGGCGCGCCGAGCTGCTCGCCCGGATCACCCCGACCGCCGACGCGGCCGACCTCGCGGGCTGCGACGCCGTCATCGAGGCCGTCTTCGAGGACACCTCCCTCAAGCACAAGGTGTTCCAGGAGATCCAGGACGTCATCGAGCCGGACGCACTGCTGTGCTCCAACACCTCCACGCTTCCCATCACGGGCCTCGCGGAAGGCGTTTCGCGGCCGGTCGACTTCATCGGGCTGCACTTCTTCTCGCCCGTGGACAAGATGCCGCTGGTGGAGATCATCAAGGGGGAGCGGACCGGCGACGAGGCCATCGCCCGCGCCTTCGACCTGGTCCGCCAGATCAACAAGACCCCGATCGTGGTCAACGACTCGCGCGGCTTCTTCACCTCGCGCGTCATCGGCCAGTTCATCAACGAGGGCGTCGCGATGATCGGCGAGGGCGTGGAGCCCGCCTCGATCGAGCAGGCGGCAGCCCAGGCCGGATACCCGGCCAAGGTGCTCTCGCTGATGGACGAGCTCACCCTCACCCTGCCGCGCAAGATCCGCAACGAGACCCGCAAGGCCTTCGAGGCCGAGGGCAGGGCGTGGACCGAGCACCCCGCGGACGCCGTCATCGACCGCATGGTGGACGAGTTCGGCCGCCCCGGGCGCAGCGGCGGGGCCGGCTTCTACGAGTACGACGAGGCCGGCAAGCGCGCCCGCATCTGGCCGGGCCTGCGCGAGCACTTCGCCAAGCCGGGGTACGAGATCCCGTTCGAGGACATGAAGGAGCGGATGCTCTTCTCGGAGGCCCTGGACACCGTCCGCTGCCTCGACGAGGGCGTGCTCACCTCGATCGCCGACGCCAACATCGGCTCCATCATGGGCATCGGCTTCCCGGCCTGGACGGGCGGCGTGATCCAGTACGTCAACGGCTACGAGGGCGGCCTGCCCGGCTTCGTGGCCCGTGCCCGCGAGCTCGCCGACCAGTACGGCGAGCGCTTCATCCCGCCGGCCTCGCTGGTCGCGAAGTCGGAGCGCGGCGAGACCTACACGGACTGATCGCGCGGCACTCCCCGGGCCCGCCCGCGAGCGGGCCCGGGGCTGTCCTTCCGGTTTCTTCCGGTGCCTTCCGGTCAGCCCGCGAACGCGGCCAGGTGGGCGAACAGCCCGTGCTGGTACGCCCCGTCCGGGGCGGACCAGCCGGCCAGGACGCGTGCCGGTACGCCGTCCCCGGCGGGGGCGGGACCGTCGTGCAGCACGCGGGACACGGCCAGGGTCGTCACGGGTCGTTCCCGCCCGGCCGGGCCCACGGTGACGAGGCTCGCGTCGGCGGTGTCCGTCACGGTCCCGGGGCCGGTCAGGCCCTGCGGCACCCCGGCCCCCTCGGTACGGACCTCGACCGTCGGGTCGGGGACGCCGCTCTCGTTCTGGTCCTGGGCCGTCGTACGTCCCGCCAGTAGGGCCAGCAACTGCTCGACCAGGACGACGTCGTGGGTCCCGTCGTAGATCCAGCGACGGCCCAGCACACCGTGCTCGGAGGTGCCGATCAGGCCGGCCCCGGCCCCCTCGAGCGGAGCCCCGCGGTAGGTCAGCGGGACCAGGTAGGTCACCGGATCGTCCCCGGCGGTGTCGGTGACCACCATGAACTCGATGCCCACCTCGCCCTCGGGGTCGTCGAGCCGGAAACCGCCGGCCTTGGCGAGCTGCGGGGTACCCGGGCCGCCCCGGTACCAGGGGCGCCGGGGGAGCCAGTCGGCCAGGAGTTCGAGCTTGCCGGGCGACATGGTGGTGCGGTGAATGACAGCCATGATCCACAAGCTACCCGGGCGGCAGGGACGCCGACCGGCCGTGCGGCCGTCCGGCCACCTCCCCTACCGTTCCGGTTCCGAGGCGAACGCCGCCCGCAGTTCCTCCCGCAGCGACCGCTGGAAGGCAGTCACCAGCGCCTGGACCACCATCGGCTGCATGTGCGCCGAGAGCGCCTTCATCGACTCCACCCGCTCCGGATCGCTCTCGCCCTCCGTGAACGGCCCCCACACCTCGTCCCGGAACAGCGCCGTCAGCTCGTGCGCCGCCGACCTGGTGTGCTCCATCAGCACCCGGCGCGCCGCCAGGATCGTCTCGTGGGCGATCGGTACGTCGAGCAGCGCCACTCCGAGCCGCAGCAGCCCGACGTCCACCCGGAACCCGTCCCCCGAGGCGGCGAGCACGTTCATCGCCGTCAGTCGCCGGACATCGGTGTCGGCGAGGCTCCGCCCCACCCGCTTCTCCAGCTCCTCCCGCGACACCTCCTGGGCCGCGTCCGGAGCCCAACTGGCCACCATCGCGCGGTGGATGGCCAGGTCGTGGGCGCTCAGGTCGTCGGGCAGCGCGTCCAGATAGCGCTCGATGGCGGACAGGGTCATGCCCTGGTGCTGCAGCTCCTCGATCAAGGCCAGCCGGGACAGGTGCTCCGGCCCGTAGTGCCCCACCCGACGAGGGCCGATCACGGGAGGGGGCAAAAGCCCGCGGGTGCTGTAGAAACGAACGGTGCGCACGGTGACGCCCGCCCTGGCCGCCAGCTCGTCGACGGTGAGCATCGGCTCGGGTGCCTGGTCGGCCATCGTCTGCGCCTCGCTCTCTGCTCCACAGCTTGGGTTCAACAGTATTGCTGTCGCACCAACGATGTGAAACGGCCAGGAGCTGCCCATGACCACGAACCTGCGACTGCCCGGACGACCCGAAGAGATCACCCTGCCGGCCCTGCTGGCCCGCAACGCCGCCGAGTACGGGGAGCTGCCCGCCCTCTCCTGGCGGGCCGGCCCCGACGCCGCCGGGTGGACGACCCTCACCTGGAGCGAGGTGCGCCGCAAGGTCGCCGTCCTCGCCTCCGGATACGCCGCCCTCGGCGTCGAGCGCGGCGAACACGTGCTGATGATGATGGGCAACCGCCCCGAGCACTGGCTCAGCGACCTCGCCCTCGTCCACCTCGGCGCCGTCCCCGTCACCGTGTACGGGACCTCCGCGCCCGAGCAGATAGCCCACATCGCCCGTCACAGCCGGGCCCGGGTCGCCGTCGTCGAGGGCGCCCGCGAACTCGCGCGGTGGGAGCCGCTGCTGGCCGACCCGGACGTGCCCCTGGAGCGTCTCGTCGTGGCCGAAGCCGCCGAGGCCGGCGGGCACTCCACCTACGGCTCCCTGTACTCCGGCGGGGCCCGGCTCCACCGCGCCGACGACTTCGAGAAGGCCTGGCAGGAGACGCGCCCCGAGGACCCGCTGACCGTCGTCTACACCTCGGGCACCACCGGCGACCCGAAGGGCGTGCGGCTGACCCACCGCAACCTCATGCTCCAGGCGATCCGCCTCGACCGGCACGTGGACCTGCCCGAGCACGCCGAGCACATCTGCTACCTGCCCTTCGCGCACATCGCCGAGCGCGTCCTCGGCATCTACCTGCCCCTGCTGCGGGCCTCGCACGTACGGTTGTGCGCCGACCCCGCCGCCGTCTCGGGGGCGGTCCGCGAGCTGCACCCGGTGCAGTTCTTCGGAGTGCCCCGGGTGTGGGAGAAGCTCGCCGCCTCGGTCCGCGCGGTCCTCGCGCAGCTCCCCGAAGAGCAGCGCGCGGCCATCGAGGCGGCGGGCGACCTGGCCCGCGCCCGGGCCGCCCACCGCGAGCGCGCCGAGGAGGTGCCGGCCGCGCTCGAAGCCTCGTACGCCCGGGCCAAGGAGCAGGTGCTGGACCCGCTGCTGGGGCTGGCGGGCATGGACCGGCTGATGTGGACGGCCAGCGCCACCGCGCCGATGCCGATCGACGTGGTCCGCTTCTGGGCCGGCTGGGGCATCACCATCATGGACGCCTGGGGGCTCACCGAGACCTCGGGCGTGTGCACGGTCAACAGCCCGGACGGCTTCCGGCTCGGCTCGGTCGGCCGCCCGATCGAGGGGCTGGAGCTGAGACTGGCCGAGGACGGGGAGATCCTCACCCGCGGGGCGACCGTCTTCGGCGGCTACCTACGGCCGGACGGCTCGGTGGAGAGCGCCGCCGACGACGCGGGCTGGTTCCCGACGGGGGACATCGGCCGGGTCGACGAGGACGGGTTCCTCTGGCTGACCGACCGCAAGAAGGAACTGATCATCACCTCGAACGGCAAGAACGTCTCGCCCGCCCTGGTGGAGAACACGGTCAAGGAACACCCGCTGATCGGGCAGGCCCTGGTGCACGGCGACGGCCGCTCCTACCTCGTGGCCCTGCTGGTCCTGGACCCGGAGCTGGCCCCGGTCTGGGCCGTCACCCGGGGCATCGAGGCGGCCTCCCCGGCCGAGCTCGCCGCCCACCCCGCCGTCCGGGAGGAGATCGCCCGCGCGGTGGAGGCGGCCAACGCCCGGCTCAACCGGACCGAGCAGATCAAGCGGTACCGGCTGCTGACCGAGGAGTGGGGCCCCGAGACCGGGGAGCTCACCCCTTCGCTCAAGCTCCGCCGCCGGGTGGTCCGCGACAAGTACGGCGCACTGATCGAGGGCCTGTACGAGGAGCCGTAGGGGACGGTGTAGCCCGGGCGCACCGGTGCGGTGGGCCGGATCCGCGCTCACCGCACCGGGGGAGCGGAGCGGGTGAGCCGCCGCGCGGCCGTCATGCTGCTCATCGGCAACGGCGAGGGCGACGCGCTCGCCGGACTGCAGAACCTGACGATCCTCGTGGCGGCGCCGTTCACCCTGGTCATGATCGGTATGTGCGTGGCACTCATGCGGGACCTGCGCCGGGACCCGCTGATCATCCAGGGCGAACGGGGCGAGGAAGCCGTGGCCGTGGCCGTGGCCGCGGGCCACGAGGAGTACGGCGGCGAATTCGAGATCCGCATCGGCCCGTCCGGCGATCCGGAGGTCGACGCGGCCGAGCCGCCCTCCGCGTCCCCGCCACCCGGCGGCCGGCGCTGACGGCGGTGCTGTCGGACCGGGCGCCACCGGCCCGGTCCGACAGGACGCCGTCTCCCTAGCGTCCGATCAGCGGGTAGCGGTCGGACGAGTTGGTACTCACCCGCCGCAGGCAGATCGGCGAAAACATTCGGGCAGCGCGCCGGCGCGCGCACCTCACCCAAGAGGAGGTCGCCCGGCGGGCCGGCATCGAACGGCACACGCTCAATCGCATCGAGGGCGGTCATGCCGCGGCTCGCCTCGACACCCTCATCCTCACTGCCGACGCCATCGGTGTACCGCTCGCACAGCTGGTCCGCGAGTAGCTCCGGCCGACGGGGGATTGCCGGCCGGGGCAGTCTCACGGCCCTACACCGGCGGGCGGCCGGGTGTCGGGGTGGGCGGCGGAGACGGCAGCGGCGGGCCGGGATCCGGCGGCAGCTTCGGGCTTCCGGAGCCGTGCTTGCCCATCTTCAGCTTCCTTCCGTTGAGTCCGTAGATTCCGAGCGGGGGGAACAGGGTGACGCGGGGCGGATAGCCGGCCTCGGCGCAGGGGATGCACAGCAGGTCCCGGCCGTGACTGTGTGCCGTCGTGCGAACGGCTTCGACCAGTTCGACCCAGCAGGCCTCACAGGCGACGACGTCGGTTGTCGACGTCACGTACTCGGTGGTGATCACCACAGGTCCGTGGCGATGTCGTACCCGGCGGCCTCGATCGCGGCCGTGGTGCGGTCCAACCAGCCGGGTGCGGGAGTTGCCGCCCCGGTGACCTCGGGGTGGTGGTGGACGACCGTACCCAACCGCGCGCACAGTTCGGCGTAGACCACGGTGCAGGAGATCAGGGCGTGCCAGCCGGCATCGACCGGGCCGGAGGGGGCGAGATCGGCGGCAGTGCTGTGCGCGACCGTGGCGACGAACTTCAGGGCCTCGACCACCCGCTGCTCTGCGGCGACCCAGCCCAGCTCGGGGTGCTGGCGGGCCAGAGTGGCCGTGACGGTCGTGAAGTCGTCGGCGGAGAGAAGGCTGCACGGGTCGCTGGTGCGGCGGGGCGCTGTGAGGGTGGCGCCGATAGCCGGAGTCGGGGTTTCGCCCTTACCGGCACTACATGGGGGCGGGGGTGGGCTGGCCATGGGGTCTCCTCGTTGGTTGGTCAGATCAACAGGTGCCGACGACGATCACGGCGAGCACGCCGAACCCGATCGCGACGTACAGGGCCTGACGCCCGAGCACACTCACTGGCCGGCTGCCTGCACGTTGGCCGCGGCGGTCGTGAACTCCCGGCCGTCCGACTTCCTGATGTACGCGATGTCGTTGACGCCCTCGGTGATGACGGCCATGAGCTGGCCCTCGATGCCGGAGGCGATGTCGCGGACCCGCTCACGTAGCAGCCGGTGAGGCTGGTACTCGTACGTTTCAGTCATCGGACGGCTCCACGTGCTTTGCCGCGGAGCGAAGGAACCGCTCCCAGCCGACAGCCGCACGAGTCACCAGCTCAGCACTGGGCCCCGGCCACAGTTCCGGCAACACGCCTGTTCTGCGGTGCTGTTCGTCTGCGCTGCTCGTCGTCATAGGAGGATGATGGGCGGGCACGCAGATGGGCAGATAGGCCATCGCGTGGCCATCGGTGGCCACGTAGCGGCCACGGCCGGGGACAGACGCGATGACACCTCACACTGGGGCCGTGAGCCCCCGAAACGACGCGCTCAGGGCCGCCCGACTCCGGGTCGGGTGGCGCAGCATCGAACAGGCCGCCGGCGCGCTGCAGGCGCACGGCCAACGGTTCCTCGACGACGCCCATTTCACCGTCAGCGCGCGCACGTGGCGCCGGTGGGAAGGCGGTGCACCCGGCTGGCCGCCGGAAGAGACCGCGACCGTGCTGCATGACGCGCTCGGACGGTGGCCCGAGGAGCTGGGATTCACGGCACCCGCCGGCTGGATCCGCCCCGAGGCACACCAAGAGGAAGACGTGAACCGCAGGACCTTCGTCAACGTCACCGCGGCCGCGCTCCTGCCTGGCCCTACCGCCAGGCAGCACGTCGACCCCGCGCTCATCGACTACTTCCAGCAGCAGTTGGAGGGCCACTACCGGGCCGACATGTTCCTCGGGCCGCACGACCTCATCGGCACCGTGTCTGCCCAGTACCAGCTCATCGACAAGCTCGTCCGGTCCGCGCAGGGCGAGACCCGGCGCGGGCTGCTGCGCGTCGGAGCCGCGTACGCGGCGCTCGTCGGCTGGCTCTACCAAGACGCCGGCGACCTCGGCGCGGCCGCGTTCTGGCGGGGCATCACGCAGGAAATAGCGGCCAGGTCCCAGGACCCGCACCTCATCGGCTACAGCCTCGTCAACCTCGCCCACGTGCGGACCGACCTCGGCGACGGCCACGGTGTCATCGACCTGTGCGAAGCCGCCCTCGACGACGACCGCCTGTTCCCGAAGGTGCGGATCATGGCGATGCAGCAGCAGGCCCACGGCGCCAGCCTCACAGGCGACCGTACGGCCGTCGACCGGCTCATCGACGACGCCGGAGAGCTCCTCTGCCGCGTCGACGACGACCTGCCCTGGGGCAACGCCTGCCGCCGCACCCCCGGCTACCTCGAGGTGCAACGGGCCACCTGCTACGGGCGGCTCGGCCTCGGCCGGGAGGCCGGGCATCTGTGGTCGCAGGTCCTCGATGAGGTACCCGCGACGGCCCGCCGGGACCGCGGCGTGTACCTCGCCCGGCACGCCACCGCGGCGGCCGGCGCCCGCCAGCCGGAACAAGCCGTCGAGATCGCCCGCGCGGCCGCCGAGATCGCGGCCGAGACCCGGTCGGCCCGCATGCTGCGTGAGCTGCGGGGCCTGGAGCGGGCCATGCGGCCGTGGCACGATGCCCCGGTAGGCCGGGACCTCGCGGAGGTTCTGGCGCCCGTGAACGAGGGGAGCTGACATGGGTGTACCGAAGCCGTTGACGCACGAGGAGATCGCCGAAGGCCTGGAGAAGCTGCCGGGCTGGGTACAGGAGGGCGATGCGATCACCCGGACGTACGAGATCCGCTACCACGCCGCGGTGGCCGCGATCGTCACCATCGCAGACCGGTCCCGGCGCATCCAGCATCACGCCGACCTCGACCTCCGTATCGACCACCTGCGTGCCTCGATCACGACGCACGACGCGGGCAACCGACTGACGCGGGCTGACTTCGACCTTGCGCACCGCATCGACGTGATCGTGGCTGCACACCAGGCCCTCCCGCTGGACTGAGCCCGGACGTACGAAAGCGCCCCCTCCCGACCCCGAAGGGCCGGAAGGGGGTGTTGTGCTGTTCAGGAGACGCCGTACCACTGGCTGGCCCAGCCGGTGTCGATGACGCTCGTTGACTGCCGGGTGAGGTCGAGTGAGGCGCGCAAGGACGACAGGGCTAGCGGCCGATCAGCGGGTAGTGGTCGGAGAGGTTGGTGTAGGTGTAGGAGGTGCCCCAGCTGGAGACCGTCCAGGGTGCCGACTGCTCCTTGACCACGTTGTTCTCCCAGCCCGCCGGGCGGGCGTTGCCCTTGCGGTAGAGGACGTAGTCCAGGTCCTCGCGCGGGTCGGTCGGGTAGCGGTAGTTGGCTATCGAGTTCAGCGCGGTGTCGAAGGAGTACGGGTGCCCCGTACGGGTGTCGGAGTCCGCCAGGTCGGCGTTGGCGAGCAGGCTCGCGTACTCGGGCGTGCGCGAGTCGACGTTGAGGTCGCCCGCCACGATGACCTGCTCGCTCGCCGGAATGTTCTTCCCGTCCAGGAAGGCGTCCACGGCACGGAACTGACGGGCGCGCATCTCCGCGGCCTCGCCCGCGCCGCAGCCGGGGTCGGTGGACTGCGCGTGCGTGCCGACCACGTGCACCTTGGTGCCGTTCACGTTCAGGACGACGTAGGCGAAGCCCTTGTTGGACCACCAGTCGGCGCCGCACGCGTCCTTGTAGACGACCTGCTCCTTGCGGACGATCGGCCACTTGCTGAGGATCGTGACCCCGCCGTCCTCCGGGGTGGTGGCGGAGTACGCGCCGCCCGTGGCGTCCCAGCCGCTCTTGCTGCGGCCGACGACGGGGGTCTGGTACGGGTACTGCACGGCGGAGTTGGCCTTCAGCGCGTCCGAGGAGCTGTTGTCGAAGGCCTCCTGGAGCACGACCACGTCGTGGCCCTTGTAGAAGGAGGTCTTGGGGATCTCGGCGGCCCGGTGGTCCTGGCCCCAGTTCGGGTACAGGTTCTTGCTCATCAGGAACACGTTGTACGACAGGACGCTGAGCCGGGGGGCGGCGGCGGTCTCCGCGGCCGAAGCGGCGGGCGCGGTGGTGGTGGCCAGTGCGCCTGCGGCGACCGCGGCGACGGCCGTGGCGGCGGCGCGGCGCGAGCGGGTCGTGGAAAGCAGCATGAAGGTCTCCGTCATTCCTGCGGGGGAAGATCGACGCCCGTCATACAAGCAGCAGCAGTTACCTCTGGGTAACACCCGTGCAGAGACTTTCTGTCCGTGAGACGGCCGTCCGGTGCTCGCATACTTGTCGTATGACGAAGACGGACTCAGCACCCCCCGCCGGACCTGCGGCCACGCGCCGCACCGACCCCGAGCCGCCCCCGCCCGGCGGGGTGCTGTGGACCATCGCCGGTGACGTCCGCGCCCTGCTGATGCTGCCCGCCGCCTTCACCATGCAGGTCGCCCACCCCGCGATCGCGGCCGGTGTCGACGAGTACTCCGTCTTCCGCACCGACCCCTGGGGCCGCGGCGAGCGCTCCCTGCGCTCGGTCCAGCTGTGGGTGTACGGCGGGAAGGAGGCGGCGGCGGAGGGCCGCCGGGTGCGCCGCCTGCACAAGGACATCCAGGGCACCGACACCCGGGGCCGCCGCTACCACTCCCTCGACCCCGCCTGCTACGCCTGGGTGCACGCCACCGGCTTCCCGGTCTACGTCTACGCGGGGCGCTACCTGCTGCGCCGCTTCACCCCGGCCCAGGAGCGGCAGCTCTACCAGGAGTGGCTCCAGGTGGGCCGGATCCTCGGCCTGCACGACCGGGACATGCCGCAGAGTATCGAGGAGTACTGGACGTACTGGGGCCGGATGCTGGCCGAGGAGATCGAGCCCACCGCGGTCGCCCGCGAGCTGATCTCCACCGAAGTGCGGCTGCCCCGGCCCGAGGGCGGACCGCTCCCCGTACGGCTGCTGCTGCGGCTCACCTGGCCGGTGCTGCGTGCTGCGTTCCTGCGCCTGCGGGCCTTCGTCACCGTCGGCTACATGCCGCCCGAGGCCCGCGCCGCGATCGGCCTGGAGTGGAGCCCGGCCCAGGAGCGCACGCTCCGGCGGTTCAGCACGGTCGTACGGATCCTCGTACCACTGCTGCCGGAGCGACTGCGGTACCTGCCGATCGCCCACCGGGCGCGGGCCGCCTGGCACGCGGGCCGCCGCTGACGGCCCCCGCACCGCACGCGGCCCCCGCCGGATGCGGGGGCCGCGTGCGGTGCCGGCTCAGTGCCGGTGGCCGGGCCCGGAACCGTGCTCGGTGTCGTGGATCGTGTTGGTCTCCGCGATCTTCTTCCAGGACTTGGGCTCCGCGGCGGGCTTCGCCGGGGCGGACTGCTGCGACGAGCGGGCCGAGGGCCCCGCCGCCGACGGGTTCAGGGCCGAGGCGGCCGGCTTGCCCGGGGTGTAGAGCCAGGTCTCGAAGAGCTGCGCGAGGGGCTTCTTCGAGACCTTCTCGGCGTACCGGACGAAGTCCCCGACCTTGGCGTTCCCGTAGGCCCGCTCGGTCGGCCAGCCCTTCAGGATCTCGAAGAACTTCTCGTCGCCGATCTCGTTGCGCAGCGCCTGCAGGGCGATGCCACCACGGTCGTAGACGGCCCCGTGGAACTGGTTCTCCGGACCCGGGTCACCCGGCTTGACCTGCCAGAACGCGTCCTCGGCCGGGCGCAGGGCATAGGCCCAGTCGGCCAGCTCCTGCGCCGTGCCCTCGCCCTCCTTCTCCGACCACAGCCACTGGCTGTAGCGGGCGAAGCCCTCGTTGATCCAGATGTCCTTCCAGCCCTCGACGGACACGCTGTCGCCGTACCACTGGTGGGCCAGCTCGTGCACGACCACCGAGACGTTGGCCCCGTTGCGGAACTGCCCCGGTCCGTAGAACGGCCGCGTCTGGGTCTCCAGCGCGAAGCCGGCGGTCACGTTCGGCACGTAGCCGCCGAGCGCGTTGAAGGGGTACGGTCCGAAGACCCCCTCCAGCCACTCGGTGACCTCGCCGGTCCGCTCCACGCTCGCGCGCGCCGCGCCGGCGTTGTCGCCGAGGTCCTTGCTGTACGCGTTGAGGATCGGCAGCCCGCTCGCCGTCTTGTCGGTGGTGAGGTCGAACTTGCCGACGGCGAGGGTGGCCAGGTAGGTCGCCTGCGGCTTGTTGGAACGCCAGTTGTACCGGGTCCAGCCGAGCCGTGAGGTCTGGGACTGCAGCACGCCGTTGCTGATCGCCTGGGTGCCGTCGGGCACGTTGACCGAGATGTCGAAGGTGGCCTTGTCCAGCGGGTGGTCGTTGCTCGGGAACCACCAGACCGCCGAGTCGGGCTCCTGCGCCGCGACCGCGCCGTCGGGCGTGCGCTGCCAGGCCGTCCAGCCGTCCACCTTCAGCTCGGAGGGCTTCCCGGCGTACTTGACGACGACGGACAGCGGGGTGTTGCGCGCCAGCGGCTTCGCCGGGGTGACCTCCAGCTCGTGGGAGCCGGACGCGGCGAACTTCGCCTTGAGCCCGTTGACCCGGATCTCGCTGACCTGGAGGCCGAAGTCCAGGTTGAAGCGGGACAGGTCCTGCTTGGCGGTGGCCAGCAGGGTGGCCGTGCCTTCCAGCAGGTCCGTCTTCGGCTGGTACTGCAGGCGCAGGTCGTAGTGCGACACGTCGTATCCGCCGTTGCCGCTGGCCGGGTAGTAGGGATCGCCGATACCCGGGGCGCCCGAACCCGAACCCGCCGCCGACGCCGGGATCACCAGCAGGAGGGAAGCGGCGAGCACGCTCGGGGCGATGACTTTGCGGTGCACGAATGGCTCCAAGTGGTAGGGGAGACAGATCGGTTCACAGAGTGGCCAAGGCCTTGTCGCTCGACCGTATTCACCCGTGACCGCTCAGGTCATGTCCATGGCCCCTGCTGTCACACGATCGCCATTCGGCCGTCACGCGTACGCGCACGGGACGGTGCCGAGGCCGCCCGCGGGCGTACCGGGCGCCCCGGCACACCCGCCTCGGCCTGCGGTCCGACCGCCCGGCGACCCGGATCCGACGCCGCCCCCGACCACCCGGTCCCGCCTGCGGGAACGTCCGAATCGACACGACGCCCCCGTGCCGCACACCCGCCCCTGTGGGGTGCCTGGTCGCCCTCGCGCCCGGTCGGCGGTGTGGGGCGGCCCCGGGCGGGGAACGGGGGATCGTGAGTGTTGGCCGGAGGGGGAGAAATGGAGATCGCGGCGTTGGCGGTGTCGTTGGTGGCGCTCGGAATCTCGGGCGCGGTGTCGTGGCGACAGCTGCGGCTCACGGAGCATGCCAACACGCTGCCCGTGGTGGTGGACCTGTTCAGGGAACACCGCAGCGTACGGCTGGCACGGGCGCGCAGCTTCGTCCACGAGGAACTGCCCGCCTGCGACCTGTCGCTGGGGCTGGCGGGCCTACCGGCCGAAGGGCAGGAACTCGTCCGCGAGCTGGCTTGGTACTACGACAACCTCGGCGCTCTCGTGACGCACGGCGTGGTGGACATCGAGCCCGTCTCCGGCTACCTGGGCGGATCGGTGATCACGGTGTGGGAGAAGATGGAGCCGTTGGTGGCGGTGGAACGCGCCCGGCGCGCACAGAACTCCCTGCCGGACCCCAACCGGTGGCAGGAGTACTTCGAGAACCTCTACCACCTCGTCCGGGAGGTGCCCGCCGAGCAGGCGCGCGCGGAGAGCCGGTCCTGGCGGTTGCCCAGCCGCTGAAACAGCCCCGGCCCGATGACCTCGGGGGCCGCCCTGTCCGACGTACCGAACAGTCGGTATCCTCCGCGGCATGACCCTTCACCCGCTCGCCGCCCGTCGCTGTTGGCATACTGCGATCAACCCGCTGCACGCGACGATCTACTTCTCGCCGGATCTCGCCAAGGAGCTCGCCCCCCTCGGGATCGAGGACCCGGTCGCCGTCAACCTCGCGAGCCGGTCCGCCGCCATGGGCGCCGTCGGCCCCGGCACGGTGACCGCCACCTTCTACAACTACCGTCACGACCTCCTCACCCGGCACCTGCCCGCCGTCTGGGACACCGCCACGCCCGAGCAGGTCCTCGCCGCCCGGCTGCGTGCCGCCGACAGCACCCTGCACCGGCTCCTGGGCACCGAGACCGTGGAGTCGGCCGAGATGGCCGAGGCCGCCGACCTGGCCGTGCTCGCCACCGAGGGCTGCACCCGGCA
This sequence comes from Streptomyces sp. NPDC091682, assembly GCF_044756625.1. Taxonomy (NCBI): domain Bacteria; kingdom Bacillati; phylum Actinomycetota; class Actinomycetes; order Kitasatosporales; family Streptomycetaceae; genus Streptomyces; species Streptomyces sp. NPDC091682. The sequence goes on along the minus strand of NZ_JBIVTH010000021.1, from coordinate 6,541 downwards.
CGCCCGCACCCTCTACGCCGCCCACGCCGACCTCCCCGTACCCGAGGCCGCGCACCTGCGGCTGTGGCACGCCACCACCCTGCTGCGCGAGCACCGCGGCGACGGCCACCTCGCCGCCCTGCTCCTCGCCGGCCTGGACCCGGTGGAGGCCCTGGTCAGCCACACCGCCACCGGCCGCGGCATGAGTGCGAAGTGGATAAAGGCCACCCGCGGCTGGGAGCAGTCCGACCTGGACGCCGCGACCGAGCGGCTGCGTGCGCGCGGCATCCTCGACGCCGACGGAGAGCTCACCGACGAGGGGCAGGCCGTGCGCGAGCGCCTGGAGGCGGACACCGACCGCCTCGACGCGGCCCCGTACGAGCACCTGGGCGAGGAGCGGCTGGCCCGCCTCGCCGAACTCGGCGGCGCCTTCGTCGCGCAGGCGACCGGCGCCGGAGCCTTCCCGCGCGACCTCCGCAGCCGGGCCTGACCGGCGGGGCGGGCAGGGCTCCCACCGTCCGACGCCGCCACCTGCCACAATTGGCAGCCTTCCAGTGCAAACGAAGGCAGGCGGGACCCGATCGTGACGACGTCCATCGAAGGCAGGATCGCCGAGGAGCTCGGCGTACGGGAGCGGCAGGTCAAGGCCGCCGTCGAGCTGCTCGACGGCGGCTCCACCGTGCCGTTCATCGCGCGCTACCGCAAGGAAGCGACCGAGATGCTCGACGACGCCCAGCTGCGCACCCTCGAGGAGCGGCTGCGGTACCTGCGGGAGCTGGAGGACCGCCGTGCGGCGGTCCTGGACTCCGTACGGGAGCAGGGCAAGCTCACCGACGAACTGGCGGCGCGGATCGCCGCGGCCGACACCAAGGCCCGGCTGGAGGACATCTACCTGCCCTTCAAGCCCAAGCGGCGGACCAAGGCGCAGATCGCCCGCGAGGCCGGTCTGGAGCCGCTCGCCGAGGGCCTGCTGACCGACCCGTCGGTGGAACCGGCCGCGGCCGCCGCCGCGTTCGTCGACGCCGACAAGGGCGTCGCCGACCCGGCCGCCGCCCTGGAGGGCGCCCGCGCCATCCTCACCGAGCGGTTCGGCGAGGACGCCGACCTGATCGGCGAACTGCGCGAGCGCATGTGGGGCCGCGGCCGCCTCGCGGCGAAGGTCCGTGAGGGCAAGGAGGAGGCGGGCGCCAAGTTCGCCGACTACTTCGACTTCACCGAGCCGTTCACCGCGCTGCCCTCCCACCGCGTCCTCGCCATGCTGCGCGGCGAGAAGGAGGACGTCCTCGACCTCGTCCTGGAGCCGGAGGAGCCGAGCGAGGTCCCCGGCCCGTCCACGTACGAAGGCATGATCGCCCGCCGCTTCGGTGTCGGCGACCGGGGCCGCCCGGGCGACAAGTGGCTCGGCGACACGGTCCGCTGGGCCTGGCGCACGAAGATCCAGGTGCACCTCGGCATCGACCTGCGGATGCGGCTGCGCCAGGCCGCCGAGGACGAGGCGGTACGGGTCTTCGCGTCGAACCTGCGCGACCTGCTCCTCGCGGCGCCCGCCGGCACCCGGGCGACGCTCGGCCTGGACCCGGGCTTCCGCACCGGCGTGAAGGTCGCCGTCGTGGACGCGACCGGCAAGGTCGTGGCCACGGACGTCATCTACCCGCACGTGCCCGCCAACAAGTGGGACGAGTCCCTCGCCAAGCTCGCCCGCCTCGCGAAGGAACACTCCGTCGAGCTGGTCGCCATCGGCAACGGCACGGCCTCCCGCGAGACCGACAAGCTGGCCGGGGACCTCATCACGCGCCATCCGGAGCTGAAGCTCACCAAGGTGATGGTCTCGGAGGCGGGCGCCTCCGTGTACTCGGCCTCCGCCTTCGCCTCGCAGGAACTGCCGGACATGGACGTGTCGCTGCGCGGCGCGGTCTCCATCGCCCGCCGCCTGCAGGACCCGCTCGCCGAGCTCGTCAAGATCGACCCGAAGTCGATCGGCGTCGGCCAGTACCAGCACGACCTGTCCGAGGTGAAGCTCTCGCGCTCGCTCGACGCGGTCGTCGAGGACTGTGTGAACGGCGTCGGAGTGGACGTCAACACCGCCTCCGCGCCGCTGCTTTCGCGGGTCTCGGGCATCAGCGGCGGCCTCGCCGAGAACATCGTGGCCCACCGCGACGCCAACGGACCCTTCCGCAGCCGCAAGGGGCTCAAGGACGTGGCCCGGCTCGGCCCGAAGGCGTACGAGCAGTGCGCGGGCTTCCTGCGGATCCGCGGCGGGGACGACCCGCTGGACTTCTCCAGCGTGCACCCCGAGGCCTATCCGGTGGTCCGGGGCATGGCCAAGACGGCGGGCAGCGAGGTGGCGGCCCTGATCGGCAACTCGGGCGTGCTGCGCTCGCTGCGGCCCGAGCAGTTCGTCACCGAGGCCTTCGGCCTGCCCACCGTCACGGACATCCTGCGCGAGCTGGAGAAGCCGGGCCGCGACCCGCGTCCCGCCTTCAAGACGGCCACCTTCAAGGAGGGCGTCGAGAAGATCGGCGACCTGGCCCCCGGGATGATCCTGGAGGGCGTGGTCACCAACGTGGCCGCCTTCGGTGCCTTCATCGACATCGGCGTCCACCAGGACGGGCTGGCCCACGTCTCGGCGCTGTCGAAGACCTTCGTCAAGGACCCCCGGGACGTGGTCAAGCCGGGCGACATCGTCCGTGTGAAGGTCATGGACGTGGACATCCCGCGCAAGCGGATCTCGCTGACCCTGCGGCTGGAGGACGAGGCCGGGGCGGAGCGCGGCGCGGGCGCTCCGCGCCAGCGCGAGGACCGGCGCGGCGGCGGTGGCGGCGGTGGCGGCGGTGGCCGTCCGCCGCAGCAGCGCGGCGGGTCCGGTGGCCGCGAGGGCGGCCGGGGCCAGGGCGAGCGCGGCGGCCAGGGCGAGCGGGGCGGCCAGGGCCGTCGACAGGGCGGCGGCAGCGCCCCCGCCCCCGCCAACAGCGCGATGGCCGACGCCCTGCGCCGTGCGGGCCTCACCGCCCCCGAAGAGCGCCGCAAGAAGTAGGAGCCGTCAAGGGTGTCTTGCAGCCACCCGGCGCGTGTCGGCCTTCGTAGCGAGTGGCCGAATAGCTTCCCCACCTGGGGACTTGCCTTGCCAATTCGCGTACAAGATCTGTAGGCATGGTGGAACGCCCGTTCGTCACTCGGCGGACGGGCTTCCGCGTTTTCCCCTCAGGACCACATTCCCCGAGGCCGCCTTGAAGGCACAGGACGTCATGCCCATGCCCATACACGCCTACCGCCGTTGCCCCGGAAAGGGTCCGAAGAGGGATCACATGCCCCACCGGCAACTCAGCATCCGCAAAAGGTGCGAGCAGATTCTCGGCCATCTGGATCTGACCCACCCCTTCTCCCTCGACGACCTGTGTCGACGGATAGCCGAGCGGCGCGGCCGTCCCATCCGGCTCCATCCGCTCCCCAAGGAAGCGGCCGAGTCCGGGGTCTGCGGACTGTGGGTGGGCACGGCCAGCGTCGACTACGTCTTCTACGAGGCGCAGACCACCCCGCTACACCGGGAGCACATCGTCCTCCACGAGCTGGGCCACATCCTCTTCGGGCACCACTCCCTGGAAGGGGAGGAGAGCGACGGGAACGCCCCCGTGGTGCTCGGCCGCACCAACTACACCACCCGGCAGGAGCAGGAGGCGGAGATGCTCGCCAGCATGATCCGCATCCGCACGGCGAACACCGGTCCGCGGTCCGCGACCGGCGCGCACGGCACGCTGGCCCGACTGGAGTCCGCCATGGGGTACGAGCGGGGCACCGATGGCAACTGACCTGACCGACTTCGGCAACTGGCTCGCCGTCCCCAGCGTGGTGTGCCTGTGGATCGCCGTCCTGCTCCGCGCCCCCGGAGCCCTGCGCTCCCCCCAGCAGCGCGGCCTGTGGCTGGCCGTCGCCACCGCCGCCGCCGCGATGACCCTCAACCTCCCGGACGTCGTCTCGTACGCGATGGGCCGCGGCCCGGGCTACGCCCACACCATCGGCCTCGTCCGCAACTTCATCGGGGTACTGTCGGCCGGCGCCGTCCTCTACTTCGTCGCCGCCACCACCCGCGGCCGCCGGCTCCAACTCACCGCCTGCGTCGCCACCGTGGCCTGGCTCGGCGCGCTCCTGGCCCTGGACACGGCCGCGCCCGACCACGGCACGCACACCATGCCGCCGGTCGGCGACCCGGTGCCCTCCCTCGCGTACTGGCTGGTCCTGATCTCCGCGCACGTGACCGCCAACATCGTCTGCGTGGCCCTGTGCTCGCGCTACAGCCGCCGTACCGAGAGCCGGGGCCTGGCCGCGGGGCTGCGACTGTTCGGCCTCGGCACCGCGCTCGCCGGACTGTTCTGGCTGGCGTACCTGCTCAAGGCCCTGTTCGGCAGCACCTGGGCGATGCCCGCCCTTCCCCTGCTCATGAACCTGCACGGCCTGCTGCGCGCCGCCGCGATCCTCGTGCCCACCGTGTTCACCCTCCGGCGGACCTGCGCCGACATCGCCACCACCTGGCGGCTGTGGCCGCTGTGGCGCGACCTGGTCGAAGCGGTGCCGCACGTGGCGCTCAACAAGCCGCGGGCCTGGCGCGTGATGGAGCTGGTGTGGCCGCCGGTCCCGCGCAACCTGCTCGTGTACCGCAAGGTCATCGAGACGCGCGACGCGATATTGATCCTGGGCGAGTACGTGGCCCCGGGCGCCCTGGAACGGGCCCGCGGCCAGGTCACCGGAGACGGGGTCCCCGAGCAGCGGGCCACCGCCGCCGCGCTGGCCCGCGTACTGAAGGAGGCCCGGCGGGCCAAGCTCGACGGGGCGCCCGGACAGCCGGGCGAGGCGGCGGCGCTGGAACTGCCCGCCGCGATCCACACCTCGCAGGAGGACGGGGACCTGGCGGACGAGGCCCGGTTCCTCGTCGACGTCGCCCAGGCCTACGCCGCGCCCGCCACCACCGGGAAGTGAAACGCTCTTGACCACCGTACTGATCACCGGGGCCAGCGCCGGACTGGGCGCGGCCTTCGCCCGCGGCTTCGCCGCCAAGGGCTGCGACCTGGTCCTCGTGGCCCGCGACAAGGACCGGCTCGACGCCGTCGCCGCCGAATTGGCTCGGGAGTACGCCGCCGCGTCCGAGGTGCTGCCCGCCGACCTGCTGGACCCCGCGGACTGCGCGGCCGTCGCCGAGCGGCTCGCCGACCCGGTTCGGCCCGTGGACATCCTGGTCAACAACGCGGGCTTCGGGCTGCCCGCGCCCTTCCCGTACAGCCCGGTCGAGGACGAGGAGCGGATGCTCGACCTGCTGGTCAAGGTCCCGCTCCGGCTCACCCACGCCGTGCTGCCGGGTCTGCGCGCCCGCCGCCGGGGCGCGGTCCTCAACGTCTCCTCGGTGGCGGGACTCCTGCCGACCGGGACCTACGGGGCCGCCAAGGCCTGGATCACCGCCTTCAGCGAGTCCCTCCGGGTGGACATGGCTCCGTACGGGGTCCGGGTGCTGGCCGTGGTCCCCGGCTTCACTCGTACTGAGTTCCAGGAGCGGGCCGGCATGGACGTCAGCGCGCTGCGCGACGCGGTCTGGCTGGAGCCGGAGGCCGTGGTCGCGCGGGCCCTGAAGGACCTCGCCCTGCGCCGCCCGGTCAGCATCACCGGCCGCCGCTACCGCGCCTACGCCCTCGCCGCCCGCCACCTCCCGCGCACCTTCGTCGCCGGAAGGATGGCCCGCAAGCGCCGGGCCCCGGCGGCCGGCCCGGCCACGTGACCGGGACCGTGGCGCGGGCCCGCGCTGCCCTGGCATCGGGTCTGCCACCCGCCGCGGTGTACGCGGAACTCGCGGTCGGCGCCGACTTCCGGGACACCGCACTCGCGGTGTGCGACGCGCTGGGCATCCCGCGCGCGGACGCGGAGCAGCGGCTGGGCAGCGCCGGGGAGCTCTGGGACTTCGCCCCCGGCGAGGAGGCGCTCCTCGGGGAACTCCTCGAGGTCGTGGCAGTGTTCGACGTCCACGTGACGCTGGACGGGACCGGCGAGCGCATCCGCGGCCTGCTGGGCAGGGCCATGGGAACAGCGGGCGGTTTCGGCAGCGGGATGGCGTTCGGCATCCGCCGGAAGCTGGCCACCGGCCGCCTGACCGAGGCGTACGCCGTACTGGTCGGCCTACCGGTCCGCACGCGCGGGGAGCCGGCCCGCTACCGGACGGAGCTGATCGCGGCCGGCGAGCTGCTCGCCGCGTGGCTGCCGCCCGACGACCACGAGGCCGCCGGGCGGGTGCGCGAGGCGCTCGAACGCTGCGCCCGGCGGGACACCACCGGGGACGGCCGCCCTGGGCCGTCTCTTCCGGATCTTGCCTCGCCCGCGACGCCTGGCACCGCACCTCGCCGCGTTGCCGGAAAGCCGGATTACGCCCAGTAGTCCTGGCTTCCCGGCGCCTTGCGATGCACGGCGCCAGACGCCGCGGGCTTGACCGGCAAGATCCGGAAGAGACGGCCTAGGAAACTGATGAAGATGTTGGGTTCTGGCCCCGCCGCGTCAGCGGTGGGGCCAGACTCGTTCTCGTGGTGCA
>NZ_JBIVTH010000020.1:0-124534 GCF_044756625.1 Streptomyces sp. NPDC091682 | reverse complement strand
CCGACCAGCCACAGCCAAGCACCGCGCAGCAACCCCGCACCGCCCCACACCACCCAGCCCCGCCGGCGCTTGAGGCGCAGGAGACGGGGCCAAGCCCCAACACCCCCGACCAGCCACAGCCGGAGCGGACCGCCGATCAGCGCGCGGCGCGCAGCTGCTCGGACAGCACCGCCGGCGCGGCGGCCAGCGATGGCCCGTACCAGGTCAGGTGCCGGCCGTCGACCAGAGCCGCCGGCAGGCCCGGGAAGGCCTCCGGGCCGTCCTCGCGCGTGAAGCGGTACGGCTCGTCCGGCAGGACCACCAGGTCGCAGGCGGCCGCAGCGAGTTCCTCCACCGGCACCCGGGGATACCGCTCGGGGTGTCCGGCGTAGACGTTGCGGACCCCGAGCCGCGCCAGCAGGTCCCCGGCGAAGGTGTCCCGGCCCAGCACCATCCACGGCCGCCGCCAGATCGGCACGAACGCGGTGACCTTCGCGAGCGGCGGCGCCGGCGGCTCCACCCGGGCCCACGCCCGCTCCGCGTCCGTCAGCCAGCCCGGCCTCGCCAGTCCCAGCGCCCCCACCAACACCCGGTCCAGCTCCCGCAGCGCCTGCGGCAGCGTCCGGACCTCGGTGACCAGCACCTCCACCCCGGCCGCGCGCAGCGCCGCCAGGTCGGGGGCCCGGTTCTCCTCCTCGTTGGCGATCACCAGGTCCGGCCGGAGCTCCACGATCCGCCGCACGTCCGGGTTCTTCGTCCCCCCGATCCGCACCGCGTCGCCGAGGTCCCCGGGGTGCGTGCACCAATCGGTCACCCCGACCAGCAGCCCCGGCGCGCTCACGGCCACCGCCTCGGTCAGCGAGGGCACCAGCGAGACGATCCGCCGCACGTCGTTCAGTGTCCCGGAGACGGGGGCTCGGAGGTCGCGTGGATGTGCTCGCCCACCGCGACGACCAGGATCCGGGTCTCCTCGGTGACCGCCCGCCAGCGGTGGCGCACGCCGCCGGACAGGAACAGCGCGTCCCCGCTCTCCAGCCGGTACGCCCGCCCCTCCGCTTCAACCTGGCAGGCACCCTCGACCACGTACATCAGTTCGTCGTTGCGGTGCTGGTACTCGCGTCCGGCGTCCTGGTCCCCGGTGAACTCCATCGCGTGCAGCTGGTGGTGGCCGCGCACCAGGGGACGTACGCCCGGGACCGGGGTGAGCCCGGGGGCGTCACCCGCCCGTACGAGGTCCACCGTGCGCGCGGTGTCGGAGGCGGCCAGCAGTTCCACGGCCGTGGTCTCCAGCGCGTCCGCGACCCGCTCCAGGGAGCGCATGCTGGGCCGGGCCCGCTCGTTCTCTATCTGACTCAGGAAGGGCACCGACAGGCCGCTGCGCGCCGAGACCGCGGCCAGCGTGAGGTGGAGCGCGCGGCGCCGCTTGCGCACGGCCACGCCCACTCGGAGCGGCTCCTTGCCGTCCTTGTCCTTGCTCTTGTCGTCCCTGTCGTTCAGCTTGCTGTCCATGCCATCAATGCCGTCGGTGCCGTCCCTGTCGTTCATGTCGGGGCTGCCCTCCCCATGTCTGTCGCACATCGGTGTGCTGTAAGCACCTTACGCAGCAACCGCCTCCGGTTTCGCGTGCACGGCTCTTCCCGTACCCGTGCGCTCACTGTCCGTCGTGGCACGTGGCGTCCGGACGGCCGGGCCCTCCGCCGGGGGGCGTTGCGGCATCATCGACTCCGTGACGACACGACGCCTGATGCTCCTGGACACCGCCTCCCTCTACTACCGCGCCTACTTCGGTGTGCCGGACTCGGTGAAGGCCCCCGACGGCACCCCGGTCAACGCCGTGCGCGGGCTGCTCGACTTCATCGGCCGGCTCGTCCAGGACCACCGGCCGGACGATCTGGTGGCGTGCATGGACGCCGACTGGCGGCCGCACTGGCGGGTGGAGCTGATCCCCTCCTACAAGGCGCACCGGGTGGCCGAGGAGACCGAGACCGGCCCCGACGTGGAGGAGACCCCGGACACCCTCGCCCCGCAGGTGCCGATCATCGAAGCGGCGCTGGACGCCTTCGGCATCGCCCGGGTCGGGGTCGCCGGGTACGAGGCGGACGACGTGATCGGTACGCTCACCGCCCGCGCGAGCGGCCCGGTGGACATCGTCACCGGCGACCGGGACCTGTACCAGCTGGTGGACGACGCCCGGCAGCGGCGGGTGCTGTACCCGCTCAAGGGCGTGGGCACCCTGCAGGTGACCGACGAGGCGTGGCTCCGCGAGAAGTACGGGGTGGACGGCCCCGGTTACGCGGATCTGGCGCTGCTGCGCGGGGACCCGAGCGACGGCCTGCCGGGCGTCCTCGGCATCGGCGAGAAGACGGCCGCCAAACTCCTGGACGCCTACGGCACCCTGGCCGGGATCATCGCCGCGGTCGACGACCCGAAGTCGAAGCTGACCCCGACCCAGCGCAAGCGGCTGGACGAGTCCCGGCCCTATCTGGCGGTGGCCCCCAAGGTGGTCCAGGTGGCCTCGGACGTGCCGCTCCCGGCGTTCGACCCGGCCCTTCCGACGGCCCCGGCACAACCCGAACTGGTGGCTGCGCTAGCCCATCGGTGGGGTCTGGGGGGTGCAGTCGCTCGCTTGAGCAGCGTGCTGCGCCCCTGAGGTGATAACTTAGGTAAGGCTAAGTTTCGTGGAGTCAGGGGAGTCACCGTGGCAGAAGGACGCGCCCGCACCGTCGGCACCGCCGTCGTCGTACGCACCGAGCGGTTGTCGCCGCACATGGTGCGGCTCGTGCTGGGCGGTGAGGGCCTCCGGGAGTTCGGCGTGGGCGAGTACACCGACCATTACGTCAAGCTGCTGTTCGCGCCGACGGGCGTGACCTACCCCGCTCCGTGGGACCTTGAACGCATCCGCGCCGACTTTCCCCGGGCACAGTGGCCGCGCCAGCGCGCGTACACCGTACGGAACTGGGACCCCGCGCACCTGGAGCTGACCCTCGACTTCGTGGTCCACGGCGACGAGGGCCTGGCCGGCCCCTGGGCGGCGCGGGTCCAGCCGGGCGAGGTCGTACGCTTCCTCGGCCCGGGCGGCGCCTACGCCCCGGACCCGGTGGCCGGTTGGCACCTCCTGGTGGGCGACGAGAGCGCCCTGCCGGCGATCGCCGCCGCGATGGAGCGGATGCCGGCGGGCGCGCGGGTCCACGCCATCGTCGAGATCGACGGCCCGGCCGACGAGCTGAAGCTCGCCACCCCGGACGGCGTCGTCCCGGTCTGGCTGCACCGCGGCGACCGCCCGGTGGGCGAGGCCCTCGTGGAGGCCGTCATGGCCATGGAGTTCCCGAGCACGGACGTCCACGCCTTCGTCCACGGCGAGGCCGGCTTCGTCAAGGAGCTGCGCCGCCACCTGCGCATGGAGCGCGGCGTCCCGCGCGAGCGCCTGTCGATCTCGGGCTACTGGCGCCTGGGCGAGACGGACGAGGGCTGGCGCGCGATCAAGCGCGACTGGAACGCCTCGGTCGAGGCCGAACAGGAACACCGCGCCGCTGCCTAAAGGTTTCCCCACGCCGGCGGGCACATCCCCGCCGGCGTTCGAGGCGCTGAGCCCCGGTCTTTTCAGCCCCGCCGGCGTTTGAGGCACGGGGGTCCGGGGGCAGCGCTCCCGGCAACGGCGCCGCACGCGCCCACCGCCGGACGGCAACGGGCGCTCCGCCTCCCCCGGCAGGACAATGACCCCATGCGTACGCTCCCCGCCCTCGGGGCAGCCGGGGCCGCGGCCCTCCTGACCGCGGCGGCCGGCGTGACGGGCACGGCCATCGCCGCGCCCACCCCGCCCCCCGCCCCGAAGCCCCAGATCACGGACGCCGCCGTCGACAAGGCCGTCGCCCGCCTCGACCGCACCGTCGAGGACATGATGCGCCGCACCGGGGTCCCCGGCGTGTCCGTGGCCGTGGTCCACGACGACGAGGTGGTCCACATCAAGGGCTACGGGCTGCGCAGGACCGGCGAGAGCGCGAAGGTCGGCCCCGACACCGTCTTCCAGATCGCCTCGCTGTCCAAGCCCGTCTCCTCCACGGTCGTGGCCGGCACCCTCACCGACCCCCGGGGGTGGGACGACCGCACCGCCTTGCCCGGGTTCTCCCTGAAGGACCCCTGGGTGACCGACCACGTCACCACCGCCGACCTGTTCTCCCACCGCAGCGGCCTCCCCGACCACGCCGGCGACCTCCTCGAAGACCTCGGATACGACCGGGCGTACATCCTGGACCACCTGCGCCTGGAGCCCCTCGGCCCGTTCCGGGCGAGCTACGCGTACACCAACTTCGGGTTCACCGCGGCCGCCGAGGCCGTTGCCCGCGCCAAGGGCACCAGTTGGCAGAAGCTCAGCGCCGACACCCTCTTCAAGCCCGCCGGCATGACCCGTACCAGCACCGAGTTCTCCGCCTTCATCAACTCTCCCGACCGCGCCTCCACCCACGTCAAGAACGCTGACGGCACCTGGAGCCCGCGCCATGTCCGCGACCCGGACGCCCAGGCCCCGGCCGGCGGCGTCAGCTCCACCGCCACCGACATGGCCCGCTGGCTGCGGTTGCAGTTGGCCGGCGGCACCCTCGACGGGAAGCGGATCATTCCCGCCGACGCCCTCGCCCGGACCCACGTGCCCGAGATCGTGTCGCAGCCGACCAACGCCGTCGGCACCACCAGCTTCTACGGCCTCGGCTGGAACGTCAGCTACGACGGCGCCGGCCGCACGCGCCTGAGCCACTCCGGCGCCTTCGACCTCGGCGCCAACACCAACGTCACCATGCTCCCGCTGGAGCGGCTCGGCATCGTCGTCCTGACCAACGGCGCCCCGGTCGGCCTGCCCGACGCCGTGGCCCTGGACTTCTTCGACTACGCCGAGCACGGCAAGGTCTCCACCGACTGGCTCGCCCTCGCCGCCTCCGCCTACGCGACGGCCCTCGAACCCCCGAACGGATCGAAGACCGACTACGCCCACCCGCCCGCCGGAGCGCAGCCGGCCCGGGACAGCGCCGCGTACACCGGAACCTACGACAACCCCTACTACGGCAGGGCCACCGTGTCCGCCGACGCCGACGGCGCGCTCACCCTCGCCCTCGGCCCCGAGCCCCTGCGCTTCCCGCTGACCCACTACGACGGGGACACCTTCAGCTTCGTGACCGCGGGCGAGAACGCGGTCGGCCGCACCGGGGTGGTCTTCGCCGACGGCACCCTGCGCATCGAATACCTCGACGCCGACCACCTGGGCACCTTCACCCGGCAGTAGCCGCATAGCCTGTTCCCCGATGAGACGCAGAGCCCAGCCACCCCCCTCGCCCCTCCCCCAGCGCGCCGGCATCGACCCGGTCCGGCTGCGGCTCCCGCCCGACCCGGACGGGACCTGGCCGGATCTCGGCGACTACCTGGCGGCGCGCTACGCCGGCACCCGCGGCGCCGACTCGGTCGCGCGCCTGCTGGCCGCGGGCCGCGTGCTCGGTCCCGACGGACGGGTCCTGCGCGCGGAGGACCCGTACGAGCCGGGCGCCTACCTGTGGTTCCACCGGGACGTGGAGCCGGAGCCGCGGGTGCCCTTCCCGATCTCCGTCGTCCACCGGGACGCGCACCTGCTGGTCGTGGACAAACCGCACTTCCTGGCCACCACCCCGCGCGGCTCCCACATCACCGAGACCGCCCTGGCCCGGCTCCGCGAGGAGCTGGAGCTGCCCGGCCTCAGCCCCGCGCACCGGCTGGACCGGCTGACGGCGGGACTGGTGATGTTCAGCGTCCGGCCCGAGGACCGCGGCGCCTACCAGCTCCTCTTCCAGCGGCGCGAGGTGCACAAGGAGTACGAGGCCCTCGCACCGTACGACCCGGAACGCGCCGGCACCCTCCCGCGCACGGTCCGCAGCCGGATCGAGAAGACCCGCGGGGTCATCGCGGCGGTCGAGGTGCCCGGGGGCGAGCCCAATGCCGAGAGCCTGGTCGAATGCGTCGAGGCCCGGGAGGGGCTGGCCCGCTACCGGCTGACCCCGCGCACGGGCCGCACCCACCAGCTGCGGGTCCACATGAACGGCCTGGGCCTGCCCATCCTCGGCGACCCGGTGTATCCGCAGGTCACGGATCCGGCCCCGGACGACTACCGCAGGCCGCTGCAACTCCTGGCCCGGGTACTGGCGTTCACCGACCCGGTGACCGCGCGCGTGCACCGCTTCGAGAGCGGCCGCACCCTCCAGGCCTGGGACGACCGCGCGGGCTGGGAGGCCGGGACCGGCGGCTAGCCGCCGGCCGCCGGCCGCCATTCGCCGGGCGGGGCGACGCCCGCGATCCGCAGCGCCGCGTCCGCGGTGGCCTCCGCGAAGACCGTCACCGGCCGCTGCGGATCCGTGCGGTGGATCAGCATGACGCCCTCGATGAGCCCGAAGACCAGGTCGCCCCGTAGCGTCAGTCCCGCCTCGTTCCCGGCCAGTTCGGCGCCGACGCGGGTCCCGGCGAGCAACACCCGGTAGGCGTCCTTGAGTTCCCCGCGCATCCGACGGAACCGCGCGAGGCGCGACGCGCCCAGCTCGGGCAGCAGGTACAGCGCCCCCAGGTCATACGGCCCGCCGCACAGCAGCAGCACGTCGGAGCGGCACAGCTCCCACAACCGCCGCGCGGCGGACCTCCCTTCGTCCGCGAGCAGCTGCCGGGCCAGCACCAGCGAGGGCGCGACCGTGGACTCCAGAAGTTCGGCGAGGAGTTCCTGCTTGCCCCCGAAGTAGTGGTACATCGTGGCCTGGCGCATCCCGGCCCGTTCGGCGACGGCCCGCGTGGTGGTCGCCGCATATCCCTGGACGGTGAACAACTCGGCCGCCGCGCAGAGGAGTTCCTCGCGCGGCGGCCGGCCGCTCTCCGGTCTCAGCCGGTCGGCACGTGGCCGACCGACCCGTCTCGGACCCTCGTCCGCTCCCCCGCTCATGGAATCGATCGTCGCACAGAGCAATCCGATTCGATCATGGCAAGAGAACAGATCAGGCCATCCCCACGCTCGGAGGAAGCCCCAAAACCGCCTATCCGACCGAGCTGTAGGCCACTACACCCCGAAGCAACGCGTCGACGGCCTTGCGGGCATTTCGCGCCACCGTGCTCCCGCTGTCACCGGAGGCCGCCGGAGCCGCCGCCGCGACCTGCCCGAGCACGTCGATGACCTGCTTGCACCAACGCACGAAGTCACCGGCCGGCATCTCCGCCTCGCGCAGTACCTCGTCCAGGCTCTTGTCGGAGGCCCACTGGTACGCCGCCCAAGCGAAGCCGAGGTCGGGCTCGCGCTGACCCACGCCCTCCGCCTGGTTGATGCGGTGCTCCTCCTCCAGCGCGTCGAGGCGGCCCCAGATCCGGACCATCTCGCCGAGCGCCTCCTTCGCCGCGCCGCCGGGCACCTTCGGGGCGACCGCGTCGTCGGACTGCCGCGCCTCGAAGACCAATGCCGAAACGCAGGCGGCCAGTTCGGCCGGGCTCAGTCCCTCCCACACCCTGGCACGCAGGCATTCGGAGGCCAGCAGGTCCAGCTCCCCGTACAGCCGGGCGAGCCGCTTGCCGTGCACGGTGACCTCGTCCTCGCGCAGGTAGTCCAGCTCGGTCAGCAGCGCGTGGATCCGGTCGAAGGTGCGGGCGATGGTGTTCGTCCGGCCCTCGATCCGCCGCTCCAGCTGCTGGGTGTCCCGCTTGAGCCGGTGGTAGCGCTCCGCCCAGCGCGCGTGGTCCTCGCGCTCGTCGCACCCGTGGCACGGGTGCGCCCGCAGCTCGGACCGCAGCCGGGCGATCTCACGGTCGTCGGCGGCCGCGGCCCGGCCGCGGGAGCGCCGCTCCGGCGTGATGTGCCCGGCCTTGGAACGCAGCTGGGACGCCAGGTCCCGACGGGACTGCGGCGAGCGCGCGTTGAAGGTCTTGGGGATCCGCATCCGGTCCAACGCCTCGACCGGGACCGGGAAGTCGATCGCGGCGAGCCGCTTGACCTGCCGCTCGGCGGTCAGCACCAGCGGACGCGGGCCCTCCGCGTACTCGTAGCCGCGGCTGCCGTGGACCCGCCCGGCCGGCACGCCCGGGTCCAGGACCAGCGCGAGCCCGGCGAACTTGCCCGTCGGCACGTGGATGATGTCGCCCGGCTTGAGCTTCTCCAGCGAACTGGCCGCCTGCACCCGGCGCTGCGCCGCGCCCTGCTTGGCCAGGTCCGTCTCGCGGTCCTTGAGGTCTCGGCGCAGCTGCGCGTACTCCTCGAAGTTCCCCAAGTGGCAGGTCATGCCCTCCTGGTAACCCTCCAGGCCCTCCTCGTTGCGCTGGACCTGCCGGGAGATCCCGACGACCGAGCGGTCGGCCTGGAACTGCGCGAAGGAGGTCTCCAGGAGCTCGCGCGAGCGGTGCCGCCCGAACTGGCTGACCAGGTTCACGGCCATGTTGTAGGACGGCTTGAAGCTGGAACGCAGCGGATACGTACGGGTACCCGCGAGCCCGGCGAGCCCCGCCGGGTCCATGCCGCGCTGCCAGAGCACCACCGCGTGGCCCTCGACGTCGATGCCGCGCCGCCCGGCCCGGCCGGTCAGCTGGGTGTACTCGCCGGGGGTGATGTCGGCGTGCTGCTCGCCGTTCCACTTGACCAGCTTCTCCAGGATCACCGTGCGCGCGGGCATGTTGATGCCGAGCGCCAGGGTCTCCGTGGCGAAGACGGCCTTCACCAGGCCGCGTACGAAGAGCTCCTCCACGACCTCCTTGAAGGTGGGCAGCATGCCCGCGTGATGCGCGGCGATGCCCCGCTCCAGCCCTTCGAGCCACTCGTAGTACCCCAGGACGTGCAGGTCCTCGGTGGGGATGGAGGCGGTCCGCGCCTCGACGAGCTCGCGGACCTTGAGCCGCGCGGCCTCGTCGTTGAGCCGCAGCCCCGCGTACAGGCACTGCTGGACGGCGGCCTCGCAGCCGGCCCGGCTGAAGATGAAGTTGATGGCGGGCAGCAGCCCGTCGTTGTCGAGGCGGGCGATGACCTCGGGGCGGGACGGGGTCCAGATCCGGCCGCGGGAACGTCGTTCGCGCTCGCGGTCGGCCTCGCGGACCATCTTGCCGCGCCGCCGGTCCTTCGGACTGTAGGTGCGGCTGTTCTCCTCGCGCGCCATGCGCAGCAGGTCGGGATTGACCTCGCGGCGCGCGGAGCCGCGGCCGCCGTGGTCGGACTCCTCCTCGAAGAGGTCGTAGATCCGGCGGCCGGCCATGACGTGCTGCCACAGCGGTACGGGCCGCTCCTCGGAGACGATCACCTCGGTGTCCCCGCGGACGGTGTCCAGCCAGTCGCCGAACTCCTCGGCGTTGGACACGGTGGCCGACAGGGAGACCAGGGTCACCGACTCGGGGAGGTGGATGATCACTTCCTCCCAGACGGCCCCGCGGAACCGGTCGGAGAGGTAGTGGACCTCGTCCATCACGACGTAGCCGAGGCCGAGCAGCGACTGGGAGCCCGCGTACAGCATGTTGCGGAGCACCTCGGTGGTCATCACGACCACCGGCGCCTCGGAGTTGACGCTGTTGTCGCCCGTCAGCAGGCCCACCTTGTCGGCGCCGTAGCGCTTGACGAGGTCGGCGTACTTCTGGTTCGACAGCGCCTTGATCGGCGTCGTGTAGAAGCACTTGCGTCCCTGCTGGAGGGCCAGGTGCACGGCGAACTCGCCGACGATGGTCTTTCCCGAGCCGGTCGGGGCGGCGACGAGGACGCCTTTGCCGGCCTCCAGTGCCTTGCAGGCCTCCACCTGATACGGGTCCAGGTCGAAGTCGTACATCTCGCGGAAGGGGGCCAGGGCAGAGGCCTCTTCGGCGGCGCGGATCCGGGCAGCGGCGTACCGCTCGGCGGGTGAGAGTTCTTCGGTCATCTTGTTGTCGAGCCTACCCGCCACCTCTGACAACAGTCGCGATCATTTAAGTGAGCAGCCGGACGGCCCGGGGTACGCATTCGGCGGTCACCGGCAGCGCCCCCAGCGGCTCGCCATCCGCGTAGGCGCCGAGGCCCGCCGCCTCCAGGCTGATCTTCCTGGCCCGGTGGACGGTCACCTTCGGATGGTCGAGGTGGCGGCCCTTGTAGACCTGCGGGAACACCTTGAGCAGGGTGGCCCGGCTGCAGTCGCCGACCACCGTGACGTCGAAGAGTCCGTCGTCGGGGACCGCGTCCGCGCAGATGCGCATGCCCCCGCCGTAGGAGGATCCGTTGCCGACGGCCACCAGCGTGGCCTCGGTCTCGATCACCGGCCCGTCGTCCAGGGTGATCCGGTACGGGAACGGCCGGAAGGCGGCCAGCTCCGCGATCATCGCCAGGTCGTACTTGAACCGCCCGACCGGCAGCCGCATCCGGTTGCCCCGGTCGTTGACCCGCGAGTCGAAACCGGAGCACAGCACGGTCCCGAACCACTTCTCGTAGTCGACGCCGCCCACCCGGCCCAGGTCGATCTCCCTGATCCGGCTCTCCTTGACGGCTTCGGCGGCCATCCGCCCGGCCCGCGCCGGCTCCCGTACGGGCAGCCCCATCGCGCGCGCGAAGTCGTTCCCGGTGCCCACCGCGACCACCCCGAGCGGCACCGGCGTCCCCGCCAGGGCCTGGAGCGCGAGGGAGACCATCCCGTCGCCGCCCACCGCGATCACCGCACCGGTGCCCTCACGGACGGCGGCCGTCAGCCGGGCCAGCGCGTCCGGCGCGTCGGTGCCCACGACGGTCCGTACGGAGAAACCTGCCTCCCGGACGGCCGAAGCGGCCGGCTGCGCGGCGTGCGCGCCCCGGCCGCGTCCGGCTGTGGGATTGACGAAGAGGGTGACTTCGTGGCTCATCCACGGGAATGTACCGGAG
Source organism: Streptomyces sp. NPDC091682 (assembly GCF_044756625.1). Lineage (NCBI taxonomy): Bacteria > Bacillati > Actinomycetota > Actinomycetes > Kitasatosporales > Streptomycetaceae > Streptomyces > Streptomyces sp. NPDC091682. The sequence continues at coordinate 113,718 of NZ_JBIVTH010000020.1, read as the reverse complement.
CCCGTTCCCGGGCCCCGGTCGCCCCCGGGTACGCCTCCCGGCGGTGGCCGGGGCGTGCCCGTCAGGTGGCGTCGTCGTACCCGTTGATCCGCTGGCGTCCGCCGTCGGCCTGTTCGGGCAGTGCCGCGGGGGCCGGGAGGGACTCCAGCTCACCGATCGGCGCCGGGGTGAGGTCCAGCTGGGAGGCCTCGTCGTCGCTCAGATCCGCGTCGGGGTCGTTGCGCCTGCGCCTGCGGTCGTTGAGGAGGCAGATGCCGAGGGCGGCGAAGTAGAGGGCGATGATGGGCACGGCCAGCGCGAGCATCGTCGGCGGGTCACCGGTGGGCGTCGCGAAGGCGGCGAAGATCGTGATGCCGAGGACCATGCCCCGCCACCAGCTCGCCAGCCGCTTGCCGGTGAGCACACCGGTGAAGTTCAGCAGGATCAGCAGCAGTGGCAGCTCGAAGGCCAGGCCGAACACGATCACCATGCGGGTGACCAGGTCGAGGTAGTCGTCGACCGGCAGCAGGTTGCGCGCGTGGTCGGGGGTGAACTCGAGCATGATCGTCGCGGTCTGCGGGAGGATCTTGTACGCGATCACCGCGCCGGTCAGGAAGAGGGGCGCGCCGACCGCGACGAAGCTCCGCGCGTACTTCTTCTCGTGGCTGTGCAGTCCGGGCGCGGCGAACGCCCACAGCTGGTAGAGCCAGACCGGGGCGGACAGCACCACACCGGCCATCAGCGCGACCTTCAGGGCGATCGAGAACGCCGAGATCAGGCCGTTCACGGTCATGTCGGCGCAGGGGCGGCCGTTGCGCTGGGTCACCACACCGTCCGTGCAGCCGACGGAGTCCAACATCGGCTTCAACAGGAAGTTGATGATCTCCCGGTAGAAGAACGCGGCGATGATCGTGATCACCACGATCGCCAAGACCGACTTCAGCAGGCGGTTACGAAGCTCACGCAGGTGCTCGACGAGAGGCATGCGCCCTTCGGCGTCCTTGGCCTGCCGTTCCTTCTTCTCCTGCTTGCGGGCAGAGTTGAGCAACCCACGTCCCTTGTCTCGTTGCAGATGACTGGCGTGTACGGCGGGTGTCAGCCCTGGGCGGTGCGGTTCGGCTCGCTCACCGGACGCGAGCTGCTGACGTCACCCGGAGCGGCCTGGATGGTACGCGGGGCGACGGGCTGCTGCGCGGACTGGTCCGCGGGCGCGGCGGCGGCGACGTCGTCACCCTCGCCGTCCTTCTTCATGGCCTTGGCCTCGCTCTTGAGGATGCGGGCCGACTTGCCGAGGGAGCGGGCCATGTCAGGGAGCTTCTTGGCGCCGAACAGCAGGATGATCAGTCCGACGATGACAAGGATTTCCCAACCCCTGAAGTTGCCCATTAGGTATCTTCCTTCTTCTCCGAGGTTCACAGCACGCCGGACGGGGCGCCTAGGACTTGCTCTACCGAGGATCGTAACCCCCGGGGGTTAACGCCCGGCAATCCCCCGGGGTCCCCCCGCTTGCACCTGGGCAGGTTGAACATGCCCCGGTCACACGCGTTCGCCCCGGGTCAGGGACGTGCTCCGTGCCCCGCCCGGGCCAGATCGACGGCCGCCCGCTCGAGATCCGCCGAAGCGTCGGTGACCCGGCGGCTGGCCTGCGCCACCTGGGAAGCCAGCCTGCGCACCTCCACGTACACCCGCACCGCGAGCACGGCGAGCACGGCCACCCCGAGGAAGCCCAGGACAATTGCGAACATCGGCCACATCATGGGCCGAGCCTAGGCCACCCGCCGGGTCAGATGCTGCGCAGGGTGCTCACGCCACCACCGGTGAGCAGTTCCACGATCCGCTCGCCGGCCGGTTTGCGTACGGCGGCACCGCATTCGGGGCAGGTGAAGGAGTAGAAGGTGGTCCGCCTGCTCCCGCCGATGGCCAGCCGCAGGGCGCCCGCGTCCAGCTCGAAGCGGGCCCGGCAGTCGGGACAGGAGGCCTTGAAGGCGACGGGCCCGGACGTTGGCGACATCGACCGCGTCCCCCTCAGACCTGTTCCCCGTAACCCGCCAGCGCCTCCCGGGCGGCGTTGCGCGCGCTGTCCGCCAGCTCGGCCGGAGCGACGATCCGGCCCTCACGACCCAGCCGCAGCGCGAGGCGGCGCAACGAGGCCGGATCCGGGCTGCGCAGGGTGATCCGCAGACCGCCCCCGGCCAGCTCCTCCGCACTGTCGTGCGGGTAGTACTCGGCGACCCAGCGCCCTCCCGGCCCCACCTCGACCACGACCTCCGGGTCCTCGGCCGCCGGCTGGACCAAGCCCTCGGACAGGTCCCGCGGCTCGATGGCGGGCGGCTCGGCCCGCTCGTCCAGCAGCCGGATCTCCGCGACCCGGTCGAGGCGGAAGGTGCGCCGGGCCTCCGAGAGGTGGCACCAGCCCTCCATGTACGTGTGGCCCACCGCGAAGAGCCGGATCGGGTCGACCGTGCGCTCGGTGAGCTCGTCCCGCGCGGGCGAGTAGTAGCGCAGCCACAGCCGCCGGCGCTCCGCGATGGCCCGGTCGACGTCCGCGAAGACCCCGCCCTCGGACTCGAAGGTCACCGACAGCCGGGAGCTGGCCCCGGCCACCTCGCCCGCGGCCGCCTCCAGCTTGGCCGTGGCCCGCAGCAGGGCGTTCCGGTCGCTCTCGCGCAGCCCGGGCAGGGTGGCCACCGCGCGCGCGGCCACCAGCAGCGCGGTCGCCTCGTCGGCGGCCAGCCGCAGCGGCTCGGCGGTGGACTCCCCCGAGGCGTCGGGATTGCGCCACCAGATGCGCTCCCCGTCGGTGTCGATGTCGAGCAGGTCCCCGCCCCGGAAGCTCGTCCCGCACATGGGCAGCACGTCGAGGTCCGAGATCAGCTCGTCCTCCGTGATCCCGAAGGCGCGCGCGACGTCCGCGACGTGCGCACCGGGGCGCTCGCGCAGGTACGTCACCAGGGACAGCATCCGGCGGGTCTGGTCGATGGCGTTGGCAGCCATGCTGGTACGTCTCCCCCTCAGGGCACGTCGTGGATGTCGCTCTTGTCGAACGGTGCGGCCGCGGATCGGCCGCCGGGCCCGCGGGCCCCGGGATCGGCCCCGATCAGGCCCCGGCCACGGCCCGCAGCCGGTCCACCACGTCCGCCCGCAGGTCGGCCGGACCGACCACGACGACGTCGGGCCCGAACTCCACCAGCCAGGCGTCCAACCCGTGCCCGTACGGGATCTCCAACTCGTCCCAGCCGTCCCCGCCCTCGCGCACCGCGGTGGCCTTGGCCCGCAGCGGGTAACCCGCCCCGGCCCGCAGCCGGATCAGCGCGCTGCGGTCCGCGCTCTCCCCGGCCCAGCTCGCCACGGTCTCCCGCACGGTCACCACGTCCGGCACCTCGGCGGTGTACTTCGCGGCCCGGGAGCGGACCTTGCCGGTGATCCGGGAGAGCCGGAACACCCGCTCCGCCCCGCGGTCCCGGTCGTACCCGGCCAGGTACCAGTGGCCGCGCCAGCACTCCAGCGCCCAGGGCTCCACCTGCCGGGCCTCGGGCCGGGCGGCGGTGGACTTGCGGTAGTCGAAGACCACCGGCCGGCGGTCCCGGCAGGCCAGCATCAGCGGCTCGAAGGCCGCCTCGTGGACCGGGATGCGCGGCTCGATCGCGCTGTGCTGTCCCTCGTACGGGTCCTCCACCTCGGGCATCCCGCCCGCGCGCAGCTTCTGCAGGGCCCCGCTGGCGGCCCCCGCCAACCGCGCCTGCTGCCAGACCTTGGCCGCCAGCCCCAGGGCCGCGGCCTCCTCGGCGTCCAGCGAGACGGGAGGCAACCGGTTGCTGTCCCGGCGGGCCAGGTAACCGGTCTCGCCGTCCAGGTTCTCCACCGTCTCGATGACGAGGCCGAGTTCACGCAGGTCGTCCTTGTCCCGCTCGAACATGCGGTTGAAGGACTCGTCGTTGCCGGCCTCCATGTAGGCCTCGATGGAACCGCGCAACTCCCGCTTGCTGAGCGGCCGGCGGGTCCCCAGCAGACACAGCGCCAGATTCATCAGCCGCTCGGCCTTGGCAATCGCCATCGACGCCCTTCCGCCCTTCTCCGCCTACACGTCCGTCGGACCGTCACCGGGCCACGACCGGTTGCGGAAGGACCCATTGACCGATGACCGTACCGCCCCGGCGCGCCCGGGCAAAAAAGCGAGGGGCCCCCGCCGGACGGCGGGGGCCCCTGCACCGATCGCGGATGACCGGATCAGCCGACCTTGACCAGGTCGCAGACGAAGATCAGCGTCTCGCCCGGGGCGATCGCACCGCCCGCGCCACGGTCGCCGTAGGCGAGGTGCGCCGGAATCGTCAGCTTGCGACGACCGCCGACCTTCATGCCCTGGACGCCCTGGTCCCAGCCGGAGATGACCTGACCGATGCCGAGCTGGAACTGCAGCGCGGAACCGCGGTTCCAGGAGGCGTCGAACTCCTCGCCGGTGGAGAAGGCCACGCCCACGTAGTGGACGGCGACCCGGTCGCCCTTCTTGGCCTCGGCGCCGTCGCCCAGCCAGATGTCCTCGATCACGAGGTCCTTGGGGGCCTCGCCCTCGGGGAAGTCGATCTCGGGCTTCTGGAGGTCACTCACGGAACTTCTCCTCATACGTACGAAACGGTCAACCGGAACAGTCTTACATCACCGCGAGGATGTCGAGGCTGAAGACCAGCGTCGAATTCGCCGGGATGGTGCCCTGCTCCTTGTCCCCGAACCCCTGGTCCGGCGGGATGACCAGCAGGATGCGGCTGCCGACCTTCTTGCCGACGATGCCGTCCTTCAGACCCTTGACCGAAAGCTCACCCAGCGGCCAGGTGATCGCCTGATCGCTGGTGTAGGTGCTCTCGAAGGACTTGTCGTCCTTCCACGTCTTGCCGTTGAACTTGACCACGACGCTGTCGGTGTCCTTCACGACCGCGCCGTCACCCTCCAGGACGTAGTCCGAGACCAGCTTGGTGGGCTCCGCGGTGTCCTTCGGGACGGTCACGGAGACTTCCTTGCCGTCCGCGTTCGTGCCGACCTTGGGCAGGTCCTTGTTGTCCTGGGCGACTTCCTTGCCCGTGGCCGAGGCCGGAACGGTCGTGCCCTTGACGATGTCCACGACGAAGACCAGCGTGGCGTTCGGCTTGATCTTCGGGGGCGAACCCTGGGCCCCGTAACCGAGCTCCGGCGGGATCACCAGCTCGACGCGGCTGCCGACCTTCTGGCCCTCCAGGCCCTGGTCCCAGCCCTTGATGACCGCACCCGCACCGATGGTCACATCGAAGGGCGCGGGCCGCCCGAAGCTCTTGTCGAACGACTCCTTGCCGTCCCACACCTGGCCGAGGTAGTGGACCTGCGCGATGTCGTTCTTCTTGAGCGCCGGTCCGGCGCCCTCGCTGATCGTCACCACCTTGAGCTCCTTGGGCGGCGCACCCTTGCCCTGCGACAGGGTGGGCGTCTCCCCGAAGGCGGCACCCTTGGTGATCGCGGGAGCCCCGTTCTTCATCTGGGCGGAGTCAGAGCCGCCGTCGTCGCCACACGCTGCGGTCGTCAGCAGCAGCAGGGGTACGACAAGCAGGCCGGCAAGTCGGCGCACGTGTTCCTCAGATCTCAGACGGCAAAGCGGTCGCTCGCCACTCTAAGCCGTGCACAGGGCCCCGTACGAGAGACGTACGGGGCCCCGGCGAGGAGTGCGATGTCACACTGCGGTCACTCTGCGGGTCCTACGTGCCCGCTCACATGCCCGCGATCAGCTTCTCCACCCGGTCGTCCACCGACCGGAACGGGTCCTTGCACAGCACCGTCCGCTGCGCCTGGTCATTGAGCTTCAGGTGCACCCAGTCCACCGTGAAGTCCCGCCGCTGCTCCTGCGCCCGCCGGATGAAGTCCCCGCGCAGCCGCGCCCGCGTCGTCTGCGGGGGCACCGACTTGCCCTCGAAGATCTTCAGGTCATTGCAGATCCGCGCCGCCTGCCCCTTGCGCTCCAGCAGGTAGTACAGCCCGCGCCGACGGTGGATGTCGTGGTACGCGAGGTCTATCTGAGCCACCCGCGGATTCGACATGGTCATGTTGTGCTTCGCCCGGTACCGCTCGATCAGCTGGTACTTCATGACCCAGTCGATCTCGGTCCCGATCCGGTCCAGGTCCTCGGCGTCGATCGCGTCGAGCGTGCGGCCCCACAGCTCCAGCACCTGGTCCACCACACCGGTACGGATCCCCCGGCGCTCGGCGAAGTCCACCGCCTTGTCGTAGTACTCCCGCTGGATCTCCAGCGCCGAAGCCTCCCGGCCGCTCGCCAGGCGCACCTTGCGCTGACCCGTGATGTCGTGGCTGACCTCACGGATCGCCCGGATCGGGTTCTCCAGGGTCAGGTCCCGCATCACCGTGCCCGCCTCGATCATGCGCAGTACCAGATCGGTGGCCCCGACCTTGAGCAGCATGGTCGTCTCGGACATGTTCGAGTCACCCACGATCACGTGCAGCCTGCGGTAGCGCTCGGCATCCGCGTGCGGCTCGTCCCGGGTGTTGATGATCGGCCGCGAGCGCGTCGTGGCCGAGCTGACGCCCTCCCAGATGTGCTCGGCCCGCTGACTCACGCAGTACACCGCACCCCGCGGCGTCTGGAGCACCTTGCCCGCGCCACAGATCAACTGGCGCGTGACGAGGAACGGAATGAGAATGTCCGCCAAGCGGGAGAATTCCCCGTGCCGGGCCACCAGGTAGTTCTCGTGGCAGCCGTACGAGTTGCCCGCCGAGTCGGTGTTGTTCTTGAAGAGATAGACGTCGCCCGCGATTCCCTCCTCGTGCAGGCGTCGTTCGGCGTCGACGAGCAGACCTTCGAGAATGCGCTCGCCTGCTTTGTCGTGCGTGACCAACTCGGTCACGTTGTCGCATTCGGGAGTTGCATATTCCGGATGCGAACCCACGTCGAGGTAGAGGCGGGCGCCGTTCCGCAGGAAGACATTGCTGCTGCGGCCCCATGACACAACACGGCGGAAGAGGTAGCGCGCCACTTCGTCAGGAGACAGTCGGCGCTGTCCCCTGAACGTGCACGTGACGCCGTACTCGTTCTCCAGCCCGAAAATGCGGCGGTCCATGACTGAACATTACGCCTTCTGCCCTCTTCTGAAACCGGGTTCGGGAGCGCCATTTCGATCAGCTCCCACCAGCGGGCCGATCGACACCCCCATCACGGCCCGATCGGCCCATCCGCCGCACCCACCGATCAGGACGCCGACCCCACCTCCGACGGCACGTCAGGAGCCACCTCCGACACACCGTCGGACGAGCGCGCCACCGCGCGACTGCGCCCACCAGTTGCCATCACCCGCTGAGTGACCATCAGAACCAGCAGCGCCAAACCACCCGCCACGCTCGCCACACCGAAGCCCGCCGCAGTACCCCCCAGCTCCACCGCCGGCCCCGCCGCCGCCGTACCGATCGCCGCACCCACCCCGAAGAACGTCACCAGCCACGAGAACGCCTCCGTCACCGTGCCCACCGGAGCATGCCGGTCCACCACGATGAACGCACACGCCAGCGCAGGCGCCAGGAACACGCCCGCCAGCGCCGACAGCCCCGTCATCGCCACCGCACCCGGAACCAGCATCAGCGGCAGGTAGCAGACCGCCAGCAGCGCCACCAGCAGCCGCAACCGGCGCTCGGGCGCACCGACCCACTGCCGCGCACCGTAGAACACCCCACCGATCAACGCACCCAGCCCCAGCGCCGCCATCAACCAGCCGTACACCACCTGACCGCCGTGCTCATCCGCGTACGCCACACCCGCCACCGTGATCGAACCCAGCGCCATGCCCACGAAGAAGAACGCACCCAGCAGCGCCAACAGCCCCCGCGAACGCAGCGCCCCCAACCAGTGCGCCTCCCGCGGCGCCGAACGCCACTTCCGCGACGGCTCGCTCACCACCACCGACAGCGCACCCAGCACACCGATCGCGTTCAGCGCCAACAGCGCCCCGGCCGGCGACCACATCGCCACGAACAGCGTCACCAGCAACGGACCGACGGTGAACATGACCTCCTGGGCCACCGCGTCCATCGCGTACGCCGCGTGCACCTTCTCCTCACGACCGCCCAGCACCCCCGGCCACAACGCCCGCAGCCCGCCCTCCAGCGGCGGCGTGAACAACCCCGCGACCACCACCGCGGCGTACGCGGCCACCGCGGACCCCGTACCCGCGAGCGCCAGCCACACCATGCCCAGCGCGGAAACCAGAGCCGCCGGCAACTGCACCCGGGGCTGCCCGAACAGGTCGACGGCCCGCCCCAGCAGCGGCTGACCCACCGCGTTCGCCAACCCGTACGCGGCGGCCAGTGCCCCCGCCAGGCTGTAGCTGCCGCCCTCGGCGCGCGTGAACAGCACGATCGCGATCGGCCCGGTGGCATTGGGCAGCCGGCCCACGAGCGTGCCAACCAGCAGCCTCGCGGCGTGCCGGGTCCTCAGCAGCTCCGCGTATCCCGCGGCCATCTCCGCCCCACCTTCTGCCCGGATCCAACCGGGAACCATCCAAGTAATACGTATAACGTGACGCCTCATACGTACCATGGCCGCAGTCCGCCGGTCCACCCCACGGACCCCACCACACCCCCGACCTCGCACTTCAGGAGCACCCTGTGACGAGACCCACCAGCCGCGACGTGGCCACCGCCGCCGGGGTCTCCCAGGCCACCGTCTCCCTCGTCCTCGGCGACAAATGGCCCGGCCGCGTCTCCGAACGCACCGCCACCCACGTCCGAGAAACCGCCACCCGCCTCGGCTACCGCCCCAACCTCGCCGCCCGCAACCTCCGCCTCGGCACCACCCGCACCGCCCTCCTCGTCGTCCCCGCCCTCACCAACGAATTCTTCGCCCGCGTCTACACCGGAGCCGCCCGCGTCGCTGCCGCACACGGCTTCGGCGTCGTCCTCTACCCCTCCCCCGACGGCACCGGCCCCGCCCGCGACCCCTTCGCCTCCGCCCGCGCCGCCCTCGACGGAGTCATCGCCTCCTCCATGGCCGCCCACACCCTCGACGCCATCGGCGGCAACACCCTGCCCCTCGTCATGCTCGACAGCGACCCCACCGCCGACACCGCCGCCGCCCACGTCAACCTCGCCATGGCCGACGGCATGCGCCAGGTCACCGAACACCTCCTCGCCCTCGGCCACCGCCGCTTCCTCCACCTCGCCTCCGCCGTCGACTCCTGGACCTTCCACACCCGCGCCGAAGCCCTCACCGCCATCCTCGGCCCCGAAACCGAGCTGCGCACCGTACGGGCCCCCCTCACCGTCGACGCCGCCCGTACGGCCATGGAGACCGCCCTGGCCACCCCCCAGGACCGCCCCACCGCCATCATCTGCGACGACGACATCCTCGCCGCCGGCGCCTGCAAGGCCGCCCGCCGCCTCGGCCTGCGCATCCCCGAAGACCTCTCCGTCACCGGCTTCGACGACCTCGCCCTCGCCACCGCCGTCGAACCCGAACTCACCACCGTCCACCTCCCCGCCGAACGCGTCGGCGAACAAGGCATGACCGCCCTCCTCGCCGTCCTCGAAGGCACCCCCTGGACCGCCCCCGACATCCCCGTCCGACTCGCCGTCCGCGACTCCACGGGCCCCGCCCCGACCCCGTAACCGACCGGACACGACTCCGGACACGACGAAGCCCCGGCCCGCCGAGAACGGCGAACCGGGGCCCCGCACACACTGCCTCTACGCGGCTACTCGGCGTCGTCCTCCGGCGCCTCGTCGTTCGACACGGCATCCGCCTGCACCGCCGCCGTCACGTCCGCCTCCAGCAGGCGCGACAGCTGCCGACCACGGATCCGCTTGAACTTGCGCTGCTGCGCACGCGTACGGTCCAGCACCGCGACCTCCAGCCGCTCCGCCGGAATCGCCTTGTCAGCACCGTTCGCCTGACTGGACAGCGCCTGCACCGCCAGCTTCAACGCCTCGGACAGGGTCATCCCGTCCCGGTGCCGCTGATCCAGGAAGGTACTGATCTGCTCGGCATTGCCACCGACCGCGACCGAACCGTGCTCGTCCACGATCGACCCGTCGTGCGGCAGCCGGTAGATCTGGTCGCCCGCGGCGGTCGCACCGACCTCCGCGACCACCAGCTCCACCTCGTACGGCTTCTCACCGGCCGAGGAGAAGATGGTGCCGAGCGTCTGCGCGTAGACGTTCGCCAACCCACGGGCCGTCACGTCGTCACGGTCATAGGTGTACCCGCGCAGATCCGCGTACCGCACACCACCGATCCGCAGGTTCTCGTACTCGTTGTACTTGCCGGCGGCCGCGAAGCCGATCCGGTCGTAGATCTCGCTGAACTTGTGCAGCGCACGGGACGGGTTCTCGCCGACGAACACGATGCCGTCGGCGTACTGCAGCACGACCAGGCTGCGACCGCGGGCGATGCCCTTGCGGGCGTATTCCGCCCGGTCGGCCATGGCCTGCTGGGGTGACACATAGAACGGAGTCGACACCGGCTGTCCGTCCCTTTCTTCTGGGCTCCTACGGGGCGACGGATGGTCAGAGCAGGGCGGCGCGCGGGCCGTCGGGCTGCTCCAGCCGACGGTTGGTGACCGTACGGGCGAGCTCCTGCGACTCGTCGTCGGTCAGCCTGCGGAACCCCTCGTCCGTGATCACGGTGACGATCGGGTAGATGTGGCGGTACAGGTCCGGCCCACCGGTCGCCGAGTCGTCGTCGGCGGCATCGTAGAGCGCCTGGACGACCAGGGTGGTGGCCTGCTCCTCCGTCAGATCGGGGCGGTAGAGCTTCTTCATGGAGCCCCGGGCGAAGATCGAACCGGAACCGGTGGCGGCGTAACCGTGCTCCTCGGAGCGGCCGCCGGTCACGTCGTAGGAGAAGATCCGACCCTTCTCCTTGGCCTCGTCGTACCCCGCGAACAGCGGCACGACGGCCAGGCCCTGCATGGCCATCCCCAGATTGCTCCGGATCATGGTGGAGAGCCGGTTGGCCTTGCCCTCCAGGGAGAGGGTCGTCCCCTCCACCTTCTCGAAGTGCTCCAGCTCCAGCTGGAACAGCTTGACCATCTCCACGGCCAGGCCGGCCGTACCGGCGATGCCGACGGCGGAGTACTCGTCGGCGGGGAACACCTTCTCGATGTCCCGCTGCGCGATCATGTTCCCCATGGTCGCCCGCCGGTCACCGGCGAGGACCACCCCGCCGGGGAAGGTGGCGGCAACGATGGTCGTCCCGTGCGGCGCCTCGACGACACCCTCCGGCAGCTTGCGGTTGCCGGGCAGCATCTCGGGCGAGTGCGCGCCCAGGAAGTCCATGAAGGACGACGACCCCGGCGTCAGGAAGGCTGCCGGTAGACGCCCTGTGCCACGATTGTTGGCTTCCACGCGTGTCCCTCCAAGTATGAGACGACCCGACGGGCTGCGTCGGGGTCGTCACCCAACTTGCCGATGGCCGTGTTGCAGTTGAAGCAAAGTACGCCTCGGACCCTACCCGTCTTGTGGCAGTGATCCACATGTACCGCAGGGCGCTTCAGACAGATACAGCAGAGCCCGCCTTGGGCGGCGATCATTTCGTCCCGATCGGCCTCGGTCATGCCGTAGGAACGCTTGAGGTGCCCTGCCCGACTTTCGACCGCTCGACACGCCTTGCAACGCGTCGATAACCCATCCGAAGCCGTCTTGTTCCGGTCCCATTCCGAGTGGGGCTTGACCTCCCCGCACCGGCGGCAGTATTTGTGCCCCGCAGGGGCTTCGACTCGGGGACGCACGTTCTTCCCCTTGGCTATCGGCTGCGCACGGCCTGCAATAGCACTGCAGGCCGTCACGCATGGCCCGGTTCGAAGCGAAAGCATCGAACGGCTTGACTACGCCACACCGCCCACACTTCTTACCTGCCTCCGACACTCACCCTCCCCTGCGAGTGTCACCTTCGATTCGAAGGTGAAATCACTCGCCACCCTTCTGAACGAAGGAGCGCACGAAGTCCTCCGCGTTCTCCTCGAGCACATCATCGATTTCGTCAAGTACGGAGTCGACGTCGTCGGAGAGCTTCTCCTGGCGCTCCTTGAGGTCGGTCGATTCTTCGACCGCGGCCTCCTCGACCTCCTCGGTCGAGCGCGTCGCCTTCTGCTGTCCGCCGCCGGTGTCCTTGGTCGCCATGTCTACCTCACCCCGCTCGGTTCGCACGCTCATGTCGAGAGACCCCGGGATTCGGGATCTCTCAAGATCAGACCCTACGTCGGACCCTATAGGGAGGGTCTGACATTCGTCCCCGCACTTGTTCAAAAGCTCGCAGTACAACGTCCGGTTCTCTTCATGATTCCCAGACCGGAGGCCTTTCAGGCCCCCCATGCACCGCTCACTGCCCCGAAAGCACCCGCACCAGGTCCTCCGCCGTGCGGCAGCGGTCCAGGAGCTCCTTGACGTGGTTGCGGGTCCCCCGCAGGGGTTCCAGCGTCGGGACCCGCTGGAGCGAGTCCCGGCCGGGGAGGTCGAAGATCACCGAGTCCCAGGACGCCGCGGCCACGTCGTCCGCGTACTGCTCCAGGCAGCGGCCGCGGAAGTAGGCCCGGGTGTCCTCCGGGGGCTTGCTCTGAGCCCGCTCCACCGCCGGCTCTTCCACCAGGCGCTTCATCTTGCCGCGGGCCACCAGGCGGTTGTACAGACCCTTCTCGGGCCGTACGTCCGAGTACTGGAGGTCCACCAGGTGCAGCCGCGCCGCGTCCCAGTCCAGCCCGTCCCGGCGCCGGTAGCCCTCGAGGATCTCCCGCTTGGCGATCCAGTCCAGCTCCCCCGACAGGCTCATCGGGTCGCTCTCCAGCCGGCCCAGCACGTCCTCCCAGCGACCCAGTACGTCCTTGGTCTGCTCGTCCGCGTCCGACCCGAAACGTTCGTCCACGTACTTCCGCGCCAGCTCGAAGTACTCCATCTGGAGTTGCACCGCGGTCAGTGTCCGGCCGCTGCGCAGCGTGATCAGGTGCTGGAGGTCGGGGTCGTGGGAGACCTGGTGCAGGGTGCGTACGGGCTGGTCGACGGCCAGGTCGACGTTGATGAACCCGTCCTCGATCATGGACAGGACAAGTGCGGTCGTGCCGAGTTTGAGGTAGGTGGAGATCTCGGAGAGGTTGGCGTCTCCGATGATCACGTGGAGTCGGCGGTACTTCTCGGCGTCCGAGTGGGGTTCGTCGCGGGTGTTGATGATGGGGCGCTTGAGGGTGGTCTCCAGGCCGACCTCGACCTCGAAGTAGTCGGCGCGCTGGCTGATCTGGAAGCCGTGGTCGCGGCCGTCCTGGCCGATGCCCACGCGTCCCGCGCCGGTCACGACCTGTCGCGAGACGAAGAAGGGGGTCAGGTGGCGCACGATCTCCGAGAAGGGGGTTTCCCGCTTCATCAGGTAGTTCTCGTGCGTGCCGTAGGAGGCGCCCTTGTTGTCGGTGTTGTTCTTGTAGAGGTGGATCGGTTGGGCGCCGGGGAGCTGGGCGGCGCGGACGGCCGCTTCGGCCATGATCCGTTCGCCGGCCTTGTCCCAGAGGACGGCGTCGAGCGGGTTGGTGATCTCGGGCGAGCTGTATTCGGGGTGCGCGTGGTCGACGTAGAGCCGTGCGCCGTTCGTGAGGATGACGTTGGCGAGGCCGATGTCCTCGTCGGTCAGCTGGCTGTTGTCGGCGGCCTCGCGGGCGAGGTCGAAGCCGCGGGCGTCCCGCAGCGGATTCTCCTCCTCGAAGTCCCAGCGGGCGCGTCGCGCCCGGTGCATCGCCGCCGCGTAGGCGTTGACGATCTGGGACGAGGTGAGCATGGCATTGGCGTTCGGGTGCCCCGGGACGGAGATCCCGTACTCCGTCTCGATCCCCATTACTCGCCGTACGGTCATGCGGCCCTCCTTGCCCGGCGGCGCTCCCCTTTCGGGAGCGGCGCTCAAGTACCGCTGGTGCTCCGGTGCGTGTGCCTGTGCGGTGCCCGTCCCCGCACTGCGCGGCCGGCGGTACGGAAGAGCCTAGAACCACTGCGCGCTCGTGGGGAGATCATTTCCGTCATTGGATCGGCCTCGTCACCGGCTGAAAAGAGGCCGGTAATGGGGTGGGGTAAAGCAGTCGGCTGCGGATGCCCGGGGTGGGCATCCGCAGCCGCCCCGCTTTGTCAGAGGTACTGACCGGTGTTTGCCACCGTGTCGATGGAGCGTCCGGTGTCCGCGCCTTGCTTTCCGGTGACGAGGGTGCGGATGAATACGATCCGTTCGCCCTTCTTTCCGGAGATGCGGGCCCAGTCGTCCGGGTTGGTGGTGTTGGGCAGGTCCTCGTTCTCCTTGAACTCGTCCACGCAGGCTTGGAGCAGGTGGGAGACCCGCAGGCCCTTCTGGTTGTGTTCGAGGAAGGCCTTGATCGCCATCTTCTTGGCCCGGTCGACGATGTTCTGGATCATCGCGCCGGAGTTGAAGTCCTTGAAGTAGAGGACTTCCTTGTCGCCGTTGGCGTACGTGACCTCGAGGAAGCGGTTCTCCTCGGTTTCGGCGTACATCTGCTCGACGACGGTCTGGATCATGCTGTGGACGGTGCCGGCCGAGGAGCCCTGGTGTTCGGACAGGTCGTCCGTGTGCAGGGGCAGCGAGGCCTTGAGGTACTTGGCGAAGATGTCCTTCGCGGCCTCGGCGTCCGGGCGCTCGATCTTGATCTTCACGTCGAGGCGGCCGGGGCGCAGGATGGCCGGGTCGATCATGTCTTCGCGGTTGGAGGCGCCGATGACGATGACGTTCTCCAGGCCTTCCACGCCGTCGATCTCGGCGAGCAGCTGGGGGACGATGGTGTTCTCCACGTCCGAGCTGACTCCGGATCCGCGGGTGCGGAAGAGGGATTCCATCTCGTCGAAGAAGACGATGACGGGGGTGCCCTCGCTGGCCTTCTCACGTGCACGTTGGAAGACGAGGCGGATGTGGCGCTCGGTCTCGCCGACGTACTTGTTGAGGAGTTCGGGGCCCTTGATGTTCAGGAAGTAGGACTTCCCGGCGGGCTGGCCGGTCACCTCGGCGACCTTCTTGGCAAGGGAGTTGGCGACGGCCTTGGCGATGAGCGTCTTGCCGCAGCCGGGCGGGCCGTAGAGCAGGATGCCCTTCGGGGGCCGCAGTTCGTGTTCCTTGAAGAGGTCGGGGTAGAGGTAGGGGAGCTCGACGGCGTCGCGGATCAGCTCGATCTGGTCGCCCAGGCCGCCGATCTTGTCGTAGTCGATGTCCGGGACCTCTTCGAGGACGAGTTCTTCGACCTCGCTCTTGGGGACGACCTCGTAGACGTAGCCGGAGCGGGGTTCGAGCAGGAGGGCGTCGCCGGGGCGGATGGTGATGTCCAGGAGCGGCTCGGCGAGCCTCACCACCCTTTCCTCGTCGGTGTGCCCGACGACCAGGGCGCGCTCGCCGTCCTCGAGGATCTCCTTGAGGGTGACGATGTCCCCGGCCCGCTCGAATTCCATGGCCTCGACCACGTTGAGGGCCTCGTTGAGCATGACCTCTTGGCCGCGCCGGAGGTCTTCCGGGTCGACGCTGGGGCTGACGTTCACGCGGAGCTTTCGGCCTCCGGTGAAGATGTCGACGGTGCCGTCCTCGTTGGCTTGCAGGAAGACACCGAAACCGGCCGGCGGCTGTGCGAGCCGGTCGACTTCTTCCTTGAGGGCCACGATCTGGTCTCGGGCCTCACGGAGGGTATTCGCGAGTCGTTCGTTTTGTGCGGATACGCCGGCCAGGTTTGTCTGGAGCTCGACGATCCGCTCTTCGAGAATCCTCGTGTGTCGCGGAGAGTCGGCGAGCTTTCGTCGCAGGACGGCGATTTCCTGCTCGAGATAGGCAACCTGGCCGGCGGGGTCTTCGGACCCTCGCGCGGGCCGGATGCCGCGGTTGATGTCGTCGTCGTGGGCTGCCACGGTCCTCACCTCCTCCAAGGGGAGCTGGACGCTTCCTGACCCTACCTGGGCTGGTGGTGATTGAAACCCCTAGATCACAAAGACGGTAGAGGTGTGTCCGATCTTCACCCTTGCGTACTCCCTCACGCCAAGGAAATACCCACCCATCAAACTCGGGAAGCAGCCGGTTGTAAGGTCGAACTGTTCAACACCCGTCAGGGCTCGCGCGACTTGCTGCGGGTCGTGATCGGGATGGATCACTCAGCGCAGGGAACGGCAGGAGATATGACCGTGCAGCAGGAGGCTCCGACGGGCGGCGGCGGCGAGGCCGGCGAGCCGCTCGAGGTCTGGATCGATCAGGACCTGTGCACCGGGGACGGCATCTGCGTGCAGTACGCGCCTGAGGTGTTCGAGCTGGACATCGATGGTCTGGCGTACGTGAAGAGCCCGGAGGACGAGCTGCTGCAGGATGTGGGGGCGACCACTCCGGTTCCGCTGGTGCTGCTCCAGGACGTGGTCGATTCGGCGAAGGAATGTCCGGGGGACTGCATTCACGTAAGGCGCGTTTCGGACAGGGTGGAAGTCTTCGGCCCCGACGCGGAGTGACGCTTCAAACACTCCTGGCGGCCGAGTCCGTCAGCTCCTGGCGGAATTTTCCGTCGCTCCAGCGCCACTTGGCGAGCTGTTTCGTGTCGGGGCTGTAGCGGGGTACGTCGGGTGAGGAGTAGCCGACGAGGGTTGCCGTGACGAGTCCGTCGCGCACGGTGAGCTCGGTGGCGGTCTGTCGTTTCGCGGTGTCGAGCAGGGTGGCGACGACGCGGGGGCGGGTGCCTTGGGCCGGGTCCTGGGTGAGTACGTAGATCGCGTGGGGCGGGGTGCCGGAGCCGGCTTCGCAGCGGACGGCGGCCACGGTTTCGGGGCGGCGGTCGCCGTCGAGGTCGCCCTGGGCGCTGGTGGTGACGGTCTGCGGGGCGCCCTTGCAGTCGAGGGGGTAGGTGACGCCTGCCGGGTCGGGTGCGGTGGCCCGGGGGTCTTGTGCGGGCGGTTCTGCGTCGGTGGCGGTGGTGTGGGTGGCCGGGGTGCCGGTGGCGGGCTGTACGAGTCCTGCGGCGGCTATGACGGCTGCCATGGCGGTGGCCGTGGCGAGCCAGTGGACGGGCCTGGTGCGGCTGTGCTCCGGGGTGTGCGGGAGCGGGGCCGTCTCGGCGTGGCTGTGCGTCACGCGGGGTGTCTCCTGTGCGAAGGGTGACGGGGAGCCAGCATCGTGCCACACCTCACAGGGTGGTGGAACGGCTGGGTCCGGGGCTGGTGCACGGGACAACGAAAAGGCGCTGTGGTGCAGTTCCCGGGTGGGTCGGGGGAACTGTGCCACAGCGCCTTCGTGTTGGGTCTGCGTCGGGTCTGCGGGGCCGTTATGCGGAGCGGTCGCTGCCGGGGCCGTCGTAGTCCTCGCCGTAGGCGCCCTTGGCGGGGCGGCGGCGGCGCATGGGGGGCTCGACGCCGTCCGCGAGGCGGCGGGCGGTGACGAGGAAGCCGGTGTGGCCGATCATCCGGTGGTCGGGGCGGACGGCGAGGCCTTCCACGTGCCAGTTGCGGATCATCGATTCCCAGGGCTGCGGCTCGGCGAAGCAGCCGATCTCGCGGATGGACTCGACGGTCTTGGACAGCTGGGTGGTGGTGGCCACGTAGCAGCAGAGGATGCCGCCGGGGACCAGGGCCTTGGAGACCGCTTCCAGGCATTCCCACGGGGCGAGCATGTCGAGGATGACGCGGTCGACGTCGGTGTCGGACAGGTTGTCCTGGAGGTCGCCGACGGTCAGCTGCCATGCGGGGTGGGGGCCGCCGAAGTAGCGTTCGACGTTGGCGGTGGCGATCTCGGCGAAGTCCGCGCGGCGCTCGTAGCTGTGGAGCATGCCCTGGTCGCCGATGGCGCGCAGCAGGAAGCTGCTCAGGGAGCCGGAGCCCACTCCCGCTTCCACGACGCGTGCGCCGGGGAAGATGTCGGCGAAGGCCAGGATCTGGCCCGCGTCCTTGGGGTAGACCACGGCGGCGCCGCGGGGCATGGACAGGACGTAGTCGGGGAGCAGGGGGCGCAGCGCGAGGTATGCGACGTTGCCCGTGGTGCGGACAACGCTGCCTTCGGGAGCACCGATCAGCTCGTCGTGCGGGAAGGAACCCTTGTGGGTGTGGAAATTCTTCCCGGCTTCGAGCGTGAACGTGTAGTGGCGGCCCTTGGGGTCGGTGAGCTGTACCTGGTCCCCGACCTTGAAGGGCCCGCGTCGGCGGGCGGCACCGGTCGGTTCGGACATGTGACCAGTGTATTGGCTTCAGGACTGGGGCCGTGCCATGGCCTTCACGAAGGCCTTTTCGACGTCGAGGGTGGACAGGACGCCGTAGATGGTGCCGCCGGCTTCGAGGACGAGGTATTCGGTGGCGGGGGTGGCGCGGAGGTGGTCGAGGAGTTCTTCGCCGGTGAGGTCCGCTGAAACCTTCATGCCGTCGGTGAGGTCTTGGGCGAGGGTGCTGACGGCGACCCAGGGGCGGCGGTGTTCGGGGACGGAGGCGATGGCGGTTTCGCGGACGATGGCGGTGGGGTCGCCCTGTCCGTCGACGACGACGAGGGCGCGGGCGCCGGCTTCGTTGGCGCGGCGGAGGGCTTCGCTGAGGGGGGTGGTGTTCTCGACGGGGATGGCGCGGCGGGTGAGGGTGCGAGCGCGGAGTTCGGGGAGGTGTTCGCGCAGGCGGGCCATGCGCAGGCTGTTGCCGGCGCCGGTCCAGATGATGCCGGCGAGGATGGCGGCGAGGAGGGCGTCCATGACGGTGTTCATGCCGCCGATTTCCTCGGTGCGGTTGCCGAGGGTTCCGGTGTGGGTGAGGAGGGGGAGGCCGATGAGGACGGCGAGGGCGAGGCCGCGGCCGACCCAGGCGGCGGCGACGGTGCCGGCCATGGGTTTGCCGGTGATGCCCCAGATGACGGCGCGGAGCATGCGGCCGCCGTCGAGGGGGAGGCCGGGGAGCAGGTTGAAGGCGGCGACCAGCAGGTTGGAGATCATCAGGCCGGCGAGGAGGACGCCGGGGACGGTGGCCGGGTCGACGGCTTTCATGCCGAGGTAGAAGGCCCCGGTGAGGAGGAGGGAGAGCAGGGGGCCGACGAAGGCGAGGACGAATTCGCGGCCGGGCGTCTCGGATTCCTTTTCGATCTCGGAGACTCCGCCGAAGAACTGGAGCTGGATGCGGCGCACGGGGAGTTTGAAGCGCAGGGCTGCGACGGTGTGTGCGAGTTCGTGGACGAGGACGGAGGCGTAGAAGGCGACGGCGAAGAAGAGGGAGACGAGGTAGCGGACGGGTCCGAGGTCGGGCAGGACGCGGTCGAGTTGGTCGCCGAAGACCCAGGTGATGAGGGCGGCGACGAGGAACCAGCTGGGCGAGACGTAGACGGGTACGCCGAAGGGGCGGCCCATGAGGAGTCCGCCGCCCGGTCCGGAGCGGCTCCCTGCGCGCTCGCCGGTTTCGTCGGTGTCTGCCACGGTTGTCCTTCGTTCGGTGCTGGTGTTCCCAGTGTGTTCTGTTCGGTGTTCTGTTCGCGTACGGGGTGGTGCGGTAGCGGTTTGTGATGGTCCGATCATGCAGTGCGAGGGGGGTCGTCGTCGATGGTATGCGCGTCCTGTCGGTGGTGGGTCGTAGGGTTTTGTGCATGACGACGAGCCCTGGTGCTGTGCCTGGCGCAGCCGATGCCGATGCGCGGGGCGCTGTGGCGCCTTCTTCGCTCTCCCCTTCGCGGGCGAGCGATTTCATGCAGTGCCCGTTGCTGTACCGGTTCCGGGTAATCGACAGGCTGCCGGAGAAGCCCAGTGCCGCTGCTACCCGCGGGACGCTGGTGCATGCGGTGTTGGAGCGGCTCTTTGATCATCCGGCGCAGGAGCGGACGGCGCCGCGGGCGAAGGCGTTGGTTCCGGGGCAGTGGGACCGGTTGTTGGAGTCGAAGCCGGAGCTGGCGGAGCTGTTTCCGGAGGGTGACGAGGGGGCGGGGCTGGCGCGGTGGCTGACGGAGGCCGAGGCGTTGGTCGAGCGGTGGTTCACGTTGGAGGACCCGACGCGGCTGGAGCCGGTGGAGCGGGAGTTCTTCGTGGAGGCGGAGCTGGATTCGGGGTTGCGGCTGCGCGGGATCATCGATCGGGTGGACGTGGCGCCGACGGGGGAGGTGCGGATCGTCGATTACAAGACGGGGAAGGCGCCGCGGCCGGAGTACGCGGAGGGTGCGCTGTTCCAGATGAAGTTCTACGCGCTGGTGGTGTGGCGGCTGAAGCGGGTGGTGCCGCGGCGGCTGCAGCTGGTGTATTTGGGCAGTGGGGACGTGCTGACGTACGACCCGGTGGTTGCGGATCTGGAGCGGGTGGAGCGGAAGCTGCTCGCGTTGTGGGAGGCGATCCGGGAGGCGACGGCGTCGGGTGAGTGGCGTCCGCGGCCGACGAAGCTGTGTGGCTGGTGTGATCATCAGGCGGTGTGTCCGGAGTTCGGTGGTACTCCCCCGCCCTATCCTCTGGCGATCTCCCCGGGTTTCGGCGCTCAGGTGCCCCCGGCGCGGTCGGGGGCGGAGCTCCCGGCGGAGTCCTGATCTTGGTGTCAGGGCAGAATGGACGGGCCCGCCGTAGCCGTCCGACGAATACGAGGTAGACCCCGTGGCGATCCGCGTCCTTCTGGTCGACGACCAGCCGCTGCTGCGCACCGGCTTCCGGATGATCCTGGAGGCGGAGGAGGACCTGGCGGTGGTCGGTGAGGCCGGGGACGGTCTGCAGGCGCTGGACCAGGTGCGGGCGCTGCAGCCCGATGTGGTGCTGATGGACATCCGGATGCCGCGGATGGACGGGGTGGAGGCGACGCGGCAGATCACGGGTCCGGAGCGGGACGGGCCGGCGAAGGTGCTGGTGCTGACCACGTTCGATCTGGATGAGTACGTGGTGGAGGCGCTGCGGGCGGGGGCGAGCGGGTTCCTGCTGAAGGATGCGCCGGCGAACGAGCTGGTGCAGGCGATCCGGGTGGTCGCGGCGGGTGAGGCGATGCTCGCGCCGAGTATTACGCGGCGGTTGCTGGACAAGTACGCGGGGCATCTTCCGTCGGGTGAGGAGAGCCTTCCGAACACGTTGGGGACGCTGACCGAGCGTGAGGTCGAGGTGTTGAAGCTGGTGTCCCGGGGGCTGTCGAACGCGGAGATCGCGGCGGATCTGTTCGTGAGCGAGACGACGGTCAAGACGCATGTGGGGCACGTGTTGACGAAGCTGGGGCTGCGGGACCGGGTCCAGGCGGCGGTGTACGCGTACGAGAGCGGTCTGGTGCGTCCCGGGTCCCAGTAGTCCGGCCGGGCGCGGACAACGCGGAGGGGGCCGTACGTGCGCGCACGTACGGCCCCCTCCGCGTGGCGCCGGGCCCGCTCTGGGGCGGGCCCGGCTGCGGTGGCATCAGCCCTTGCTGATCTCCCAGAAGCGGAAGACGGTGGAGGCGTCGAGGGACCACTGCAGGCCGCTCACGTTCTGGCGGGTGACGGCGTACTGCTTGCCCTGCCAGAGCGGGATGAGGGGGAGCTCCTCGGCGACGATGTCCTGGAGGCGGTTGTAGTCGGTGTTGGCCGCGGTGCGGTCGGACTTCGCGGAGGTCGACGGGATGATCGTCCCGGTGATCTCCTTGTTGTCGTAGTTGTTGTTCAGCACGTTGTCCGGGCCGAAGAACGGCTGCGTGAAGTTGTCGGCGTCCGGGTAGTCGGGCACCCAGCCCTTCACGTAGATGCCGTACTTGCCGGCCTGGATGTCCTTTTCGTACTGCTCGTACTCGACGGACTTGACGTCGGCGTCGAAGAGGCCGCTGTCGTTGAGCTGCTTGGCGATGACCTCGAACTGCTGGTCCGTGGAGGGGCCGTAGCGGGAGGGGGTGGAGTACAGGGTCAGCTTGACCTTGCCGTTGATGCCGCCGGCCTTGAGGACGGCCTTGGCCTTGTCGAGCTGGGGGGTGCCGCCGTAGCGGTCGAAGAACGGGGTCGTGTGGCCGGCGATGCCGGTGGGCACGATGGAGTAGAGCGCGGTGGCGGTGCCCGCGTACACGTCCCGGACGAGGGCTTCGCGGTCGATGAGGTAGGCGATGGCCTTGCGCACGGGGAGCTTGCCGACGACGGGGTCGTTGACGTTGAACACCATGTGCTCGACCTCGGCGCCGGTGCCCTGGACGACGTCGACCTTGTTGTCGCCGGTCTTGCTGGAGGCGAGGGCGGCGATGTCCTTGGCGGCGAGGCCGCGGAAGGCGAAGTCGACGTCGCCGCTTTCGAGGGTCGTCTTGAGGCCGGCCTGGTCGCCGTTGAAGAACTTCAGCGTGACGCCGGTGTTCTTGGCCTTGGCCTTGCCGCTGTAGGACTCGTTGACGGAGAAGGTGGCGCTCTTCTCGCCGAACGAGTCGAGCTTGTAGACGCCGGAGCCGACGGCCTTGTTGTCGCTGCGCAGCTTGTCGGCCGGGTACTCGGCGTGGTCGACGATGGAGCCGGCGCCGGACGCGATCTTGCTGGGGAAGGTGGCGTCGGAGGTCTTGAGCTTGAAGACGACGGTCTTGTCGTCGGGGGCGTCGATGCTGGAGATCGACGAGAGCATCACGGCGGGACCGTTGGCGTCGTTGATCTTCAGGGTGCGCTCGAAGGAGAACTTGACGTCCTTCGAGGTGAGGCTGTGGCCGTTGCTGAACTTCAGGCCGTCCCGCAGGGTGCACTTGTAGAGCTTGCTGTCACCGCCCTCGAAGCCGCAGGCCTGGGCGGCGTCGGGCTCGGGGGTGGTGCCGCCCTTGGGGAAGCTCAGCAGCGACTGGAAGACGTTGTTGAACAGCAGCCAGGAGCCCGGGTCGTAGCCCGATGCCGGGTCGACGGACTTCACCTTGTCGGATATGCCCATGACCACGCCCTTGCCGCTGCCGGCATTGGAGCCATCGGTCGAACCGCAACCGCTGAGCAGCGCGGCGGCGGTGGCTGCGCCGAGCGGAGCCGCCAGCCACTGGTTACGTCGATTCACGCGAACGTCCTTCACAGTCGAACTGTTTCGTTGTTCCGGCCCGCGACACCCGCTGCCGGTCTTTGCCTTGCTCAGCCGCTTACGCCACGGCCGAGCTCCCACAACTGGAGGTCGGAGATGGCGTTGACCGACCACTCCACTCCGGTGATCCCGTCGCGTGCGGCGACGTACTGCTTGCCCTGCCACAGGGGCAGGACGGGTACGTCCTCGGCGACGATGTCCTGCATCTCCGTGATCGCGGGGACGGCGACCGTACGGTCGACCGCCCGCCGGGATTCGGGGATGAGCCTGCTGCGCACCGCACTGTTGGCGTACGGCGTGCCCAAGAAGTTGTCCTGCTCCAGGAACGGGGCGAGGAAGTTGTCGGCGTCCGGGTAGTCGGGGAACCAGCCGAGCCCGTAGGCGGCGTGGTCGCCCTTCTTCTGGGCGGGGCGGAAGTCCGCCCACTCGTTGCCCTGGACGGTGATGTCGAACAGGCCGGTGGAGTTGAGCTGGGCCTTGAGGGCCTCGAACTCGGCGGCCGTGCCGTCGCCGTAGTGGTCGCTGGTGTAGTGCAGGGTCAGCTTGACCGGGGTCTTGATCCCGGCCTCCTTCAGCAGGGCGGCGGCCTTGGGCGTGTTGGCCTCGCCGTACTTGTTGTAGAAGGAGTTGACGTGGCCCGTGACGGTGGTGGGGACCAGCGAGTAGAGCGGCTGGGCGGACTTGCCGTAGACCTTGGAGATGAGCTGGCCGCGGTCGACGGCGGCGGCGAGCGCCTGGCGCACGGCCTTGTCCTTGACGACCGGGGCCTCGGTGTTGAAGCCGAGGTAGCGGATCTCCAGGCCGGGCATCGGGACCAGCTTGACGCCCTTGGGCGGGTTGGCGCTGAGCTCGGTGATCTGGGCGGGCGACAGGGTGCGGGAGACCATGTGGATCTTCCCGTCGGTGAGTGCCTTGCCCATGGTCGGGGAGTCGGCGAAGGTGCGCAGCTCGACCTTGTCGTTCTGCAGCTTGAGGTCGCCCTTGTAGTGCGGGTTCTTGGTGAAGACGGCGCGGACCAGTTGGTTTCCCTTGACCTCGGCCTTCATCGTGTACGGGCCGGAGCCGTCCACGGCGAAGCCCTCGCGGAGCTTCTTGGCGTCGTAGTTCTTCTCACTGACGATGCCGGCGGCGGGGGTGGAGAGTTTGAACGGGAAGGTCGCGTCCGGGGTCTTCAGGTGGAAGACGACGGTGTCGGTGCCCTTGACCTCGACGTTGTCGAGAGTGGAGAGCAGCGAGGAGGGGCCGTTCTCGTCCTTGATGGTGCGGACGCGGTCGATGGAGAACTTGACGTCCTTGGCGGTGAGGGGCTCACCGTCGGCGAACTTCAGATCGGGGCGCAGGGTGCAGCGGTAGCTCTCGTTGCCGGCGTCGGTGAAGCGGCAGGCGGAGGCTGCTTCGGGGACGGGCTGGCCGCCGCCGCGCGGGGTGTGCATCAGCGTCTGGACGGTCTGGCGCAGGACGTTCCAGGTGCTGGCGTCGTAGGCGTAGGCCGGGTCGAAGGGGGCGGGAGCGAAGTCTGCGGCCTCGAACCGATCGGTGGTGCCGACGACGATCGCGCCGGATCCTGCTCCTCCGCCGCTCGCGCTGCCGCAGGCGGCCAGCGCAGGGGTGAGCAGTCCGGCCGCGGCCGTCAGCACCATGGTCTTGCGGTTCATGCTGGAAGTACTCCCTGTAACCGGCACTTGTTCAAAGCGGCGTAGAGGGCACTTCGCGTCGGTCGCCCGTTCGGGGCGGAACGATCGGGCCGGTGTTGTGACGATCGGTCCACGCGGTCCCGGCACAGGGGTGTGTGTCGGGGCCGGCTGAGGTGCGGCGTAGTGCCCGCATCGACAGTAGTGGTCCGGGGAGGGATGGCTGGAACTGGCGGAACTTGAGGCGTAATCGCACTGTGATCGGAGCGAACTGCCTGTTGGCAGGCAGGCTGCGCAGATTCGGTCAGGGGCTGATCAATGTGGACACATTGGAAGCCGAGGGGGCCCCGGGAGGGAGTCGCCGAAGGTGCGCAGGGTGACCAAGGTCACCCTGCGCAACAACCCCGGAGGGGATGGAATTTCAGCCTCCGGGACCTATCACGGAAGATCCTTCCGCCAGGACGCAGCCGAACAGCGTTCCGTTCGGCACGGAGCGTGCTCGGGGGGCTCCGGTGCGTGGCAATGCATACCGATGTAGGCCAGTGCATGCCGATGTGTCCGCTTGGGTAGTGCACGCCCGATCGGAGGCCGGGGTCGTCACTCTCAGTTAAACGGGGCGATGAGCGAGCGCAGGAACGCGAGGTCCACGTCCTCCAGCGAGCGGACGACCGTGCGCCCGGGGGCGGGTTCGATCACGCCGACCGAGGGGATGGCCACGACCCGGCAGCCGGCGGCCTCGGCGGCCGCCACACCGGTGCGGGTGTCCTCGATGACCGCGCACCGCGAGGGGTGTGCGCCCAGCGAGCGCGCGGCGAACAGGTACGGGTCGGGGTGCGGCTTGGTGCGGGCCACCTCGTCGCCGGCGACCGTCATCGTGAAGCGGTCGCGGCCGAGGGTGAGGAGGACCTGGTCGATCACCCGGCGGTGGGAGGCGGAGACGAGGGCGGTGGGCACGTTGTGCCGGGCGAGCTCGGTCAGCAGCCGCTCGGCTCCGGGCATCAGCGGCACCCGGTCGGCGATGCGGGCCTCGAAGCGCTCGTTGAGCAGGACGCTCAGCTCGGCGAGGCCGATGGCGGCGCCGGTCGACTCGATCAGGAAGGTCGCGCTGCGGCTCATGGGGCCGCCGACGACCACGTCGCGCCAGGATTCGTCGAGGCGGTGGCCGAGCTCCTGGAAGATCTCGGCCTCGATCTCCCACCAGAAGCCCTCGGTGTCGACGAGGGTGCCGTCCATGTCGAGCAGCACCGCCTGCAGGGCAGAACCGTCGGCCGTACGGGCGACGGGGGCGGGAACGGTGCTCGTCATGCGCATGCCTCTCAGAAGGGACGAGAAGGCCGGTCACCTCTTCCGCGGGGCATACGACCCCGGGGAACAGGCGACCGGCCTGTATGGGACCGACAAGTGTACGTCGGTGGAGCTCAGCGTGCGTTGAAATACTTCGCTTCGGGGTGGTGGATCACGATCGCGTCGGTGGACTGCTCCGGGTGGAGCTGGAACTCCTCCGACAGGTGGACGCCGATCCGCTCCGGCTCCAGGAGGTCGGCGATCTTCGCGCGGTCCTCCAGGTCGGGGCAGGCGCCGTAGCCGAGCGAGAAGCGGGCACCGCGGTACTTGAGGTCGAACATGTCCTCGACCTTCGCCGGGTCCTCACCGCCGAATCCGAGCTCGGCGCGGACGCGGGCGTGCCAGTACTCGGCCATGGCCTCGGCGAGCTGGACCGAAAGGCCGTGCAGCTCCAGGTACTCGCGGTAGGAGTCCGACTCGAACAGCTTGGCGGTGGCCTCGCCGATCTTCGAGCCGACGGTGACCACCTGCAAGCCGACGACGTCGGTCTCGCCCGACTCCTCGGGGCGGAAGAAGTCCGCGAGGCACAGGCGTCGGCCGCGACGCTGGCGCGGGAAGGTGAAGCGGGTCCGTTCGTTGCCGGCGTCGTCGAGGATGATCAGGTCATCGCCCTTAGAGACGCAGGGGAAGTACCCGTAGACGACGGCGGCTTCCAGCAGGTTCTCGGTGTGCAGCTTGTCCAGGAGGCCGCGCAGCCGCGGACGGCCCTCGCTCTCGACGAGCTCCTCGTACGTGGCTCCGCCCGCGCGGGCCTGCTTGAGGCCCCACTGGCCCTTGAAGAGGGCGCCCTCGTCGAGCCAGGAGGCGTAGTCCTTGAGCGGGATGCCCTTGACCACGCGGGTGCCCCAGAACGGCGGGGCGGGCACCGGGTTGTCGACGGACACGTCGGAGCGGCCGCCGGACTCCTCCGGCTCCTCCACCTGGAGGGCCGGAACGTCGCGCTTGGCGACGCGGCGCTGCTTGAGCTCGGGCAGGGTCGCGCCGGGGACGCCGCGCTTGACGGCGATCAGGGCGTCCATGAGGCGCAGGCCCTCGAAGGCGTCGCGGGCGTAGCGGACCTCGCCCTCGTAGATCTCGTGGAGGTCCTGCTCGACGTAGGCGCGGGTGAGGGCGGCGCCGCCGAGGATCACCGGGTAGTCGGCGGCCAGCTTGCGCTGGTTCAGCTCCTCCAGGTTCTCCTTCATGATCACGGTCGACTTCACGAGCAGGCCCGACATGCCGATGACGTCGGCCTTGTGCTCCTGCGCGGCTTCGAGGATCGCGGAGACGGGCTGCTTGATGCCGATGTTGACGACGTTGTAGCCGTTGTTAGTGAGGATGATGTCGACGAGGTTCTTGCCGATGTCGTGGACGTCGCCGCGGACGGTGGCGAGGACGATCGTGCCCTTGCCCTCGTCATCGGTCTTCTCCATGTGCGGTTCGAGGTACGCGACGGCCGTCTTCATGACCTCGGCGGACTGGAGGACGAAGGGGAGCTGCATCTGGCCCGAGCCGAAGAGCTCGCCGACGACCTTCATGCCCTCCAGGAGGGTGTCGTTGACGATGTCGAGGGCGGGGCGGGTCTGAAGGGCCTCGTCGAGGTCGGCCTCCAGGCCGTTCTTCTCGCCGTCGATGATGCGGCGCTGCAGTCGCTCGTCCAGCGGCAGGGCGAGGAGTTCCTCGGCGCGGCCGGCCTTGAGGGACTTGGTGTTGACGCCCTCGAAGAGGGCCATCAGCTTCTGGAGCGGGTCGTAGTCGCCGTCGCGCCGGTCGTAGATCAGGTCGAGGGCGGTGGTGACCTGCTCCTCGTCGAAGCGGGCGATCGGCAGGATCTTGGAGGCGTGGACGATGGCGGAGTCCAGGCCGGCCTTGACGCACTCGTCGAGGAAGACCGAGTTCAGCAGGACGCGGGCGGCCGGGTTGAGGCCGAAGGAGATGTTGGACAGGCCGAGGGTGGTCTGGACGTCCGGGTGGAGCCGCTTGAGCTCGCGGATCGCCTCGATCGTGGCGATGCCGTCCTTCCGGGACTCCTCCTGGCCGGTGCAGATGGTGAAGGTCAGCGTGTCAATGAGGATGTCCGACTCGCGGATCCCCCAGTTGGCCGTCAGGTCCTCGATGAGCCGTTCGGCAATGGCGACCTTGTGCTCGACGGTGCGGGCCTGGCCCTCCTCGTCGATGGTCAGCGCGATGAGCGCGGCGCCGTGCTCCTGGGCCAGTCGGGTGACCTTGGCGAAGCGGGACTCGGGGCCGTCGCCGTCCTCGTAGTTCACGGAGTTGATGACCGCGCGGCCGCCGAGCTTCTCCAGGCCCGCCCGGATGACGGGAACCTCGGTGGAGTCCAGGACGATGGGCAGGGTGGAGGCGGTGGCGAAGCGGCCAGCCAGCTCCTCCATGTCGGCGACGCCGTCGCGGCCCACGTAGTCCACGCAGAGGTCGAGCATGTGCGCGCCCTCGCGGATCTGGTCGCGCGCCATCTCCACGCAGTCGTCCCAGCGGGCCTCCAGCATGGCTTCGCGGAACTTCTTGGAGCCGTTGGCGTTGGTGCGCTCGCCGATCGCCATGTAGGAGGTGTCCTGGCGGAAGGGCACGGTCTGGTAGAGCGAGGCGGCGCCGGGTTCGGGCTGGGGGGTGCGCTCGGTGACGGCCGTGCCGCGGACCCGCTCGACGACCTGGCGCAGGTGCTCGGGGGTCGTGCCGCAGCAGCCGCCGACCAGGGAGAGGCCGTACTCGCGGACGAAGGTCTCCTGGGCGTCGGCGAGCTCGGGGGCGGTCAGCGGGTAGTGCGCGCCCTGCTTGGTCAGGACGGGCAGGCCGGCATTGGGCATGCAGGAGAGCGGGATGCGGGCGTTGCGCGCGAGGTAGCGCAGGTGCTCGCTCATCTCGGCGGGGCCGGTGGCGCAGTTCAGGCCGATCATGTCGATGCCCAGCGGCTCCAGGGCGGTCAGGGCCGCGCCGATCTCGGAGCCGAGGAGCATCGTGCCGGTGGTCTCGACGGTGACGGAGCAGATCAGCGGGACGGTGACGCCGAGGGCTTCCATGGCCCGGCGGGCGCCGATGATCGAGGACTTCGTCTGCAGGAGGTCCTGGGTGGTCTCGACGAGCAGCGCGTCGGCGCCACCGGAGAGCAGGCCCTCGGCGTTGATCTGGTAGGCGTCGCGGATCTGGCCGTAGGTGATGTGGCCGAGCGTGGGGAGCTTGGTGCCGGGGCCCATGGAGCCGAGGACCCAGCGCTGCTGACCGGTGGAGGCGGTGAACTCGTCGGCGACCTCGCGGGCGATGCGCGCGCCGGCCTCCGACAGCTCGAAATTGCGTTCGGCGATGTCGTACTCGGCGAGCGCCGCGTAGTTCGTGCCGAAGGTGTTGGTCTCGACGCAGTCCACGCCCACCGAGAAGTACGCCTCGTGGACGGAGCGCACGATGTCGGGGCGGGTGATGTTGAGGACCTCGTTGCAGCCTTCGAGCTGCTGGAAGTCCTCCATGGTGGGGTCCTGCGCCTGGAGCATCGTTCCCATGGCTCCGTCGGCGACGACCACGCGGGTCGCGAGCGCCTCCCGGAGGGCATCGGCCCGGGTCTGGGTGTCGGCGGGCGGGGTGGGCAACGAAGCCATGGGTGCTCCCTGGGATGCGACGGCTGTCGGCTTTGCACCCCCTCTGTGTCAAGGGTGCACGCGGCCAGGGTAACCGCGAGGCAGGCGCCCCGGTGTGGGTGTCCCACGTGGCGGACTGCATTCTGTGGCGGGGACTTTCCGGGGCGGTGTCCCTGCGACGGTACGGCGAACAGCTGTCCGACGGTGCGCAAGGTCGACATCGACCGATACTGTTCAGCATTGTCGAACCGCGTCAAGATGGTCAGTACTACCGAAGGTCTGCAGGAGGCTGCACGATGGCACGGAACATCCAGTCGCTCGAACGAGCCGCTGCGATGCTGCGACTCCTGGCGGGCGGCGAACGCCGGCTGGGACTCTCGGACGTGGCGTCCTCGCTGGGCTTGGCCAAGGGCACGGCCCACGGCATCCTGCGCACCCTGCAGGCCGAGGGCTTCGTGGAGCAGGA
This sequence comes from Streptomyces sp. NPDC091682, assembly GCF_044756625.1. Taxonomy (NCBI): domain Bacteria; kingdom Bacillati; phylum Actinomycetota; class Actinomycetes; order Kitasatosporales; family Streptomycetaceae; genus Streptomyces; species Streptomyces sp. NPDC091682. Next base: position 83,810 of record NZ_JBIVTH010000020.1, on the reverse strand, counting down.
CCCGACCTCGGGCCGGTACCAGCTGGGCGCGGAGCTGCTTCGCCTGGGCAACAGCTACCTCGACGTGCACGAGCTGCGCGCCCGCGCCCTGGTGTGGACGGACGACCTGGCCCGGGCGAGCGGCGAGAGCGTGTACGTGGGCGTGCTCCACCAGAGCGGGGTGCTGATCATGCACCACGTGTTCCGGCCCGACGACAGCCGCCAGGTGCTGGAGGTCGGGGCCATGCAGCCGCTGCACTCCACCGCGCTGGGCAAGGTGCTGTCCGCCTACGATCCGGTGGCGCACACCCAGGCCCTGGAGGTCGAGCGCGAGGCGTTCACCCCCCGTACGGTCACGGACGGCATCGGCTTCGAGGAGGTCCTCGGGCTGACCCGGGCGCGCGGCTGGGCCGCCGACGTCGAGGAGACCTGGGAGGGCGTCGCGTCGGTGGCGGCGCCGATCCACGACCGGCGCCGGATGCCGGTGGGCGCGGTGGCGGTGGCGGGCGCCGTGGAGCGGGTGTGCGGCGAGGGCGGCGAGCCCCGTGCGGCCCTGGTGGCCTCGGTGCGGGACTGTGCGCGTGCGGTTTCACGCGATCTCGGCGCGGGCCGGTTCTGACCTCCCTTTAGCAGGTTTAGGCCATCACCTGGCCCCCTTCTGCCCTTTTTTCGCCCTATCTCGGCCATCGAATGGCTGGATTTGGCTGATCGCACCTACGGGTAACGATCCGACACATTGGCCTGGCCGACCCTTGACGCGTTCTTCACTTGGGCGGAAAACTGCCGTTCATCGGTCGGCATTGTCGAACACCTACCGGCAATACGCGCTAGGATGCGACAAGGCCAAGGACCGGTGCAGAACTCACCGAGTGCGCGGAACCACCGGAGGGACCCGGTGTCCGCCCACCCCTGGACGTACGTAAGGAGTCGCGGGTGTCCAGCTCCGACATCTTCATCGGCGAGACCATCGGTACCGCCCTGCTCACCCTGCTCGGTGGTGGCGTCTGCGCCGCCGTGACACTCAAGAGCTCCAAGGCCCGCAATGCGGGCTGGCTCGCGATCACCTTCGGCTGGGGCTTCGCCGTCCTGATCGCCGCCTACGTGTCCGCGCCGCTCTCCGGTGCGCACCTCAACCCGGCGGTCACCGTCGGCCTCGCCGTCAAGACCGGCGAGTGGGGCGACACGCCCGTCTACTTCGCCGGCCAGCTGCTGGGCGCCATGCTCGGCGCGGTCCTGATGTGGATCACCTACTACGGGCAGTTCCGCGTCCACCTGGCCGACCCGGAGCACATCCGCGACGCCAAGCTCGGTCCCGAGGACCCGCACCCGCACGACGTGGCCGGTCCGGTGCTCGGCATCTTCTCCACCGGCCCCGAGATCCGTAACGTCGTGCAGAACCTGGCGACCGAGATCATCGGTACCGCCGTCCTGGTCCTGGCGATCTTGACCCAGGGCCTCCAGGACGGCGGCAAGGGCCTCGGTGTCATCGGCGTCCTGATCACCTCGTTCGTGGTCGTCGGCATCGGTCTCTCGCTCGGTGGCCCGACCGGCTACGCCATCAACCCGGTGCGCGACCTCGGCCCGCGCATCGTGCACGCCCTGCTGCCGCTGCCCAACAAGGGCGGCTCCGACTGGGGTTACTCCTGGATCCCGGTGGTCGGCCCGCTCGTCGGTGCCGCGCTCGCCGGTGGTCTGTACAACATCGCGTTCGCCTGATCAGCAGTACCGGCAAGATCGTAAGATCCGCACCGCCCTCCTGATTCCGCCTACTCACCCGACCTGCCAGGAGCAGCCAACATGACCACCAGCACCGGTCCCTTCATCGCCGCGATCGATCAGGGCACCACCTCCTCCCGCTGCATCGTCTTCGACCGCGACGGCCGTATCGTCGCCGTCGACCAGAAGGAGCACGAGCAGATCTTCCCGAAGCCGGGCTGGGTCGAGCACGACGCGACCGAGATCTGGACCAACGTCCAGGAGGTCGTCGCCGGAGCGATCGCCAAGGCGGAGATCACCGCCGCGGACGTCAAGGCCGTCGGCATCACCAACCAGCGCGAGACCACGGTCCTGTGGGACCGCCACACCGGCGAGCCGGTGCACAACGCACTGGTCTGGCAGGACACCCGCACCGACGCCCTGTGCAAGGAGCTCGGCCGCAACGTCGGCCAGGACCGCTTCCGCCGCGAGACCGGCCTGCCGCTGGCGAGCTACTTCGCGGGCCCGAAGGTCCGCTGGCTGCTCGACAACGTCGAGGGCCTGCGCGAGCGCGCCGAGGCCGGCGACATCCTCTTCGGCACCATGGACTCGTGGGTCATCTGGAACCTCACCGGCGGCGCCCAGGGCGGTGTGCACGTCACCGACGTCACCAACGCCTCGCGCACCATGCTGATGAACCTGCACAGCCTGGCCTGGGACGAGAAGATCGCCGAGTCGATGGGCGTCCCGCTCAACGTCCTCCCCGAGATCAAGTCCTCCGCCGAGGTCTACGGCCACGTCAAGGACGGCGTCCTCGCCGGTGTCCCGGTCGCCTCGGCGCTCGGTGACCAGCAGGCCGCCCTCTTCGGCCAGACCTGTTTCGCCGAGGGCGAGGCGAAGTCCACCTACGGCACCGGAACGTTCATGCTGATGAACACCGGCGACAAGGTCATCAACTCCTACAGCGGCCTGCTGACCACGGTCGGCTACCAGATCGGCGACCAGAAGCCGGTCTACGCGCTGGAGGGCTCCATCGCCGTCACCGGCTCGCTCGTCCAGTGGATGCGCGACCAGATGGGCCTGATCAAGTCCGCGGCCGAGATCGAGACCCTGGCCTCCTCGGTCGAGGACAACGGCGGCGCCTACTTCGTGCCGGCCTTCTCCGGCCTCTTCGCCCCGTACTGGCGCTCCGACGCCCGCGGTGTGATCGCCGGCCTCACCCGGTACGTCACCAAGGCGCACATCGCCCGTGCCGTCCTGGAGGCCACCGCCTGGCAGACCCGCGAGATCACCGACGCCATGACCAAGGACTCGGGCGTCGAGCTCGCCGCCCTCAAGGTCGACGGCGGCATGACCTCCAACAACCTGCTGATGCAGACGCTCTCGGACTTCCTGGACGCCCCCGTGGTGCGCCCGATGGTCGCCGAGACCACCTGCCTCGGCGCCGCCTACGCCGCCGGCCTGGCCGTCGGCTTCTGGCCCGACACCGACGCCCTGCGCGCCAACTGGCGCCGCGCGGCGGAGTGGACCCCGCGGATGCCCGCCGACCAGCGGGACCGCGAGTACAAGAGCTGGCTCAAGGCCGTGGAGCGTTCCATGGGCTGGGTCGACGACGAAGACGCCAGCTGACCGCACCAGCTGAGTCAATCGACGAGGAGCTAAGAGAGATATGAGCAGCCTGCAGAGCGTGACCGCACTGGGCACGCACCCGACCGCCGGTGCCAACGTCAGCCGCGCACAGACCCGTGAGCAGCTGTCGAAGGCCACGTACGACCTGCTGGTCATCGGTGGTGGAATCCTGGGTACCTCCGTGGCGTGGCACGCCGCGCAGTCGGGCCTGCGGGTTGCCATGGTGGACGCCGGCGACTTCGCCGGCGCCACCTCCTCGGCCTCCTCCAAGCTCGTCCACGGTGGCCTGCGCTACCTGCAGACCGGCGCGGTCAAGCTGGTCGCGGAGAACCACCACGAGCGGCGGGTGCTGGCCAAGGACGTGGCCCCGCACCTGGTCAACCCGCTCACCTTCTACCTGCCGGTCTACAAGGGCGGTCCGGTGGGTGCGGCCAAGCTGGGCGCGGGCGTCTTCGCCTACTCCGCCCTCTCGGCCTTCGGCGACGGCATGGGCAAGGTCATATCCCCGGCCCGTGCCGTCGCCGACAACCCTGGTCTGAAGACGGACAACCTCAAGGCCGTGGCGGTCTACTACGACCACCAGATGAACGACTCCCGCGTCGCCGTCATGACGGTCCGTGCGGCCGTCGAGTCGGGCGCGGTCGTCCTGAACCACGCCGAGGTCACCGGACTACGCAAGACGCGCGGCCGGGTCACCGGCGCCGAGCTCAAGGACCGTCTCGACGGCACCGAGTTCGGGGTCGACGCGCGCGTCGTGCTCAACGCCACCGGCCCGTGGGTGGACCACCTGCGGCGCATGGAAGACAAGCACTCCATGCCGTCGATCCGCCTCTCCAAGGGCGCGCACATCGTCATGAAGCGCAAGTCGCCGTGGAAGGCCGCCATGGCCACCCCGATCGACAAGTACCGCATCACCTTCGCCCTCCCGTGGGAGGACCAGCTGCTGCTCGGCACCACCGACGAGGTGTACGAGGGCGACCCGGCGGACGTGCGCGCCACCGAGTCCGACATCACGCAGATCCTGGACGAGGCGGCCTTCTCGGTGAAGGACGCGGACCTGGACCGCTCGCTGATGACGTACGCCTTCGCGGGCCTGCGGGTGCTGCCCGGCGGCCCCGGCGGCGTCGAGAAGGCCAAGCGCGAGACGGTCGTCTCCGAGGGCGCCGGCGGCATGCTGTCGGTGGCCGGCGGCAAGTGGACGACGTACCGCCACATTGGCCGTGTGGTCATGGACAAGCTGGCGAAGCTCCCGGGCAGCCCGCTGACCGAGGACATGGAGCCGGTGAAGTCGCTGGTGCGCCGGATCGCGCTGCCCGGCGTCGCCAACCCGAACGCGGTCGCGCACCGACTGCTGGTGGACCGGGAGCCGGGGACGCGGATGGACCCGCTGACGGCCCGCCACCTGGCTTCCCACTACGGCTCGCTGGCCTTCGACATCGCGCGCATCGCGAACGAGGACCCCGCGCTGGCCGAGCGGATCCACCCGGACGGTCCGGAGATCTGGGCGCAGGTCGCCTACGCCCGTGACAACGAGTGGGCCGAGACGGTCGACGACGTGCTGCGCCGCCGTACGACGGTGACGATCCGCGGCCTGGACGACGACTCCGTGAAGGCCCGGGTCGAGGAGATGCTGGCCCGCAAGGCATAGCTCTTGCGCAGGTGGGGAAGAGGGGCGGTTCCGAGGGGAACCGCCCCTCTGTCGTGGGCTGTGGCCGGTGCCTCATCAAGGCTTAGGCTGACCCACGTACGCAAGGGAACTTCGGAAGGAGACCTGGGTGATCGAGCTTGAGGGCGTGCCCGAGCTGATCGACCCGGTCATGGTGGCCGCGTTCGAGGGCTGGAACGACGCGGGTGACGCGGCCTCCGGTGCGGTCGCACACCTGGACCGGGAGTGGAAGGGCGAGGTCTTCGCGGCGCTCGACGCCGAGGACTACTACGACTTCCAGGTCAACCGGCCGACGGTATGGCTGGACAACGGGGTACGGAAGATCACGTGGCCGACGACGCGACTGTCGGTGGTCCGGATCGGCGGTGCCAAGCCGCGGGACCTGGTGCTGGTCCGGGGCATCGAACCGTCCATGCGGTGGCGGTCGTTCTGCAACGAGATCCTCGGTTTCGCGCACGAGCTGGGCGTGGAGATGGTGGTCATCCTGGGCGCGCTGCTCGGGGACACCCCGCACACCCGGCCGGTGCCGGTGAGCGGGGTCACCTCGGACGCGGACCTGGCGCGGACGATGGACCTGGAGGAGACCAAGTACGAGGGCCCGACGGGCATCGTGGGCATCTTGCAGGAGGCGTGTACGCACGCGGGCGTCCCGGCGGTGTCCTTGTGGGCGGCGGTGCCGCACTACGTCTCCCAGCCGCCGAACCCGAAGGCGACGCTGGCCCTGCTGAACCGGCTCGAGGATCTGATCGACATCCGGATCCCGCTGGGCGAACTGCCGGAGGACGCCCGGGCGTGGCAGTTGGGCGTGGACCAACTGGCCGCCGAGGACAGCGAGGTGGCGGAGTACGTCCAGACGCTGGAGGAGGCGCGGGACACGGCCGACCTGCCGGAGGCCTCGGGGGACGCGATCGCGCGGGAGTTCGAGCGGTACCTGCGGCGGCGCGACCCGGCGGCGGGCCCGGCGGCGGAGCCGGGCGACGGCTCCTACCTGCGGGACACGACCGGGGGCCTCCCCCGTCCCCCGAAGCGCAAGCCGGACCCCTCCGGGGAGGATCCCGAGCCGCCGGCCGCCCCGTCCCCCGGCGAGGACGACGCCCCGGACGCGTAGGCGCGCCCTCCCGCCGTCTCCCGGGCGCTGCCCGGTTTCGGGAAGGGGCGGGGTGGGGAAGCTCCGCGCAGCGGCCGGCGCGTCCCCGTCCGACGGCGGAAAGGGAGATGCCCCCGGCCCGGTGGGCCAGGGGCATCGGTGTCGCTGCGGCCGGGTTACAGCGCCACGCCCAGGAGGGCGTCCACCGTGCGGGAGACCAGGCCCGGGGCAGACTCGTCGTCGCCGTCGGTGGCGTTCTGGAGCTCCACCCAGCGGTCCACGGCCGCCAGCGCCGCAGGGGCGTCCAGGTCGTTCGCCAGGGCTTCGCGGACCTCTTCGAGCACGGCGTCCGCCGGGATGCCGTCCGGCCGGGACACGGCCGCGCGCCAGCGCTCCAGCCGGGCCACGGCCTCGTCGAGGACGGCCTCCGTCCACTCCCAGTCGGCCCGGTAGTGGTGCGAGAGCAGGGCCAGGCGGATCGCCGCCGGGTCCACCCCGGCGCGGCGCAGCGCCGATACGAAGACGAGGTTGCCCTTCGACTTCGACATCTTCTCGCCGTGCAGTGCCACCATGCCCGCGTGGACGTACGCCTTGGCCATCGGGAACTCGCCCGTCAGCGCCTGCGCGTGCGACGCACCCATCTCGTGGTGCGGGAACGCCAGGTCGGAGCCGCCGCCCTGGATGTCGAAGCCCATGCCCAGGTGGTCCAGGGCGATCGCCACGCACTCGATGTGCCAGCCCGGCCGGCCGCGGCCCAGCGAGCCGCCGTCCCAGCTCGGCTCGCCCGGACGCGCGGCCATCCACAGCATCGGGTCCAGCGGGTTCTTCTTCCCGGGCCGGTCGGGGTCGCCGCCCCGCTCGGCCGAGAGCAGCCGCATCGCCTCGGCGTCGAGGTGGGAGACCCCGCCGAAGTGCGGGTCGGCCTCGACCGAGAAGTAGGTGTCGCCCTCGAGCTCGTACGCCGCGCCCGCGTCCCTCAGCCGCTCGACCAGCGGCACGATGCCGGGTATGGCCTCGACGGCTCCGATGTAGTGCTGCGGGGGCAGCATCCGCAGGGCCGTCATGTCCTCGCGGAAGAGTGCGGTCTCGCGCTCCGCCAGCTCGGTCCAGTCCTGGTTGTCGCGCAGCGCCCGCTCCAGGAGCGGGTCGTCCACGTCCGTGACGTTCTGGACGTAGTGGACCTGCCGCTTGGTGTCGAGCCACACGCGTTGTACGAGGTCGAACGCGTTGTAGGTCGCCGCGTGACCGATGTGGGTCGCGTCGTACGGAGTGATGCCGCAGACGTAGATACGGGCGACGGGACCGGGGGCGAGGGTGATCGTCCCCTGGGTCGCGGTGTCGTGGATCTGGAGGTCGCGGCCCTTGCCAGGAAGGGCGGGGACCTCAGAAGCGGGCCAGGCATGCATGTCTCGAGCCTAACCGGACGGATGTTCCGGAAACGAACTGGACCTGCACTGTTGTCTTGATCGGCACTCTTGCGGTCTGGCCGATTCTGTGCGTACGACCAATGGCTGATTCAGACCGGTGGCCAGGGGATCGACGGCCACTGCCCGGACGGCCGGGGGTGGGTTCCGGTGCGCAGCAGGTGCCCCACCCGGTCCCGTACGGCGGCCAGCTCGACCGGCGTGATCAGTTCGGCCAGCCGGGTGGCGAGCGGGGCCCCCTCGGCCAGCCCGTCGGCGAGCGCGGCCAGCACCTCGCGCGCCTCGTCGGTCAGCGGCTCGCCCGCCCAGCCCCACAGGAGGGTGCGCAGCTTGTCCTCGGCGTGGAAGGTCACGCCGTGGTCGATGCCGTAGAGCCGGCCGTCGGGCGCGGGCAGCAGGTGGCCGCCCTTGCGGTCGCCGTTGTTGATCACGGCGTCGAGTACGGCGAGCCGGCGCAGTCGGGGGTCGTCGGCGTGCACGAGCAGCGCGGTGCGGCCTTCGCCGACCTCGGCGAGGGCGACGGCCTTCCAGCCCTCCCCTGCCTCCTCGCCGTCGACGAGTCCGAGGAGCGCTCCCAGCGGGGCGTGCTCGTCCGGCTGCTCGGCGTCGATCCACTGCTGGACCATGCCCTCGCCGTACGGTCCGTCGCGCAGCACGGTGGCGGGGACCAGGCCCCATCCGGTGGCCTCGGAGATCAGGTAGGCGGCGACCTCCCGGCGGGCGAGGTTCCCGTCGGGGAAGTCCCACAGCGGCCGCTCGCCCTTGACCGGCTTGTAGACGCAGTCGGCGCTCACGTCCCCGTGCGTGACGCTGCACAGCAGGACGGCGTTGGACGCGTCGCGGATCCGGCCTATGACGGTGAGCTCGCCCCGGGCGAGCAGTTCCTCCATCTTCTCCCCCGTGTCCCTCACGCCTGGCGCCGGTAGCCGTTCTGGCGCGGGCACACGTGCCCCTCCGGGTCCAGCGGGAGGCTGCACAGCGGGCACGGCGGGCGGCCGGCGTTGACGACGTCCAGGGCCCGTTTGGCGAAGGCCCGGGCCTGGGAGCCGGTGAGGCGGACCCGCAGCATCGGCGGGCCGTTCTCCTCGTCCTGGAGGAGCCGCTCCTCGGCCTCGGCGAGGTCTTCGTCGGAGTCCGCGTCGAGCTCGACGAGCGCCTGGGCCTCGACGATCATGCGCTGCTCCTCGCCGTCCCAGGCCAGGGCCATGGTGCCGACGCGGAACTCCTCGTCGACCGGGACGTCCAGCGGCGCGGTGTCGGCGGCCTCGGCGGGGGCGACGGCCGGGACCGGCGCGTTGCCGCCGGTCCGCCGTACGACCTCGTCCAGCAGCTCGTCCATCCGCTCGGCGAGCGCCGCTACCTGGGTCTTCTCCAGGGAGACGCTGGTGACGCGGGGGCCGGCGGAGGCCTGCAGGAAGAACGTACGGCGTCCCGGCAGACCGACCGTGCCGGCCACGAAGCGGTCCGGGGGGTCGTAGAGGAACACCTGACGGGGCACGTCCAGTCTCCAAGTCTCGGCGGCAGGGGCAGGTCTGCGCCCTTGTGTTGGCCCGTCCACCCTACTGCGCCGGGCGATCAAGCCGCGCCCGCGCCGCCTCCCACGACGGCGTTCCCCGCGTCTTCGGTGTCCTTGTCGGAGGCGACGCTCTCGGGTGCGGCGGGGCGCCGGACGAGCGGGCCGAGGTCCCCGGTGTCGCCGAGCCGGAACACGAAGGGCCGGGTGGCGGTGTACCGGACGGCCGTCACCGAGCAGGGGTCGACGTGGATGCGCTGGAAGAGGTCCAGGTGCATGCCCAGGGCGTCCGCGACCAGGGACTTGATGATGTCGCCGTGCGAGCACATCAGGAAGACGGCGTCGCTGCCGTGCTCCTGCTCGATCCGCGCGTCCCAGTCGCGTACGGCGTCCACGGCGCGCGCCTGCATGGCCCGCATGGACTCGCCGCCGGGGAAGGCTGCGGCCGACGGGTGCTGCTGGACGATCTTCATCAGCGGTTCGTCGGAGAGCTCGGACAGTTTGCGGCCCGACCAATCGCCGTAGTGGCACTCGCCGATCCGCTCGTCGGTGTGCAGTTCCAGCTCCGGCCGGGCGGCCATCAGGGGTGCGAGGGTGTCCCGGCAGCGCTGCAGCGGGCTGGTGACGGCGGCGGCGAGCGGCACCCCCGCCAGCCGGCCGGGCAGCGCGGCGGCCTGCTCCGCGCCGCGCTCGTCGAGGGCCACTCCGGGGGTCCATCCGGCGAGCAGCCCAGCGGTGTTGGCGGTGGACCGCCCGTGTCGTACGAGGATCAGCGTGGCCATGGGGCCAGCGTATGCGCTGCCGCACGTGTGCGGGCGGGCCGTGGGCAGGGAAGAATGCCCGGCGTGATTGTGGACTGCGCGATTTACCGGGACGGCCGCCGCACCGAGGGGCCGGACGATTTCTCGGACGCCCTCGACGAGGCCCGGGCGGCCGGTGACGCCTTCTTGTGGATCGGCATGCACGAGCCGACCGCGAAGGAATTCGACCACGTCAGCCAGGAGTTCGGCCTGCATCCGCTGGCAGTGGAGGACGCGCTGACCGCGCACCAGCGCCCGAAGCTGGAGGTGTACGACGATTCGCTGTTCGTCGTCCTCAAGCCGGTGCTGTACGACGAGGACGCGGACACGGTGACCGCGGGCGAGCTGATGGTGTTCATAGGGGACTCGTTCGTCGTCACGGTCCGGCACGGTGTGGGGGCCCCGCTGGCGGCCGTGCGCCACCGGCTGGAACAGGAGCCGGACGTGCTGCGGCACGGCCCGACGGCGGTGCTGTACGCGGTGTCCGACGCGGTGGTCGACCACTACATCGAGGTGGCGGCCGAGCTGCAGGCGGACCTGGAGGAGCTGGAGGCCGAGGTCTTCGCCCCGAACGCCTCGGACACCAAGAACACCGCCGCCCGGATCTACGGTTTCAAGCGGCAGGTGCTGGAGTTCCGGCGGGCGACGAGCCCGCTGCTCCAGCCGATGGACCGCCTCGCCTTCGGGGAGGTCCCCTTCGTCCACGAGCACGCGCAGCCGTTCTTCCGCGATGTCGCCGACCACTTGACCAAGGCGAACGAATACATCGAGGGCCTGGACCGGCTGCTGTCGGACGCGCTCGCCGCGCACCTCGCGCAAATGGGCCTGCGGCAGAACGACGACATGCGCAAGATTTCGGCCTGGGCGGCGATGGCGGCCGTCCCGACGATGGTGGCGGGGATCTACGGGATGAACTTCGACCACATGCCGGAGCTGCGGCACGCCTGGGGCTACCCGGCGGTGCTGGTGGTCATGGCGGGTGCGTGCGTGGGCCTGCACCGGATGTTCAAGCGCCGGGGCTGGCTCTGAGCTCCCTCTCGCGCGGGGCGTGGGCGGGCCCGGCCGCGGCGCCCGGTGCGCCGCCGAGGGCGTCCAGGCGCTCGGGCAGTCGCAGGTTCACCATCCGGTGCCAGCCGCTGAACCGCTCGTACGCGTACATCGCCCGGATGCCGGCGGCCAGCGAGGCCGCTTTCGGGGCCGGCCAGTGCAGCAGCCGTCCCATGTGGCTCATGACGGCGAGGCTCACGTCGCGGTAGACGGAGATCTCGGCGAGCGCGCTCTCGCGGAGCACCCGCTGGATGGTCCGGCCGTAGCCGGAGCGGGCCAGGCGCAGCAGTTCCTCGTGGCAGTAGGCGAGGTGGTTGTCCTCGTCGTGGCTGATCAGGTGGATCGCCTTGCCCACCTCGGGGTGGTCGCCGAAGTACTTGACCAGCATGTCCATCTGGTCGGCGGCACGCTGTTCGGTGACGCGGCTGTGCGCGAGGTAGACGACGATGTCCTCCTCGCTCAGCGCCACCTCGCGGCGCAGCTTCTCGTGGGCGAGGCCGATGCCGCGGCGCTCCAGCAGCATGGTGTAGTCGGTCTCGGGGGGTACCGGGACGGCGGGCAGGCCCCGCTTGCGGAGCAGCGCGTTGAAGATCCGGCCGTGCTTGTCCTCGTCGGCGCCGTGCCGGGTGATCTTGGGCGCGAGGTGGCGCATGCCGTCCGGCACCAGGGCCGCGATGCGGGCGTTCTCCCAGCCGCCCTGGGTCTCCCCGCTGGCGGCGATGGAGCAGAACAGCTGGAAGGAGTCGTCGTTGTCCACGATCTCCTGGAACAGGCTGCGGGCAGAGAGCATGGAACGAGTCAAACTCCGGTGGGCGGGGCGGGCAACCGATGGGTCGCACTACTCGTCCGAATGAACGAAATCGGGGGGTGGGCCACCGTGCGTAACCCGGTGGGCGTTCCCGGCGTTGTTCGCTGTGTCGGCCGTGGCGGGGAAGACCCCCGAGCCCCCACCACGGCCGCGAAGGCGTCCACCGGTGCCGGCGTCCGCCCGCCGGCACCGGATCAGCCGGTCGGGCGGGGGGCGATCAGGCCAGGCCCGCCAGCTCCATCGCCTCGGTACCGGCGCGCAGGGCCGCGATCCGCTCGTCCAGGGTGAACCCGGCCGGGGCGAGCGTGAGGGTGGTGACCCCGGCCTCCGCGTAGGCCCGCATCCCGTCGGCGATCCGCGCGACCGGGCCGAGCAGGGTGGTCGAGTCGATCAGCGAGTGCGGCACGGCCGCGGCGGCGCCGTTCTTGTCTCCCGACAGGTACTTGTCCTGGATCTCGGCGGCTTCCTTCTCGTAGCCCATGCGCTGGGCCAGCTGGTTGTAGAAGTTCTGCTTCCGGCTGCCCATGCCGCCCACGTACAGGGCGGTGTAGGGGCGGAACATGTCCGCGAGCGCGTTCACGTCCTCGCCGAGGGCCAGCGGCACGGTCGGACAGACGTCGAAGCCCTCCATGGTCAGCCCGGCCTTCTCGCGGCCCGCCCGGATGTGCGTGAGGGCGGTGGCTTCCAGGTGCTCGGCGGCCGGGAAGATCAGCAGGGCGCCGTCGGCGATCTCGCCGGTCTGCTCCAGGTTCTTGGGGCCGATGGCGGCGATGTAGAGCGGGATGTGCTCGCGCTCGGGGTGCACGGTCAGCTTGATCGGCTTGCCCGGGCCGTCCGGCAGCGGCAGGGTCCAGTGCTCGCCGTCGTAGGAGAGCCGCTCCCGGCTCATGGCCTTGCGGACGATCTCCACGTACTCGCGGGTGCGGGCCAGCGGCTTGTCGAACTTGACGCCGTACCAGCCCTCGGAGACCTGGGGTCCGGAGACGCCGAGGCCGAGCCGGAAGCGGCCCTTGGTGAGCGAGTCGAGGGTGGCCGCCGTCATGGCGGTCATGGCGGGCTGACGGGCCGGGATCTGCATGATCGCCGAGCCGACGTCGATGCGCTCGGTCTGGGCGGCGACCCAGGCGAGCACGGTCGGGGCGTCGGAGCCGTAGGCCTCGGCGGCCCAGCAGACGTCGTAACCCAGGCGGTCGGCCTCCTGGGCGACGGCGAGGTTGTCGGCGTCCATGCCCGCGCCCCAGTAACCAAGATTGATGCCGAGCCGCATGTATCGTCCCCTTACCGGTTTACCGATCAGTAACGTTGGTGTGCGGGGACTGTAGCGCGCCAAGGTCCTCCGCGTCAGCGCCCCAGTAGTCTCAGCGCTCATGGAGCAGAGGCATCTCGGCCGCACCGGACTGCGCGTCTCCCGGATCGGCCTCGGCACCCTCACCTGGGGCCGCGACACCGGTGAGGACGCCGCCGCCGAGCAGGTGAAGACGTTCTGGGAGGCGGGCGGAACGCTCGTCGACACCGCCGACGCCTACGGCGGCGGCGAGGCGGAGTACCTCCTCGGGCGGCTGGTGGGCGGGCTCGTCCCGCGCCGGGACCTGGTGATCGCGACCAAGGCGGGCAGCGTTCCTGACCCGGACCGCAGGTTCGACGGCTCGCGCGGGCACCTGCTCGCCGCCCTCGACGCCTCGCTGGACCGGCTGGGCACCGACTACGTCGATCTGTGGCAGGTGCACGCGTTCGACCCCGCGACCCCGCTGGAGGAGACCCTGCAGGCGCTGGACCTGGCGGTGAGCAGCGGCCGGGCCCGGTACGCGGGACTGGCGGGCTTCTGCGGCTGGCAGCTGGCGAAGGCGGCGACCTGGCAGCTCGCGGCCCCCGGGGTGCGCACCCGGATCGCCTCGACGCAGATGGAGTACTCCCTGCTCCAGCGGGGGGTCGAGCGCGAGGTGCTGCCGGCCGCGCTGGACCTCGGGATCGGCCTGCTGCCCTCCTCGCCGCTGGGCCGCGGGGTGCTGACGGGCAAGTACCGGGACGGCACCCCGGCCGACTCCCGGGGCGCCTCGGAGGCGCTGGCCGCTCTGGTGGACCCGTACCTCGACGAGGCGGCGGGGCGGATCGTGGACGCGGTGGTGACGGCGGCCCAGGGCCTGGCCGTGACCCCGCTCCAGGTGGCCCTGGCGTGGATCCGGGACCGGCCGGGGGTGGTGGCGCCGATCGTCGGCGCGCGGACGTCCGCGCAGCTCGGGGCGGCACTGTCGGTGGAGGCCCTTAGTCTTCCGGAGGAGATCTGCCGGGCGCTGGACGATGTTTCGGCTCCGGTGCACCGCTACCCCGATCAGGACTGGAGCACGCTGTGAGTACGGACCCTCAGGCCGACACCGCTGCCGCGGAGGACCCGGCCGCCCCGGAGGCCGACCCGTCCGCAGCCGCCGAACCGGAAGCGGCCCCCGAAGCCGCTCCCGAGCCCGGGCGGGCGGACGCCGGGTCCGAGGCGGATGCGGGCGGTGCCGAGGACGACGGGGTCGCCGCGGGCGAAGACGGGGGCCCGGGGGCGGAGCCCTCGGTTTCGGGAAGGGGCGGGGTGGGGGAGAGCCCCGCAGGGCCCGAGGCCGGGACCGGCCCGGAGACCGCCCCTGCGGCAGCCGATGACGCGGCCGGATCCGAAGCCGAGGCCGACGCCGATCCCGGGGCCGACCCCGAGGGCACCGCCGAGCCGGCCGCCGAGGCCCAGGTGACGCCCGCGCTCTCCGAGGCCCAGGCCGAACTGGCCGCCCAGAAGATCGAGCGGGAGCGGATCGCCCGACGCAAGGCCGAGCGGGAGGCGCCCGTCGAGGCCGGTGCGAAGCTGAGCGGGAGGGCAGCCGACCTGCTGGCCGCCGTCCGGGCCGTGGAGAGCGGTGCGAAGCCCTCCGCCGTGTACTTCGACGAGGCCCCGGCCACGCCCCGCAAGGCACCCGCCGCGCCCCCGGCACCGCGCCCCGTCACCCCGGCCGTGGCGGCCGCGCCCGCGCCCTCCGCCGACAGCGTCGAGGGCGTACGGGCGGTACTGGCCCGCGGTGGCGCCCCCGAGGCCCTGGCGGCCAGCGCCGCGGCGGCCCTGGGCGAGGACGCCGCCGGGCAGCTCACCGAGAACCCCTGGCGGCTGCTGGCGCTCCCCGCCGTACGTCCGGCCCAGGCCGACGGCTTCGCCCGGACCCTGCTGGGCCCCGAAGCGGGTCCCGGGGACGAGCGCCGCACCACCGTCCTGGTGGGCTGGCTGCTGGCCCAGGCGGGGCTGAAGGGCCACACCGCCCTGGAGGCCCCGGTGCTGGAGAAGGCCCTGGCCCAGTACGGCGTACCGGATCCGGCCGAGGCGCTGGAACAGGCCATCGCCGAGGGCTCGGTGCTGGTCTTCCACGAGCCCCTGGGGCCGCCGGTCGGCGCGGACGCCAAGGACACCGAAGACGCCGAGGACGCAGCGCAGCCCGTTCGGTTGCTCGTGGGCCTGGAGGGTGCCGCCATGGCCGAGGAGAGCCTGGCCGACGGCCTGGCCCGGCTGGCCGCAGGCACCTTCGACGCCCCCGGGGACTGGGAGCGGGCCGCCGGGTCCGCGCCGAGTCCCTCCGCCGCCGAGCTGATCCGCGCGGTCGCGGGCCACGGCCTGGTCACCCACACCGGTGGCGAGGCCGCCCGTGCCGAACCGGTCGCCCTGGCCGTCGCGGCCCGGGAGCTGGGCCTACGGGTCTGCGTGGCCGCGCACGCCCCCGGCGGCGGCCCGGACCCGGTGACCGTGGCCGGGCTGCTGTCCGGCGCCGAGGGGCCCGGGCGGGACGCGGACGGCCAGTTCGCGCTGGACCTGCTGGTGGTGCTGGACGCGCCGCAGCTGGACGTGGAGACCGCGGCCGCCCTGGTGGAGTCCGTCCCGGACGGGGCCCGGCTGGTGCTCTCCGGGGACCCCGGCGTGCTCGGGTCGGCCGGGGCCGGGCGGGTGTTCGCCGATGTGCTGGCGGCCCGTACCTGCCCGCAGTCGATCTCCCGCACCCCCGACCCGGGCCCCCTCGGCGAGCTCGTCTCCGGGATCGGCATCGGGGAGCTCAACCAGGTGGACGCCCCGGGCAAGGAGGTCGTCATCGTTCCGGTGAAGGACGCCGGGGAAGCCGTGCACCGGGCCGTGCAGCTGGTGGCGGAATCGGTGCCGCGGGCCTTCGGGATCCCGGCGGACCACGTACAGGTGATCACCCCAGGCCACGGCGGCTCGGCGGGCACCAGGGCGCTGAACGCCGCCCTGAAGGAGCGCCTGAACCCCGGTCCGGGCCGCTTCGGCGGCTTCGACCCCGGTGACCGGGTCGTCCACGTGCCGTCGGCCGGACGGGCGCTGGCGGCCCGGGTGGTGTCGGCCGACGCCGAGGGCCTGCACCTGGACCGGGCGGGCGCACGGATCGTCGTGCCGAAGGAGCTCGTCGAGTCCCGGGTGCGGCACGGCTGGGCGGTGACGGCGCACCAGGCCGTGGGCACGCGCTGGCCGGCGGTGGTCGTCGTACTGCCAGGTGACGCGGCGCAGGCGCTGTCGCGGGACTGGGTCTACACGGCGTTCGGGCGGGGCGAGCGGCACCTGTCCGTGGTGCACGGGGTCGACCAGGCGCTGCCGCACGCAGTGGCCGAGGTGCCCGCGAAGCCGCGTACGACGCGCCTGACGGGCTTGCTGACGGCCCTGGCGACGGCGGGCGCGCAGCAGCCGCAGTGAACCGGCCGTGGCCCCCGCCCGGGAGGACGGGGGCCACGGATCGGGGGTGGGGGTCAAGGCCGGGGGTCAGGCCGGGGTCAGCCCCGGCTCCGCGGCCTCGTCCTCGTCGAACTCGTCGGCCTCCTCGTCGAAGACGGAGCTGACGTCGAACCGGTGCAGCACGTCCTGCGGGTCGATGTGCCCGAAGGGCGAGCCCAGCCACTCCCCCGGTTCCGCCACCTCCTCCGAGGCCGCGATCCAGAGCGTGGAGTCACCCTCCTCCAGCCCGAAGTCCTTGTAGCGGGAGGCGATCTCGTCGGGCTCGTACTCCCCGAAGAGGACGCCCAGCGCGTCGGCGCTGCCGCCGTCGCCCACGAATTCGGCGTCCCGGTCGTGCGCGGCGACCCGTTCGGCCTGGGCGATCAGCCGGGCCGGTTCGACCACGGCGTAGTCGCGGCGGATGAGCACGCTGAAGGCGGCGGGCTCGGCGGGGCCGGTGTACGGGACACCGTCCTCGGGCGTGGGGATCTCAAAGGGGGTGACCTCGTCGTACCGGTCGTAGAGGAGTTCGTCGTACACCTCGGCCGCGGCGGCGAGTTCGTTGAACGCGGCGTAGACGTCCGGGTCCTCGTCCCCGATCCTGTGCTCGACCGCGGCGAGGTGACGGTCGAGCGCGGCCTTGACCGCCTCGGCGGCGGCGCGTACCTCGGCAACAGTGGGCAGATCGGCATCAGACATAGGACAGACGCTATCCGTAGCAGGGCTCTGCCCGCACAATAGATGCGATGCCGGAATACGAATTCGTCGACGTGTACGTGCCCCGCGGTGTACCTCGCAAGGAGGCGACCCGCCTGTTGACCGACCATGCCGAGTACGGGAACTGGGAACTCGACCGACTGAGCCTGTACCGGGACGGCAGCCGCCGTGTGCGACTGCGCCGCCGGATCATCCGTCAGGTCCGCGCGACCTGGTGACGCGGGCCCCGGGGACGGGGCCCGCGCCGTGAACGTCCGTCAGGCGGCGTTGCGGGCCCGCCGGTAGAGCACGGTGCCGGCGAGCAGCAGGCCGCCCGCGAGCGGCAGCCCGGCGGTGAGCACGTCACCGGACCCGGTGGCGGCGAGACCGGGGGTGTTGCTCCCGGTTCCGGGCCCGGGGTGCGTGACGGGGGTGCCGGTACCGGGGTTGCCCGGGTTCCCGGGGTTACCAGGGTTGCCGGGGTTGCCCGGGTTCCCGGGGTTACCAGGGTTGCCGGGGTTGCCCGGGTTCCCGGGGTTACCAGGGTTGCCGGGGTTACCAGGGTTACCAGGGTTACCGGGGTTCCCAGGGTTACCGGGGTTACCGGGGTTACCGGGGTTCCCAGGGTTACCGGGGTTACCCGGGCTGCCCGGGTTGCCCGGGTTCCCGGGGTTGCCCGGGTGGTCGTCGCACGGTTCGTCGTCGCCCGGGTGGTGCGGCTTCGGCGGCTTCGGGGGCTTCGGCTTGGTGTGGCCGGGTCCGTTGGCGCAGTGGTTCCCGAAGGCCGGGTTGAGAGCTCCCACCACCGTGATCGTGTTCCCGCAGGCGTTCACCGGCGCGTCCACGGGCGCCTGCAGGTTGTTCCCGGACAGCAGGCCCGGAGAGTTCGCGGCGTGCCCCGAGGCGGCGGAGTCCGCGTGTGCGTAGCCCCCGCCCATCGCGAGGACACCCCCCGCCGCCGCCATCGTGATCAGGGTCTTCCTGGTGACCTGTGCCGGTCGTCGCATCTGTACTCGTCCCCTGGTGTGTGCGTTTCGGCCGTCGTCCGACGGCCCGGCCCACCTGGCTCCCCCGCCGGTGCGCCGGAAGTGAAGGAAATTCGGGCCTGAAAGCCCGGTGGCCCCGGAGCGCGGGATGCGCTCCGGGGCCGAAGACTTCAGACGCGTCAGGCGTTGACGCAGGTGTTGCCGAAGGCCGGGTTCAGCAGGCCGATCACGGAGATCGTGTTGCCGCAGACGTTCACGGGGATGTGAACGGGAACCTGCACGACGTTGCCGGACAGGACACCGGGGGAGCCGATGGCCGCACCCTGCGCACCCGCATCGGCGTGGGCCAGGCCCGCACCCGCGAGAACCAGGCCACCGGTGGCAGCCACTGCGGCGACAACCTTCTTGATCATTGTTCCTCCTAGTAGGCAATGCGGTCCCAGCCGCGGACCGCAACACCTGTAACGAGGAGGGTTCACCGGGGCTACGAGCGTATGAGTGCATTCACTCTTCTCAGTGGAATGCGCACACCTTCTCGAATCTCAGGCGTTGTCGATGAACCGGTCGAGCACCCGCACACCGAACTTCAGTCCGTCGACCGGCACCCGCTCGTCCACACCGTGGAACATCCCGGCGAAGTCCAGCTCCGGCGGCAACTGCAGCGGAGCGAAGCCGAAGCAGCGGATGCCGAGGTCGTCGAAGGACTTGGCGTCCGTACCGCCCGAGAGCATGTACGGGACCGCCCGCGCGATCGGGTCCTCGGCCTTCAGGGCGCCCTGCATGGCGTCCACCAACTTGCCGTCGAAGTCCGTCTCCAGCGCCTTGTCGCCGTGCACGTCCTCCCGCTTCACGCGCGGGCCGAGGATCCGGTCCAGGTCGGCGAAGAACTCGTCCTCGTAGCCCGGCAGGAAGCGGCCGTCGACGTGGGCCGTCGCCTGGCCGGGGATGACGTTGACCTTGTAGCCGGCGCCGAGCATCGTCGGGGCGGCCGAGTTGCGCAGCGTCGCGCCGACCATCTTGGCGATGCCGCCGAGCTTGGCGAGCGTCGCGTCCATGTTGTCCGGGTCCAGGGGTGTCCCGAGCGCGTCCGAGAGCTCGTCCAGGAAGCTGCGCACCGTCTTGGTCACGCGCACCGGCCACTGGTGGCGGCCGAGTCGGCCCACGGCCTCGCACAGCTCCGTGATGGCGTTGTCGCTGTTGGTCATCGAGCCGTGGCCCGCGGTGCCCTCCACCGTGAGCCGCATCCAGTGCATGCCCTTCTGGGCGGTCTCCACGAGGTAGAGCCGCAGGTTCTCGTTGACCGTGAACGAGAAGCCGCCGACCTCGCCGATCGCCTCGGTGACGCCCTCGAAGAGGCCGGGGTGCTTGTCGACGAGGTGCCGGGCCCCGTAGATGCCGCCCGCCTCCTCGTCTGCGAGGAAGGCCAGCACGATGTCCCGCGGGGGCTTGCGCCCGCTGCGCATCCGGTCGCGCACGACGGCCAGCGTCATCGCGTCCATGTCCTTCATGTCGACGGCGCCCCGGCCCCACAGGCAGCCGTCGGCGATCTCGCCCGCGAAGGGGTCGTACGTCCAGTCGGCGGCGTTGGCCGGAACCACGTCGGTGTGCCCGTGGATCAGCAGCGCCGGCCGCGAGGGGTCCTCCCCCTCGATCCGCGCCACGGTCGAGGCGCGCCCCTTGTGCGATTCGAAGATCTGCGGCTCCAGCCCGACCTCGGCGAGCTTCTCGGCGACCCATTCCGCCGCTTTGCGCTCCCCGGGGCCCGAGTGGTCTCCGTAGTTGCTGGTGTCGATCCGGATGAGGTCCCGGCAGAGGTCGACCACCTCGTCCTCGCCGGAGACGGTCCTGCCCGTGCTCGACTCGCTCACGCTGCTTCCTCCCACTGATCAGTACCGAACCCCCATCCTCCCGCTCCGGGCCGCTCTCCCCAAGGGCGATCCTCGGTCGCCGGGGGTGTGATCGAGGACCCCGGAATGTTTGGTAATGTTTTCCACGTCGGAACGGCCCGCGAGGGACGCGAGACAGACACCTTGTCCGGGTGGCGGAATGGCAGACGCGCTAGCTTGAGGTGCTAGTGCCCTTTATCGGGCGTGGGGGTTCAAGTCCCCCCTCGGACACCATGGTCAAACGACCTGGAAGAGCCGGTCAGAGTGATGTGAAGTCACTCTGGCCGGCTCTTTCGTTGTCCCCTGCCGGGCGGCGCCCCGGTGGAACCGGCCGTTCCTAACGGTGCCGGTCACCGGGGGCGCACCGACTCAGCCCCGGCCGTCCTCCAACCAGGGGCGGAGCTTCTCCGGATTGCGGACCGCCCAGATGCGGGTGACGCGATCGCCGCTGAGCTCGAACGCCGCCACGGTCACGGTGACCCCGGTGTGCTGGGCGACCAGGCCGGGCCGTCCGTTGACCGAGCGTTCGAGGAGCTCCAGTCCGGGAGCCCTGTCGGCGATCTGGATCAGGTACTCGGCGATGCGCGCACTGCCCTCGACCGGACGCAGGGCGGCGCCGACCAGCCCGCCGCCGTCGGCGATCATCGCGGCGTCGGGTGCCAACAGACCGACGAGGGCCTTGATGTCCCTGGCCTCCCACGCCTCCTTGAAGTTCCGTACCAGAGGGGCCTGTCCGGCCGTCGGGGCCGTCGGGACCTGCGCGGCGCCCACGCGTCGGCGGGCCGACGTCGCCAGTTGCCGGCAGGCCGCCGGCGTCCGGCCGACGATCCGGGCTATCTCGGCGAAGGGGTAGCGGAAGACGTCGTGGAGGACGAAGGCGACGCGTTCGGCCGGGGTCATCGATTCCAGTACGACGAGGAAGGCCATGTTGACCGACTCGTCCAGGGTGACCCGGTCCGCCGGATCGACCGGCCCGGCCCCGCCGCCCGCCGGCCCGCTGATCCACTCCGCGCGGTCGGGCAGCGGCTCGGGGACCCATTCGCCGACGTAGCGCTCGCGCCGCGCCCGCGCCGAGCCGAGCAGGTCCAGGCAGATGCGGCCGGCGACCGTCGTCAGCCAGGCGCCGGGCGATTCGACGGCCTCCTGCTTCTGCTTCGGCATCGCGTACCAGCGCGCGTACGTCTCCTGTACCGCGTCCTCGGCCTCGGCCAGCGAACCGAGCAGCCGGTAGGCGAGGTTGGTGAGGTGCGTCCGCTCCCCGACGATCACGTCCAGGGCCGGATCGGACCCGGCGCCCCCGTGCGTGGACGACGTACTCATGCTCACGACCGCTCCCCCGGCCCGCCTCCCGGTGCCCCGCCTCACATTGTGCGGGCCCACGTCGTCGGACTACCGAGACCCTATCGATCTACGCCGTGAGGCAGAAGAGAGGACCGCCACCATGGCCACTCTGACGACGGAGCAGCCGCGTACCTTCACTTTCCTGCAGGTCACCGTCGGCCTGCAGACCCTGGCCATCCTCTTCCAGGCGGTCACCGCCGGGGTGCTGCTGTCCTCGGCCCACGGCGAACTGCTGCACGGCATCGGAGCGCGCGTGATGTACGGGGCGACGATGCTGTACGTGATCGCCGCGGTGCTGGCGTGGCGGCCGGGCGGCGGGTCGCCCCGGCCGATCCTCTACTCGTCGGGGTTCCTCGTCCTCGCCTCGGTGCAGGTGGTCCTGGGCATCGCGCGCGTACCGTCGGTCCATGTCCCCCTGGGTGTCCTGATGTTTGCCCTGAGCCTGCTCGCGCTGAGCCGCAGGCCGTCGGCCCACCGCTCCTGATCCGTGCAACAGGGCAGGTCAGAGCGACGCGATACCGCCCTGACCTGCCCTTTTGCTATGTTGGGACCACATCGTAGGGGCAGACCGGCTGAGGGAGGTCCCGTGATGTGGGCTGAGGGTGCCGGCCCTCGTCCGCTGTTCGGCCAGGACGTGGACGAGGTGGTCGCCGCCGCCCTGGCGGGCGATCCGTCCGATGTGAACCGACTGGTGCGCGAGTACCGACTGCTGCGGCAGGTCCTCGACGGGGCCCGGGCGGGAATCGCCCTGCTCGACACCGACCTGCGCTACCTGTACGTCAGCCCGCACATGGCCGTGATGAACGGCCTGCCCGCCGAGGCGCTGCTGGGGCGGACGCTGAACGAGGTGCTGCCGGACGTCGAGCGCCCCGATGAGGTGCTGCACGAGGTACTGCGGGACGGGCGCCCCCGGGAACTCGTCCTGGAGGGCCGCACCCTGGCCGATTCCCCGTACGAGTCGCGGGTGTGGCGGGGGACCTACCACCGACTGGAGGAGGACGGGCGCGTACTGGGGCTGGCGGGCATCGGCCTGGAGGTCAGCGCCCCCAGGGAGCGGCAGCGGGAGCTGTCGCGCACCAACCGGCGCCTGCTCCTGCTGGACACCGCCGCGGTGCGGGTCGGCACCACCCTCGACGTGGACACCACCTGTCGCGAGCTGACCGAGTTCCTGGTTCCCGGGCTGGCCGACGCCGCGAGCGTGGAGCTCATCCCGCGGGAGGGGCCGGGCGGGGGGCTGCCCGCCGGCGGGGCCCTACGGCTGCGCCGGGTCGCCGTGGCCTCGGTACGGGAACTTTTGCCGCGGGTGCGGGTGCTCGGCGCGGCCGGGGAGCACGTGGACTACCAGCCCGGCTCCGCGGTCAGGCAGTGCCTGGAGAGCGGTGAACCGTGGCGGGGCAACTTCTCCTCCGACGAGGCCTTCAGCCGGGCGGCGCCGAGCGCGGACCGGGTCTCCGCGTACCGGGAGGCGGGCATCCACTCGGGTGTCGTGGTCCCGCTGATCGCCCAGGACCGCCCGATCGGCACCCTCACGCTGGTGCGTGCCGGGGATTCGCCGGCCTTCGGGCTCGAGGACGTCGTCGTGGCCCGCACCCTGGCGGAGCGGGCGGCCGCCAGTCTCGCCAAGGCGGAGCGGTTCGCCCGGGAGCAGGGGATGGCCCTCGAACTGCAGCAGGCGCTGCTGTCCGAGCCCACCTTCCCGCACGACGACCTGGAAGTGGCCTCCCGCTACCTGCCCTCCGGCACGGGTGTCCTGGTGGGCGGGGACTGGTTCGACTGCCTGGCGCTGCCCGGCGGCCGCACCCTGCTGGTGATGGGCGACGTGATGGGCCACGGGGTCGAGGCGGCGGTCGCCATGAGCCACTACCGCTCCCTCATCCGCGCGCTGGCCGCGTCCGGGAACCCTCCGGCGGACATCCTGCGCGAGGCGGACCAGGTCGTTTTCGCGGGCGGTCTGGACCGGGTCGCCACCTGCCTGCTCGTCCTGGTCGACCGGGCCGCCGGGACGTGCGTCCACGCGAGCGCCGGGCACCTGCCCGCCATGGTCATCGGCCGCGGGCAGGGCCCTTTCCTGGCACCGGTCCCGGTGGGCCCGCCGCTGGGCACCGGCTACGGCCGGTACGAGGACGCGTCCTTCGAACTCAAGCCGGGTTGTGTCCTGATGCTCTTCACGGACGGCCTGGTCGAACGCCGGGGCGAGGACATCGAGGCTTCCCTGCAACGGCTCACCGGCATTCCGCTACCGGTGGACGGGGCCCTGAACGAGGTCATCGACACGGTGCTCGCGGCGCTGCGGGTCACCGACGCGGAGGACGACGTCACGGTCCTGGCCGCCCGCACCGCCGCACGGCGGGGACACTAGGCCGATTCCTGGGCCGGCGTGGCGAAGCCCCCGCACCGGACGGGTCCGGTGCGGGGGCTTCGACGGTCGTGGGATCAGCGGCGGGTGGTGGCGAGTTCGGCCACCCGGCCGCGGACCAGGTACCAGCCGCCGACCAGGGCGGCGCCGATGACCGGGACGAAGAGGACCGTGGTGCGGCCGACGCCGCCGTCGCACCACATCAGGACCAGCACCGTGAACAGGAAGACCAGGGTGACGATCTGGGTGTACGGGGCCCAGGGCAGGCGGTACGAGGGGCGCTCCACGAGGCCCTGCTGGGCGCGGCGCCAGAAGAACAGCGAGCAGATCATGACCATGGCCCAGGTGCCGAGGATGCCCAGCGAGGCGAAGTTCAGGACGAGCTCGAAGGCGTCCTTCGGCATGAAGGCGTTCAGCCCGACGCCCGCGAGGCCGAAGGCGGCGGTGAACAGGACGCCGCCGTAGGGGACCTTGCCCTTGTTCATGACGCCGGTGAACTTGGGGGCGGAGCCGGACAGGGACATCGAGCGCAGGATGCGGCCGGTGGAGTAGAGGCCGGAGTTCAGGCTGGAGAGGGCGGCCGTCAGGACGACGAGGTTCATGATGCCGGCGGCGCCGGGGACGCCGAGCTTGTCGAAGACGGTGACGAAGGGGCTCTGGTCGGAGCTGTACGCGGTGTAGGGCAGGAGGAGGGCGAGGAGGACGACCGAGCCGACGTAGAAGAGGCCCACGCGCCACATGATCGAGTTGATCGCCTTCGGCATGATCTTCTCGGGGTTCTCGGTCTCGCCGGCGGCGACTCCGCAGAGCTCGACGGAGGCGTACGCGAAGACGACGCCCTGGATCACCAGGAGCATCGGGAGGACGCCGGAGGGGAAGAGGCCGCCGTTGTCGGTGATGTTGGCGAGGCCGGGGGTGGTGCCGCCGATGTCGTGGCTGGTGGCGACGAGCCAGATGCCGACGATCAGGAAGACGACGAGGGCGGCGACCTTGACGAGCGAGAACCAGAACTCCATCTCGCCGAAGTACTTCACCGAGATCAGGTTGGCGGTGAGCACGATGGCGAGGGCGATGAAGGCGAGGACCCACTGGGGGACGTCGGTGAACAGCGACCAGAAGTGCGCGTAGGTCGCGGCGGCCGTGATGTCGGCGACGGTGGTCGTGGACCAGTTCAGGAAGTACAGCCAACCGGCCGTGTAGGCGCCCTTCTCTCCCATGAATTCACGGGCGTAGGAGACGAAGGCGCCGGAGGAGGGCCGGTAGAGGACGAGCTCGCCGAGGGCCCGGACGACGAAGAAGGCGAAGACTCCGCACACCGCGTAGGCGATCGCGAGGGAGGGGCCGGCGCCGGCGAGGCGGCCGCCCGCGCCGAGGAAGAGGCCGGTGCCTATGGCCCCGCCGATCGCGATCATGTTGATGTGACGGGACTTGAGGTCCTTGCTGTAGCCCTCGTCGCCGGCGTCGACATGGCGGGTCGGCGCCGGTGCGGGTGCCTCGGTCAAGGTGCGGTCACTCAGGTCACTCATGTAGGACTTCGCCTTCGTGGGTGGGACAAGGCAAGCCCGGGCCGCCGCGCAGGGGAGCTGGGTGGTGTCCCCTGTGCTGCGATCCGGGTGGTTTGGTCGCAACAGGAGACCATGAGGCTCCGCTCCCCTCCAAAAGCACCCCCTACATACCGAAGCCCCCGACGACCATGGAAACGGGTGCCGGAGGCTTCGTAGGGGCTGGAAAGCGAGGTCAGTCGCCGGGGGTTCCCTCTGCCGCCTGGTCGAGGCGGAAGGCCTCGTTGCCGAGGCCGATGCGGGCGTGCACCTCGGGGCGGCTGCGGCGTAGCAGGGCTCCGTAGGCCAGGCCGATCACGACGGCGGCGCCGATGATGCCGGGCAGCACCCAGCTGAGCGCGGAGCCCTGCTCGGCGCTGACCAGGACGCCGAAGTCCTTGACGGTGTAGACGGCGATGGCGAGCAGGGCGAGGCCGGAGGCGCCGGCCGCGACGAGGCGCCAGACCTGGGCGCCGGCGGTGCCGCGGCGGACGAAGAAGGCGATGACGGCGAAGGAGGCGGCGGCCATGAGGAGGGTCACGCCGAGGGCGCCGACGCTGCCCATCCAGGTGAACAGGTGCAGTACGGGGGTGGTGGGGTCGGGCGGCTGCACCGCGACGGCCGGGTCGGCGGGGGCCTTGTCCTCGGTGAGCGCGAAGGCGATCACGACGAGGGCGGCGACGCCGGTCTGCAGCAGGGAGCCGGTGGCGGGGGCGCCGGTGCCGGCGTTGGTGCGGCCGAAGGTGGCCGGGAGCAGGCCCTCGCGGCCCATGGCGAAGGCGTAGCGGGCGACCACGTTGTGGAAGCTGAGCATGGCCGCGAACATTCCGGTCACGAAGAGGACGTGCAGGACGTCGGTGAAGGTGGTGCCGAGGCGGGCCTCGGTGAGTTGGAAGAGCAGGGTGGGGCCCGCCTCGGCGGAGGTCTTGACGACCTCGGAGGGGCCGGTGGCGACGGTGAGGGCCCAGGCGCTGACGGCGAAGAAGAGGGCGACGAAGCCGACGGCGAGGAACATCACGCGCGAGACGACGATGTGCGGCTTGCTGGTCTCCTCGGCGTAGACCGGGGACTGCTCGAAGCCGACGAAGGCGGCGATGCAGAAGCAGAGGGCGGTGCCGAAGCCGGCTCCGCCCAGGGTCTCGGGGTTGAAGGCGTGGAGCGAGAGGCCTTCGGCGGCCGGCTTGGCGATGGCGGCGACGTCGAAGACGACGACCAGGACGCACTCGACGAGGAGGAGGACCCCGAGGACCTTCGCGTTGAGGTCGATCTTGAGCCAGCCGAGCGCGCCGGTGGCGGCGACGGCGAGCAGCGCCGGTATCCACCAGGAGAGTTCGATGTCCAGGTAGGTGGCGAAGAGGCCGGATATTTCGAAGCCGAGGATGCCGAAGACGCCGACCTGCATGGCGCTGTACGCGACGAGGGCGACGAGGGCGGCGCCCGCGCCAGCGGTGGGGCCGAGGCCGCGGGCGATGTACGCGTAGAAGGCGCCGGCGTTGTGGACGTGGCGGCTCATCTCGGCGTAGCCAACGCTGAAGAGCGCGAGGACGGCGCCGAGGATGACGAAGAGCAGGGGCTGGCCGACGATGCCCATGACCCCGAAGGTCGTGGGCATGACACCGGCGACGACCATCAGGGGCGCGCTGGCGGCGAGCACGGACAGGAGCAGCCCTGCGGTGCCGAGGCGGTCGGCGCGCAGGGCCCGGTCCTGGCCCTTGTACGTACGGATCTCGGCCGGGTCTTGGAGCGTGGAGGATCTGCCCGTCGGCATGGCGGCGTCCTTTCGGGGGGCGTGGTGCTCGGGGGATGGGCGTCTTTCTGGGGGGGCGCTCGCGGGTGTCGTCCGGCCGGTGGCGTCCGGCGGGCGGTGCTGGTCAGGCGGTGCCGAGGGCGACGCCGCGGGCGGCGAGGAAGGCCTCGTGCGGGTCCCGGTCCGGATAGGACCAGGGGGCGCGGGTGGCATGGCTGCCGATGCGGTGGAAGAGGGCGGCGGCCTCGGCGGGGCGACCCTCGCAGAGTTTGGCGTGCGCGAGGAAGTTGAGGTCGACGCGGTTGCGGGGGTGGTCCTCGCGCTCCCACTCCAGCCACCAGTCGAAGGCGGAGCGCAGGACCTGGCGGGCGCGGCGGCCCGCCCAATGGGCGGCGGCCGACTCGGGCGAGTGGCCGTGCGTGGCGGCAAGCACCCGGTACCGCTCGGCGTGCGCGACGACCGGGAGCACGGCGAGCGGGGAGTCGGCCGGGGACTCCTCGGCGGCCCAGGACGCGAAGTCGTAGACCTCGTGGAGCGGGTCCTGGCCGGAGCCGAGGGCACGTTCGGCCAGTCTGGCGACCATCAGGTGATGGGCGTGGTGGTGCTCGCGGTGACGGGCCCGGACCTGGTCGAAGTGGCGGCTGAACTCCTCCTCGCTGCCGAAGGCGCGGGAGAGGAGGAGGAGCCCGAGCCAGGGCGTCGGGTCCGCCGGGTGCAGAGCGGCGGCCCGGCGGCAGGCCGCTTCGGCCGTGGCCGGGGTGCCCTTCTGGCGCAGGGCGGTGAAGACGGCGGCGCAGGCGAGCAGGGTGGCGGCGTCGGCGCTCTCCGGTTCGGCGAGCAGCCACTCGCGGGCCCAGGCGGTGGCCGCCGGGGTCTGCGCGAGGACGGTGACGCGGTGGCCGCGGCGGTCCCAGTCGTCGCCGGTGCCGACGAGGAGGGCACGGGCCCGGGCCCACCGCCCTTGGGTGAACTGGGAGCGCACGTCGACGAGTTCGGCGTCGCACAGGGCCGGGTCGAAGAGCCGGGCGTCCCGCTTGCGGGCGCGGCCGAGGGGCGGCGGAGGCGGGGACATCCGCGGGTTTCCCTCCAAGACGCGGGCGGACGGGGGCGGGGCGGCGACGGCCTCCCCCGCGCGCAGTGCGCACGCGCGCGGTCGGACCGTGAGGTCGGGGGATCGTGCCGGTGGGGCCCCGTGGGGGCTCCGGAGAACTGCGGAGGAACGGCGAGGAACGGCGGTGGCGCTGGTTCGGGTCTCCGACGTGCGTGCGGAATCCGATCGGAACTCCGTTGAGCACTCTGGTGATCACGCACAGCAAAGCGGTATGCGCAGCTCCGAGTCAAGGTCCAGTCCACTGCGTGGCGCGTTTCAACTGCTCTGACGGTCGTGCCAGTTGGGTGGCGATAATCGTTCCGGTGGGCCGCGGGCGGCGCCGTAGGGTGGCCGCATGACTGCACACGACGATCTTCCCCCGTACCTGCTGGGGTTCCCCGGACCCTTGCGCGACCAGCTGGTCGCGGCCGTGCTGAGCGGGGCGAAGACCAGCACCACCGGCCTGCTCGCGGAGTACGAGGCGGAGCGGGAACCGCTGCCGGAGCCCGGCGCGCGGTCCCTGCTCGTCGACTCCGACGAGCGCGGGGTGGCGGTGGTGGAGGTGACGGCCGTGGAGGTGCTACGGCTCGCTGACGTGGGGCTGGAGCACGCCCTCGACGAGGGCGAGGGGTACACGTCGGTGGCCGAATGGCGTACGGCGCACGAGGAGTTCTGGCACAGCGAGCCGGTGCGCACGGTGATCGGCGACCCGGGATTCACGGTGGCCGACGACACCCTCGTCATCGCGGAACGGTTCCGCGTCACCGAGCGGCTCGTCTGACGTCCCCCCGACTCGCGACGGACCGTACGCACCGGGCCGGCCCCGTACGACCGGCCGCGCGGCGGAGTCGGACTCAGCCGACCGCCTGCGCCGCGGCGCGGCCCGCCGCCCGGCCCGAGAAGATGCACCCGCCGAGGAAGGTGCCCTCCAGGGCCCGGTAGCCGTGCACCCCGCCACCGCCGAATCCGGCCGCCTCGCCCGCCGCGTAGACGCCCGGCAGCGGATCGCCCGACGCGGTCAGGACGCGGGAGGAGAGGTCGGTCTCCAGGCCGCCCAGGGACTTGCGGGTCAGGATGGACAGCCGTACCGCGATCAGCGGACCGGCGCCGGGATCGAGGATCCGGTGCGGGGCGGCCGTGCGGATCAGCTTGTCGCCCAGATATCTGCGCGCGCCGTGGATGGCGGTGACCTGGAGGTCCTTGGTGAAGGGGTTGGCGATCTCCCGGTCGCGGGCCACGATCTCGCCCCGGACGGTGGCCTCGTCGAGGAGGTCCTCCTTGGTGACCGTGTTCATCCCGCGGACCAGGGCGGACAGGTCCCGCTCGACGACGAAGTCGGCGCCGTGGTCCATGAAGGCCCGGACCGGGCCGGGTACGGCCTGGCGCGCGCGGGTGAGGACGCCGCGCACCGACTTTCCGGTCAGGTCCGGGTTCTGCTCGGAGCCGGAGAGGGCGAACTCCTTGCCGATGATGCGCTCGTTGAGCACGAACCAGGTGTGGTCGTGGCCGGTCTTCATGATGTGGTCGAGGGTGCCGAGGGTGTCGAAGCCCGGGAAGAGCGGCACGGGTAGCCGCTTGCCCGTCGCGTCCAGCCACAGCGGAGAGGGGCCGGGCAGGATGCGAATGCCGTGCCGGGCCCAGATCGGGTCCCAGTTCTGGATGCCCTCGGTGTAGTGCCACATCCGGTCCTTGTTGATGTGGCTGGCACCGGCCCGCTCCGCGATGCCGAGCATCAGACCGTCGACGTGCGCCGGGACCCCGGAGAGCATCCGCTGCGGCGGGGTGCCGAGCCGGTCCGGCCACTGTGCGCGGACGAGGTCGTGGTTGCCGCCGATGCCGCCGCTGGTGACGATCACGGCCTGGGCCCGCAGAGTGAAGGTGCCGGTGGTCTCGCGGCTGCTGGCGGTGCCGCGCACGGCGTCGGAGGGTTCGAGGATCTCGCCCGTCACGGTGTCCACCGCGCCGGCCGTGGCGGAGAGCCCGGTGACCCGGTGGCGGAACGCCAACCGGACCAGGCCGCGGGCCACGCCCGCCCGCACCCGCCGCTCGAAGGGCTGCACCAGGCCGGGGCCGGTGCCCCAGGTGATGTGGAAGCGGGGTACGGAGTTCCCGGGGCCGCCCGCGTCGTAGCCGCCGCGCTCCGCCCAGCCGACCACCGGGAAGAAGCGGACGCCCCGGGCGTGCAGCCAGGATCGCTTCTCGCCGGCCGCGAAGTCGACGTAGGCCTCGGCCCAGCGGCGCGGCCAGGCGTCCTCCTCGCGGTCGAACCCGGCGGTGCCCAGCCAGTCCTGGAGGGCGAGCGCGTGACTGTCCTTGATCCGCATCCGGCGCTGTTCGGGCGAGTCCACGAAGAACAGCCCGCCGAAGGACCAGTGCGCCTGGCCGCCGATGGACCGCTCCGGCTCCTGGTCGAGCAGGATGACCTTGCGGCCCGCGTCGACGAGCTCGGCGGTGGCCACGAGCCCCGCGAGTCCGGCTCCGATCACGATCACGTCTGCGTCGTACGTCATGCGGTTACCCGTCCTCCGTCGGTGGTGGGGCAGATCCTTGGCTACGGAGCGGTAACCAGTCAACAGCGGTGGTTGGATGACCCGTATGAGTGCAGCTGACGAAGTGCTGGACGTGGTGGACCGGGACGACCGGGTCGTCGGACGGGCCCCGCGGGGCGAGGTGTACGCCCGCGGGCTCCTCCACCGCTGTGTGTTCGTGCTGGCAAGGGACGCGGAGGGGCGGATCTTCGTACACCGGCGGACCGCCTCGAAGCTGGTCTTCCCCGCGCACTACGACATGTTCGTGGGCGGGGTGCTGGGCGCCGGCGAGGACTACCCGCAGGCCGCGCTGCGCGAGGCCGAGGAGGAGCTAGGGGTGCGGGGGCTGGCGCAGCCGACGCCGCTGTTCAAGTTCCTGTACGAGGGCCCGGGCGGGGCCTGGTGGTCGTACGTGCACGAGGTGCGGTGCGAGCTGCCCGTGGACCCGCAGGTCTCGGAGGTCGACTGGCACGCGTACCTCACCCAGGAGGAACTGGACCGGCGGGTGGACGGCGGGAAGTGGGCCTGGGTGCCGGACGGGCTGGAGGCGTACCGGCGGCTGCGCGCGCATCCGGAATCCCGCTTGTAGATTTATCGGGTGATCGACTTCGTCAAGGACGTGCGCCTCTGGTTCGCACCCTCGCGGCTGAGGGACGAGGGCGAGACCCCGGACTACCGCTTCTCGCTGGCCAACGAGCGGACCTTCCTCGCCTGGATCCGGACCTCGCTGGCCCTGGTGGGCGGCGGTTTCGCCGTCGACCAGTTCCTGCCGGACCTGCGCTGGGGGGTGCGGGTCGGGATGGCCTTCACGCTGCTCGCGGTGGGCGCGGCCTGCGCGCTGCGGGCGGTGAACCACTGGGTGCGGTGCGAGCGGGCGATGCGGCGGGGTGAGGACCTGCCGCTGTCGCGCTTCCCGGTGCTGCTGAGCCTGGGCGTGGGGCTGGTGGCGGTGATGATGGTGGTGGTCGTGCTGCTGGGTTGGACCGCGGGCCGGTGAGCACCTCGGGCACGGACCGCGATGCCGGACTCCAGCCCGAGCGGACCCGGCTCGCATGGCGGCGCACGACGCTGGCCTCCTCGGTGGTGGCGGTGCTGGCGGTGCGGCAGGCGTTGCGCGGGACGGGCGCGCCGGTGGAGCTGGCCGGGGCGGCGGCCATCGCGCTGATCTGGCTGGCGTTCCTGTGGGTGGCGCACCGGCGGATCCGGGCGCTGGCGGCCGGCCGGCCGCGGGACCTCGCGCCGCGGGCGGCCCTGGCGGTGGTGGCGTGCACGGTGGCATTCGCGGCTTTCGCGATCACGGTGATCTTCTGAGCCACCGGCCGGTGCGATGATCACGTTTCGCCGCGCCACTACGACAGAACGGGCGATACCCGGCAATTCACACTAACCTCGGCGCCATGACGACCCTGCACCACGAACACCCCACGCACCAGCACACGCACGGCGCGGACTGCGGGCACCAGGCGGTCTCGCACGGCGACCACGTCGACTACGCGCACGACGGCCACCTGCACCGGGAGCACTCGGGGCACTGGGACGAGTGCGAGCCCAGCGGGCACACCGCGCACGAAGGCCACGCGCACGCGCACGGGGCGGACTGCGGGCACGAAACGGTCCGGCACGGCGATCACGTGGACTACCTGCACGACGGGCACCGGCACGCGGAGCACGACGGGCACTACGACGACCACTGACCGGTACCACTGACCGGACTCCCGAAGCGGCTCCCGACCGGACCGTCGACCGGACCGCCGGCTGGAGGTCCGGTCGGGTGCGGCACCCGCCCTCCCCCGGCGCGGCAACGGCTGGCAGGATGCCGACCGTTCGTGGAAGCGACCCGGGGAGAGCGCAGATGTCCGCCGAAGAGCCGTACCTCGTCCAGCCGGCACCGGGGGTGTACGCCTACGTCCAGCCGGACGGCGGCTGGTGCCTCAACAACGCCGGATTCGTGACCGACGGGGGCCGGACCCTGCTCGTGGACACCGCCGCCACCGAGCGCCGGGCCCTGGCCCTGCGCGCCGCCGTCCAGGCGGCCGGGGCGCCGCTCCCCCGCACCGTGGTCAACACCCACCACCACGGCGACCACACGTACGGGAACGGCGTGTTCGCCCCCGAGGCACTGGTCCTCGGGCACGACAACGCACGGTCCGAGCAGCTCGCGGCCGGGCACCAGCTGGAGCTGATCTGGCCCGCCACGGACTTCGGCGCGATCGACATCGTGCCGCCCGATCTCACCTACAGCGACCGGGCGACCTTGCACGTCGGCGCGACGGAGGTGCAGGTCATCCACCCGGGCGTCGCGCACACCACCGGGGACTCGGTCGTGTGGCTGCCCGGGCAGCGGGTGGTCTTCACCGGCGACCTGGTCTTCGCTGGGGGGACGCCGTTCCTGGCGATGGGTTCCCTCGCCGGCTCGCTGCGGGCGCTGGAGCGCTTGCGTTCGCTGGATGCGGAGACCGTCGTACCGGGCCACGGACCCCTGACCGACCCCTCGGCCTACGACTCCACCGAGCGCTACCTGCGGTACGTGGCCGAACTCGCCCGGGAGGGGCGGGCGAAGGGGCTGTCGCCGCTGGAGGTGGCCCAGCAGGCCGACCTCGGCGAGTTCGGCTCCTGGCGGGAGAGCGAGCGGCTGGTGGCGAACGTGCACCGGGCGTACGCGGAACTGGCCGGCCGGCCGGAGGGCGCGCCGCTGGACATCCTGGCGGTCCTGACGGACATGACGGTGATGAACGGCGGAACACCGATCCTCTGCCACGCCTGACGGCACCGGGCATCGCCGGATGTCGGTGGATGCCGGCGGGCGGGGAGTTTTCTTTCCGCCCGACCTCTAGACGACATACCGACTGGTCGGCATGATGGCTCGCGACGACGCTCCGACGCGCCGTCGCCCTTCTTCCCGTCTCGTCGAATCGCACGGAGGTGCGCACCATGACCTCAGCCCCGGCCGACCCGCGCGGTCTGGATCTGGAGCGGCTGCGCGGTCATCTCGACCGGGTCAGGCCGGGCCTCGTGACCGGGACGCTGCGCGGCCGGCTCATCGAAGGCGGCCGGTCGAACCTCACGTACGAGATCACCGACGGGAGTGCCCGCTGGGTGGTCCGCCGGCCGCCGCTGGGCCACGTACTGGCCACCGCGCACGACATGCGGCGCGAGCACCGGGTCATCGAGGCGCTGCACGGCACGGCGGTGCCGGTGCCCGAGCCGCTGCTCCTGTGCGAGGACGAGGCCGTGCTCGGGGCGCCGTTCTACGTCATGGAGTTCGTGGACGGGGTGCCGTACCGGACGGCCGAGCAGCTCGCCGCGATCGGCCCGGAGCGGACCCGGCGGGCGGTGCTGGGCCTGGTGGACACCCTGGTGGACCTCCACGCGGTGGACCCGGAAGCGGTGGGCCTGGCCGACTTCGGCCGGCCCGAGGGCTTCCTGGACCGGCAGCTGCGCCGCTGGGGCAAGCAGCTCGCGGCCTCCCGGGGCCGGGAGCTCGCCGGGATCGACGAGCTGCACGGCGCGCTCGGCCGGACGCTGCCCGACTCCCCCGCCCCGACCGTGGTGCACGGGGACTTCCGCCTCGACAACGTCCTGATCGGCGGATCCCCGTCCGGCCCCGACACCGTCCGCGCGGTGCTGGACTGGGAGATGTCCACGCTCGGGGATCCGCTGACCGACCTCGGGCTGCTGGTGATGTACAGCTCGGACCTGGGCCTGACCGGATCGCCGGTCAGTACGACGAGCGGTGCGCCGGGCCATCCGACGCCGGCCGAACTCGTCGAGCGGTACGCCGCCCGCTCGGGCCGGGACACCGGGGCGATCGCCTGGTACACGGCCTTCGCCTGGTTCAAGCTCGCCGTGATCCTCGAGGGCATCCACTACCGCTACACGTTGGGCCAGACCGTCGGGGCGGGCTTCGACCGGATCGGCGAACTGGTCCCGGTCTTCATCGAGCACGGACTGACCACGCTCCAGAACCGCCAGGAAGGCTGAGGCACCCACCCATGGATTTCGCATTCGACGCCCGGACCGAGGAACTCCGCGAGCGGCTGCTCGCGTTCATGGAGGAGTACGTCTACCCGGCGGAGCCCGTCGCCGCCGAGCAGCGCGCACGGCTGGCCTCGCCCTGGGACACCCCGGCCGTCTTCGGTGAACTGAAGGCCGAGGCACGCCGCCAGGGCCTGTGGAACCTCTTCCTCCCCCATGCCGAGCACGGCGCGGGGCTGACCAACCTCCAGTACGCGCCGCTCGCCGAGATCACCGGCCGCAGCCCGCACCTGGCTCCGACGGCCACCAACTGCGCGGCCCCGGACACCGGGAACATGGAGCTGCTCGCCCAGTTCGGGAACGAGGAGCAGAGGAAGCGGTGGCTGGAGCCCCTGCTGGCCGGGGAGATCCGCTCCGCCTTCGCGATGACCGAGCCCGAGGTGGCCTCCTCGGACGCGACGAACATCGAGACCCGCATCGAGCGCTCGGCGGACGGTGACGCGTACGTGGTCACCGGCCGCAAGTGGTTTATCTCCGGGGCGATGAACCCGAACTGCGAGGTCTTCATCGTGATGGGCAAGACGGACCCCGAGGGCGCCGATCCGCGCCGCCAGCAGTCGATGGTCCTGGTGCCGCGTGACACCCCCGGGGTCGAGGTGCGCCGGGCCATGACGGTGTACGGGTACGAGGACCACGACCACGGCGGCCACGCCGAGGTGGTCTTCGACGGGGCCCGGGTCCCGGCGGCGAACCTGATCGGCGAAGAGGGGTCCGGCTTCGCCATTGCCCAGGCCCGGCTCGGCCCGGGCCGCATCCACCACTGCATGCGGCTGATCGGGATGGCGGAGCGGGCCATCGAGTTGATGTGCCGGCGCGCGGTGGAACGTACCGCCTTCGGCAAGCCACTGGCCGCCCAGGGCGTCGTACAGAACTGGATCGCCGACGCCCGGGTGACGGTGGAACAGCTGCGGCTGCTGGTGCTGAAGACGGCCTGGCTGATGGACACGGTCGGCAACCGGGGCGCGCACACCGAGATCCAGGCCATCAAGATCGCGACCCCGCGGGCGGTGGTGCGGATCTTGGACGACGCGGTGCAGCTGCACGGCGCGGGCGGGGTGAGCCAGGACTTCCCGCTGGCCGAACTGTGGGCGGCGGCGCGGACCCTGCGGCTGGCCGACGGGCCGGACGAGGTGCACCAGCGGTCGTTGGCGCGGCGGGAGTTGAAGCGGTACGCGGTCGGCCGCTCGTGAACGTGTCGGAATCGTGCGGGAGTTCACGGGAACCTGTGTACGAGGTGAAGGCGGTGCGGCGGACCCTTTAAGAAACCTTGTTGAACAACCCCATAACCCCAAAGCGTTCTTGATTTGCGCCTGTCAATCGGAAGAGGGTTCTCCAGAAGGTCTGACGCCCCCAACGTCAACACGAGGAGAACCCTCCAGATGGCAACTCACAAGCGCTCGCGCGGTTTCCGGTACGCGGCAGTCGGTACGGGAGCAGCCACAGCGGCCGCCGTGGCCCTGCTCGCCACCCCCCTCGCGGGAGCGGCAACCCCGGCCGAAGGCACGGTGTACGGCCTCGGCGCACCCGGCGCGATCAGCGGGAGTTACGTCGTCATACTCGACGCATCCGCGAACAAGGAACAGCTCGCCCGCAAGTACGGCGGCGAACTGAAGCGCTCCTACGGCTCCGGGGTCAACGGTTTCTCGGCCGAGGGCCTGAGCGAAACCGAGGCGAAGCGGCTCGCCGCGGACCCGGCCGTCGGCAAGGTCGTGCAGAACAAGAAGTTCACCATCAACGCCACCCAGACCAACCCGCCGTCATGGGGTCTGGACCGGATCGACCAGACCGCACAGGCGGGCGACAAGAAGTACACCTACCCCGACGGCGGCGGCGAGGGCGTGACGGCGTACGTCATCGACACCGGCGTGCGCACCACCCACAAGGACTTCGGCGGCCGCGCGACGTCCGGGTTCGACGCGGTGGACAACGACGACAGCGCCGACGACGGCAACGGCCATGGCACGCACGTGGCCGGCACCATCGCGGGGACCTCGCACGGGGTCGCCAAGAAGGCGAAGGTGGTCGCGGTGCGGGTGCTGGACGACAACGGCTCCGGCACCACCGAGCAGGTGGTCGCCGGGATCGACTGGGTCACCAAGAACCACTCGGGGCCGTCGGTGGCCAACATGAGCCTGGGTGGCGGTGCCGACGAGGCCCTCGACGAGGCGGTGCGCCGGGCCGTCGCCGCGGGCGTCACCTTCACCGTGGCGGCCGGCAACGAGTCGGCCGACGCCGGCCAGGGCTCGCCGTCCCGGGTCACCGAGGCGATCACGGTGGCGTCCAGCACGATCGACGACGAGCAGTCCTCGTTCTCGAACTTCGGCTCCGTGGTGGACCTGTACGCGCCGGGCTCGGACATCACGTCCACCTGGAACGACAGCGACACGGGGACGAAGACCATCTCCGGCACGTCCATGGCGGCCCCGCACGCGGCCGGCGCCGCAGCGGTCTACCTGGCGGGGCACCCGTCCGCGACTCCGGCGCAGGCGGCCGCGGCGCTGACGGGGGCGGCCACGTCCGGAGCGGTCACCAACCCGTCGGCGGGCACGGCGAACAAGCTCCTGAAGGTGGCCCCGTAGTCGAAGGCCCCTAGCCGGCAGCCCGTAGTCCCCCGGCCCGTAGTTCCCCGGCCCGTACCCGTCGGGCGCCGGAGGGGCTACGGGCCCTCGGCTTCGGGCTACGGACGCAGCGCGCGCAGCAGCAGGTCGGCGAGGTGATCGGCGACCTGCTGCGGCGTGAGCGGGCCGTCCGCCCGGTACCAGGTGGACAGGTGGTGGACGGACCCGAAGTGGTAGTCCACGACCAGGTCGGCGGGGGTGGCGCTGGAGAACACGCCCGTACGCTGGCCCTCCTCGACCAGCGCCCGGAAGCGTTCGTGGTAGCGCCGGCGCTCCGCCCTCACCTGCTTGGACTTCTCCGGGCTGAGCTGGTGCATCGACCGGAAGAAGATCATCGCGTCGTCGAGGTTCTCGATGGTCGTGACGACCACGTCGGCGGCCGCTGTGCGCAGCCGCTCCTCGACGGGCGCGTCGGAATCGGCCACCGCGTCCAGGCGCTGCTGCTGCAGCCGCAGCATCCGTGCGTACACCTCGTGCAGCAGGTCGTCCTTGGACCCGAAGTAGTGGTAGAGCGCACCCTTGGTGACGCCGGCCGCCTCGACGATCTCCTGGACCGAGGTGCGGTCGTAGCCGCGCTCGGCGAACAGCCGGGTGGCGACGGCCAGCAGCCGCTGCGGTACCGGGGCCTCGTGCGTGCCTGCGGGTTCCGTGGTCCGTGCCGCCATGGCGCTGACCTTCCCTTCCTCGTTCCTGCCTGGTCACTGCGACCGGCTGTACGACCGTCCGACTGTTTTCAGCCTCGATCGCGCAGTTCCCGTCGCAGGATCTTGCCACTGGTCGTCTTCGGAAGAACAGGCAGGATCTCCACCTGGCGCGGGTATTTGTACGCGGCGATGCGCTCGGCGCAGTAGGCGGCGAGCTCCGCCGGCTCCGCCGAGGTGCCGGGGCGCAGGCTCACGTACGCCTTCACGCTCTCACCGCGGTACGCGTCGGGGACGCCGACCACGGCGGCCTCGCGGACGGCGGGGTGGGTGTAGAGCACGTCCTCGACCTCCCGCGGCCAGACCTTGAAGCCGGAGGCGTTGATCATGTCCTTCTTGCGGTCGACGACGTAGAGCCAGCCGTCGGAGTCCATGAATCCGACGTCGCCGGTGCGCAGTTCGCCGTCCGGGAAGGCCTTGGCGGACTCCGCGGGCAGGCCCCAGTAGCCGGCCACCACCTGCGGGCCGCGGACGGCGATCTCACCGGTCTCGCCGAAGGGGACCTCGGCGCCCCGCTCGTCGAGGATGCGGACCACCGTGTCGGCGCCGGGCAGGCCCACGGAGAGGGTGCCGGAGGCGGGGTCGATGGGGGCTTCGAGGTGTACGGGCACGCTGGCGCACGGGGCGGTGCACTCGGTGAGGCCGTAGCCGTTGCGGAGGTAGAAGCCGAATGCGGCGCGCAGGCGCTCGACGAGCGCGGGCGGGAGCGGGGCGCCGCCGGAGGAGATCACCTGGAACGAGGCGAAATGCTCCGGAGTGACCCCGGGGTGGGCGGCGAGGGCCATGAAGGCGGTGGCCGGGCCGACGGTGTAGGCCGGGCGGTGTTCGAGGAAGGCGTCGAGGACGGCGCCGGCGTCGAAGCGGTGGGCGAGGACCAGGGTGCCGGCGTTGGCGAGGCAGGCGGCGAGCTCGCAGACCATGCCGGTGATGTGGAAGAGGGGTGCGAGGGCGAAGTAGGTGGCGCCCTCGGGGAGGGGGTGGGAGGTCACCTGCCGGACGGCGTTGTAGGTCAGCGCGCCGTGCGGGTTCATCGCGCCCTTGGGGGTGCCGCTGGTGCCGGAGGTGTAGCTGATGAGGGCGGTGTCGACGGCGGTGAGGTCCGGGTCGTCCGGCGCGGGGCGCCTGCTGCTGGCCACGGCGAAGAGGTCGGCGACCTTGAGGTCCGCGGCCATGCCGGCGGTGTCCGGATCGGCCGGGTGGTCCCGGTCGGGCACAGCGTCGGGCGCGGCGTCGGGCACAGCGTCGGGCACAGCGTCGGGCGCGGCGTCCGGCACAGCGTCGGGCGCGGCCGCCTGGGCGGGTACGAACGGCCTGGCGGGGGCCGCGGCCCGGTCCGGCGCAGTGCCGAAGACGCGCGGGTCGTCGCGCGTCTGGAAGTCCAGGTCCGACGCAGTCAGCACGATCCGTACGGCGGTGTCCCGCGCGGCCGCGCGCAGGTACGCCGTCCACGCGCCGCCGTCGCAGA
The DNA here is from genome assembly GCF_044756625.1 of Streptomyces sp. NPDC091682. NCBI lineage: Bacteria > Bacillati > Actinomycetota > Actinomycetes > Kitasatosporales > Streptomycetaceae > Streptomyces > Streptomyces sp. NPDC091682. The sequence goes on along the minus strand of NZ_JBIVTH010000020.1, from coordinate 44,437 downwards.
CCAGGGCGGCGGCCCCGCAATCGCGGAGGATGTGCCCGACCTCCCCGGACTTGTACATGGGGTTGAGCGGGACGACGACGGCCCCGGCCTTCCATGCCGCGAGGACGGCGAGCACGAAGTGCGGGGTGTTCTGCAGCATGACGGCGACCCGGTCCCCGCGGCGGATGCCGCGCGCCGCGAGGTGGCCGGCGACGGAGTCGGAGAGCTCGTCGGCCTCCGCGTAGCCGATCCGGCCGTCGAAGTAGGCCAGGGCGGTGCGCTCGGGGGCCCGGGCGACGGCCTCGCGGAAGGCGTGCAGCACGGTGGGCGGCGGTGCGACGGGAGCCCGCTGGGCCGGGGCGAGCAGCCCGCGCCACGGCTTGGCGGCGTACCGGGAAGGGGTCACCGGGTCTCCCATTTCTGCTGGAGGTGGTTCATGCCGCTCAGCCAGCGGTCCGGCCCGGTGGCGCGGGCGGCGTAGAAATCGGCGACCTCGGGGTGCGGGAGGATCAAGAACCGGCCCTTCTCCATGCCGTCGAACAGTGCGTCCGCGACCTCTTCCGGCTCGATCGCGGTCGGAGCGAGCACGAGTTCGCCCGCCGAGCCCGCGGCGGTCAGCATGTCGGTGCGCACCCCTTGCGGACAGATGGCATGGACCTGCACCCCGCGGTGGCGGTAGGTCAGCGAGAGCCATTCGGCGAAGGCGAGCGCACCGTGCTTGGTGACACTGTACGGGGCCGCTCCGATCATGGTCAGGAGCCCGGCGGCCGAGACGGTGGACACGAAGCGGCCACTCTCCCGCGCCAGCCAGTCCGGCAGCAGCGCTCTGGCGGCGCGGACGTGGGCCATGACGTTGGTGTCCCAGGCCGCTTCCCAAACGGCCTCCTCGGCGAAGGCGTCGCCGCCCGAGGCGAGCCCGGCGTTGGCGCAGTAGACGTCGACCCTGCCGCCGAGGGCCTCGCGGGCCTCGGCCACGATCGCCGAGGCGTCGCCCGGCACCGGGATCGCCCGGGCACCGATCGCGGCCGCGACCGCGGCGGCCTTGGCTGGGTCGAGGTCGTTGACCACCACCGTGGCGCCCTCGTCCGCGAAGCGGTGCGCGAGGGCGGCGCCGATGCCGCCGCCCGCGCCGGTGACGACGACTCGCTGGTCCTGGTACGCGCTCACGGGGTCCACCTCTCCTGCGGCCGGATGCCGGATCGCGGGCAGACTAATCGGTCGGTATGTCAGGAGGAAAGGGGCGCGACGCCTAGCGTGGCCGGATGACGGTGTCGCGACGCGGGGTGCTGGGACTGGCGGGGGCCATCGGATCGGCGGGCGGCGTGCTGGGGGCGGCCGGGCAACTCAGCTCCGCCAGGGCCGCCGGGGCACCCGAGGCCGGCGGGGCAGCCGAGGCCGGCGGGGCAGCCGAGGCCGGCGGGGCAGCCGGGGGCGGGGCGGCCGGGTCAGCCGGAGCCACGGCGGCGGCCGGACGGGTGCGTACCGGATTCGAGCGGCTGGCCGCGGACGGGTACGCCGCACTGGCCGGACAGAAGGTCGGAGTGGTCACCAACCCCACCGGGATCACCGCCGACGCCCGACACCTGGTCGACGTACTGCACGCGGACGAACGGGTCGACCTGGTTGCGGTGTTCGGGCCCGAGCACGGCTTCCGCGGAACGGCGCAGGCGGGCGGCTCGGAGGGGGCCTCCCGGGATCCGGCGACCGGGCTCGCGGTGTACGACACGTACGGCAAGAGCGGGCAGGGGCTCGCGGACGTGTTCACGGCGGCCGGGATCGACACCGTCGTCTTCGACATCCAGGACGTCGGGGCGCGCTTCTACACCTACATCTGGACCCTCTACGACTGCATGCGCGCGGCCGCGCTCGCCGGCAAGACGGTGGTGGTGCTGGACCGGCCCAATCCGGTGGGCGGCCGGCGGGTCGCGGGACCCGTGCTGGAGCGGCCGTACGCGAGCTTCGTCGGCCGGGAGCCGATCGCCCTGGCGCACGGGATGACGGTGGCCGAACTGGCCCGGCTCTTCAACGGCGAGTTCCTGGCGGACCGCCCGGTCGGGCTGCGCACGGTGGCGATGTCCGGGTGGCGGCGGGGGTCGTTCTTCGGGGAGACCGGGCTGCCCTGGGTGCCGCCGAGCCCGAACGTGCCGACCCCGGACACGGCCCTCGCGTACGCCGGTACCTGCCTGTTCGAGGGGACGAACCTCTCCGAGGGACGCGGGACGACCACGCCCTTCGAGGTGGTCGGCGCGGAGGGGATCGACCGGCGGTGGGCGGAGGCGGCGAACGCGCTGGAGCTGCCCGGGGTGTGGTTCCGGGAGACGTACTTCACGCCGACCTTCTCCAAGCACGTGGGGAAGGCGTGCGGCGGGGTCCGGCTGATCGTGCACGACCGGGCGGCCTTCGACCCGGTACGGGCCGGGGTCGGCCTGCTGATCACGGCGCGGCGGGCGTGGAGCGGCTTCGGCTGGCGCGCGGACCACTGGATCGACCGGCTCACGGGCTCGGACCGAGTGCGGACGCTGGTGGACGCCGGGGCGGACGTGGACGAGGTCGCGGGTGACTGGGCGGCCGGGCTGGCGCGCTTCGAGGCGGTGCGCGAGGGGTACCTGCTGTATCCGTGATCCGACCGTGCCCGGGGGCTGGCCGGGCGGGCGTCGCAGCAGGATGCTGGCTGCACCGGAGGCACGGCGTGAAGGGGGACGTCATGGCGGACGTCGGTGGCGGGTTCGGGATCGGGATCGGAATCGGGGTCCGGCCGTACGCGGAGCTGACCTTCGACTCCGAAGGGGACGTGGACCGGGTCACGCAGGGCGCGGTGTCCCGGATGGAGGCGACCGACCTGCTGGTGTTCGCGCACGGCTGGAACAGCGACCGGTCCACGGCGACGCGCCTGTACGAGAGGTTCTTCACGCCCTTCCAGGAGCTGGTGGGGTCGGGGGTGCGCTTGGGGTACGTGGGTGTCGTATGGCCCGCGATCCGGTTCCCCGACGAGCCGATACCGGACTTCGACCCGCCGGGCGTCCTCGCGGAACCGGGCTCCGCCAGCGCACTGGACCCGCTCACCCGCCGGGCGCTCGGGGAGTTCTGGCCGGAGCGCCGGGCAGAGCTGGACAGGGTGGCGGAACTGCTGGCGGAGCAGCCGGATTCCGCGGCCGCGTTCATCGAGTTCGGGGCCCTGGTGCGCGAGTTGGCGGGGGTGGACGCGGTACCCGCGGCGATCGCGCCGTCGGTACCCGCGATCTTCACGGACGATGTGCTGGAGGTCTGCCGGGCCCTTTCCGTCGCCCTGGTCAGGGCGGGCGCGCCGGGCGCGGCTGATCCGGCGGGCACCGACGGTCCGGGGCTCACGGTCGGCGGCGGGCTGCGCGGGCTGTGGGGCGGCGCCAAGGAACTGCTGCGGCAGGCCGCGTACTACAAGATGAAGAAGCGGGCGGGCGTGGTCGGTGAACGTGGCCTCGGCCCCGTGCTGGCCCAGCTGGCGGCCGCCCGTCCCGCCCTGCGGTTCCATCTGATCGGGCACAGTTTCGGGGCGCGCGTCGTTTCCTTCTCCCTGCGCGCGGTGCCGGACCGGGCCCGGTACGTGAAATCCGTGACCCTGCTCCAGGGGGCATTCTCCCACTACGCGTTCGCCGACCGGCTGCCGCACGACAAGGGCAACGGCGGCGCCCTGCGCGGGCTCCAGCGCCGGGTCGACGGGCCGGTGGTCGCCTGCCATTCTGCGCACGACTCGGCCCTCAAGGTCTTCTACCCGCTGGCCTCCCGGATGGCAGGCGATTCGGCCGGACTTCTGGGTTTCAACGAGCGGTGGGGCGCCATCGGGCACGACGGAGTCCAGGCGGTCCCGGGTGCGCCCCGGCTGGGCCTGGACACCGTGCTGCGCGAGGGGCTGCCCACGTCCGGTTGCGTCAGTGTGGACGCGGGCTCCGTGGTGCGGCGCGGCGGCGCTCCGTCGGGGGCGCACAGCGACATCTGCCACGAGGAACTGGCCCGGGTGGTGGTGACAGCGGGGCGCATGGGGCGCTGAGTTCTGGCCATGTGCCACCCGCACGCCTCGTCCGCCCCCGCATGCGCCCGCCTCCGGCCGGGCATGTTGGGCACATCGGCGGAGGTGATGGTGTGATGGCGGGATTCCGGAGTCTGGCCTACCAAGTGCGCGACGCGCGCAACGACCGGGCCTTGCGGCGCCATTCGCTGCGCCGCTGCCTGGAGCGGTTCGCGCCGTACGGGCACCGGGCCACGTGGTGGCACCTGTGCGACCGGCACGGGATCGCCCCGGAGGACCGGGGGGCCGATCCGTTGCGGCTGGTCGCCGCCCTGGAGGAGCTGGAGGACGCACGGGCGGTCTGGCTGGAGTACGAGCGCCAGTTCGCGGAACGCCGCCGGCGCGAGAAGCACCACGGGCTGCGCCGCCCGGAGTGGGCGTGGGGCGGGAGCGGGGACGCGGTGGTGCGGTGCGCGGATCCGGGGTTTCGGCCGGAGGGGGCGCTGGGCGAGGTGCTGCGCAGGCTGGTGCGGGCACTGGAGTCGGCGCCGGGCACGGCGTGTCCGGTGTGCGGGGACACCGAACTGCACTGGCCGGAGGTGGCTCCGGTCGGCCCCTGGGCGGGGGCGCTGGCCTGGGACGGGCCGGTGTGCGCGGGCTGCGGGATCGTGGTGCCCAGACCGGCCCTGGTGGACACCCCGGCGCTGCTGGACATCCCCTCGGCGGGAGCCGCGTGAGAAGGCCGCCGCCGATGTCGCGCCCGTTGCGCGTGTCGGCGTCGGTGTCGGCGTCGGCGTCGGCGTCGGCGTCGGCGTCGGTGAACGGCTCGCGGAACGCCGCGGACGGCCCGGCCGTGCCGCTGTCGCCGCAGGCCCTGGCGGAATCGGCACGCGCGGCCGTCGGCGCAGGGGCCGGGGAGGTGCTGGTGCATCCGCGGACGCCGTGCGGGCGGGAGAGCCTCTCGCCGCGGGTGGTCGGACCGGTGCTGGAAGAGCTGCGGCGTACGGGGGTCGGCGTAGCGCTGTCGGTGCCGGTGTCGATCGCGGCCGAGCCCGATCCCGCGGGGCGGCTGGAGCGGGTGGCTTCGTGGACGGTGCTGCCGGACCGGGCGGAGGTCCGCTTCGGGCAGCCGGGCGCCGCGGAGCTCGCGCAGGCCCTGCTGGCACGGGGGGTCGCGGTGGACGCGGTGGTGCCGCTGGGCGGTGCGGCCGGGCCGGAGCCACTGGCCGGGTTCCTGGCCTGGCCGGTGCGCGATCCCCGGCGGGTCCGGCTCTCGGCCGAGCTGGCGGCAGCCGATCCGGCTCTGGTCGCGGGGCTGCGCGCGCTGCCTCCCGTACCGGTGCTGCTGTACGGGCGGGACGCAGCCTCCTGGCCGGTGCTGCGGCTGGCCGCGCGGTGCGGCACCGGCGTGCGGACCGGCGTGGGCGATGTGACGCACCTGCCCGACGGGCGGCCGGCCCGGTCGAACGCCGAACTGGTCTCGACGGCCCGGGACTTGGTGGTGCGGACGGTGGCTACAGCCGCGAGCCGGTGAGCCGCTCGCCGAAGGCGTCGTCCGGGTTGGACAGCGCACAGGTCTCCATCGACAGGCAGCCGCAACCGATGCAGTCGGTCAGGTGGTCGCGCAGACGGCCGAGTCGGGTGATGCGTTCGTCGAGTTCGGCGCGCCAGGCCTCGGAAAGACGGGCCCAGTCCTCGCGGTTGGGGGTGCGCTCCTCGGGGAGTTGGGCCAGGGCGTCGCGGATGCTGGCCAGCGGGATGCCCACGCGCTGGGCGGCGCGCACGAAGGCCACCCGGCGCAGCGCGTCACGCGTGTAGCGACGCTGGTTTCCGGAGGTGCGGCGACTGCTGATCAGGCCCTTGGCCTCGTAGAAGTGGAGCGCCGAGACGGCCGCGCCGCTACGGGCGGACAGCTGACCGACGGTGAGCTCGTGGATTTTCTCGGGAATCTGAGGCACCCGGCCGAGCGTAGTCGGGGGTCCGTTGACATACGCATACGCCCCCAGCATGCTGAGCAAGCGCTTATTCGTCCGCCAGTCGTCCGCGAGAGACAGGAACAGGGCATGCCCGAGCCGAGGGTCTTCACGTCCGCCGAGGAGCTGCACGCCGGGATCGGCGAACCGCTCGGCCCCAGCGAGTGGCTGGAGGTGGACCAGAAGCGGATCGACCTCTTCGCGGACGCCACCGGCGATCACCAGTGGATCCACGTGGACCCGGTGCGCGCAGCGGGCGGACCCTTCGGTTCCACCATCGCGCACGGCTATCTGACGCTGTCGCTGCTGCCCAGCCTGGTACCGCTGATCATGCGGGTCGAGGGCATGCGGATGGGCCTCAACTACGGGACGAACAAGGTCCGCTTCCCGGCGCCGGTGCCGGTCGGTTCGCGGCTGCGCGCCATCGCCGTGATCACGGAGGTCACGGAGGCGGGCGGTGGCGTACAGGTCACGGCCACCGTCACGGTCGAGCGCGAGGGCGGCGACAAGCCGGTGTGCGTGGCGGAGTCGGTGTCGCGCTACTACTTCTGAAGCCGGCCCGGACTGCTGCGCAGGGTCGGGCGCCGCTGCGCAGGTCCGGTACTAGCTGCTGCGCAGGTCCGGAACCGGTGGTGCTACTGCGCGGGGCCCGGCCGCGCGGCGACCATGCGGAGCACGAGGTCGGCGTAGAGCCCGCCGACCTCGTCGGGCGTGCGCTGCCCGACCGCGTTGAACCAGCGGGCCACGTCGATGCACAGCGACAGCACGGCGAGCGTGGTGCCCGGCACGTCGGGAACGTCGAACTCCCCCGCGGCCACCCCGTCGGCGATGATGCGGCGCACGGCCGCGTCGCTCTGCCGGCGCAGCTCCACGATCTCGGACCGGTGCTCCGGAGCGAGGGCGTCGAGCTCGTACTGGACCACGCGCGCGGTGGTGTGGTGCGCCGCGTGCCAGCGCACGAAGGACCGTACGGCGGCATCGAGCCGGTCGGCGGCGCTGCCGGGGCCGTCGGCGGCGACGGTCAGGATCTCCAGCGCCTTGTCGTGGCCGATCCGGCTGATCCGGTGGAGCAGCTCTTCCTTGGTCTTGTAGTGGATGTAGAGCGCGGCCGGGCTCATCCCGGCACGGCCCGCGATGTCACGGGTGGTGGTGGCGTGGTACCCGCGCTCGGCGAAGGCGTCGACGGCGGCGACGAGCAGCCGCCGCGCGGCGTCGGGGGTGACCTCGGACCACGGCCGGTAGCCGTCGACCGCTTCCTCCGCGCTGCCCATCGCTCACTCACCCTTCACCGTGTGGAAGTGAACACCCTACCGGAGGGTGAGCAAGCGCTTAGCGATGTCCGGCCGACCGAGCCCGGTGTCGGGCCGACCGGGCCCGGCGAGCCGGCTGCACCGGGCCGACTACTTCGGCGCGAAGGGATCGTACTCGGCCATGATCTTCTCCATCCTGGCCTGATCCACCCGGCTGACGATCTGCGTGACCTCCTGGCGGTCGCGAATCACCTTGGCGAGGGTGAAGGCCGAGGTGGTGAGGTAGAGGACCGCGATGCCGAGGAAGGCCCGGACCCAGCCGTTCGCCTCCAGGTTGTAGATCCCCACGGCCACGGCGCCGATGGCGATGCCGAAGGAGGCGACGGCCTGGCCGTAGTACGCCCCCGTGCTCTGCTGCTTGACCGGTGTCTCGTTCATGGGTCGAGCATCGGGCGGAGCGCGCGCGAGCACATCCGCACGCGTACTCATGCGGGTACTCAGTCGACCCCGGAAGGCCCGGGCGGCCCGGAAGGCCCGGGCGGCCCGGAAGGCCCGGGCGGCCTCAGAAGGCGGAGACCCCGGTGCGGGCGCGCCCGATGAGCAGCTTCTGGATCTGACTGGTTCCCTCGTACAGGGTCATCACGCGGGCGTCGCGCAGCAGTTTCCCCGCCGGGTACTCGTCGATGTAGCCGTACCCGCCGTGCACCTGGAGGGCGTTGCTCGCGGCGCGCACGGCGGCCTCGGAGGCGAACAGCTTGGCGGTGGAGGACTCGGTGGCGAAGGGCTGCCCGCGGTCGATGAGGTCGGCCACCCGCCAGGTCAGCAGGCGGGCGGCGTCCACGTCGACCGAGATGTCGGCGATGAGCTCCTGGACCAGCTGGTGGTGGGCGATCGGCCGGCCGAACTGCTCGCGCTGGGCGGCGTACGAGACGGCCGCGTCCAGGGCCGCTTGTGCGATGCCGACACAACCGGCGGCGACCGACATCCGGCCCTTGGCCAGGGCGGACATGGCGACCGAGAAGCCCTTGCCTTCGGGGCCGAGCATCGCGGAGGCGGGCACGCGGACGCCGTCGAGGACGAGCTCGGCGGTGGCCTGGCCGCGCAGGCCGAGTTTGCCGTGGATCTCGCGGCGGGTCAGTCCCGGGGTGTCGGTGGGGACGAGGAAGGCGGAGACCCCGCGGTGGCCGGGCTCGTCGCCGGTCCGGGCGAAGAGCAGCACCACGTCGGCCCAGGTGCCGTTGGTGACGAACATCTTGCTGCCGTCGAGGACGTACGCGTCCCCCGCGCGCACGGCGCGGGTGGTGAGGTTGCCGGCGTCGGAGCCGGTGCCGGGTTCGGTCAGGCCGAAGCAGCCGAGCGCGTCGCCGGAGCACAGGCGGGGCAGCCAGGCGCGCTTCTGCTCCTCGGTACCCCAGGCGGCGATGGTCTTGGCGACGAGGCCGAGGGAGACGGAAACGATCCCCCGCACGGCGGAGTCGCCGCGTCCGAGCTCCTCGGTGACCAACACGTAGGCGAGGTGGTCACCGCCGGAGCCGCCGTACTCCTCGGGGACGGTCAGACCGAGGAAGCCGAGCGCTCCCAGTTTCTTCACGATGGCCCGGTCCACGCTCTCGACGCGGTCCCACTCGGCGGCGTACGGGACGACCTCGCGCTCGGTGAACTCGCGGGCGAGCCTGCGGACGGCGGTCTGCTCCTCGCTCAGCTCCAGATTCACCGGGCACCTCCGGGGCGGGATCGGCGCCTTTAACTAGCACCGGTAGTTTACGGCGGGCAGGCCCTACTATGTGGCGCATGGCCAGACCGCGCAAGCCCCTCCTCAGCCGGGACCGCATCATCGAGGCGGCCGGCGCCCTGGTGGACGCGGAGGGACTGGAGGCGGTGTCGACGCGGCGGCTGGCGGCCGCGCTCGGGGTCAGCGGGCCCTCGCTCTACAACCACTTCCGCACCAAGGACGAGATCCTGGACGCGGTGGCGGACGCGGTGAGCGCACGGGTGGACCTGTCGATGTTCGACGGCGGCCAGGACTGGCGGGCGGCCCTGCACGCGTGGGCGCACTCCTACCGGGACGCCCTGGCGGACCACCCGAACATCGTGCCGGTGCTGGCGCGCGGGCCGGGCCGCCGGCCGGCCGGACTGCGGGTGGCGGACGCGGTGTTCGGGGCGATGACGGCGGCGGGCTGGCCGGTGGCACAGGCGACCCGGATCGGCGCACTGATGCGGTACTTCATCCTGGGCTCGGCGGTGGCCTCCTTCGCCGGGGGATTCGTGGACGACCGCACGGCATACGACCCGTCGGACTACCCACACCTGGGCCAGGCCCACCTGCTCGCGGAGCGCGGCCGCGAGGTGGACGAGGACGCCTTCGAGACGGGCCTGGCTGCGCTGCTGGACGGACTGGCCCTGCGGTACGAGGCGTTGCAGGAGGTGGCGTGACGAGGGGCGCCGACTTGATCACCGCGGTACGGGCCGACGACGCGGCGCGGACGGCCCGTCGGCGCTGGCCATCGCAGCGGCGCGCGGCTCGTAGCCGGTGGTCGAGGCGCTGATCAGCCACGGCGCGCAGCCCGATCGCGTCGGCCCCGACGGCCGGACCCCGCGAAGCCGATCCCTCGGTCGAGATCCAGATCCAGGCGGTACGGGCCCTCGTGCTGCTCGACGACCCGCGCGGCCAGGAGGCGCTGGACCGGCTCAGCCCACCGCCACCTGCGGCTGCGCGAGGCGGCGGGCGCGCCCGGCTGACGGCGTCAGAACACGACGAGGGAGCGGCCGCCCTTGCCCATCAGCATGGCGTCGAAGGCGGCCGGGATGTCGTCGAGGGTGATGCGGTCGGTGACCAGGGCGCCGAGGTCGAGACGGCCCGCACGGACGTGCTCGGCGATCACCGGGAGGTCGCGGGCCGGGTCACTGTTGCCGTAGACGCAGCCGGTGAGGGTTCGGGCGAAGTGGAAGATCTCCATGGAGTGGAAGGTGACCTGCTGCTCCTTTCCACCGATGCCGACGACCGTGGTGCGGCCGCCGCGCCGGGTCGACTCCCAGGCGCCCCGGATGGTCTCGGCGCGGCCGACGCACTCGACGGCGACGTCGGCGCCCTGCCCGGCGGTCAGTGCACGGATCTGCTTGGCGGTGGTGTCGCAGGCCAACACGAACTCGGTGGCCCCGGCCGCACGGGCCAGTTCCTCCTTGACCGGGGACACGTCGACGGCGATGACCGGGCCCGCCTGTGCGATCCGGGCGGCCTGGAGGGCTGCCAGGCCGACACCGCCGACTCCGAAGACGGCCACCGACTCGCCCGGACGGACCTGGGCGCTGTGGCGGACGGCCCCGTAGCCGGTGAGGACGGCGCAGCCGAGCAGGGCGGCCTCGGCGAGCGGGATCCCGGCGGGGGCGGGCAGCACGCAGTTGGCCGCGACGACGGTCTCCTCGGCGAAGGCGGCCACGTTCAGCCCGGGGTGCAGTGCCGTGCCCTGTGCGTCGTGCGCGTAGACGGCCCCGACCCCGGTGAGCGCCGTGGCGCAGAGCCAGACCTCACCGATCGTGCAGTGGTGGCACTCTCCGCAGGACGGGGCCCAGTTGAGCACCACGCCGTCACCGGGGGCGACGTGGGTGACGCCCTCCCCCACCGCGAGGACCGTGCCCGCGCCCTCGTGGCCGAGGACGGCGGGCACGGGAACCCGCATGGTGCCGTTGGTGAGGGAGAGGTCGGAGTGGCACACCCCGGCTGCGGCGAGCCGCACCCGGACCTGCCCGGGGCCCGGATCCGGCAGCACGATGTCCCGTATCTCCAGCGGTGCTCCGACGGCGGGCAGGACTGCGGCGCGGACCATGGTCGTCATCTCGTCTTTCCGGTGCGGGCGGGTGCGGCAGGTCGGGCAGGTGCGGCGGGTCGGGCAGGTGAATCAGGAGGATCAGAACTGCAGGGACTTGGTCTGGAGGTACTCCGCCAGGCCGTGCGCGCCCAGCTCACGGCCGACACCTGACTGCTTGTATCCGCCGAAGGGCGCGAGCACGTTGAAGCGGCCGCCGTTGATGTCCACCTGCCCGGTGTCCATCCGGCGCGCGAAGGCCACGGCCGTCGCGTCGTCGGCGGCCCAGACGGCGCCGCCCAGACCGTAGACAGTGCCGTTGGCGATGGTCAGGGCCTCCTCCTCGTCCTCGTAGCGGAGGATCGACAGCACCGGGCCGAAGATCTCCTCCTGGGCGATGGCCATGTCGGGCGTGACGTCGGCGAACACCGTCGGCGCCACGAAGTACCCCTGCTCCAGCGGCGCGTCGGGCCCGCCGGCGACGAGGCGCGCGCCTTCCTCCAGGCCCTTGGTGATGAAGCCGCGGACGCGCTCGTGCTGCTTGGCGTTGACGACGGGGCCCACGCGGACACCGGCCTCGCGGGGGTCGCCGATGGGATAGTCGGCGACGGTGGCGGCCGCGAGCGAGACGGCCTCCTCGTAGTGGTCCCGGTGGACGAGCATCCGGGTCAGCGCGTTGCAGCTCTGGCCGCTGTTGTTCATGACGTGCCCGACGCCTGCCGCGACGGCCTTGACCAGGTCGGCTCCGGGCAGGATGACATTGGCCGATTTGCCACCCAGTTCGAGCGCGACCCGCTTGACAGCGGCGCCGGCCGTGGCGCCGATCTGCTTGCCGACCGCGGTCGAGCCGGTGAAGGAGACGAGGTCGACTCCCTCGTGCGCGGCCAGGGCCTGGCCGGCGACCGGACCGGTTCCGGTCACCAGGTTGAAGACTCCGGCCGGGATGCCCGCCTCGTGCACGGCTTCGGCGAAGAGCTGTGCGGTCAGCGGGGTGTCCTCGGCCGGCTTGAGGACGAGGGTGCAGCCGGCGGCGAGAGCGGGCGCCACCTTTGCAACGACCTGGTGCAGCGGATAGTTCCAGGGCGTGATGGCCGCGACCACCCCGATGGGCTCCAGCAGCACGGTGGAGTTCCCGACCCGCTCCTCGAAGGCGTAGGAGGAGGCGAGTTCGGCGTAGGAGGTGGCCACGGCGATCGGGGCTCCGACGTGGATCGCCTTCGAGAAGCCGAGCGGGGACCCGAGCTCGGCGGTGATGGTCTCGGTCAGCTCGCCCGTGCGGGCCGACAGTGCGTCGCGGAGCGCGCCGATCAAGGCGGCCCGCTCGGCCGGAGCCGTGGCCGCCCAGCCGGGCAGGGCCGTACGGGCCGCGCGTACGGCCGCGTCCACGTCCTCTGCGGTACCGGCCGGGACCTGGGCGATGACCTGGCCGTCGGCCGGGTTCACGACCTCGATCAGATCGCGGCCGGCGGCGGGCCGCCACGCGCCGTCGATGTACATCCCGTCGTGGGCCTTCATGGCATTCCTCCCGAGCACGCACGAGCGCGTAGATCCGACCTCGCGAACACCCTACAAACTAGCGTCGGTAGTTTTTGCCGGCCAGAGGGTGCCGGATTTCAAATGATGCCGAAAAGCATCCCTGCCGCGAGGACCACGAGTGAGGTCAGGGCCGCCCATTTCACGGTGAACCGGGTGTGGTCACCGAACTCGACCTTGGCCATGCCTACGAGGACGTAGACGGCCGGAACCAGCGGGCTCGACATGTGCAGGGCCTGGCCGACGAGGGAGGCGCGGGCGATCTCCAGCGGGGAAACCCCGTGGGCGGCTCCGGCCTCGGCCAGGACGGGCAGGACGCCGAAGTAGAAGCCGTCGTTGGACATGAAGTAGGTGAGCGGCAGGCTGAGCAGGCCGGTGACGAGCGCCATGTGCGGGCCCATGCCCTCGGGGATGGCACCGACGAGCCAGTCGGCCATGTGCTTGACCATGCCGGTGCCGGTGAGGACCCCGGTGAAGACGGCGGCGGCGAAGACCATGCCGGCGACGTTCAGGACGTTGTCGGCGTGGGCGGCGATCCGGGCCTTCTGGTCGGGCATGTGCGGGAAGTTGACGGTGAGGGCGAGGGCGGCGCCGAGCAGGAACAGCACCGGGATGGGCAGCAGCTCCATGATCATCGCGGTGAGGAGGGCCACGGTGAGGCCGGCGTTGAACCAGTAGAGACGGGGCCGCAGAGTGGGACGGTCCGGGTCCAGCCCCTGGAAACCGTCCTCGGGCGCGGGGAGCGAAACGTTCCCGACCGGGGCGGCGTCGGCCGCACCTGCGTCGGAAGCGGCGGAAGCGGCGGAGGCCGCGGATCCGGCGGAAGCCGTGGACCCGGTGGAAGCCGTGGACCCGGTGGAAGCCACACGTCCGACGGAAGCAGTGGATCCGGCTGAGCCCTCGACGGGCGCGGACGTCACGGCGAGGTCCGCGACGACCGCGGCGGCCGTGCCTGGGCCGGCCGTAACCAGCTCCGCCGCGGCGGCCTCCGGACCCGCCTGGCCGGGCAGCACCAGCGTGCCGACCCGGCGGCGTTCCTTCACGCCGAGGACGTACGCCAGTACGAACACGAACAACAGGCCCACCGCGAGCGCCGGGATCATCGGGACGAAGATGTCGGCGGCGTCGAGCTTGAGGGCGGTGGCGGCGCGCGCGGTCGGACCGCCCCAGGGCAGGGTGTTCATGACGCCGTTGGCCGTGGCCGCGACGCCCGTCATCACCACGAGGCTCAGGCCGAGCCGCTTGTAGAGGGGGTACATGGCTGAGACGGTGATCATGAAGGTGGTCGAGCCGTCGCCGTCGAGCGAGACGATCGCGGCGAGGACGGCGGTGCCGACCACCACCCGCATCGGGTCCGCCTTGCAGAAGCGCAGGATGCCGCGGACGATCGGGTCGAAGAGGCCGACATCGATCATCACGCCGAAGTAGACGATGGCGAACATCAGCATGGCGGCGGTCGGGGCGAGCTTGCCGACGCCGTCGATGACGTAGTCGCCGAGGTGCGTGCCCTTCCCTGCGAACACGCAGAAGAGTGCGGGGATGAGGACGAGCGCCGCGATGGGCGACATTTTCTTCATCATGATCAGGACCAGGAACGTCGCGATCATGGCGAAGCCGAGGAAGGTCAGCATGGGGGGAAGGTAGGTGCCGCCTCCTCGCGTCAACAAGACGTCCACGCGTGAGCAATACGAGCAAAACCCCAGCTCAGGGCAGTGGCGTGAGTTCTACGGGGAAGCCGTTGAGCACCGCGGTGCCGGACAGCCGGTCCATGCGGGTGCCGTCGAGCAGCTGGTTGACGTTCGCCCCGGGCGCCTCGGCGGCCACCGATAGCCGCGCGCCGGCCCGGTCGTGTCCCCAGCCGTGCGGAAGGCTCACCACACCGCTGCGGATGGCGTCGGTGACCTCGACGGGCACCTCCAGGCTCCCACCGTCGGCGGTGATCTTGGCGTGCCCTCCGTCGACGAGGCCGAGCCGGTCCGCGTCCTGCGGATGGACCTGAAGGGTGCAGCGGTTGGAACCTCCGGTGAGGGCCGGAACGTTGTGCAACCAGCTGTTGTTGGACCGCAGATGGCGGCGGCCCACGAGCACCAGGGCGGCGGGGCGGTCGGTGAGCGCCGCGCGCAGCCCGGGGAGCTCGGCCGCGATCGGGTCCGGGAGCAACTCGATCCTGCCGCTGCGGGTCTTCAGCACGCCCTGGAGCCGGGGCCGTAGCGGACCGAGGTCGATGCCGTGCGGCGCCTGCCGCAGATCTTCGAGCGTCAGGTCGTACGGGCCGGTGCGCAGCATCAGGTCGAGGCGTCGCTCGGGGCCGGTACGGCCGGTCAGTAGGCGGGCCAACTCCTGCGGGTCGCCGCCGTGGAGCGGTGAGTGGGGATCGTTGACGGCCCGGGCCAGGCTGTCGGCAATGACGCGCTCGTCCACCGCCCCCGGCGGCGTTCCGTGCAGGCCGGAAACCGCGAGGATCAGGCGCGCGTGGATCTCACACTCGTCCATGCGTCCGTCCGCCAGCGGGAGGGCGGCGGGCGAGTAGCGCGCCTGGTTGCGCACGGCGAACCCGTTGAACGCGAAGTCGAAGTGCGCGCTCTGTGAGGGCGGCGGCGGTGGCAGGACGACGTGGGCATGGCGTGAGGTCTCGTTCAGGTAGGGGTCGACCGAGACCATGAAGTCCAGCCCGGCCAGCGCCCGGTCCAGCCGATCGCCGTCGGGTGCGGACAGGACCGGGTTGGCGGCGATGGCCAGCAGGACCCGGATCCGCCCGTCACCCGGGGTCTCGATCTCCTCCGCGAGGGCAGCCATCGGCAGCTCGCCCTTGACCTCGGGGTGGCCGGCGACCCGACTCGACCAGCGGCCGAGGGCGAACCCCTTGCCCGGGCCCGCGGGGCGGCCCGCGGAGGCCGTCGCGGAGAGCGGGAAGAAGGCTCCGCCCGGCCGGTCGAGGTTGCCGGTGAGGATGTTCAGTACGTCGACCAGCCAGCTCGCCAGCGTGCCGAACTCGACGGTGCAGCTACCGATCCTGGCGTAGACGGCGGCGGTGGGTGCGGCTGCCAGCTCGCGGGCGAGGGTGCGGATCTCGGCAGCGGTGAGGTCGCATGCGGGTGCGACGGCCTCGGGGGTGAAACTCCCGAGCGCGGCGCCGAGTTCCCCGATGCCGTCGCATTGTTCTTCCAGCGCTCCGGGGTCGGCGAGCTCCTCCTCGATCAGGGTGTGCGCGAGGGCGGCGAGCAGGAGCGCGTCACTGCCGGGGCGCGGCGCGAGGTGACGGTCGGCGAGCGCGGCGGTGCGCGTACGGCGCGGGTCGACGACGACCAGGGTGCCGCCGCGGGCGCGCAGGGCCTTGAGTCGGCCCGGGAAGTCGGGGGCGGTGCACAGGGAGCCGTTGGACTCGACCGGGTTCGCGCCCAGGAGCAGCAGGAAGTCGGTCCGGTCGAGGTCGGGGACCGGAATGGCGAAGGGGTCGCCGAAGAGCAGCCCGCTGGACACGTGCTTGGGCATCTGGTCGAGGGTGCTGGCGGTGAAGAGGTTGCGGGTGCCGAGGCTCTTGAGCAGCAGGGGCGGATAGAGGGCGCCGGCCATGGTGTGGACGTTCGGGTTGCCGAGGACGACCCCGACCGACTGGGCCCCGTACTCCCGTACCAGGGCGGGGACGGCGGCCGCTACGGCCTCGAAGGCCTCCTCCCAGGTGACCTCCCGCAAACGGCCGTCGCGGCGGACGAGGGGGCCCCGCAGCCGGTCGGGGTCGGAATCGAGCGCTCCGAACGCAGCCCCCTTGGGGCAGATGTAGCCGCGGCTGAAGACGTCCTCGCGGTCACCGCGGGCTCGGGTGACCGCGCCGTCCGCGAGGGTGAGGGTGAGGCCGCAGGTGGCTTCGCACAGGGGGCAGATGCGCAGGGCGGTGCGTGACATGGGCCCTCCAGGGGCGGCGGTCTGCGGCACGGGCACGGGCACACGGAACACATCGAGCATACCGACCGGTACGCACGGACGGGAGGGGTGTGTGGCACGAGTGGGTACGGGTGACGACCAGCACCGCCCTCGACCCGCACCACCCTCGACCCGGCAGCGGCAGCGGCAGCGAGCCGGGACCGGCGCCGGACCCGGAAGGGGTCAGTCCAGCACGCCGGCCAGGTACGCGTGCATCATCGCGCGGGTCTCGGCGACGATGCCGGGGTCCCCGGCCGGGTCGGCCCGGAAGGCGAGCTGTATCAGCGCGTCGGTGGCCTCGACCGCGACGAGGACGGCCCGCTCCAGGGCGGCGTCGGGGGTCAGGACGAGATGCGCGGAGAGCAGTTCCGTCAGCCGGGCGGCGACCTGGTGGTTGGGATCCGCCTCCGGCCCCTCGGCCGGAGGGGCGGGAACGCCGAAGTCGACGAGCGCGAAGCCGGGGACGCTGCGCTTCATGGCCAGGTACTCGTCCAGCACCGCGTCCACGACGGGCCGCCAGTGGGTGGCCGGGAGTTCGGCGAGCCGGTCCGCGATGCCGTCGACGTAGCGGTCCAGGTTGCGGTGGGCGAGGGCGATGGCCATGGCCCGCTTGTTCCCGAAGAAGCGGTAGACGGAACCGATCGGCACACCGGCACGCTGGGCCACGGCACGGGTGCTGAGGTTCTCGTACCCGGTCTCGTCCAGCAGCTCGGCGCAGGCGTCGAGGATCCGGGCGAGCCGGTCGGCGCTGCGCTGCTGGATCGGCGCTCGGCGCAGGGAGTGGACGGGGGGCACGGGGTCCATCATGCCGCTCCTCGCTTCTCGGTTCTTCGGGGGTCTCAGTTCAGCAGAAGACTGAGCCCTCCGACGGTGTAAGTGATCATCAGCACCAGCAGCGGTAGCTGTCCGGCCACCGCCTTCGCCGGCGGGAAGAGCCGCACGGACCGGTCGTGGGCCGCGACGACACCGAGGACGTGACCGGTGACGACGGCGATGACCTGGAGGGCGGCGAGGCCGCCCGGGCCCAGGGGTGGCACGGGTTCGGGGGCGTTGTCAGTGCCGAGTGCCATGCTTACTGTGCGTGGTCCTTCGACTACCAGGAGGGAGAAGTAGTGGGCGATGAGATAGCCGAGCGCGATCGGTACGAGTGAGTGCGCGAAGGCGGTCAGCGGGCCGGGGTGCGGGCCGCTGACGAGGCGGGTGGCGGCGGCGCAAAGGCAGTAGAGGCCGGCGACGAGGGCGATGGAACCGAGCAGTCCGAGTGTGGCCGTGGGGATGCGGCCGAGGGGGGAGGTCTGTATTGCGTTGATCCACGAGGGGTTGTCGGAGAAGCCGTCGTAGGCGGTGGAGCCGAGGAGGACGCAGACAGTGGCGACGAGTCCGGGCCGCTCGGGTGTCGCGTCGAGTCCGTGGAAGGGGTTACGGAGCACGAGGCGGCCGTCGCTGCGACGGCCGAGGGGGGCGAGCCGCGCCAAGAGGGCGGAGTACGCCTCGAAGGCATCGCCCTCGTCGAACCAGCGCTCGCCGAAGCGGGCGGCGAGCAGGAGGTGGGCGGTGGCGTAGGCCGTGATGGCGATGAGGAGGGTGGTGGTTGATGCGGGATCAGGAGCGACGAGTTCGAGCCAGGTGAAGCCGAACAGGCCGGCAGCGGCCGGCCACTGGCCGAGCCGGGAGGGGAGGGGGCGGCCTGCGCCGCGGCGGGGCAGGAAGCGGGAGAGCAGGCGGTGCAGGGTGCGGAGCGGGTTGAGCAGGCGCCAGACGGGGCCGAGGAGGAGGGAGGCGGGTACGAGTCCGACCCAGAGGAGGACGTAGACGGCGCCGGGAGCGGGGTTGCGCGCGGAATCGTCGGGCCCGAGGAGGAGGTGGAGCAGGACGGCCGCCGCGACGGCGAGTCCTAGTCCGTGCAGGGCGGTCCGGACGGCGGGCGCGTCCGCCACCCTCTGGAGGGCGGCGGGTAGGGCGAGGCCCGAGCGCGCTCCGCGGAAGCGGGAGGTGGACCAGAGCAGGCCGAGTGCGAGGAAGGAGACGAACAGCGCGGCGAAAGCGCCGGCGAAGGCGTAGAAGGGAGAGATCGGCAGATCGTGCTGGGACCCGATCCCGTGCGCGAGCGAGGTGAACGGATCGGCCGGGTGAAGGACCACGCCCTGGCCGTGGCTCCCCTCGGTGGCGCCCGGGGCGAGATCCGGCCCGAGCGGGCTCACCATCTCCCCGCCCGGAGCGCGGTCCCGTCGGCGACACGGCCCGTCCGCCCGGACTCCGGCCCGGGTGCGGACGGCCGGGACCGGGCGCCGAGCCGGAACGCGAACGGACCGCCGAACCACGCAGGCCTGGGCACCACTCCGGGGCCGTGCGCGGACATGAGGCCCGATGCGCGCACGGGGCCGGGTGCCGGCACAGGGCCCTGTGCCGGCTGGGCCGGGTGCGCAGGCGTCGGCCCGAGCTCAGGTCGGGGTGCGGGGCTGGGTTGGGGGCTCGGTTCGGGGCGGGGTGGGGTCATCGGACGAGGAGTTGGGTGAGGACGAGGCTGGACTCGTGGGTCTCGACCTCGAAGAGGCCCGTGCGGTCGGCCGTCAGGATCAGGGTGGCCTCCTGGCCTGCCGGCAGGGCGAGTTCCTTGTCGTAGCCGTGGACGTGCAGGGTGTCCGCGCGGTCGCTCGTGACGCGCAGGGCCACGCGCTCTCCGCGCCGTAGCTCAGTGCGGGCGGGAGCTGGGCTGACCTTGCCGTCCCGGACCGTGATGGTGACCGTGCGGTCGGCCTGCTCCGGCGCCGGGGTCTGGCCCGGCGGCGGAGTGTCCCCGTGGCTGTGTCCGCCCGGCTGGCCCGGGGCGGTGGCGGTCAGCTGGGCCGTGCCCTCGACCGGCTTGCCCGAGACCGCCCAGGCGGTGTGGTCGTCCGCGTAGAGGCGGACGGTCAGGGTGTGGGTGCCCTCAGGGACCTGCGCCGCGGGCAGGTGGAACCAGGGGCCGTACAGCCGGGCCAGCTTGCGCCCGTCGAGCTCCAGGTGGGCGTGGCCCGCGCCCGGGAGGGCGGCGCCGCCGGTGCTGTCGGGGGTGAAGCGGTATTTCTTCACTGCCAGTTGGAGGTTCCAGCCATCCTCCGAGTCCGGGCGGACGGTCAGCTGGACCTCCGGCGCGCCCTGGGCCGGGACCTCGCGGAGCCGGTGACCGGTGGCGTCGGTGGTCGTCAGCAGGGTGCCCACGCCTCCGGATGCCTGCTCGTGGCTGGTGCCGGGTTTGTGGTGGGTGGTGGCCCGCCCGCCGCAGCCCGTCGCCGCGCCGCCCGCAAGGAGCAGGGCGAGGGCGAGCATGGCCGCGGTTCGGGCGGTTCGGGCGAGCCTGCGGGCCGCGCGGGGCGGCGTACCGCAGGCGTCGCACCGGTGGTCGTCGTCGGGCCGGTCGGTCACGGCTGGCCTCCTGTGGTCGGGGCGGCCTGGGCGGGGGTCACGGCGCGGGGTCCGGGGTCGTCGGGGCCGCCGGGGGCTCGGTGGCGGCCGCCCTCAGCGCCGGGGCGGGGCCGGCGGGGACCGGGGCGCGGTCGCCCGCGGGGTCGCCGCCCGGGCCGGACGGGCGGGCCGGGGTGCCCGGGCGGGCCGAGGCCACCACCGCCCACAGGACCCAGATCACGGCGACCAGGGCCCGTACCCAGGCGGGGCTCAGGGGGGTCCAGGGGATCATCAGGACGGCCTTGTCGAAGGCGTCCAGCAGGGTGAGCCCGGCCAGCAGCAGGGTCAGGCGGGCCAGCCAGGGGCGGGTGGGGCGCAGGACCAGGCCGGCGCCCGTCCACCACAGGCCGAGCAGGAGGAGGGCGAGCGCCGGGACGAAGGTGGCGGTCAGGGACATGGTGGAGCCCGCCACGTCCAGGACCAGACCCGCCAGCCCGGCCAGCGTGGCGGCCGTGCCCAGGCGGGAGCCGCGCAGGCGGCGCCACCACAGGACGCCGCCGACGAGCAGCAGCACCGCGGCCACGGCCAGCGCGAGCTGGGTCTCCACCCGCTCGAGTCCGCGCGCGCCGTACCAGTCGCAGCCGGACGGGAGTTTGCGCGCCTGGACGTTGTAGTCCGCGCAAACGAGGAGTTGGGCCAGCTTGACCGGCTCGCCGACCAGGCGGGCGGACGCCCCCGAGACCTCGCCCCGACGGTCACCGCACTGCGGGACCGTGCCGGGGGTGGAGCCGTCGGGTCCGTCCTGCCAGCAGTTGGCGCGCCCCTGGCCGTCCCACCACACGTCCATGCCGTTGGGGCGCGCGGCGCCGGACTTGTCCTTGCCCATGACGTTCCCGGCGTACCGGTTGTGGTGGGAGGTGTCGGTCTGCTTCGACCACGCCTCCTCGCCGCGGATGAAGGCGGGGACCGCGCTGAGGAAGAAGCCTGCACGCTGGTGCCCGTACACCCAGTTGTTCTCGTAGAGGTTCCAGTTGCCGCCCGCGGTGATGATGCCGGTGCCCGGCGGCATGGAGATCTGAGGGCAGACGACGCCGCGCTCGTAGCCGCGCTCGATCGGCGGTTTGGCGCAGGTGCCGTCGGCGACGTACCCGTAGTAGTCCTGGTTGTTGTCGTGGATCAGGTTCCGCTCGAACTTGGCGTGGTTCTGCGGGAGTCCGGGGTGGCCGGGAAAGGCGCTGTCCATCGAGGCGCCGCCCATGTTCTGGTCGAACTCGTTGTCGTGCACCCACACCGAGTCGCCCGCGGTGCCGGAGTAGCCGACCATGTTGTGGTGGCTGCGGCAGCCGGTGATCTCGATGGAGTACCGGGGGACCTCGTAGCCGCGGCCGTCGTTGATGTTCGAGGCGCTGCCCGGGTAGATGCCGGAGTCGCCGTTCCCGTACGACTCGCAGTTCTTGTAGAGCCCGTGGTCGCTGGCGAAGGTCAGGAAACCGTACTCGTCGTTCCAGCGGGTCAGCACGTCGTCGATGACGAAGCCGTCGCCCGCGAGCACGTAGAGCGAGTTGAAGGTGGTGCGCTGGGCGGTGAAGTTGCGGAAGTAGATCCCGTTGGACTTGTCCGCACGAATGGCGTTCAGCTTCTGGTACTTGGCGTCGACGACCACGTCGAGCCGTGACGCCCCCGTGCCCTCGATCTGCAGGCTCGTCTTGCCGAGGATGGCGACGAGGTTCTGGTTGTGACGGCACTGCACCTGCTGCTCGTAGGACAGGATCTGGTACCCGAGCGAGGACTGGGGGGCCTTGAGCGCGGCGCACTCCCCCGTCGGTGCGGGGAGCGAGGGCTCCTCCTCGTACAGGCCGGGGAGGATCGCGATGTTCATGCCGGGCCGGTCGACGGCGTCGACGGCCTCCTGCAGGTGTCGGTAGCCGCTCTTCTCGCACCGCTCGTACAGGGCGAGGTTGCGCTGCTTGAGCTCGTCCGGGAAGGCGGATATCCGGCGCTCGAAGGCGGGCCGGTCGGTTTTGCAGACGATCAGGTCGGGCTCAGCGGCGCGATACTCGGGTACCGATCCGGAGCCGTCCGGGAGGGTGACCGGGCGCTCCTCGTGTGCGCTGGCGGCGGGTGCCGCGACGAGGAGGGACAGGAGGGCGAGAAGGGCGGCGAGGAGCGCCGCCGGCACGGCAGGGAACCTGCGGGTCCACGACATGCGCGTGAGAGTAGAGCAATGTTCATCTTTTGGGATCCCCTTCGACCGAATCCGTGTTCCCGTCCGCCGATTTCGACCGCCGGTGCCGACCGGCGGTGCCGGTCGCCTCACCCGATCACCGCACCCGCCCCGCCCCGCCCCCCATCCGCACCCCCCACCCCCACCCCCACCCGCAGCCCCTCCCCCATTCCCACCCTTTCCCGCCGATCTCTGCACCGGGCACGGATCCGCCGTTGACGTGCGGGCCGCGGAATCCTACTGTCAGCCATAGGATTCCTTCGACGGAGCGGGAGAGCAGCACATGAGCGAGCAAGCCAGGAAGACGGCAGAGGCACTGGAGTACCTCACCGGCTTCGGCAACGAGCACAGCTCGGAGGCCGTCCCCGGTGCACTGCCGATCGGCCGGAACTCGCCCCAGCGCGCCCCCCTCGGCCTCTACGCCGAACAGCTCAGCGGCAGCGCCTTCACCGAGCCCCGCACCCACAACCGCCGCTCCTGGCTCTACCGGATCCGCCCCTCGGCCGCGCACCCGCCCTTCACCCGGATCGACAACGGGGCCCTGCGTTCGGCGCCCTTCACCGAGTCCGTGGCGGACCCGAACCGGCTCCGCTGGAACCCGCTGCCCGAGCCGGCCCCCGGCACCGACTTCCTCTCCGGCCTGTGGACCCTCGGCGGCAACGGCGACGCCGCCCAGCGCGCCGGCATGGCCATCCACCTCTACGCCGCCAACGCCGACATGACCGACCGGGTGTTCAGCGACTCCGACGGCGAACTGCTCATCGTCCCCGAGCGCGGCGGGCTGCTCCTGCGCACCGAGTTGGGCCTGCTCGCCGCCCGCCCGGGCGACATGGCCCTGATCCCCCGCGGCGTCCGCTTCCGCGTCGAGCTGCTCGACGCCGACGCCCGCGGCTACATCTGCGAGAACTACGGCCAGCCCTTCGAGCTGCCGAACCTGGGCCCGATCGGCGCCAACGGCCTCGCCGCCGCACGGGACTTCCAGGCCCCCGTCGCCGCGTACGAGGACATCGAGCGTCCGACCGAGGTGATCAACAAGTTCTGCGGCAACCTCTGGTCCGCCACCTACGACCACTCCCCCCTCGACGTGGTCGCCTGGCACGGCAGCCACGTCCCGTACGTGTACGACATGCGCCGCTTCAACGTCCTGGGCTCGATCAGCTACGACCACCCCGATCCGTCGATCTTCACCGTCCTGACCTCGCCCTCCGACACCCCGGGACTGGCGGGTGTGGACTTCGTGGTCTTCGCCCCGCGCTGGCTGGTCGGCGAGGACACCTTCCGTCCGCCCTACTTCCACCGCAACGTGATGAGCGAGTACATGGGCCTCATCGAGGGGGCCTACGACGCCAAGGCCGAAGGCTTCGTCCCCGGCGGCGGCTCGCTCCACAACATGATGTCCGCGCACGGACCCGACCACGAGACCTTCGAGCGGGCGAGTGCGGCCGAGCTGAAGCCGCAGAAGATCGACGACGGCCTGGCCTTCATGTTCGAGACCCGCTGGCCGATCACCGCCACCGCGCAGGCGGCCGGCGCCGATCACCTCCAGCGCGGCTACGACGACGTGTGGCAGGGTCTGCAGCGCCACTTCCGCGCCTGACCTGCACTGCATACGCTGCATGCGCCGTACCCTGCATGCGCCGCACCTCCCCCCTGTCCAGCCTTCGGAGAACCACCCGTGACCGCCTTCGCCCCCGACTCTCTGGTACTGAACCGGAAGCTGCCGCTCTGGTACCAGGTGTCACAGTCACTGCGCGCCTCGATACTGGGGCGCACCCCGGACGCCTCGCTGCGCCTGCCCACCGAGGAGCAGCTGGCCGGGCACTACGGGGTGAGCGTGCTGACCATGCGGCAGGCGCTCAAGGAGCTGGAGGGCGAGGGGCTGATCAGCCGGCACCGGCGGCGCGGCACCTTCATCGAGCCGGGCGCGCTGCGCAGCACCCCGGTCCGGCTCCTGGGCTCGGTCGACGCGATCGTGGCCCAGCAGTCGGGCGACCGCACGACGATCCTCGGGCACGGCCGCACGGCTGTGTCCGGGGAGCTGCTGGAGCACTTCCCGGACACGGCCGAGGTGATCACCTACCGCCGCCTGCGCCACGACCGGGAGAGCGGTGAGCCGACCAACTGGGCCGAGAACGCCGTCCTCCCGGAATTCGCCGAGACGGTGGATCTCGCCGATCTCGAACGCTGGCCGATGACGAAGGTCCTGCGGGACATCGTGGGGGTACGGATCAGCCGGATCACGGACACGGTGGAGGCCCGGCTGGCCGACCCGGAGACGGCCGAGCTGCTCCAGGTGCCGCTGCTGAGCCCGATCCTGCACTACACGGGCGTCACCTACGACGAGGACGGCCGGGTGGTGGACGTGGCCCGGATCCGCTACCGGGGCGACCGGTTCTCCTTCACCGTGACGGTCGACGCGCACTGACGGCGCCCGGGCGCTCCACCAGCGACGCACCGACGTCCCCCGATGGCCCCCCTCACGGCCCCCGACGCCCTTCTGGCGCCGCGCCGTGACTACTTCTCGTCGTCCTCCCTGGTGCGTTCGCCCTCCGCCTGGGACGGTGTGGTCCGCATCGTCTGGGGGTGCCGCTGCTTGCGCTGGGTCTCGTCCATGTCCTCGTCGAGGCGCTCGCCCTCGGCCTGTGACGGGGTCGTGTATTCGTCGTACTGACTCATGACCGCCTCCTCGGTCGATACCGCACATATGTGTACATAAGGAGCCTAGCTCTTCGGCCTGGACGCAGCCCGGCCATCGGATCCCGTCGCTACCATCGGCGGCGTGAGCGAAGACGTACCGCTGCTCGATGATCTGATGCCCTGGTCCGTGGGCGGCCTGCGCCTGGGACGGGACTGGGTGGCCGCACCCGATCCGGCAGCCCTGCGCACCCGCTGGGCCGCCCTGACCGGCTCCGAAGGCGCCGAGCAGGAGCGGCTGTTCCGTCCGAGCCGCAGCCGCAGGCCCGGCGCCGGGGCGGCCGCCCTGCCGGGGCAGCGCTCGGCGGCCACGGCCCGTTTCGCCGACGCCCCGGGCCCCTGCCCCGACCCCGTACGGGTGCTCCGCGAGCCCTTCGACGAGCAGTGGCTGCTGCCCGACCAGCGACTCATCGACGCGGCCCGCCCCGAGCTCTGGCGGGTGCGGGACGAGCACCAGCTGTTCCTCGCCCTGACCCCGGATCCGCTGGTCACCGCACACCTCCCGATCGGCCGCCTCGGCCGGATCCGCCCCCTGCACCGGCGCCCCGGCGGCGCCGAGCCGAACCTCGCCCCCAGTCTGCTGGCCCTGCTCGGCGCGCGCCACGGCTGCCGCGTCTCCCCCGAGGACGTCCTGGGCTGGATCCTCGCGGCGGGCCGCCCGGGCCCGCGCGGGTACGAGGTCCCGCTCGCCGCCGATCCCGAGCGCTGGCGGGCCGGACTGGAGCTGGGGCACCGACTACTGGGCGTGCAGCTGCGCGGCGCGCGCGGCGGAGAGCCGCCCCGGCTGCCCGGCGGGCGCCGCCCGTACGTCCGCTCGGCGGTCGCGGGCTGGCCGCGCGAGCTCGCGTACGACGCCGAGAACGAGACGCTGAGCCTCGGGAGCGGGACGGTCTCCCCCGTGCCGGCCGGGGCCTGGGAGTACGAGGCGCAGGGCGTGCAGGTGCTCCCGGCCTGGTTCGCCGCCCGCACCGCACACCGGGGCGAAGGCGCCGACGGCCTGGCCGCGCTGGGGCCGGCCGAGTGGCCGCAGAGCTGGACCTCGGAGCTGCTGGCCCTGGTGACCACGCTGGCGCTGCTGGCCGAACTGGCCCCCGAGCGGGCCGCGTTCGAGGCAGGTCCGGGGCTGTCGGTGGACGCGCTGCGCACGGCCGGGGTGCTGCCGCCGCCGACCTGGGCCCGGCACCCGGCTTCGGTACTGGACCACCAGGAGGAAGGCCCGGGCGGGCAGTTCGCCCTCCTCTGAGCCGGGTCGGCCGGACGTCGGACCTACGCCCCCCAGGCCCCCAGCAGCCGGGACACCGTGCGGCCGAAGACCTCGTCCATGTCCAGCCCGGCACCCGGGACCGGGCCACCACCACCGAGGGCCGCCGCCAACCTCGGGTACTCCCCGGTGGCCAGCCGGGAGCCGAGCCAGGCCGTCCGCACTCGCTGCTCCTCCGCCTCGCCCCAGGGCAGCGACCGGGCCCGTTCGGCCAGCGCCAGCTCACTGGCCACGTGCGTCGCGACGGTCCCGTTGACGGCGGCGACGAGCTCCAGCTTCTCGCCGTCCGGCACGTCGAGCGGAGCCAGGCAGTCCAGGCTGTACTCCAGGTAGCGCAGGGCGTTCGGGCCGAAGCCGTAGACCGGGCTCAGCAGGCGCGGCAGCCAGGGATGGCGGTGCATCAGCGCGCGCGTCCCGCGGGCCAGCGCGAGCAGGTCGGCCCGCCAGTCACCGGTCGGCCGGGGGAACTCGTACTCCCCGCTGACCGCGTCGACCATCAGCTCGTACAGGTCCTCCTTGCGCGGCACGTAGTTGTAGAGGGACATCGTCCCCGCGCCGATCCCGGCCGCCACGCGCCGCATGGAGACGGCTTCGATCCCCTCCTCGTCGGCGATCCGCACCGCCTCGGACGCGATGGACTCGCGGCTGTGCGCGGGCCTGGGGCCGCGGCCGGCCCGCTGGGGGCGGGACCAGATCACTTCGGGTTCAGCGGGTCGCCCGCCGGCTGTCATGGCTCAGATCACCTCGTCGTCTCCCCACCATCTTAGTTACGTACATCGTACGTAGTGAGGTACGGTGGCGCACATGACAACTACGTACGCTGTACTTAGTGAGGGTCTGGAGAAGAGCTACGGGGAGGTCCACGCCCTGCGCGGCCTCGATCTCGCCGTCCCCGAGGGCACGGTCTGCGGCCTCCTCGGCCCCAACGGCGCGGGCAAGACCACCGCCGTCCGGGTCCTCACCACGCTCACCGCACCCACCGGCGGCCACGCCCTCGTCGCCGGCCACGACGTCACCCGGGATCCCGCGGCCGTCCGCCGCGCCATCGGCGTCACCGGCCAGTACGCCTCCGTCGACGGGGACCTGACCGGCCGTGAGAACCTCCGGCTCTTCGCCCGGCTGGCCGGGCTGCGCGGCCGCGCGGGCCGGGCCCGCGCGGACGAGCTGCTGGAGCGCTTCGGACTCGGCGAGGCCGCGGACCGGGTGACCACCACCTGGTCCGGCGGCATGAAGCGGCGCCTCGACCTGGCCGCCGGGCTCGTCACCCGCCCTCGGGTGCTGTTCCTCGACGAGCCCACCACCGGCCTGGACCCAGCGGCCCGCGAGCAGATCTGGACGGCGGTGCGGGAACTCGTCGGGGAGGGCTCCGGGGGCACCACGGTGCTGCTCACCACCCAGTACCTGGAGGAAGCCGACCGGCTGGCCGGCGAGATCGTGGTCGTCGACCGCGGCCGGGTCGCCGCCACCGGCACCCCGGCCCGGTTGAAGGCCCGGATCGGCGCGCGCGCCGAGGTCACGGTCGCGGAGCGCGGGGCGCTCGCCCGCGCCGCCGCCGTACTCGACCGGCTCACCGGCGGTCGGCCCGCGCTCGACGAGGAGCGGCTGACCGTCGGCGTCACCGTCCTCGACGACGCCCTCACCCTGCCGCGGATCATCCGGGAACTCGACACCTCCGGGGTTCCGGTCACGGACGCGGCCCTGCGCCCGCCCACCCTCGACGAGGTGTTCCTGCGCCTCACCCGGGCCCGGTCCCTCGACGCCGCCGAAGAAGCCGACACCCCAGCCGACGTCCCCAACGCCGGCGCCAGCGCCGATCAGGAGCACGCCGCATGAGCACCCTGCTGTCCGACGGCGGAGCCGTCCTCACCCGCCAGCTCCAAAAGGCCCGGCACGCCCCGGCGCTGCTGATCCTCACCCAGACCATGCCGATCACCATGCTGCTGTTCTTCGGCTACGTCTTCGGCAGCGCGCTCGCCATGCCGGGCGCGGAGTACCGGGAGTTCCTGGTCCCCGGGCTACTGGCCGCCACCGCCGCGAACGGCCTGATGACCGGCATGTTCACGGCCGCGCAGGACGCCCACCGCGGGGTGATGGACCGTTTCCGGACCCTGCCGATGAGCCGCACCGCCGTACCGCTCGGGCAAACGGCCGCCGATCTGCTGACCACCGGCGTGTCGATGGTGCCGCTGATGCTGGTGGGGCTGGCGATGGGCTGGCGCATCGAGAACGGCCTGCCCGGTGCATTGGGGGCCCTGGGCGTGCTGCTGCTGTTCCGCTTCGCCACGGCATGGGTGGGCACGTACCTCGGCCTGCTGAGCAGCAGCGAGGAGGCGGCCGGCCAGCTCGGCAGCGCCACCTTCGTCCTGCCGAT
Organism: Streptomyces sp. NPDC091682; assembly: GCF_044756625.1. Taxonomy (NCBI): domain Bacteria; kingdom Bacillati; phylum Actinomycetota; class Actinomycetes; order Kitasatosporales; family Streptomycetaceae; genus Streptomyces; species Streptomyces sp. NPDC091682. The sequence goes on along the minus strand of NZ_JBIVTH010000020.1, from coordinate 16,062 downwards.
GCTCTCCAGCGCGTACCTGCCGACCGCGGGGCTGCCCGGGTGGCTGCGCGCGGTCGCCGAGTGGAACCCGATCAGCGCCGTCGCCACCGCCGTACGGGCACTGTGCGGGAACGCCGGGGGCGGGGCCGCGGCGGGCGCCGCCTGGCCCGCGGCCCATCCCGTGGCCGGGGCGCTGCTGTGGTCGGGGCTGTTGCTCGCGCTGTTCGTGCCGCTGGCGACCGGCAGGTTCGCGCGCGGCCGGTGACCGCCCGCGCAGCGGCCGCCTCATGTGACCAATGGCGCGCATCGCCGCCGGTGTGGTGACAGCGGCCCGTCCGACCGGGTAGGCAGGGCGCATGGCTACCGAACCGCTCCCCCTGGACGGCATCACCGTCGTCGCCGTCGAACAGGCCATCTCGGCCCCCTTCGCCACCCGTCAGCTCGCCGACCTGGGCGCCAGGGTGATCAAGGTCGAGCGCCCCGACGGCGGCGACTTCGCGCGTGCCTACGACACGGCCGCGCACGGCCTCGCCTCGCACTTCGTGTGGGCCAACCGGGGCAAGGAGTCGATCGCCCTCGACCTGAAGGACCCGCGCGGCCGCGAGGTCCTGCACGGCCTGCTGGCCGACGCGGACGTCTTCGTGCAGAACCTCGCGCAGGGGGCCGCGGCCCGCCTCGGGCTCGACTCGGCCGCGCTGTGCGCGCGTTACCCCCGGCTGGTCGCCGTGGACGTCTCCGGCTACGGCCCCGAGGGCCCGTACGCCCACAAGCGCGCCTACGACATGCTCGTCCAGTGCGAGGCGGGCCTGGTCTCGGTGACCGGCACTCCGGAGCAACCCGTCAAGGCGGGCATCCCGGCGGCGGACATCGCGGCGGCCATGTACGCCTTCTCGGGGGTCCTGGCCGCCCTGCTGCGCCGTGGGGTCACCGGGCGCGGGGGCAGGGTGGAGGTGTCCATGCTGGACGCGCTCGCCGAGTGGATGGGCCACCCGCTGCACCACACGATGCACGGCGGGGAGCAGCCCGTGCGCACCGGCCTCGCGCACGCGGTGATCGCACCCTACGACGCCTACGCGACGGCCGACGGGGACCGGGTGCTGCTATCGGTGCAGAACGACCGCGAGTGGCGGCGGCTGGCCGAACAGGTATTGGAGCGACCCGAGTTGGCAGAAGATCCGGCATACGCGACGAACGCGGCGCGCACCGCGAACCGGGAGAAGACCGACGCGGTGGTGGCAGAGGCGCTGGGCAGGCTCCGTGCGGACGGGGCGATCGAGCGGCTGGAGGCGGCGGGCATCGCGTGCGCGCGACTGAACTCGGTGGCCCAGTTGGCCGGGCATCCGCAACTCGCGGCCCGGGACCGCTGGCAGGAGGTGGATTCACCGGTCGGTCCGCTGCGGGCCCTGCTGCCGCCGATCGGACTGCCGGGCGGCGCGGCACCGCACATGGGTGCGGTGCCCGCGCTGGGCGAGCACACCGAGCCCCTGCTGCGCGCCCTGGGGATGGCGGACGCACAGATCTCGGACCTGCGCCGGGACGGTGTGATCGGGTAGGGCCGGGGAGCCGGCGGCCCGGGGGCCGACGGCTGCGGTACGGGGAAGGTTACGAGCGGCGGCTGCCGAAGAGCGTGCGACGCAGACGACGCAGCGGCGCGAAGAGCGAGACGCGCGCACTCCGGCTCCGCAGACGGTGCGTGTGGTCGCGGGAGGTGAGCTCGCGCATCAGCAGCGTCGCCTCGGCCGCTTCCCGGTGCGGGATGGCGGGACCGCCCAGCACGGCGAGGTGGCGGTCGAGGCGCGAACTGGTCGCACTACTGCCGCAGGTGATGGCAGGCACGCGTGGCGGCCTGCTGCGCATTGCTATCTGTTCCATGATCTCTCCCCACCCGTACGAGGGCACCCGGCCCGGGCAGGTTAACCCTATCGCCCCCGCATCGCCCCCGGGTATCCCGGTGGTGTGAATTACCCCTGCGGCGACGGGGAGTTGACGATTACTCAACGGAGTCGCCGATTACTCTCCGCACAGACGTCACGCTGAGAAAGGCCTCTGCACGAGTCCCGTCACGACAGGGGTCACACGGCTCGCACTGCGCTAACTTGGAGTGATCGCCCGATGACACGCGGGCGCACGGGAGCACACTCGGGGGCGCACGTGAGTGACCAATCGAACTCCGATCGTGTCATCGCGGGCCGCTACCGGCTGCTCGAACCGATCGGCCGGGGTGGGATGGGCGTCGTGTGGCGGGCCCGGGACGAGGTGCTGGCCCGCGAGGTCGCCGTCAAGGAGGTACGGGCGCCGGCCGGGCTGGAACCCGCCGAACTGGAGCGGCTGTACCGGCGGTTGGAGCGGGAGGCCTGGGCCGCGGCCCGGGTCTCGCACCGCGGGGTCGTCACCGTCTACGACGTGGCGTCCGATGGCGGGCGCCCCTGGATCGTGATGGAGCTGGTGCGCGGGCTCTCGCTGGCGGACGTACTGGAGGCCGAGGGGCCGATGGCCCCTCAGCGGGCCGCGCACATCGGCGAACAGGTGCTCGCCGCGCTGCGCTCCGCGCACGACTCGGGGGTGTTGCACCGGGACGTGAAGCCGGGCAACGTCCTGATCGCCAACGACGGCCGGGTGGTGCTGGGCGACTTCGGGATCGCGACCCTGGAGGGCTCCTCGGCGATCACCATGACGGGCGAAGTGGTCGGCTCCCCCGAATTCTTGGCCCCGGAGCGGGCGATGGGGCGCGATCCGGGACCCGCGTCGGACCTGTGGGCGCTCGGGATCATGCTCTATGCCGCTGTCGAGGGGGTCTCGCCCTTCCGGCGGGCCACCGCGCTGGACACGCTACGGGCCGTGGTGGACGCGGAGTTGCCGCCGCCGCGCCGGGCCGGGGCGCTGGAGCCCGTGCTGGAGGGGCTGCTGCGCAAGGACCCGGCCGAGCGGCTGCCCGCGGCGGAGGCGGCCCGGATGCTGCGCGTGGTGGGCGCGGGCGGGACCGTACGGGCCCCCGGCAGGCCGGCGTCGGGGCCGGACGGGCGGGCAACGACGGCGGCGCACCACGGGCAGGGGGCACACGAACCGCACGGGGCTCCGTACGGATCACGGCCCGGGTCACCGCACGCGGAGCCGTACGGGACGCCGCCGCCCTTGCCCGCGTCCGGTCCGGGAGCGCGCGAGGGCCGCGCCGGGCTGGTGCTGACGATCGGGATCGTGCTGATGCTGCTGGCCCTCGTCGCGGTGGGGTGGCTGCTGCTCAAGGACCGCGAGGACACGGGTGGGAAGGGCGGCGGGAACGGCGGCGCCCCGACCGGCTCGGCCACCACCACCGCCCAGAGCGTCACCACGACCCCTTCGGCGGTTCCCCCGGCGTCGGCGTCGGTGTCCGCCCCGGCCACGCCGGGGCAACACGTCTCGGTGTACGTGGACACGGTGCGCTCCTCCTACTCGGGCAGTTGCCCGCCGCCCGCCGAGCACGCGCCCGCCTTCACGGCCACCGTCGAGGTGGAGCGCACCCCGGTCGTGCTGGAGTACCGCTGGGCCACGCGGAGCGGGCGGACGTCCGGCCCCGACTGGCGCTCCGTCACGTACGAGGAGGGCGGGCCGAAGAGCCGGCGACTGGAGCACACGGAGCTCACGCACGAACCGGACGGGGTCTTCGCGGACGCGGTCCGACTGGAGGTGCGGGGAGCGGCCGAGGTGGCCACCCAGTGGGTGGCCACCTCGGTGACGTGCCGGAAGGAGACCCCGACGAGCGGGGCCCCCTCCCCCGGACCGAGTCCGTCACCGGCCTCGCCGACGGCGAGCGCCCGGGCGACTCCGGCGGCTCCGGCGACTCCCGAGACCGGCGAACCGGACCGGGCCGATCAGGCGGCGTTCGTGAGGACCGGCAGGTAGCCGCCGGACTGTCCGGCCGCGGTCGGGTGGTACGACTCGCCGATGTTCAGCCAGTTGACGCTGTGCAGCCACGCGCTGTTGGAGCAGATCTCGTGACCCGTGAAGGTGCCGACGACCGAGGCGTAGGTGAAGCCGTGGTTCGCGGCTCGCTTGGCGATGGCGGCGTTGAGGTGGTCGGCGGCTCCGTTGATGGCGGCCCGCTCGCCCTCGGTCAGGCCGGTGGTGCAGGTGCCGTTCAGCTTGTAGAAGCGGGGGTAGCCGAGGACGACGACGTGCGCGCCGGGCGAGCGGCTGTCGATGGCGTTGTAGACCTGGTCGAGCTGGCCCGGGAGGGTGGAGTCCACATAGGCCTTGGCCTGGTTCACGCGGCTGATGCAGGTGGATTCGGACTGGAGGACGCAGGTGGTCATGACGTCGGAGAAGCCGGCGTCGTTGCCGCCGATGGTGATGCTGACCAGGTCGGTGCCGGAGTTGAGCGGGGTGAGCTGGCTCGCGAGGACATCACCCGTACGAGCGCCCGAGCAGGCGGTGAAGGAGAAGGTCTGGGGGGAATGGGCGGCGGCCCACAGGGCCGGGTAGGCGCGGTTGGTGCGCTTGCAGTTGCCGCTCGCGCCGTCGTAGTTGCCGGCGCCGACGCCGGAGGAGTACGAGTCGCCGAGGGCGACGTAGCCGAAGTCGGCCCGGGCGGTGGCGGCCGCCTGGCCCGCGCCGAACAGGGTGGCGCCCGCGGCGAGTAAGAGGGAGGAGGTCAGGGCAGCGAAGCGCGACAGGTTCATGCTCATGTGTGCGGCTCCTTGTGGGGGTTACTCCTGAGTCCGTGGTACAAGCAGCCGAGAATGGCCGGAAGTGTCCATGCCAAGAATGTTCGGGGCAGAGTTGCGACCCGAACCTTCACTCCGATGGCGTTTGAAGAGGGAACTTGGGCACCCGATCCGGCGAAACACGGGTGCACGGGGCCACCGCGTGCCGGATCATGGGCGCCATGTCAGCCAACCCGCAGGACGCGCTGCCGATCCGGCTCAACGTCGACGACAGCGACTCGCCGTCGGACGTCGTCGATGCGCTCTTCCTCGGCCGGTTCGCGTCCGGCGAGCAGCCGTACTCGCACAGCGTGTCGATCGAGCGGGTCAAGGCGGAGGCCACGCTCCTGCCGCCGGGGGCCACGGTGTTGCGCTCGGCGCGCGACAGCGACCGCAGCGCCACCCTCGCCGAGGGCGAGGGCTGGACCGTGCTCGTCTCGCGCTGGAGCCGAGGCGCGGACGTCACCGTGACGGCGGTCAGCGACGAACTCGCCGCCGGCGTGCTCGGCCGGGCCACGGAAGGCGTGCAGGACGAGCCCGAACCCCAGCCCGAGAACGTCACGATGGGCTTCTGGTACGTCTCCCCGCGCCGCGGCCCGTACCGGACGACCCGCCAGATCGCGGCCGGCACCTGGGCGGAGGTGCGGCCCAACTACACCGCGCCGGTGGCCGGGGCGATGGACCGGCTGATGAAGGTGACCCCGGACGACATCGCGGGCCGGCTGCTGTTGCTGCACGGGCCGCCCGGCACGGGCAAGACCTCCGCGCTGCGCACGCTGGCCCGGTCCTGGCGCGACTGGTGCCAGGTGGACTGCGTCCTGGACCCGGAGCGGCTGTTCAACGACGTGGGCTACCTGATGGACATCGCGATCGGCGAGGACGAGGGCACGGCGAAGGGCCGCTGGCGGCTGCTGCTGCTGGAGGACTGCGACGAACTGATCCGGGGCGAGGCCCGCCACACGGCCGGGCAGGCGCTGTCCCGGCTGCTGAACCTGACGGACGGGCTGCTGGGACAGGGCCGCAACGTCCTGGTGGGGGTCACCACCAACGAGGACCTGGAGCGGCTCCACCCGGCGGTGGTCCGCCCGGGGCGCTGCCTGGCCCGCATCGAGGTCGGCCGGCTGACCCATCGGGAGGCGGTGGACTGGCTGGGCACGGACGAGGGCGTCTCCCGCGAGGGCGCCAGCCTGGCGGAGCTGTTCGCCCTGCGCCGCGGCACGGGCCCGGCGGCGATCCTGCCGCCACAGCCGCACGCCCCGGAGGCCGGGTTGTACCTCTAGCCTCCGGCGGTGCGCGCCCTTGCCACCTGCGACGGGGACAAGATCCAGCCCCGCCGGCGTTTGAGGCGCGGGGGTCCCGGGGGGGAGCCCCCGGCAGCCGGCCCGCGGGCCGGCTACTTCGCGGCGTACCGGGCCCGGAGGGCATCCGTGGCCGCGTCCAGGGCCTCGGCCTGGGTCAGGCCGAGCCGGTGGACGCGGTCCGCGTACGCCTGGGCCGCCGCGGCCGCCTCGCGGGACACCGCGTCCCCGGCAGCCGCGATGAAGGTCCCGTTCCGGCCCCGCGTCTCGATCACCGCATCCGCCTCCAGCGCCCGGTACGCCTTCGCAACCGTGTTGGCAGCCAGCCCCAGCTCCTCCGCGAGGCCCCGTACCGTCGGCAGCTTGAAGCCCGCCGGGAGCTTCCCCGACCGGGCCCGGTCGGCGATCTGCGCGCGCAGTTGTTCGTACGGGGCGGCCGACCCGGCCGAGCCGTCGATGGTGATCTTCAGGTTTGTCGAGGTCACGCGGGTGATTGTCCCTCATCGGCGGTTAATTGGGAGGCGCCCGTCGCGAAGGCGCACGTAGCGTCTGCCCCATGACCGTATCGATCCGTGATCTCCGCCCCGGCGATCCCTCGGACGCGGGCTCCGTCGCGCGCGTACGCCGCGCCGCCCTGCCGTTCATGATCATCACCGCTGAGAGCGTGGCCTTCGAGCTCTCCTCCGCCCACCCGGCGAAACACCACCGGATCCTCGTCGCCGAGACCGCGGACGGCCGGGTGATCGGCGCCGCCCAGGTCGGCATCGCGTACGACAGCCCCGAGCCCGGCCAGTCGTACGTCAACGTCTATGTCGATCCCGCCCACCGCGGCCTCGGCGCCGGCGCCCTCCTGCTCCGCACCGCCGAGGAGCACCTCGCCGCGCGGGACGCGGTGGACGTGTTCGCCTGGGTGCTCGACGAGCCCGCCCCGCGCGCCTTCGCCGAGCGGCGCGGGTACCTCCCCAGCCGGTCGGCGCACTTCCTGCGCCTGGACCTGGCGGCGGCCACGCTGCCCGAGCTTCCGCGGGACCTTCCGGCCGGGGTCGAACTGCGCCCCGGCTCCGCCTTCGCGGCCGACCCGCGGCCACTGTTCGAGGCTGACGCCGAGACCACCTCCGACGAACCGAGCGATGTCGCGGTGGAGTTCGACGACTACGAGGACTGGCTCGCGCACACCTGGAACAGCCCGACCCTCGACAAGGAGTTGACCACCGTCGCCCTGGTCGACGGCGTCGTGGCCTCCTTCACCGCGGCGCAGACCGACGGCGCCACCCGCTACGCCTCGGCGATGACCGGCACCCTGCGCGCCTTCCGCGGCCGGGGGCTGGCCAAGCTCGCCAAGACGGCCTCCCTGCACCGGGCCCGCGCGGCCGGGTACACCGAGGCATTCACCGGCAACGACGCGGGCAACGACCCGATGCTCGCCATCAACGATTGGTTCGGCTACGAGATCTGCGCGACCGAGACGCGCTACACGAAGAAGCTGGAGACCCCGTGACCGCACAGCTGACCGTCGTCCTGACCAAGGCCGGACGGACCAAGATCCGCTACCCGGCGGCGCAGGTCGCCGACGACGGCGACCGGATCTCGGTGCGCGCCCCCTGGGCGGCGGAGGGCGTACGGGACTTCGGCTTCGTGCGCTTCGAGCCGGGCGACGTGTTCGTCGAGCACTTCTGGCGGACCCGCTGGTACGCGGTCAAGGAGGTGTGGACCGCTGGCGGTGACCTCAAGGGCTGGTACTGCGACGTCACGCGCCCGGCTCTGGTGCAGAGCGGGGAGATCCTCGTGGAGGACCTGGACCTCGACCTATGGGTCTCGGCGGACGGGAGCTCCGTGCTGCGGCTGGACGAGGACCAGTTCGCCGAGAGCGGGCTCGCCGAGAGCGACCCGGAGGCCGCGGCCCAGGCCGTACGGGCCCTCGACGCGCTGGACGACCAGGCCCGGTCCGCGGCCGGCCTTTCCGCGCTCCTCCCGTAGTCCGGTGAGGCGGGAGGCGGGGCGCGCGGCGGCCCTCCCGTGGGGAGCCGGGAGGGCGCCGGGCCCGGGATGGTCCGGGGCCACACCATACGCACGGGCCCCAGCGACCCGATAGGCATATGACAGGGGAGATTCCGGATCCCCGATCCCCTACCCCCGGCTGCGAGGAGCTGAGCGTGTCCGTCCACACCGCCACCCCGCTCGTCGGGGCGATCCCCGTGCTCGAGAGGGTCTGGTACGCCTCCTACGGGTCCAACATGCACATGGACCGCCTCGCCACGTACATCGTCGGCGGGACCCCGCCGGGCGCGGCACGCACGTACCCGGGCTGCCGGGACCACAGGGCGCCCGAACGCTCGATCGCGGTCGAGCTGGAAGGCCGCCTGTACTTCGCCACGGAGTCTCCGGTGTGGACGGGGGGCCGGGCGTTCTACGACCCCACGGCCCCCGGGCGCACGCGCGGACGGGCGCACCTGGTGACGGTGGGCCAGATGTCCGACATCGCCGCCCAGGAGATGTACGCGGAGCCGGGGGCGGACCTGGACCTGACGGCGGCCCTACGGGACGGCCGTGACAAGCTGGGCCCGGGGCGGTACGAGACCCTGATCTGCCCGGGCACGATCGAGGGAATCCCCCTGCTGACCTTCACCGCGCCGTGGAGCCTCCAGGACGTCGAGGTGCTCAACCCGTCGGGCGCCTACCTGCGCTACCTGGCCTCCGGCCTCCTGGAGTCCGGCCCTTGGGAGGAGCAGGACATCGCCGGCTACCTCGCGTCCTGCCCCGGCGCCGCCGGCAACTGGACACCCGCACAGGTGAGAGACCTCCTTTCCTGAGGCGGCGCTTGTCCCCGGCTTAAGGGGGCCCTAAGGATCCGCTGCGGCGGGCTCGAGGGGGCAAAAGGCGTGGTCGGGGCGGCTAGCTTGGCCGGGCCAGGACAGGAAGGGCCCGTTGTCGCGCCGCCGGGGGGCGGCGCACCGCGGAGCCCGATTCCGCCGGCACGCCCCTGCCTTGTGCCCGAAGGAGATCACCCATGCCCGCACGCCGCCGCCGCACCGCCGTCACGCTGACGCGTATCACCTCCGCCGCCCTGGCCCCGCTCGCGCTGGCCGCGTACGCGGCGGCTCCGGCGGTCGCCCACGGTTCGATGACGGACCCGGTCAGCCGGGTGGCCGCGTGCTACGCCGAGGGGCCGGAGTCCCCGAAGTCGGCGGCGTGCAAGGCGGCGGTCGCGGCCTCCGGCACGCAGGCGTTCTACGACTGGAACGCGGTGAACATCGCCAACGCTGCCGGCAACCACCGGTCGCTGATCCCGAACGGCCAGCTCTGCTCGGCCGGCAACGACAAGTACCGGGGGCTGGACCTGGCCCGTGCCGACTGGCCGGCCAGCCCGATGGCCGCCGGGGCGCACACCTTCCGCTACAAGGGCACGGCCCCGCACAAGGGCTCCTTCGAGCTGTACGTGACGAAGGACGGCTACGACCCGACCAAGCCCCTGGCCTGGTCCGACCTGGAGCCGGCACCGTTCGCGAAGGTCACCGACCCGGGCATGCAGAACGGCGACTACGTCTTCTCCGGGACCGTCCCGAACAAGTCGGGCCGCCACCTGATCTACAGCATCTGGCAGCGCTCCGACAGCCCGGAGGCCTTCTACACCTGCTCGGACGTGGTCTTCGGCAAGGACAACGGGGGCACGGGCGGCGGGAACGGCGGGAACGGCAACGGCGGCGGCTCCGGTACCGCTCCGACCACCGGCACCGGTACGGGTACGGGTGCCAAGCCGAGCGGCAAGCCCGGCGACAAGCCGTCCGACAAGCCGGCGGACAAGCCCTCGGCCCCGACCGACCAGCAGATCTCCGACGGCGCCGGCAAGTCCACGGTGGAGCACAACGGCCACGGCAACAACGACCCGAAGACGAACGGCACGAAGGATTCCGCCGCCGTCCCGATCGCGGCCGGCTCCCCCTCGCCGGCCCCGGCCAAGGACAACCTCGCGGAGACGGGCGGCAACAGCGCCACCCCGACGATCGCGATCGCCGGGGCCGCCGCCCTGGCCGTCGGCGCGGCCGCGCTGTTCGCAGCCGCCCGCCGCCGCACCGCGCGTACGACGACGGGCCGCCACGGCCGCTAGGCCCCGTCCGTGCCGGACCGCCTGCGCCCCGTCAGTCGAAGACGGAGGCGCAGGTGGTCCGTTCGGCGTTGGCCGGGTCGAGGGCATTGACCGCCTCGTGCCAGGCGATCCGGTCGGTGAGGCCGATGGCGACGTGCTCCGAGAGGTCCAGGAAGCACAGGTCCTGGAGCACGACGTTGCGTACGTTCGCCCCCTCCAGGAAGCCGCTCCGGTACGGCGTCACCACCTCGTCGTACTTGGTCGCGATCACCGTGTACTTCACCCCGGGCACGGTGTCCCCGCCCGCGTTCAGCTTCTGCAGGAAGGCGGATCCGGCGATCTGGTCGGCGAGGCCCGGGGTCGCGGTGCTGATCAGGTCCTCGGCCCCGGGGAAGTAGGGCAGGAGCTTGGTGAATCCGAGCAGGGTGGTGCCGTGGTTGTCGGGGGCGAGCCCGACCAGCGCGTTGACCTTCTCCGCGCCGCCGAGGAACTTCAGGTAGTAGCGCGGCATCATGCCGCCCTGCGAGTGCCCGATGATGTCGGTCTTGGCGGAGCCGGTGGCGGCGAGGACCCGGTCGACGAAGACGTCGAGCTGTCCGGCGGACTTGTCGATGGGGCCGAGCCCGTTGAAGAGGGGCACGCCGGGCAGCTGACCGTAGTCGAGCGAGTAGACGCAGTACCCGCGGTGCACGAGGTACGGGGCGAGGCCGAGCCAGTTGTCCCAGGAGTTGCCGAAGGTGCCGTGCACGAGCACGACGGGGCGCGGGTGCGCGGCGGACGGCTTGCACGACCAGTTGTTCCAGCCGCTGCTGGGGGCGGCCGCGGCCTGCGCTGCGCCGGTGGGGGCGACGAGTGCGGCGGCGGTGAGGACGAGGACGGCGAGTGGGCGGAGCAGACGTCTCCAGGGCAGCATCGGGTGATCTCCTCGCGGGTCGACTCAGGGGGATGAGCGTGGGGGTTCGTCCCGTGATCCGGATCACAAGGGGGAGCTGCTGCCGCTAAATTACGGGCGAGTAGCAATACAGGGAAGTTACGCGTCAGTAAAAACTCGCGCGTCGCCCGGGCGACTGCCGGTACGGCGCCGGACGGACCGTCAGGCCGCCAGCGTGCCGCGGGCGATCGCGTGCGGCCCGAAGCGCGCGCGGACCCGGTCCGTGACGGCCTCCAGGCGTCGGGCCTTCTCGTCCTCGGGGTCGAGGCTGAGCTGCCGCGCGGCCCGTTCCGCCGAGGTCAGGTCCTCGGCGCGCAGGGACAGCGCGCGGACCCGGGCCCGCTGGAGGCCGAGGCCCGCGTAGAGGGCGTAGGCCGCGGCGGTCAGGGCGGCCGAGTGCGCGGTGGGCTCGGCCAGGGTGCGCGTCCGGGTGAGCGTGGTGCGGTCGGCACAGCGGACGGTGAGCGAGAGTGCGCGGCAGACCTGACCCCGACCCCGTTCCTGTGTACGAAGCTTCGCGCCGAGCTCCTCCGTCAGCGAGAGCAGCGCCCGCCGGTGCCGTACGGGATCCAGCTCGTCCAGATCGAAGAGCCGCTCGGCGGTGACGGCGCGGGCGGCAGCTCCCGGCCGGACGGGGGTCCGGTCGATCCCGAGGGCGCGCTCGTGCACCTCGCGGCCGAGCCGGGCGCCGAGGATCCGCCGTAGGGCGGCGGGCGGGGCGGCGGCGATCCGGCCGACGGAATCGAGGCCGTAGGAGCACAGGGTGCGGGCGGCCTTCGGCCCGACCCCGTCGAGGGCGGTGACGGGCTTGCCCGCCAGGAACTCCCGTACGGCGGCGGGCTCCCCGGGGATCACCAGGGTCTGCCCGGGCCGGGCCTCGCGGGCCGCCGCCCGGGCCAGCATGGGGTTGCCGGCCACCCCGACGGCGGCGTCCACGCCGTACAGGGCGAGGGCCCGGACCCGGATCACGGCGGCCAGCCGGGTCGCGTCGCAGTCGAAGTAGCGCAGTGCGCCCCGGACTTCGGCGAGGACGGCATCGGGCGCCAGGGCCTGCACGGCCGGGGTGATGCCCCCGAGCAGTGCGAGCACCCCGGCGTACTCCCGCGCCCCGAGCGGGCCCCCGTCGGCGGGGTACGGGCGCAGGCACATCACGACCCGCTCGGCGGCGGGCGCGGCGGTTCCGGCCGCCCCGGCGGTCATCCCGCGCTCCCCGGGCTGGAGTGCCACAGCTTGCGGCCGGTCGCGGGGCCGGTGCCCGGCGGCTGGAGGTCGGCCCAGGGGTTCATCTCGTACCCCGTGGACATGCGGATCGTGCGGCCGGGCCCCTTCGCCGCCGGCTTCCCGTCGGCCCCGTCGCCAAAGCCGTCGCCAAAGCCGTCGCCAATGCCGTCGCCGGAGGAATTGCCGGAGGCATTGCCGGCCGGTTCGGCGAGGCGGGCCGCGACCGCGTCCAGGCCGCCCGCCGCCCGCAGCTCCACCAGCTCCGCCAGGTTCCACGCCGCCGCCCCGACCACGCTCAGGCTCTGCGGGCCCCGCCGCTGCACGACGCCCCGCACCAGCAGCAGGAAGGAGTGGAAGACGGTGTGCGCGCAGCGTTCGTGGCTGTCGTCGAAGAAGGCCAGGTCGACCAGGCCCGTCCCGTCGTCCAGCGTCGTGAAGATGACCCGCTTCCCGGAGCGGATCGGCGGGGTCTGGGTGGCCGCCTTGGCCCCTGCGACCAGCACGGTCTGTCCGTGCTCGGTGTCCCGCAGCCGACGCGCCGGAATCACCCCCAACTCCGCCAGGAAGGCGTGGTGGTCCCCCATCAGGTGCCGCGAGGCGTCCATGCCGAGGACGCCCAGTTCGGCGCTGAGCCGTTCCGCCTCGGTCAGGTCGGGCAGTCCGATGGTAGCCGTGGACCTGCCGCCCTCCAGGGGGAGTTGAGGACCGCGCACGCCTGCGGCCCGCTGCGCACCGTGCAGCTCTGACACGTGCAACAGCAGGTCCCGCCGGTTGGCGCCGAAGGCGTCCAACGCCCCCACCTGCGCGAGCCGTTCGGCGACCGGGCGGCCCGGGTGCGCCCGGTCCCAGAAGTCGCGCAGGGAGGCGTACGGCTGCCCCGCCTCGATCCGGTCCGCCTCGGCCCCGCTGATGCCGTGGACGTCGGACAGTCCGAGCCGTAGCCCCCACACCCCGTCATCGGACACCAGTTCGATATGATGGGCGGCCGCCGACCGGTTCACGTCCAGCGGCAGCACCGGCACGCCCCGCCGCCGCGCGTCCGCCAGCAGCAGCCGTTTCGGGTACATCCCCGGGTCGTGGGTCAGCAGCCCGGCGTAGAAGGCCGCCGGGTGGTGCGCCTTCAGCCAAGCCGACTGGTACGTGGGCACGGCGAAGGCCACCGCGTGCGCCTTGCAGAAGCCGTACGACCCGAAGGCCTCCACGATCTCCCAGGTCCGGCCGATCACCTCCACCGGATAGCCGCGCTCGGCGGCCTTCGCCGCGAACCAGACCTTGATCCGCGGCTGCGACTGCGGGTCGGACAGCCCGCGCCGCACCCGGTCCGCCTCGTCCCGCCCGCAACCGGTCATGACGTGCACGATCTCGATGATCTGCTCGTGGAAGACCACCACCCCGTACGTCTCGCGCAGCGCGTCGGCCAGGTCCGGGTGCGGGAAGCGAACCGGGGCCCGCCCGTGCCGGGCCTCGATGAAGGGCCGCACCATGTCGGCGGCCACCGGCCCCGGCCGGAACAGCGAGATGTCGACGACCAGGTCGTGGAAGGTGGCCGGCTGCAGCCGCCCCACCAGGTCCCGCTGACCCGGCGATTCGATCTGGAAGCAGCCCAGGGTCTCGGCCGAGCGGATCAGCTCGTACGTGGCCCGGTCGCCCGGCGGCACCTGCGCCGGGTCGTCCAGGTCGAGCTCCCGCCCCGTGCCGCGCCGGATCTCCGCGACCGCGTGGGCCATCGCGGACTGCATCCGCACGCCCAGCACGTCCAGCTTGAGCAGCCCGAGCTCCTCCACGTCGTCCTTGTCGAACTGGGACATGGGGAAGCCCTCGCCGCTGGTGGGCACCACCGGCGTACGGGCGAGCAGCGAGGCGTCGGAGAGCAGCACCCCGCACGGGTGCATGGCGATCCCGCGCGGCAGCGCGTCCAGCGATTCCACGAGCTCCCACAGCCGCCCGTACGACTCCCCCCGTACGTCGCGCAGCTCGGGGAGTTCCTCCAGCGCGGCACGGGCGTCGCGGGCCCTGATGTGGGGGAAGGCCTTGGCGAGCCGATCGGTGACGGCCGGGTCCATGGACAGGGCGGCGCCGACGTCGCGGATGGCGTGCCGAACCCGGTAGGTCTCGGGCATGGAGACGGTGGCGACGCGCTCGGTGCCGAACCGGTCCATGATCCGCCGGTACACCTCCAGCCGGCGGGCGGACTCCACGTCGATGTCGATGTCGGGCAGGACGCGCCGCCGCTTGGAGAGGAACCGCTCCATCAGCAGGCCGTGGGCGACGGGGTCGGCGTGCGCGATCCCGAGCAGGTGGTTGACGAGGGAACCCGCGCCGGACCCCCGGGCGGCCACCCGAATCCCCATCTCCCTCACGTCGTCCACCACTTGAGCGACCGTCAGGAAGTACGAGGCGAAGCCGTGGTAGGCGATGACGTCGAGCTCTTGGTGCATCCGCTCCCAGTACGCGCGGTCGCCCGCGTAGCCGCGCACCACCATGCCCGCCGAGGCCCGGGAGGTGAGGACCCGCTGGGCGCTGCGGCGGGCCGCGCCGACGAGCCGGGCCTCGGGGAAGTGGACGGAACCCATGCCGAGGTCGTCCTCGGGGTCCACGGAACAGGCCTCGGCGGTGCGCCGGGTCTCCGCGAGCAGGCGCCTGGCGTCGGCGGGGCGCAGGCCGGCCGCCTGCGCGATCCGGTCGGCGGCCTCGGCCATGGCGGCAGGTCCCTTGAGCCAGCGCTCGCCGCTGTCGAGCGGGTACGCCGGGTTGCGCGGGTCGATGGGGACCAGCCGGCGGGCCGCGTCGAGGATGTCGGCGACCGGGCCCTGGCCGGGGTCGGCGTAGCGGACGGCGTTGGTCAGCACGGCCGGCACACCCTGCTCGGCGGCGAAGCCGACGGTACGGGCGGCCAGCCGGAGCGAGCCGGGCCCGGTACCGGTGCGGCCGTGGTGGACGGCCTCCAGGCGCAGGGAGTCGCCGTAGACCTCCCGCCACGGCGCGAGCAGCCGGGCGGCCCGATCGGGGCGGCCCGCGGCGAGGGCCCGCCCCACCTCGGAGCCGGGCCCGAGCAGGACGAAGACGCCCTCCCCGCGCAGGGCCTCCCAGGGCACCAGCGGAACCTCGGCGCCCCCCGCGTGGGCGGCGGTGACCATCCGGCACAGCTCGGCCCAGCCGGCGGCCCCGTCCCGTGCCAGGAAGACGGCGCGCGCGGCGGACTCGTCGACGAAGGCCCCGCCCTTGACGGGGGTGCGCCGCCGGTACGAGGCCTCGCCGGACCCGGTCGGACCCCCCGACCCGACCGGGCCCGGCGCGGGCGGAACCGCCATGTCCACTCCGAACAACGGCCGGACGCCCGCCTGCGCACACGCCTTCGCGAACCGGACCGCGCCCGCGAGGGTGTCGCGATCGGTCAGGGCCAGGGCGTCCATGCCCCGCTCGGCGGCGCGCTCTGCCAGCCGCTGCGGGTGTGCGCCTCCGTAGCGCACGGAGAACCCCGAAACGGTGTGCAGATGCGTAAAACCGGGCACCCGCGGCCTCCTGCTTCGCTCGAATGAACACCTCCCCCGGTCTCCACCATAGAGCAATTCGAATATCCGTGCGATTGCCCTGCGGGCTTGCTCGGCGGTGTGCGGCGGGTCCGGACCCGCACCGTTGCCCTGCGGGCGGCTCGGCTTTGTGCGGCGGGTCCGGATCCGTGCCGGGCGCTGCCCGGACCCGCGCCTCAAACGCCGGCGAGGCTGAAAATGCGGGCCCGCGCCACAGTGGGTGAGCGGGGCTCGATGCGGCGGGTTTGTCGGCACGGGTCGGTCCGGGGGGCCGTGGTGGGGTGTCTCCTCGGCTCGGCGCGTGCGGGCATGTCTCGGCTGTGCCCGGTGGTAGCGCCTC
>NZ_JBIVTH010000019.1:0-150781 GCF_044756625.1 Streptomyces sp. NPDC091682 | reverse complement strand
GCATGCAGCGACACCCCACGCCAGGACACCGGCACCCGCTCCCGGTCCCCCGCCGCCGCCCGCACCACCTCGGCCAGCAACGCCGGATGCAGACCGTAGAGCCCCGCGTCCTCGCCACGGCCCGGCAGGGACGCGTCGACCACCACGCCGCCTTCGCCGATGGTCATGGCGGCCTGCTCGGTCGTCAGCCGTCCGGTGGCGTGGCAGGTCCACGGTCCGTCGGGCGTCTGCTCGGGGCGTGCGTAGCAGCCGACCGTACGGGCCCCGGTCTCGTCGGGTGCGCCGACCGTCACCTGGACGACCACGGCTTCCGTCGCGGGGAGGACGAGCGGCTGGTCGGTGAGGCTGAGTTCCGCGATGTGCTCACTGCCGGCCTGTTCCCCGGCACGCAGCACCATCTCCAGCAGACCCTCGCTCGGGAAGGCGGCCACCCCGTCGACGAGATGGCCGTCGAGCCACGGCAACGCCGCCACGGTCAGCCGGCCGGTCAGCAGCACGCTGCCGCCGGAGTCCGCGGGGGTCACCGCCGCGCCCAGCAGGGCGTGCCCGGTCGGCGCGAGGCCGGCACCCGCCACATCGCCCGTACGGACGGCCGGAACGGGCCAGTACCGCTCGCGCTGGAAGGCGTACGTCGGCAGGTCCACCCGCCGGGCCCCCGTAGCGTCGTACAGGCTCGTCCAGTCCACCGCCACGCCCGCGCAGAAGAGCCGCGCCAGCCCGTCGACGAGCGCGTTCTCCTCCTCCTGGCCCTTGCGCAGCACGGGGGCGCACACGGTGTCAGCCGGGTCCTCGGCGCCCAGGACCTGCTGGGCGAGCGCGGTCAGCACGCCGTCCGGGCCGAGCTCGGCGAAGGCGGTGGCACCCGCCGCGCGCAGGGCGCGTACGTCATCGGCGAACCGTACGGTCTCCCGTACGTGCCGCACCCAGTACTCCGGGTCGCACACCAGCTCGGCGTCGGTGGCCAGCGCGATCCGCGGAGCCGAGAACGTCAGCCGCGACACCACCGCACGGAACTCGTCCAGCATCGGATCCATCAGCGGGGAGTGGAAGGCGTGCGATACCCGCAGCCGGGTGATCCTGCGGCTCATGGTCCGGAAGTGCAGGTCGATCTTCTCGAGGGAGTCCTCGGCGCCGGAGACGACCAGGGAGGACGTGCCGTTGACGGCCGCGATGGAGACGAATTCGCCGAGCAGCGGCCTCACTTCCTCCTCCGTGGCCTGCACGGCGAGCATGGCACCACCCTCGGGCAGCGCCTGCATCAGCCGGCCCCGCGCCGCCACCAGCGCACACGCGTCCGCGAGCGACAGCACACCCGCCACGTGCGCGGCCGCGATCTCACCCACCGAATGACCGGCCACGAAATCCGGCCGCACACCCAGCGACTCCACGAGCCGGAACAGGGCCACCTCGACCGCGAACAGCGCGGTCTGCGCGTACTCGGTCCGGTTCAAAACCTCTTCGTCCTCACCCCACACCACGTCCCGCAGCGGTACGTCCAGCTCGGCGCAGACGGCATCGAACGCGGCCTCGAACACGGGGAAACGCGCATACAACTCCCGCCCCATCCCCAACCGCTGCGACCCCTGACCCGAGAACAGCACCGCGAGCGAGCGCTCGCGCGCCACCCCCCGGGCGATCTCGGCGCCGTCCACCAGCACCGCCCGGTGCGCGAACCGCGCCCGCGAGGCGGCCAGCGAGAAGCCCACGTCCAGCCCGGGCCCCGTGAGGCCCGCCAGTCTCTCCATCTGCGCGTCGAGCGCTGCTTCCGACCTGCCCGACACCACCCAGGGCGCCACGGTCGTCGTATCCGACGGTTCCCCTCCGGGTGCTTCGACCGCCTGCTCCAGCACGACGTGCGCGTTGGTGCCGCTGAGGCCGAACGAAGAGACCCCCGCCCGCCACGGCCGACCCGCTTCGGGCCAGGTCGTGTTCTCAGTGAGGAGGTCGATGGCGCCCGCCGACCAGTCGACGTGCCGCGAGGGCGCGTCCACGTGCAGGGTGCGCGGCAGCACACCCTCCCGCATCGCCATCACCATCTTGATCACACCCGCGACACCGGCCGCGGCCTGCGTGTGCCCGATGTTCGACTTCACCGAGCCGAGCCACAGCGGCCGACCGGCCTCCCCCCGCTCCCGGCCGTACGTCGCCAACAACGCCTGCGCCTCGATCGGATCACCCAGCGGCGTACCCGTACCGTGCCCCTCCACCACGTCCACGTCCGCCGCCGACAGACCGGCCGCCGCCAGCGCCTGACGGATCACCCGCTGCTGCGACGGACCGTTCGGCGCGGTCAGGCCGTTCGACGCACCGTCCTGGTTCACCGCCGAGCCACGGATCACGGCCAGCACCTCGTGACCGTTGCGGCGGGCGTCCGACAGCCGCTCCAACACGAGCACACCCACACCCTCCGACCAGCCGGTGCCGTCGGCGGCGTCCGCGAAGGCCTTGCACCGCCCGTCACCCGCCAGCCCTCCCTGCCGGCTGAAACCGAGGAAGCTCATCGGCGTGGACAGGACGGTGACGCCGCCGGCCAGGGCGAGCGAGGACTCACCGCTGCGCAGCGACTGGGCGGCCAGGTGCAAGGCCACGAGGGAGGAGGAGCAGGCGGTGTCCACGGTCACGGCCGGGCCTTCCAGCCCGAAGGCGTACGACACCCGTCCAGAGATCACACTGTTCGCCAGGCCCGTGCTGGCGTGGCCCTCCACGTCCTCGCGCGAGTTCATGACGAGCGAGGCGTAGTCCTGCCCGGTGGTGCCCACGAACACACCCGTGCGGCTGCCGCGCAGCCGGGTGGCATCGATCCCGGCCCGCTCGAAGGCCTCCCAGGAGGTCTCCAGCAGCAGCCGCTGCTGCGGGTCCATGGCGAGGGCCTCACGGGGCGAGATCCCGAAGAACCCGGCGTCGAAGTCGCCGAGCGCCGAGAGGAATCCGCCGCGCCGGGTGGCGCTTGCTCCCCGGTTGCCGGGGGCGCTGTCACCGAAGAGGGCGGCCAGGTCCCAGCCGCGGTCGGTGGGGAAGTCCGTCATCCCTTCCCGGCCGTCCAGGAGCATCGCGAACAGTGCCTCCGGCGTGTCCACGCCGCCGGGCATCCGGCACGCCATGCCGACGATCGCGATCGGGTCGTCGGCTGCGGACTCCACGGGCCCGTCCGTGCCAACGGCCTGCTGCTCGTCCTGGAGTTCGGCGAGGATGTGGGAGGCAAGCACGGTCGGTGTGGGGTAGTCGAAGACGAGGGTGGCCGGCAGCCGCAGGCCGGTGACGTGGCCCAGCCGGTTGCGGAGTTCGAGTGCGGTGAGGGAGTCGACGCCCAGGTCCTTGAACTCCCGATCCGGGTCGACCGTCGCGGCCGACGTGTGTCCGAGCACCCCGGCCGCTTCGGTCCGTACGAGGTCCAGCACGTGCCGGAGCCGTTCCTCCTCGGTCAGTGCGTCGAGCCGAAGTCCGAGTGCATCGGCCGTCGTTGACACGGCCATGCGCCGGGCGCCCTTGAACAGCCCGCGGAACAGCGGCGGCACATCGATGCCCGGGCGCCGATCGTGTCCGATCCGGCCGAGGGGGACGAGGTAGGGGATGTCGGTGGCCATCGCCGCGTCAAGGAGGGCCAAGCCCTGTTCGACGGAGAGCGGCGGAACACCCGAGGAGGCGATCCGCTGCCGGTCCGCCTCGGACAGCGTCGCGGTCATACCACCCGTCGGCACCCACGCACCCCACGCCAGGGACTGCCCCGACAGACCGAGCTCACGGCGATGCGCGGCAAGGGCGTCCAGGAACACGTTGGCCGCGGCGTAGTTGCCCTGACCCGCCGAACCCATCACACCCGAGACCGACGAGAACACCACGAACGCCGACAGGCCCATCTCCCGCGTCAGCTCGTGCAGATGCCACGCCGCGTCCACCTTCGGACGCAACACCCTCGAAAGCCGCTCCGGCGTCAACGACGTCACCACACCGTCGTCCAGCACACCCGCGGTGTGAATCACCGCCGACAACTCGACCCCGGCCAACACCCCCGCCAACGCATCCCGGTCCGCCACATCACACGCGACCACCGAGACATCCGCACCGGAAGCAACCAGCTCGTCCCGCAACTCCACCGCACCCGGGGCGTCCAGCCCCCGACGCGACACCAGCAACAGGCTCCGCACCCCATGCACGCCCACCAGATGCCGGGCCACCTCACGACCCAGACCACCCGTACCACCGGTCACCAGGACCGTGCCGTCCCCCAACGGGGACTCCACCACGCCGACATCCGGGCGCAGCCGGGCCAGCCGGGCCACGTGCACGTCTCCCTCACGGACCCGTACATGCGGCTCCCCCGCCGCGAGCACCTCCGCGAGCGGCAGCTCACCACCGTCCCCGAGGTCCACCAGCAGGAAACGCCCCGGGTTCTCCGACTCCGCCGCCCGCACCAGACCCGAGACGGCAGCACCGGCAAGGTCGCCCGGCACCACGACCACCAGGCGGGCACCGGCCGGCTGCTCACTCGCCAGCCACTCCTGCAGTGCGCTCAGCACACGAGCACAGGCCGCGTGCACCGCCTCGGCCGTTTCACCGCCCTCGACGCGCAGCACCGTCGGGGCCGCGTCATCAGCGGCGGAGGCCGTCTCCCCCTGGGCCGGCACCCACTCCAGGCAGAGCAGTGCCTCCCGGAGCGGCGCGGCACCAACCGGCATCGCCGGAGCCCCGAAGAGCAAGTCCTCTACCGTCAGCACCGGCGCACCCTCGGCGTCCACCAGCGCGAGCGCGACCGAGCCCTCTGTGGTACGGCCGATGCGCGCCCGTACCACCGACGCGCCCGCCGCATGCAGCGAGACCCCGCGCCAGGAC
Source organism: Streptomyces sp. NPDC091682 (assembly GCF_044756625.1). Taxonomy (NCBI): domain Bacteria; kingdom Bacillati; phylum Actinomycetota; class Actinomycetes; order Kitasatosporales; family Streptomycetaceae; genus Streptomyces; species Streptomyces sp. NPDC091682. Next base: position 145,951 of record NZ_JBIVTH010000019.1, on the reverse strand, counting down.
ACCGGCACCCGATCCCGGTCCCCCGCCGCCGCCCGCACCACCTCGGCCAGCAACGCCGGATGCAGACCAAAACGATCCGCCTCCCGCGCCGCCTCATCGGACAAGGCGAACTCCGTATCGGCGCCGACGATGTCCGGCACCAGTTGGCCGGGAGCGGGTACGAGTACGCCGGTCGCGTGCTCCGTCCACGCCCCACCGTCCGCCAGCGAGAAGAAGGCGACCGTACGGGCACCCGCGCGATCGGGCTCCCCCACCCGGACCTGGACCATGGCGCTGCCGTCCACGGGCAGCGACAGGGGGGCGGTGTGCACGAGGCGCTCGACGCGGTCGCAACCGACGTGGTCGCCGACCCGAAGGGCCAGTTCCAGCAGGCCTGTCGCCGGTGTCGTCCGCCCCGTCAGCCAAGGCTGCGCGTGGGTCGAGAGGCGGCTGGTGAAGACCACGCCCTCCGACTGGGCCAGCGGCAGGACCGCCCCCAGCATGGGGTGTGCGTCGGCGATCAGTCCGGCCGCAGTGACGTCACCGGCATCCGGGGTGAGTGCCGGCCAGTACCGCTCGTGCTGGAAGGCGTACGTCGGCAGGTCGACGCCCCGGGCACCGGTACCGTCGTACCAGCGCGCCCAGTCCACCCCCACGCCCGCACAGTGCAGCTTCGCCAGCGCGTCGACGAGCGCGCCCTCCTCGCCCCGCCCCTTGCGCAACACGGGAACCGCAGCCACCGCGTCCACACTCAACTGCGCCAGCGCACACAGACTCCCGTCCGGACCCAGCTCCAGGAACGTATCGACACCCTGCCCGGCCAGCGAGCGCACCGTATCGGCGAACCGCACGGCCTCCCGCACATGCCGCACCCAGTACTCCGGATCGCACACCAGCTCGACATCGACAGCCAGCGCGATCTCCGGCGCCGAGAACGACAACCCCGCAACCACCGCACGGAACTCGTCCAGCATCGGATCCATCAACGGCGAGTGGAAGGCGTGCGACACCCGCAACCGGGTCGCCCTACGGCCCAGCCCCTCGAAATGGACGCGTACGGCCTCGACCGCGTTCCCGGCACCCGAGACCACGACGGCCGACGGGCCGTTGACCGCCGCGACCGACACGAACTCGCCGAGCAGCGGCTCCACTTCCTCCTCCGTGGCCTGCACGGCGAGCATGGCACCACCCTCGGGCAGCGCCTGCATCAGCCGGCCCCGCGCCGCCACCAGCGCACACGCGTCCGGAAGCGACAGCACACCCGCCACGTGCGCGGCCGCGATCTCACCCACCGAATGACCGGCCACGAAATCCGGCCGCACACCCAGCCACTCCACCAGCCGGAACAACGCCACCTCGACCGCGAACAGCGCGCTCTGCGCGTACTCGGTCCGGTTCAGTACCTCTTCGTCCTCACCCCACACCACACCCCGGACCGGCACGTCCAACTCGGCACACACCTCATCGAACGCAGCCGCGAACACCGGGAAACGCGCATACAACTCCCGCCCCATCCCCAACCGCTGCGACCCCTGACCCGAGAACAACACCGCAACGGACCGGTCACCAGCCTCTCCGCGTGCGATCTCAACCCCGTCCACCGACACCGCGCGGTGCGCGAAGCGCGCCCGCGACACCGCCGACGAGAAGCCCAGGTCGAGCCGGGACCCCGTGACCCCAGTGAGCCGTTCCAGCTGTGCGTCCAGTGCAGCCGCCGACTTTCCCGAAACCACCCACGGGGCGAGCACCGCCGCGTCCGCGGGAGCGGCAGACGGCTCAGCCGGGCCTTCCTCCAACACCACGTGCGCGTTCGTCCCACTGATGCCGAACGAGGACACGCCCGCCCGGCGCGGGCGGCCATCGGCCGGCCACCGCACCGCTTCCGTCAGCAGCCGTACGCCACCCGCCGACCAGTCGACATGGCGCGTGGGCGCGTCCACGTGCAGGGTGCGCGGCAGCACACCCTCCCGCATCGCCATCACCATCTTGATCACACCCGCGACACCGGCCGCGGCCTGCGTGTGCCCGATGTTCGACTTCACCGAGCCGAGCCACAGCGGCCGACCGGCCTCCCCCCGCTCCCGGCCGTACGTCGCCAACAACGCCTGCGCCTCGATCGGATCACCCAGCGGCGTACCCGTACCGTGCCCCTCCACCACGTCCACGTCCGCCGCCGACAGACCGGCCGCCGCCAGCGCCTGACGGATCACCCGCTGCTGCGACGGACCGTTCGGCGCGGTGAAGCCGTTGCTGGCGCCGTCCTGGTTCACCGCCGAGCCACGGACGATGCCGAGCACGCGCCGACCGTTGCGTACGGCGTCCGACAGGCGCTCCAGGACCAGTACGCCCACACCCTCCGACCAGCCGGTGCCGTCGGCCGCGTCCGCGAACGCCTTGCACCGGCCGTCACCCGCCAGCCCGCCCTGCCGGCTGAACTCCATCAGGGAGCCGGGCGTGGACATGATGTTCACGCCGCCGGCCAGGGCGAGCGAGCATTCGCCCGCCCGGAGGGACTGGACGGCCCAGTGCAGGGCGACGAGGGACGAGGAGCAGGCGGTGTCCACGGTCACCGCCGGTCCCTCCAGGCCCAGTTGGTAGGCGAGCCGGCCGGAGACGGCACTGGCGGCGATTCCGGTGCCGATGTCCCCGGTGGCGTCGTCGAGGGACCGGACGAGGAGGTAGGCGTAGTCCTGGCCGTTGGTGCCGATGAAGACGCCGGTCCGGCTGCCGCGCAGCCGGGTGGCATCGATCCCGGCCCGCTCGAAGGCTTCCCAGGAGGTCTCCAGCAGCAGCCGCTGCTGCGGGTCCATCGACACGGCTTCCCGCGGGGAGATGCCGAAGAAGTCCGCGTCGAAGCCGGCCACGTCGTCGAGGAATCCGCCGCCCCGGCTCACGCCGTGGCCCCGCGCGTCGGCTCCGGCGCCGTGCAGGGCGTCGAGGTCCCAGCCCCGGTCGGCCGGGAAGTCCGACATGGCGTCGGTTCCGGCCGTGACGAGGTCCCACAGGTCCTCGGGCGAGTGGACCCCGCCCGGGTAGCGGCAGCCCATGGCCACGATGGCGATGGGTTCGGTGGCGGCGGCGACCAGGTTCAGGTTCTGGCGCCGCAGCCGCTCGGTCTCCTTCATCGAGGACCGGAGCGCTTCGACGACCTTGTCGTGGGGCGTGGGCGTGGCCATGTTCAGCTCCGTCAGCTCCGTCGGTCCTGCGGTTCGCCGCGGTGGGCCGGCACGGATGAGAGGTCGGGTGTCGGGTCGGATGCGGTGGTGTTCAGGGCCGCGTGGACCAGGGCGTCCAGGTCCATCGCGTCGATGGAGTCGGCGTACGCGGGTGCCTCGCCCGCCCCGCCTTCGGCCTCGTCGCTCCGGCCCTGTTCGGCGGCCAGTTTCAGCAGCGGTTCCAGTACGCCGATGCGGCGCAGCTGGGCCACGGACACGGAGGCCAGCAGGGCCTGGAGCCGTGCCTGGTCCACGTCTTGCGGCTCGGCGCTGTCGTCGGACGCCGCCGGGTCCAGCTGCCGGGCGATGTGTTCGGCGAGCTCGGCCGGGGTGGGGTGGTCGAAGACGAGGGTGGCGGGCAGCGCCAGGCCGGTGGCAGCGGTGAGCTGGTTGCGCAGTTCCACGGCGCCGAGGGAGTCGAAGCCCAGGTCGCGGAAGGCCTTCTCCGCGCCGACGGCTTCGGGCCCGGTGAGGCCGAGGACCTCGGCGGCCCGGGTGCGTACGAGGTGGAGCACGGCGGGCCTGCGCCGGCCCGCGGGCAGGGCGGCCAGTTCGGCGCGCTGCTCCGGGACCGCCGGTGCTGCCACCGGGCCGGCCGCGTCCGCGGATTCGGGTACGGGGAGGCCGGCGAGCAGCCTGCTGGGCCGTACGGCCGTGAAGGCGCGTACGAACCGGCCGGGGTCGACGTCGGAGATGACGGTGGTCGGCTCGGTCTCCATCACCGCGCGGCGCAGCGCCGTGACGGCCAGGTCCGGGTCCAAGGGCCGGATGCCCGCCCGGTGGGCGGCTCCGGCTGCCCGGTCGGCGGCCGCCATGCCCGCTCCGCCCCAGGCTCCCCAGGCAACGGAAGTGGCGGCGAGGCCGCGGGAGCGGCGCTGCTCGGCGAGGGCGTCGAGGACGGCGTTGGCCGCCGCGTAGTTGCCCTGGCCGGGGTTGCCGACGGCTGCCGAGGCGGAGGAGAAGAGGGCGAACACCGACAGGTCCAGGTCGCTGGTGAGCTCGTCGAGGAGCAGCGCGGAGGTGACCTTGGCGCGGAAGACGGCGGTGAACCGGTCCGGGGTGAGGCTGTCGATGACCGCGTCGTCGAGTACGCCTGCGGCGTGGACGACGGCGGTCAGCGGCGCCCGGTCCGCAATGGCGGCGAGGACGGCGGTCAGTGCCTCGCGTTCGGCTGCGTCACAGGCCGTGAGGGTGACCTCGGCGCCCGCTTCGGCCAGTTCGGCGCACAGGGCAGTGGCGCCGGGGGCGTCCGGACCGCTGCGGCTGAGCAGGACCAGGTGGCGGGCCCCGGCGGCGGCGAGGCGGCGGGCGACGTGCGCACCCAGGGCTCCGGTGCCGCCGGTGATCAGGACGGTTCCTTCCGGATCCCAGGTACGGGCGCCCGTCCGGCCGGCCGGCAGCGGGCTCAGCCGGCGGCCGAGGAGGCCGGCGGGCCGGACGGCGACCTGGTCCTCCCCGTCCGGCGCGGCGAGGAAGGCGGTGAGCCGGTCGAGGGCCGCGGGGTCGGTGTGGAGGTCGGCCGGGAGGTCGATCAGACCGCCCCAGCGCTGCGGGTGTTCGAGGGCGGCGACCCGTCCGAGGCCCCAGACGGCGGCCTGGGCCAGGCCCGGTACGGGCTCGCCGGGGGTCACGGCGACCGCGCCCCGGGTGAGGCACCACAAGGGTGCGGTCAGGCCGGTGTCGCCGAGTGCCTGGACGAGTGTGGCGGTCAGGGCAACGCCCTGCGGGACCTCGCCGGTCTCTTCGAGGGCGAGGAGGGAGACGATGCCCGTGAATCCTCCGCCCGAGGTGGCGGCCAGTTCCCGCAGCCGCTTCGCCATCCGTTCCCGGTCGGCGTCGGCGTCCGCGGCGACCTCGAAGCGGACGGTGTCCGGGCCGAGGCGGTCGATGACGGAGGTCGTCCAGGGGTCGGCGGCGTGTGCTTCGGGAAGGACGGCGAGCCAGGTCCCGGCGAGCGGGGCGGCAAGGGTCCCGGTGCCGGACAGCGGCTGCCAGGTGATGTGCTGCCGCCAACTGTCGACGACAGTCTCCTCGGCGCGGCGGCGACGCCAGTCGTCGAGGGCGGGCAGCACCTTGGACAGGGCGTCGCCGTCGACGTCGAGGGCTCCGGCCAGCGAGTCGAGGGGCTCGGAACGTACGGCGGTCCAGAAGGCCTCGTCCGCTCCGGCAGCCGTTCCGGTTGCCGCGTCGGCCACCGCGCCGGCCGCGGTCGGGCTCGTGTGGGCCCAGTACCGCTCGCGCTGGAAGGCGTACGTGGGCAGCGGCACCCGGCGGGCCGCGGTGCCGGTGAATACGGACGGCCAGTGGGGCGCACAGCCCTCGACGTGCAGGCGGGCGACGGCGGCGAGGAGGGTGTCCTGTTCGGGCCGTCCCTTGCGCAGGGCCGGTACGGCGGCCACGGCGGCGGTGCCCGGCACCTCGTCGAGGTCCTGGGCCAGGGCGGACAGGGTGGTGTCCGGGCCGAGTTCGAGGAAGCGGGTGACGCCGCGGGCGGCGAGGGCGCGCAGCCCGTCGCCGAACCGGACGGTCTCCCGGACGTGCCGCACCCAGTAGTCGGGGGTGCACACCAGCTCGGCGTCCGCCGGTTCCCCGGTCAGGTTCGACACGAGGGGCAGGCTCGGGGCGGTGTAGGTGATGCCCCGGGCCACTCGTGCGAAGTCGTCGAGCATGGCGTCCATGTGCACGGAGTGAAATGCATGGCTGACCCGCAAACGCCTAGTCTTGCGGCCGGCGTCGGCGAAGCCCCGGGCGATCCGGTCCACGGCTGCCTCGTCGCCCGCGACGACGACGGCACGGGGGCCGTTCACCGCTGCCACCGACACGCCCTCGGCTCCGGCTCCGGCTCCGGTGAGGCGTTCGCGCACCTCCTCCTCGGTCGCCTGGAGGGCGGCCATCGCACCGCCCTCGGGCAGTGCGGCCATCAGCCGGGCCCGGGCGGCCACGAGGGTGCACGCGTCGTCGAGGGAGAACACGCCCGCCACGTGCGCGGCGGCGATCTCGCCGATGGAGTGCCCGGCGACGAAGTCGGGGCGCAGGCCCCAGGATGCGACGAGCCTGTAGAGGGCCACCTCAATCGCGAACAGGGCGGGCTGGGTGTAGCCGGTGTGGTCCAGCAGGGCGGCCTGCGGGGTGCCCTCGTCGGCGAACAGCAGCTCGCGCAGCGGCCGGTCCAGTTCCAGGTCGAACCGGGCGGTCACCTCGTCGAGGGCGCGTGCGAACACGGGCTGCCGAGCGTGGAGTTCGCGACCCGCGCCCGCTCGCTGGGCGCCCTGGCCGGAGAAGAGGAAGGCGGTCTTGCGACTGCGCGCGGTGGCCTCACCGCGCAGTACGCGGGGCCCGGTGCGGTCGTCGGCGAGGGCCGCGAGGCCGGCGAGGAGTTCGTCGCGGTCGCCGGCGAGGACGGCGGCCCGGTGGTCGAAGGCGGAGCGGGTGGTCGCCAGGGAGTAGCCGAGGTCGGTGGCCGAGAGGGCGGGTCGTTCGGTGACGTGGGCGTGCAGGCGGGCGGCCTGGGCCCGGAGGGCGTCGGGGGTGGTGGCCGAGACGGGCACGGGGACGCGTACGGCGGTCGTGCCGGTGGTCGCGGCCGGCTCCGGCACCTGTCGTGCCTCGGTGAGGGGTTCGTCCTGCATGGGGTCGGTTGCCTGTTCCAGGATGACGTGGGCGTTGGTGCCGCTGGCACCGAAGGAGGAGATGCCGGCGCGGCGCGGGCGGCCGGTCTGCGGCCAGGAGGTCTCCTCGGTGAGGAGTTCCACCGCGCCGGCCGTCCAGTCGACGTGCGAGGAGGGCGCGTCCAGGTGGAGGGTCTTCGGCAGGACGCCGTGTCGCATCGCCATGATCATCTTGATCACTCCGGCGACGCCCGCGGCGGCCTGTGTGTGCCCGATGTTGGACTTGACCGCGCCGAGGAGCAGCGGCTGCCCCGCGTCCCGGCCCCGGCCGTAGGTGGCCAGCAGGGCCTGCGCCTCGATCGGGTCGCCCAGCTTGGTGCCGGTGCCGTGTGCCTCGACGGCGTCCACCTCGGCGGCGGTGAGCCGGGCGTTGGCCAGGGCGCGCCGGATGACCCGGCGCTGGGACGGGCCGTTGGGCGCGGTGAGGCCGTTGCTGGCGCCGTCCTGGTTGACGGCGGAGCCGCGCAGGACGGCCAGCACCTCGTGGCCGTGGCGGCGGGCGTCGGAGAGGCGTTCCACGACGAGTACGCCGGCGCCCTCCGACCAGCCGGTGCCGTTCGCCGAGTCGGCGAAGGCGCGGCAGCGGCCGTCCGGTGACAGGGCGCCCATCTCGCCGAACTCGACGAACCCGACGGGGCTGGACATGACGGTCACACCGCCGGCGAGGGCCATGGAGCACTCCCCCGCCCGCAGGGCCTGCGCCGCGAGGTGCAGCGCGACCAGCGAGGAGGAGCAGGCCGTGTCGACGGTCACCGAGGGTCCTTCCAGGCCCAGGGTGTAGGACAGCCGGCCGGACAGCAGGCTGGCGGACTGGGCGGTCTCGACATGGCCGAGCTGGCCGATGGCGGGCCGGTAGTCGCCGCTGCCGCCGCCGATGAACACGCCGGTGTCGCCGCCACGCAGGGTGTGCGGGTCCACTCCGGCCCGTTCCAGGGCCTCCCAGGCCGTCTCCAGCACCATCCGCTGCTGCGGGTCGACGATCACCGCCTCGCGCGGTGAGATGCCGAAGAAGGCGGCGTCGAAGTCGGCGACGTCGTACAGGAAGCCGCCGTTCTGGGTGACACTGCGGCCACGGCCGTCGGCGTCACCGTGGGCGAGCCGGTCCAGGTCCCAGCCGCGGTCGGCGGGGAAGGCACCGATGGCGTCGACCTCGGCGCGCATCAGCTCCCACAGGTCCTCGGGCGACTGTACGCCGCCGGGGTAGCGGCAGCTCATGCCGACGATGACGATCGGGTCCTCGGCGGTGTCGGCGGCCGTGCTGATGCCCGTGCCGGCACTTGTGCCTGTCGTGGCCGCCTGTGCGGCCTCCTCCCCCTCCTCAAGCAGTTCCGCACGCAGCTGCGCGGCGAGGGCCGTAGGAGTCGGGTGGTCGAAGGCGAGCGTGGCCGGCAGGGTCAGGCCGGTGGCCTTGGCCAGCTGGTTGCGCAGGTCCACGGCGGTGAGCGAGTCGAAGCCGAGGTCCTTGAAGGCCTGCCCGGCCGGAATGGCCTCCGCGTCCTGGTAGCCGAGTACGGCGGCCACTTCGCGGCGTACGAGGGCCAGCAGCACCTCGTCGCGCTCGGTGCCCTCGGGCCTGGCCAGCAGTTCGGCGCGCAACGCCGCCGTGGCTCCCGTATCCGTGGTGGAGTCCGCAGCGGTGCCGGTCCGTCGTTCGGCGGGTGCCAGCGCGGCGCGGGCCTCCGGCAGTTCGGCGAACAGCCTGCCCGGCCGGGCCTGCCCGAAGGCGGGAGCGAAGCGTTCCCACGCCACGTCGGCGACGACCACGGCCGCCGTGCCGTCGCCGGCGGCCCGGCGCATGGCGGCCAGGGCACGCTCGGGGTCCATGGCGGGCAGCCCGCTGAGGCGCAGGTGCCGGTCGAGGGAGTCGTCGGTGAGCCCGGTCCAGGCTCCCCAGGCCACGGCGAGAGCGGCACGGCCGGCGGCACGGCGGCGTGCGGCGAAGGCGTCGAGCCAGGCGCTCGCGGCGGCCCCCTGTGCTTGGCCGCGTACGCCCCACACGCCGGCGATCGAGGTGAAGAGGACGAAAGCGTCCAGTTCCCGGTCCCCCAGGGCGTCTTCGAGGGCCCCTTCCAGGGCCTCTACTCCGACCCGTACGTGGTCCGGCCCGGTCGGTTCGGCGCCGTACCCGGTGTGGATCACCGCGGTCAGCGGCTGGTCGGACGGGATCGCGGACAGGGCCGCCGCCAGCGCGGTCCGGTCGCCCGGGGCGGCGGTGGTCACCGTGAGGGCCGCCCCGTGCTCGGCCAGCCGGGCTCCGAGTTCGGCGCCGAGGGCCGCTTCCTGCCCCCGCGCGGCGACGAGCAGCACGTGCGCCGCGCCCTCGCGGGCCAGCCAGCGGGCGGTGTGCCCGCCGAACCCTGCTACGTCACCGATGACCAGCACGGTTCCGGACGGGGTCCAGGACTCGGCCGCCCGGCCGGCGGCCGACGACCGTACGAGACGGCGGGTGTAGACGCCGGACGGGCGCAGTGCCAGCTGGTCCTCGCTGCCGGACCCGGCGGCGAGCAGCGAACGCAGCCGGGCGGCCGCGCGCGCGTCGGGCACCTCGGTCACGTCGACGAGTCCGCCCCAGTGGGCCGGGTGTTCGAGTGCGACGACCCGGCCGAGGCCCCAGACGGCGGCCTGGGCGGGATCAGCGGGCGCGTCGGCACGGCCCACGGCCACCGCCCCCCGGGTGACCCACCACACCGGCGCCTCGACACCGGCCTCCACGAGGGCGGCCGACAGGGCGTCGGGCATGGTGGACAGGACGGGCAGCAGGGACAGCACACCGTCGAACCGTCGGCCGAGCCCGGCCAGCCGCGCCACCAGGCCTTCGGCGTCGGCAGGGTCGGCCACGACGCGTACGGAGTCCGGGCCGAGGGCGTCCACTACGGCGGCCGCCCACGCGTCGTCGGCGTCGCCCTCCGGGACGAGCGCCAGCCAGCTGCCCGTGAGGGCGTCGGCCGGGCCGGTGTCGAGCGGCTTCCAGGTCACCCGGTAGCGCCAGCCGTCCACCACCGCGCTCTCGTCGCGCCCGCGCCGCCATGCGGACAGCGCCGGCACGAGCGCCGACAGCGCGGCCTCGTCCTCGGCCAGACCCAGGGTGGCGGACAGTTCCGGCAGGTCCTGTCGTTCCACTGCCGCCCAGAAGGCGGCGTCGTACGCGTCCTGTCCCTGCGCGGCACCGCGGACGGGGAGGGCCGCGGGCTCGGGCCAGTACAGCTCCCGCTGGAACGGGTACGTGGGCAGGCCGGTGCGCCGGGCGCCGGTCCCGTCGTACAGCCGGGTCCAGTCGACCCGTACGCCGCCGACGTGCAGGCGGGCCAGCCCGGTGACGAACACGGACTCCTCGGGCCGGTCCCCGCGCAGGGCCGGGGTGACCACGAGGTCCCCGCCCGTCAGGTTCTGCTCGGCGAGGGCGGCCAGGACACCGTCCGGGCCCACCTCCAGGAAGGCCGTCGCCCCCGCCTCGCCGAGGGTGCGGACCCCGTCGGCGAAGCGGACGGTCTCACGGACGTGCCGGACCCAGTACTCCGGGTCACACACGAGCTCCGCCGTCGCGAGCCCGCCCGTCAGGTTAGAGACGAGCGGCAACAGCGGCGTGGCGAAGGAGAGCCGGGAGACGACCCTGCGGAAGTCGTCCAGCATGGGCTCCATGAGCGCCGAGTGGAACGCGTGCGAGACCCGCAACCGGGTCGTCCTGCGCCCCGTCCCCGCGAACTCGGCCCGTACGGCCTCCACCGCGTCGGCCTCGCCGGAGACGACCACCGAGGCCGGTCCGTTCACGGCGGCGAGGGACACGTGCTCCCCGAGCAGCGGCCGGACCTCTTCCTCCGCGGCCTGGAGCGCGGCCATGGCGCCGCCTTCGGGCAGGGCGTCCATCAGCCGCCCGCGCGCCGCCACCAGAGTGCAGGCGTCGGTGAGGGTGAGGACGCCCGCGACGTGCGCGGCCGCCACCTCGCCGACCGAGTGTCCGGCGACGAACTCGGGCTGCACGCCGATCGATTCCACCAGGCGGTACAGCGCGACCTCGACCGCGAACAGCCCGGCCTGCGCGTACTGCGTACGGTCGGCGAGGGCCGTGTCCGTACCCCAGACCACCTCGCGCAGCGGGCGGTCCAGTTCCCGGTCCAGTGCGGCGCACGCGGCGTCGAAGGCCTCGGCGAAGGCCGGGAAGCGCCCGTACAGTTCACGGCCCATGCCCAGGCGCTGGGAGCCCTGGCCGGAGAAGAGGACCGCGAGGGACCGCTCGGCGGCAGTCCCGCGGGCGACCTCGGTGCCCGCCACGAGCACGGCCCGGTGCGCGAGGTGCGTACGTCCGGCGGCCAGCGAGAAGCCGACGTCCAGCGCCGACTCCTCGCCGCACCCCGCCAGCCGCGCCAGCTGCACGTCGAGCGCGGGCCCGGACTTGGCGGACACCACCCACGGCGCCACCGACGGCACCACGGAGGGCGTGTCCGCGTCGGGTGCGGGCGGCGCCTGTTCCACGATCACGTGCGCGTTGGTGCCGCTGACGCCGAAGGCGGAGACACCGGCCCGGCGCGGACGCCCGGTCGCGGGCCAGGCCTGCTCCTCGCGGACCAGGGTGACGGCCTCGTCCGCCCACTCCACGTGCGTGGACGGGGTGTCCACGTGCAGGGTCCGCGGCAGTACGCCGTGCCGCATCGCCATGACCATCTTGATCACGCCGGCCATGCCGGCGGCGGCCTGGGTGTGGCCCAGGTTGGACTTGACGGCGCCGAGGAGCAGCGGCCGTTCCCGGTCCTTTCCGTACGCGGCGATCAGCGCGCCGGCCTCGATCGGGTCGCCGAGCGGGGTGCCGGTGCCGTGCGCCTCGACGGCGTCGACCTCGGCGGGCGTGAGGCCCGCGTCGGCCAGTGCCTGGCGGATGACCCGCTGCTGGGCGCGCCCGTTGGGTGCGGTCAGTCCGTTGCTGGCGCCGTCCTGGTTGACGGCGGCGCCGCGCAGTACCGCGAGGACGGGGTGGCCGTGGCGGCGGGCGTCGGAGAGGCGTTCCAGGACGAGGACGCCCGCGCCCTCCGACCATGAGGTGCCGTCGGCCGCGTCGGCGAAGGCCTTGCAGCGGCCGTCGGGGGCCAGTCCGCCCTGCGCGGAGAACTCGATGAACGAGTCGGGGCTCGACATCACCGACGCACCGCCCGCGAGGACGAGGGAGCACTCGCCGCCGCGCAGCGCGCGGACACCGAGGTGGAGGGCGACGAGCGACGAGGAGCAGGCGGTGTCGACGGTGACGGCCGGGCCCTCCAGGCCCAGGGTGTAGGAGAGGCGCCCCGACATCACGCTGGCGGTGTTGCCGGTGGCGACGTGGCCCTGGACGTCGGCGGTGCCGCGGCGCAGGACGGAGGTGTAGTCCTGGCCGTTGGTGCCGATGAACACGCCGGTGGAGCTGGCGCGCAGCGAGTCGGGGGCGATGCCGGCCCGCTCCAGGGCCTCCCAGGAGGTCTCCAGCAGCAGGCGCTGCTGCGGGTCCATGGCGAGGGCCTCGCGCGGCGAGATGCCGAAGAAGCGGGCGTCGAAGTGGCCGACGCCGTCGAGGAAGCCGCCCTCCAGGGTGGCACAGCCGCCCCGGCCGAGGGTGTCGAGGTCCCAGCCGCGGTCGGCGGGGAAGGCCGAGATGGCGTCCTCCCCGTTGGCCAGCAGCCGCCACAGGTCCTCGGGCGAGGTGACCCCGCCCGGGAACCGGCAGCCCATGCCGACGATCACGATGGGGTCGTGGTCCCGGTCGTGGTCGACGCCGGTCCCGGCCGGCGCCGCCGGTGCGGCACCGTCGTCGGCGCCGCCCATCAGCTCGGCGAGCAGGTGCGCGGCGAGGTCCTGCGGGGTCGGGTGGTCGTACACGAGGGTCGCGGGCAGCCGCAGACCGGTGGTCGCGGTGAGGGTATTGCGGAGTTCGACGATGGTCAGCGAGTCGAAGCCGAGGTCGGTGAACGCCTGGTCGGCGCCGATGGCGACGGGGTCGGCGTGGCCGAGTACGGCGGCCACCTGGGCCCGCAGGAAGTCCAGTACGAACTTGGCACGGCCGGCCGCCGGTAGGGCGGTGAGCCGGCGGCGCAGGCCGCTCTCGTCTCCCGCGGTCGGATGTGCCGGGGCGCCGGCGCCTCGGGGCTCGGCGAGGTCGGCGATCAGCGGGCCCAGCCGCATCGCCGTGAACACCTGGGCGAAGCGGGCCCAGTCGATGTCCGCCACGGTCAGCGCGGCCGGGTCGCCGTGGTCCAGGGCCTGGGTCAGCGCGTCGAGCGCGAGATCCGGTGCCATGGGTGTGTAGCCGCCCCGGCGGACCCGGGCCTCGACGCCGGTTCCGTCGCCGGCCATGCCGGTCCCGGCCCAGGGGCCCCAGGCGAGGGAGGTCGCGGGCAGACCCTGCCCGCGCCGGTGCTCGGCGAGGGCGTCGAGGTAGGCGTTGGCGGCGGCGTAGTTGGCCTGTCCGGCGGCGCCGAGGCTCGCCGCGGTGGACGAGAACAGCACGAAGGCCGCCAGGTCGCTCTCACGGGTCAGCTCGTGCAGGTGCCGCGCGGCCGTGGCCTTCGGGCCGAGTACGGAGGCGAACGCCTCCGGGGTGAGGGTGTCGAGGACACCGTCCGCCACCACACCTGCCGTGTGGAAGACCGCGGTCAGCGGCAGTCGCTCCGGGACGTCGGCCAGCACGCGGGCGAGCGCCTCCCGGTCGGCGATGTCGCAGGCGGACAGGGTGACGCGGGCGCCCAGCGCGGCGAGCTCCTCGCCGAGTTCCACGGCGCCGGGCGCCTCGGCGCCGCGCCGGCTGACGAGCAGCAGGTGCGCGGCGCCACGGGCGGCGAGCCGGCGGGCGACGTGCGCGCCGATCCCGCCGGTGCCTCCGGTGATCAGGACGGTGCCGGTGGGGGTGTACGGGCGTACGCCGGTACGGTCGGCCGGCGCGAGGCGGGACAGCCGGCGGGCGTACACACCTGCGGCGCGCACGGCCATCTGGTCCTCGCCGCCGGTGCCGCGCGTGCCGACGGTCTGCGCGAGCATGGCGGCGATCCGGCGTACGGCGGGGTCGTCGAGGGTCTCGGGGAGGTCCAGGAGGCCGCCCCAGCGCTCGGGGTGCTCCAGGGCCACGCTGCGGCCCAGGCCCCACACGGCGGCCTGGGCGGGCCGGCCGAGCCGATCGGATCGGCCGACGCTGACGGCGCCCCGGGTCAGGCACCACAACGGTGCCTCGATCCCGGCGTCGCCGAGCGCCTGGACGGCGGTGGCCGTCGGCAGCAGGCCCTCGTCCTGGAGCGCCAGCAGGGACAGCACTCCTGTGAACTCGTCCCTCGCCGGTGCCAGTTCGCGCAGCCGCTCGGCGAGCGCGCCGCGCGTCTCACCGCGCGGGACGGTGAGGGTGAACCGGTCACCGCCGAGGCGGTCGAGCAGTTCATCGGTGTTCTCGCCGTCGGCCGGTACCAGGCAGAGCCAGGTGCCGGCGAGCGTGGCGCCCGTGCCGGAGGCGGGGGGCAGCGGCTTCCAGGTGCTGCCGTAGCGCCAGCCGTCGACGGTGGACTCGGCGCGGCGCTTGCGGCGCCACGAGGTGAGGGCGGGCACGACGGCCGTCAAGGTGGCGTCGTCCAGGCCGAGGTCGGCGCCGAGGGCGGGCAGGTCCGCCCGCTCGACGGCCGCCCAGAACGCGGCGTCCTCCGGGTCGGCGCCGGGCCGGGCCGTACCGGCCGGGCCGGCCTCCGGCCAGTAGCTCTGCCGCTGGAAGGCGTAGGTCGGCAGGTCCTCGAAGGCGACGGCCGAGCCCGCGGCGCCGCTTGCGGGGAAGAACGCCTCCCAGTCGACCCGTACTCCCGCGGTGTGCAGGCGGGCGAGGGCCGTGGCCAGTGCCGGGGCCTCCGCGCGGTCCCGGCGCAGGGCCGGGACGGCGGTGGCCCGCTCGTCGGCCGCGGCCTCCCGGGCCGCGCCGCTCAGGACCGCGTCCGGGCCGATCTCCAGGAGCACGGTGGCGTCCAGGTCGGCGAGACGCCGGGCGGCATCGGCGAATCTCACCGTGGCGCGCACCTGCTCGACCCAGTACTCCGGGGTGCACAGCCGCTCGGAGTCGGCGAGTCGGCCGGTCACCGTCGACACCAGCGGGATCGTCGGTGCGTGGTAGGTGATCCCGCGCGCGACCCGGGCGAAGGCGTCGAGCATGGCGTCCATGTGCGGCGAGTGGAAGGCATGGCTCACCCGCAGCCGCGTGGTCCGGCGGCCCTGCGCGGCGAAGCGCGCCGCGAGCTCCAGGACCGGCTCCTCGTCACCGGACAGGACCAGTGAGCGGGGGCCGTTGACGGCGGCGAGCGCCAACCGGTCCTCGTGGCCGGCCAGCAGCGGCAGGACCTCCTCCTCGGTGGCCTCCACGGAGACCATCGCGCCCCCGCCGGGCAGATCCGACATCAGCCGGCCGCGCGCGGCGACCAGCGTGCAGGCGTCCTCCAGCGAGAACACGCCGGCCACGTGGGCGGCGGCGAGCTCGCCGATCGAGTGCCCGGCCAGGTGGTCGGGCCGGACGCCCCAGGATGCGACGAGCCGGTGGAGGGCCACCTCCAGGGCGAACAGGGCGGGCTGGGTGTAGGCCGTGTCGTCCAGCAGCGCGGCTTCGGCGCTGTCGGGCCCGGCGAACATCACCTCGCGCAGCGGCCGCTCCAGTTCGAGGTCGAAGCGGGCCAGTACGGCGTCCAGCGCGTCGGCGAACACCGGCTGGCGCTCGTACAGTTCGCGGCCCATGCCGGGCCGCTGGCTGCCCTGTCCGGTGAAGAGGAACGCGGTCCGGCCGGGCGCGGTGGCCCGTGCGGTCAGCAGGGCGGAGTCCGGCAGGCCGTCGCGCAGGGCGGTCAGGGCCCGTACGCACTCCTCGTGCGTGTCGGTGACCACGGCGGCCCGGTACTCCAGGGCTGCGCGGCCGGTGGCCAGCGCGTGCCCCAGGGCGGTCAGCGGCAGCACGTCCGACCGGTCCGCGACCGTGTCGAGCAGGCGCCCGGCCTGGGCGCGCAGCGCGGCCTCGGTCCGGCCGGACAGCACGAGCGGGACCACGCCCGCCGGCTGCGCGGTCTCCGGCACCTGCGGCTCCGCGGCCGGGGCCTCCTCCAGGATCGTGTGGGCGTTCGTACCGCTGAGGCCGAAGGAGGACACGGCGGCGCGGCGCGGCCGGCCGGTCTGCGGCCAGTCGCGTTCGCCGGTCAGCAGCTCGATCGCGCCGGCCGTCCAGTCCACGTGGGTGGAGGGCCGGTCGATGTGCAGGCTCGCGGGCAGGACCCCGTGCCGCATGGCCATGACCATCTTGATGACGCTCGCGACACCGGAGGCCATCTGGGTGTGGCCGATGTTGGACTTGACCGAGCCGAGCAGCAACGGCCGCTCGGTGTCACGGTCCTGGCCGTAGGTGGCGAGCAGGGCCTGGGCTTCGATGGGGTCGCCCAGGCGGGTGCCGGTGCCGTGGCCTTCGACGGCGTCGACGTCGGCGGCGCGGACGCCCGCGTTGGCGAGGGCCTGGCGGATGACGCGCTGCTGGGAGGGGCCGTTGGGGGCGGTCAGGCCGTTGGACGCGCCGTCCTGGTTGACGGCGGAGCCGCGGATGACGGCGAGGACCCGGTGGCCGTTGGCCAGGGCGTCGGACAGCCGCTCGACGAGGACCAGGCCCACGCCCTCCGCGAGGCTCATGCCGTCGGCGGCCTCGGCGTACGCCTTGCAGCGGCCGTCCACGGCCATGGCGCGCTGCCGGCTGAAGCCGACGAAGGCGTTGGGCGTGGCCATGATGCTGACGCCGCCCGCGAGGGCGAGCGTGGACTCGCCGCTGCGCAGCGACTGGCAGGCCAGGTGCAGGGCCACCAGTGAGGAGGAGCAGGCGGTGTCGAGGGTGACGGCGGGGCCCTCGAAGCCGAGGGTGTAGGAGATCCGCCCGGACAGGACGGACGGGATGGTGCCGGTGATCAGGTGGCCCTCGGCGCCGTCCTGGGCGGAGCCGCCCGAGGTGTAGTCCTGGTAGCTGGCGCCGATGAAGGTGCCGGTGCGGCTGCCCCGCAGCGTGGCCGGGTCGATCCCGGCGCGCTCCAGGGCCTCCCAGGAGGTCTCCAGCAGCAGCCGCTGCTGCGGGTCCATCGACAGGGCCTCGCGCGGCGAGATGCCGAAGAAGCCGGCGTCGAACTCGGTGGCGCAGTCCAGGAATCCGCCGCGCGTGGAGTACGTCTTGCCGGGCCGGTCCGGGTCGGGGTCGTAGAGCCCGTCGGCGTCCCAGCCGCGGTCGGGGGGGAAGTCGCCGATGGCGTCGGCCCCGGCGGCGACGAGCCGCCACAGGTCCTCGGGGGAGGCGACTGCGCCCGGGTAGCGGCAGCTCATGCCGATGATCGCGATCGGCTCGTCGTCGGCGAGCCGCGACGCGGCAGCGGCCGGGGCCGCCGTCGCGATCTCGGCGCCGGCGACCTGCGTGCGCAGGAACTCCACCAGGGAGAGGGGGTTGGGGTAGTCGAAGACCATGGTGCTGGGCAGGGCCAGCCCGGTCACGGCCGACAGCCGGTTGCGCAGGTCCACGGCAGTCAGCGAGTCGAAGCCGACGTCGCGGAACGCCCGCTGCTCGGACAGCACGTCCGGGGAGGCGTGCCCGAGGACGGTGGCCGCCTCGGCGCGTACGAGGTCCAGCAGTGCCCGGTCCTGTTCGACGGCGGGCAGCGCCCGCAGTCGCACGATGAACTCGCTTTCCCCGGACGGCCGTTCGGCAGTCCGCCGCTCCAGCTCCCGCACCTCGGCGATGTCCTCGAACAGGGCGGTGGGCCGCCCGGAGGTGAACACCGGGTGGTAGCGGTCCCAGTCGATGTCGGCGACGGTGAGCACGTGCGCGTCCTCGGCCAGGGCCTGGCGCAGCCCGGTGAGGGCCTGCTGCGGGTCCATGAAGTTCAGGCCGCTGCGCCGGATCTGGCCGGGGTCGACGCGGCCGAGCTTCAGGTCGTCGGACCAGATGCCCCAGGAGATCGAGGTGGCGTGGGCGCCGCGCGCCCGGCGGTGCTCGGCGAGCGCGTTGAGGTACGCGTTCGCGGCGACGTAGGCGGCGTGCCGGCCGCTGCCCCACATGCCGGCGGTGGAGGAGTACAGGACGAACGCGTCGAGCTGGTCGTCGTCGAGGAGTTCGTCCAGGTGACGGGCTCCGGTGACCTTCGCGTCGATGACTTTGGCGAACGCCTCGGGGCCGGTCTCCTCCAGGGCGGCCAGTTCGATGACGGCGGCGGTGTGCACGACGGCCCGTACCGTACGGCCGTCGGCCGTCAGGCCCTCCAGGAGGGCGGCGACGGCCTCGCGGTCGGTAAGATCGCAGCTGCGGAACTCCGCCTCGCAGCCCAGCTGGTGAAGTTCGGCGAGCAGCTCGGCGGTGCCGGGCGCGCCGGCGCCGCGCCGGCTGGTGAGCACGAGGTGCTCGGCGCCCTGCCCGGCGAGCCAGCGGGCCAGGTGCGGGGCGAGGGTGCCGGTGCCGCCGGTGATCAGGGTGGTGCCGCGCGGACGCCAGGTGTCCCTGCCTGCGGCGGCACTGCCCGCGGTGGCACGGGCGATCCGCCGGGCCAGGGCACCCGAGGTGCGCAGGGCGAGCTGGTCCTCGCCGGTCTTCCCGGTGAGGACGGCGGCGAGGCGTTCGCGGCCACGGGTGTCCAGCGGGGTCTCGGGCAGGTCGATGACGCCGCCCCAGCGGTCGGGGTGCTCCAGGGCGGCGGTCCAGCCGAGGCCGTGGATCTGGGCCTGGACGGGCCGGGTCAGCCGGTCGGCGCGGCCGGTGGAGACGGCGCCCCGGGTGACGCACCACAGGGGTGCGCCGATTCCGGTGTCGCCGAGGGCCTGGACGAGGGAGAGGGTCAGGGCGAGCCCGGTGGCGAGCGCGGGCAGGGCCCGGCTCGGCGTCTCGTCGGCGGCGAGCAGCGAGAGGACCCCGGTGAGGTCCGCGCCGGCTTCGCTCAGATCGGCGCTCGCGGCGGCGAGGCGGTCGGCGAGGACGGCCCGGTCGGCGCAGGTCCCGTCCAGCACCAGGTGCCGTACGTCGGCGCCGGCGGCCGTCAGCGCCTCGGTGATGTCGGCGTAGCCGTCGGCGGGCGAGGCGGCCGCGGCGACGACGAGCCAGGTTCCGGTGAGCCGGACGGCGTGGGGCAGTGTGCCGAGCGGCTTCCACGCGGCGCGGTAGCGCCAGGCGTCCACGGCCGCGCGGTCGCGGCTGCGGCGCCGCCAGTCGGCGAGCGCGGGCAGCAGCGGGGCGAGGTCGGACTGCTCCAGCCGCAGGCCGGCGGCCAGCGACTCGACGTCCGCCTCCTCGACGGCGGTCCAGAACGCGGCGTCCGCCGGGTCTCCTTCGCCCCCTGTACGGGGCCTGGCGGCCAGCGCCCACAGGTGCTCGCGCTGGAAGGCGTACGTGGGCAGGGCGACGCGGCGCGCGCCGGTGCCCTCGAAGACGCGGGTCCAGTCCGCCCGGGCGCCGCGGACGAACGCCTCGGCGAGGGAGGTCAGGAAGCGGCCGCTGCCGCCCTTGTCGCGGCGCAGGGTGCCGATGGCGGCGACCCGGTGCCCGGTGTCCTCGGCCACGGATTGGACGGCCATGGTCAGCACGGTGTGCGGGCTGGTCTCGACGAAAACCTGGTGGCCCTGGTCGAGCAGTGCGGCCACGGCCGGGCCGAAGCGCACGGTGCGGCGCAGGTTGCGGTACCAGTACGCGGCGTCCAGCCCGGCCGTGTCCAGCCAGTCGCCGGTCACGGTCGAGAAGAAGGGGACCTCGGCGGTGCGCGGGCGCACGGGTGCCAGGGCGGTCAGCAGCTCGTCCTGCAACTGCTCGACCTGGGCGGAGTGGGAGGCGTAGTCCACGGGAATGCGGCGGGCCCGGACGTTCTCGGCGGCGAGCTCCTCGATGAGCGCGTCCAGCTCCTCGGGGGCGCCGGCGACGACCACGGTCCGCGGCCCGTTGACGGCGGCGACGCAGATGCCCCCGCCACGCGCGGCGAGGCGGTCCTCGACCTCTGCGGCGGGCAGCGGTACGGAGACCATGCCGCCGGAGCCCGCCAGCCGGCGGGCGATGGCCTGGCTGCGCAGGGCCACCACGCGGGCGGCGTCGTCCAGGGTGAGGGCCCCGGCGACGGCCGCCGCGGCGATCTCGCCCTGCGAGTGGCCGAGGACCGCGTCGGGAGTGATGCCGTACGAGGCCCACAGGTGGGCCAGCGACACCATGACGGCGAAGGTGGCGGGCTGGACGACGTCGACCCGCTCCAGCGAGGGCGCGCCCTCGGTCTGGCGCAGGACATCGACCAGCGACCAGTCGGTGTATGCCGACAGGGCCGCCGCGCACTCGTGCAGCCGTTCGGCGAAGGCCGGTGACTCGTCGAGGAGTTCGGCGGCCATGCCGACCCACTGCGCGCCCTGGCCGGGGAAGACGAACACGGTCTTGCCGTCGAGGTCGGCGGTGCCGTGGACGACGGATGTCGAGGAGCCTGCGGCGGCCAGGACCCCGAGTTCCGCGCGCAGCGGCTCCGCGTGGTCGCCCAGCACCACGGCCCGGTGCTCGAACAGTGTGCGCGTGGTGGTGAGGGAGTGGCCGATGTCGGCCGGATGGGTGCCCGGCCCGGCACCCTGGCGGTCGAGGTGCTCGGCCAGCTGTGCGGCCTGGGCGTGCAGGGCGCCGGGCGTCCTGGCGGACAGCACCCACGGGATCACGGCGCCGGCCGGAGCGGACGCCCGCCCAGCGGGCTCCGCGGCAGCGGGCCCGGCGGCAGCCGGCGCGGTCGGAGCCTCCTCCAGGACCACGTGCGCGTTGGTGCCGCTGATGCCGAAGGAGGACACGGCGCAGCGGCGGGCCCGCTCACCGGCCGGCCAGGCGGCCGGGGTACGGAGGAGGGCGACCGTGCCGCCGCTCCAGTCGATGTGCGAGGACGGCTCGTCGGCGTGCAGGGTCTGCGGGAGCAGGCCGCCGCGCAGTGCCATGACCATCTTGATGACGCCGGCGACGCCGGCTGCGGACTGGGTGTGGCCGATGTTGGACTTGACGGAGCCGAGCAGCAGCGGATTCTCGGCGTCGTGGGCCGTGCCGTAGACGGCCTGGAGGGCCTGGGCCTCGATGGGGTCGCCGAGGGCGGTGCCGGTGCCATGGGCCTCGACGGCGGTGATGTCGGCGGCGGTCAGGCCCGCGTTGCTGAGGGCCTGGCGGATGACGCGCTGCTGGGAGGGCCCGTTGGGGGCGGTGAGCCCGTTGGACGCGCCGTCCTGGTTGATGGCGGAGCCGCGGACCACGGCCAGGATGTCGTGCCCGTTGGCCTGGGCGTCGGAGAGCCGCTCCAGGACGAGGACGCCGACGCCCTCGGCCAGGGTCATGCCGTCGGCGGCCTCGGAGAAGGGCTTGCAGCGGCCGTCCGCGGCCAGTGCCCGCTGCCGGCTGAAGGCGATGAACGGGGCAGGGTTGGTCATGACGGTCGCGCCGCCCGCCAGCGCGAGCGAGCTCTCCCCGTTGCGCAGGGACTGGCAGGCCAGGTGCAGGGCCACGAGGGAGGAGGAGCAGGCGGTGTCCACGGTGACGGCCGGGCCTTCGAGGCCGAAGAGGTAGGCGAGGCGGCCGGAGAGCACGCTGGGGCTGGTGCCGGTGACGGCGTGACCGGCGGACGCGTCGTCCATGCCGGTGCCGTACTCCTGGTAGGTGGAGCCGATGAAGGTGCCGGTGGCGCTGCCGTGCACGGCGGCCGGGTCGATGCCCGCCGATTCGAAGGCCTCCCAGGTGGTCTCCAGCAGCAGCCGCTGCTGCGGGTCCATGGAGAGGGCCTCGCGGGGGGAGATGCCGAAAAAGCCGGCGTCGAACTCCCCCGCCTCGTGGAGGAAGCCGCCTCGGGTGGAGTACGTCTTGCCGCCCGCGTCGGGGTCGGCGTCGTACAGGTTCTCGTCCCAGCCACGGTTGACGGGGAACTCGGATACGGCGTCCACGCCGTCGGCGATCAGCTGCCAGAACTGTTGCGGGGAGCGGACCCCGCCCGGGAAGCGGCAGCTCATGCCGACGATGGCGACGGGTTCGTCGTACCGGCCGGCAAGCGCGGCCCGTGGTGCGGCCTGGGCCTCGGCAGCGCCCAGGATCTCGCCGCGCAGGAACGCGGCGAGGGCTACGGGTGTCGGGTGGTCGAAGGCCATGGTGCTGGGCAGCGCCAGGCCGGTCACGGTCGCGAGCCGCTTGCGCAGCTCGACGGCGGTCAGCGAGTCGAAGCCGGCGTCGCGGAAGGCCCGGGTGGGGGCGACGGACTCGGCTGAGGCGTGTCCGAGGACGGTGGCGGCCTCGCGGCGTACCAGGTCCGCCAGCGTCCGGTCCCGCTCGGCTGCCGGCAGAGCGCGGACCTTGCGTACGAACTCGGAGGCGGCGGCCTCGGACTTCGGCGCCGCGGCGAGTGCGCGCACCTCGGGCAGTTCGTCGAAGAGCCGGCTGGGCCGGGCGGCGGTGAAGACGGGGACGTACGTGGTCCAGTCGACGTCGGCGACGGTGACGGCCG
Source organism: Streptomyces sp. NPDC091682 (assembly GCF_044756625.1). Classification (NCBI taxonomy): domain Bacteria; kingdom Bacillati; phylum Actinomycetota; class Actinomycetes; order Kitasatosporales; family Streptomycetaceae; genus Streptomyces; species Streptomyces sp. NPDC091682. The sequence goes on along the minus strand of NZ_JBIVTH010000019.1, from coordinate 123,625 downwards.
TGTCCTGCTGGAGGATCGCCCGGCTCAGTTCGGTCAGGGCGGTGGCGGGCGCGAGGAAGCGCACGCCCTGGCGGGCGAGGCTGTCGGAGACGGCTTCGTGGATGGCCATGCCGGCCTCGGCCCAGGGGCCCCAGGCGAGGGAGGTGGCGGTCAGGCCTCGGGCACGGCGGTGCTCGGCGAGTGCGTCGAGGTAGGCGTTGGCGGCGGCGTAGGCGCTCTGCCCGGCGCTGCCCCAGATGCCGGCGACGGAGGAGAACAGGACGAAGAAGTCGAGGTCCTGGCCTTCCAGCAAGGCATCGAGGTGGGCAGCGCCGAGCATCTTGGCCGTGGCGTAGGCGCTCACGTCGGCGAGCGGGGTGGCGGCGAGCGGCGAGGCCTGGCCGAGGCCGGCCGCGTGGACCACACCGGTCAGCGGGTGCTCGGCGGGTACGGAGGCCAGCAGGGCGGCGAGCGCGTCGCGGTCGGCGACGTCGCAGGCGGCGAGGGTGACCTCGGCGCCCAGCTGCCTTATCTCCTCGGCCAGTTCGGCGGCGCCCGGGGCGTCGGGTCCGCGCCGGCTGGTGAGGATCAGGTGGGCGGCGCCGTGCCGGGCGAGCCGGCGGGCGACCTCGGCGCCCAGTGCGCCGGTGCCGCCGGTGACGAGCACGGTACCGGTGGCGGTGAAGGCCCCGTCCTTGGGGAGGTCGGCGGCGGGGCGGCGCACCAGGCGCCGGCCGTACGCGGCGCTGCCGCGCAGGGCGAGCTGGTCCTCGGCGGCCTCGCCCGGGGTGGTGGCCAGCGCGCTGACGAGGCGCTGCACGGTGGGCGCGGTGAGGGTCTCGGGCAGGTCGACCAGGCCGTGGAAGGCCTGCGGGCGTTCCAGGGCGGCGACCCGGCCCAGGCCCCAGGCGGCTGCCTGGACGGGCCGGGTGACCGGGTCGGCGGCGCCGGTGGAGACGGCGCCACGGGTGACCGTCCACAGCGGGGCGGTGCTGCCGGTGTCGTGCAGGGCCTGGGCGAGGAGCACACCGAGCGCGAGGCCGGCGGGCAGACCGGTGCCCTGGAGGTCGGTGCCGTCGGCGAGCGGCAGCAGGGACAGCAGGCCGTGGTGCTCCCCCGCCCCGGTGAGCCGGGCGGCGAGTTCGGCGCGGCCGGTGCAGGCGTCGTCCAGGACGAGGCGGGTGAACCGGGCGCCGTGTCCACGCAGGGCGTCCAGCAGCTCGGCGTCCTCGATCCCGTCGGTGGTCAGGACGAGCCAGGTGCCGTCCAGGACGGGGGCGGCGCCCGCGCGGACCTGCTGCCACCGGATCCGGTAGCGGGCGGAGTCCAGCAGGGTCTGCTCGGCGTGGTGGCGCCGGTAGGTCGACAGGGCGGGCAGCAGCGCGGCGAGGCCGGCGTGCTGTTCGTCGCGCAGGCCGAGGATGCCGGCCACGCCGTCGGCGTCACCGCGCTCGACGGCGCCCCACAGGGCGGTGTCGGCGGGGTCCGCGGCTGCGACGGCCGCCGCGGCGGCGGTCCGCTCGGGCCAGTAGCGCTCGTGCTGGAAGGCGTACGTGGGCAGTTCGACACGGCGCGCGCCGGTCCGGGCGTGGTACGACGCCCAGTCCACGCCGATCCCGCGGACGTGGAGCCGGGCGAGGGCGGCGGTGACGGCCTGCTCCTCGGCGCGGCCGGTGCGCAGCAGCGGGACGGATTCGGTGTCGTCCCCGAGGACGTCCTGGGCGAGGGCGGACAGCACTCCGTCCGGGCCGAGTTCGAGGAATGTGGTGGCTCCGGCGGCGCGGGCGGCGGCCACTGCGTCGGCGAAGCGGACGGCGCGGCGGACGTGCTCCACCCAGTAGCCGGGGGTGCACAGCTCCTCGGCGGTGGCCATCTCACCGGTCAGGTTGGACACCACGTCGAGCACCGGCGTGGTGTACGTCAGCTGCTCGGCGATGTCCCGGAACGCGTCGAGCATGGGCTCCATGCGGGCGGAGTGGAAGGCGTGGCTGACCCGCAGCCGCTTGGTCTTGCGCCCCTCGGCGGCGAACGTGTCCACCAGCGCGAGGACTTCGGCCTCCTCGCCGGCGATGACGACGGCGCGGGGGCCGTTGACGGCGGCGACGGAGATCCCGTCGGTGAGCCGGGCGAGGACCTCGTCCTCGGTGGCCTGGAGGGAGACCATGGCGCCGCCCTCGGGCAGCTCTTGCATGAGGCGGGCCCGGGCGGCGACCAGCGTGCACGCGTCGGCGAGGGTGAACACCCCGGCGCAGTGCGCGGCGGCGATCTCGCCGACGGAGTGGCCGAGCAGCGGGCCGGGACGCACGCCGAGGGAGGTGATCAGCCGGAAGAGGGCGACCTCCACGGCGAACAGGGCGGGCTGGGCGTAGCCGGTGCGGTCGAGCAGGGCCGCCTCACGGCTTCCCTCGGCCGCGAACAGCACCTCGCGCAGCGGGACTTCGTACCCGTGGTCCAAGTGGTCCAGGGCCTCGTCCAGGGCGGCGGCGAACACCGGGAACCGGGCGTACAGCTCACGCCCCATCCCGGCCCGCTGGGAGCCCTGCCCGGCGAAGAGGAAGCCGAGCCCGGCGGCGCCCGTCTCGCCTTCCCACAGCGCCGGGTCGGCCTCGCCGCGGGCCAGCGCGCGCAGGGCGCGCAGCAGTTCGACGCGCCCGCCGACGACGACGGCGCGCTGTTCGAAGGCGGACCGGGTGGTGGCGAGGGAGAGTCCGATGTCGGCCGGGCCGAGCTCGGGGTGGGCTTCGGCGTACGCGCGCAGCCGGACCGCCTGGTCGCGCAGCGCGGCCCGGGTCCGGCCGGCGAGCGGCCAGGCCGTGACCTGGGGCTCCTCGCGCGCGGCGGGCGCGGGAAGGACGGGCGCCTGCTCGATGATGACGTGGGCGTTGGTGCCGCTGATGCCGAACGAGGAGACGCCGGCGCGGCGCGGCCGGCCGGTCTCGGGCCAGTCCGTCTCCTGGGCCAGCAGCTCGACGGCTCCGTCCTGCCACTCGACGTGCCGGGAGGGCTCGGTGGCGTACAGGCTGCGCGGGACGAGGCCGTGGCGCAGGGCCATGACCATCTTGATGACGCCGGCGACACCGGCGGCGGCCTGGGTGTGGCCGATGTTGGACTTGACGGAGCCGAGCAGCAGCGGCCGCTCGGCGTCGCGGTCCTGGCCGTAGGTCGCGAGCAGCGCCTGCGCCTCGATGGGGTCGCCGAGGGTGGTGCCGGTGCCGTGTCCCTCGACGACGTCGACGTCGGCGGTGGTCAGGCCGGCGCCGGCCAGGGCCTGGCGGATGACGCGCTGCTGGGAGGGGCCGTTGGGGGCGGTCAGGCCGTTGCTCGCACCGTCCTGGTTGACGGCGGAGCCGCGGACCACGGCGAGGACCGGGTGTCCGTTGCGGCGGGCGTCCGAGAGCCGTTCCAGGACGAGGATGCCGACGCCCTCCGCCCAGCCGACGCCGTCGGCTCCGTCGGAGTACGCCTTGCAGCGGCCGTCCGGGGACAGGCCGCGCTGGCGGGAGAACTCGATGAGGGAGGTCGGGGTGGACATGACGGTGACGCCGCCCGCGAGGGCGAGCGAGCACTCGCCGGCGCGCAGGGCCTGCATGGCCCAGTGCATGGCGACGAGCGAGGAGGAGCAGGCGGTGTCGACGGTGACGGCCGGGCCTTCGAGGCCGAGGGTGTAGGACACCCGGCCGGAGGCGATGGACGGCGAGGTGCCGCTGCCCTGGTGGCCTTCGAAGCGGCTGTCGGCGAGGGTGGCGGCGTAGTCGTTGTACATGACACCCGCGAACACGCCCGTCTGCGAGCCGCGCAGCGAGAGCGGGTCGATGCCCGCGCGCTCGATCGCCTCCCAGGAGGCCTCCAGCAGCAGCCGCTGCTGGGCGTCGGTGGCCAGCGCCTCGCGCGGGCTCATGCCGAAGAAGGCGGGGTCGAACTCGGCGGCCTCGTGCAGGAATCCGCCGAAGCGGGTGTAGGCGGTGCCGGGGTGGTCCGGGTCCGGGTGGTAGAGCCCGTCGAGGTCCCAGCCGCGGTCGGTGGGCAGGCCGGAGATGGCGTCGGTGCCCTCGCGGACCAGCTGCCACAGGTCGTCGGGCGAGGCGACCCCGCCCGGGTAGCGACAGCTCATGCCGACGATGACGATCGGGTCGTCCGAGGCGGCGGTGCGCGGGGCGGCGGCCACGGCGGCGGCGCCCTGGTCCCCCATGAGTTCGTCGAGGAGGTGGCCGGCGAGCGCGGTGACCGTCGGGTAGTCGAAGATCACGGTGGCGGAGGTGCGCAGTCCGGTGGTGGTGCGCAGCCGGTTGCGGAGCTCGACTGCGGTGAGCGAGTCGAAGCCGAGGTCCTGGAACCGGCGTACGGGGTCCACGTCCTCGGGTCCGCCGTGCCGCAGAACAGCGGCGACCTGGGCGCGGACGAGGTCGACGACGGCCGCCGCGCGGTCCGTCCCGTCGAGGCGGGCGAGCCGCTGGACGAGTCCGGCGGCGGCCTCGGAGCCGGCGACGACGGAGCGTCGGGCGGGGCCGCGGACCAGTCCGCGCAGCAGCGGCGGTACGTCGCCCAGCGCGCGCAGGACCGGCAGGTCGAGGCGGGCGGGCAGCAGGACGGGCGCGTCCACGGCGAGGGCCGCGTCGAACAGGGCGAGTCCGTCTCGCTCGCTCAGGGCGGGGGTGCCGCTGCGGGCCAGCCGCTCCAGGTCGGCTCCGGTCATCCCGCCCGTCATGCCGGCGGTGGGAGCCCACGGGCCCCAGCCGAGCGAGCGGGCGGGCAGTCCGGCGGCTCGCCGCAGCTGCGCGAGGGCGTCGACGAAGGCGTTCGCGGCGGCGTAGTTGCCCTGGCCGGGGGCGCCCGCGGTGCCGGAAAGAGAGGAGAACACCACGAAGGCGGCCAGGTCGGGGCAGAGTTCCGCGGTGATCTGGTGCAGGTGCCAGACGGCGTCGGCCTTGGGGCGCAGGACGGCGCTGATCCGCTCGGGGGTGAGGGAGGTGAGGACGCCGTCGTCGAGGACGCCGGCCGTGTGCACCACGGCGGTGAGCGGGTGCGCTGCGGGGACGGTGGCGAGCAGCCGGGTGACGGCGGCCCTGTCGGTGAGGTCGCAGGCCTCGATGGCGACCTGCGCGCCGAGCGTGCACAGCTCGTCGGCGAACTCGGCGGCGTCTTCGGTGGCGGGCCCGCGCCGGCCGGCCAGCAGCAGGTGGCGTACGCCGCGCTCGGTGACCAGGTGGCGGGCCAGGGCCCGGCCGAGGCCGCCGAGGCCGCCGGTGACGAGGACGGTGCCCTCGGGGTCGAGCACCACCTCGGCCGGCTCCCGGCGGGCCCGGGCGAGCCGGGCGACCAGCACGGAGCCGTCCCGGACGGCCAGCTGCGGCTCGTCACTGGCGAGGGCCTGCGGGGGGACGGCCGCGGGCGCGTCGGGGTCGAGGTCGAGCAGGCCGAACCGGCCGGGGTGCTCGGCCTGCGCGGAGCGTACGAGGCCCCAGACGGCGGCGGCCGCCAGGTCGGTGACGCCCTCGTCGTCGGCCGCGGCGACCGCGCCGCAGGTGACGAAGGTCAGCCGGGTCTCGGCGGTGGTGTCGTCGGCGAGCCAGTCCTGGACCAGCCGCAGGACGCGCGCGGTCAGGGCGTGGGCGGCGGCGGCCGGGTCCTCGGTGGGTACGGCGACGGCGCAGGTGAGGACCACGGCGGGCAACGCGGCTCCCGCGGTCCGTACGAGCGGGGTGCCGAGACCGAAGGGGTCCGTGCCGAGTACGGCGACGGAGGCCGGGGCCGGCTGCGCGGTGGTGCCCCGCAGCCGGGTCCAGCGCAGTTCGAACAGGGCCTCGCGGACCAGCGCGGTGGCGGGGTTCGGGTCGGCGTCGGGCAGGGCGCGCAGGACGAGCGAGCCGATGGTGGCGACCGGCCGGCCCTCGGTGTCGGCGACGGCCAGTGAGACCGCGTCGTCGCCGGCGAAGGAGAGCTTGACCCGGACGGCGGTGGCGCCGGTGGCGTGCAGGGTGACGTCCTGCCAGGCGAAGGGCAGTCCCCCGCGGCCGTGTTCGCCGAGGTCGAGGAAGGCGCAGGGGTGCAGGGCGGCGTCGAGCAGGGCGGGGTGGATGCCGAACGCGTCGGCGGCGGTCCCGGTCTCGGGCAGCGCCACTTCGGCGTACACGTCGTCGCCGACGCGCCAGGCGGCCCGTACCCCCTGGAACAGCGGCCCGTACGCGAAGCCTGTCTCGGCCATCCGCCCGTAGAACCCGTCGAGGTCCAGCGGGCGGGCGCCGGCCGGGGGCCATGCCCCGGCGGCGAACGCGTCCCCGGCCGGGGCGTGCTGGTCCGTGGCGGCCAGTACGCCCTGGGCGTGCTGCGTCCACGGCTGTTCGTCGGCGGCCGCCCCGTCCTGGCCGGTGTCGGGCCGGGAGTGGACGGTCAGGGTCCGGCGGCCGGTCTCGTCGGGGCTGCCGACCCACACCTGTACCTGTACGCCGCCCTCTTCGGGCAGGACCAGCGGCGCGGCGAGGGTGAGTTCCTCGACGCGGTCGCAGCCCACCTCGTCGCCGGCCCGGACGGCCAGCTCCAGGAATCCGGTGCCGGGCAGCAGGACGGCGCCTCGTACGGCGTGCTGGGCCAGCCAGGGGTGGGACCGGACGGAGAGCCGGCCGGTGAGCAGCAGTCCGTCGGAGTTGGCGAGGGACACGGCGGCGGCCAGCAGCGGGTGGCGGGCGGCGCCCAGGCCGGCGCCGCGCACGTCCCCGGCGTGCCGGCCGAGCGCCGTGCGGGGCCAGAAGGAGCGGTGTTCGAAGGCGTAGGTGGGCAGGTCCACGGGGCGGGCACCGGTGCCGGCGAACCAGCCGTCCCACTGGACGCGTATACCGCGCACGTGCAGGGCGCCGACGGCTTCGGTGAGGGTGTCGGCCTCCGGGCGGCCCGGGCGCAGCAGCGGGCTCGCCACCACTTCGGTGAAGGTGTCGGCCTCGGGGCGGGCCTGGGCGAGGGCGGACAGTACGCCGTCGGGGCCGAGTTCGAGGAAGGCGCCGGCGCCGTGGCCGGTCAGCCAGTCGAGCGCGTCGGCGAAACGGACGGTGTGGCGGGCGTGGTCGGCCCAGTAGTCGGGCGAGGCGAGCTGCGCGGCGGTGCCGGGGACACCGGTGAGGGTGGAGATCACCGGAATGAGCGGGGCCTGCGGGGTGAGTCCGCCGACGACGGCGCGGAACTCCTCCAGCATCGGCTCCATCAGGGGCGAGTGGAAGGCGTGCGAGACCCGCAGCGGCCTCGTCCTGCGGCCGAGCCCGGCGAAGTGCCTCGCGACGGCGGCGGTTTCGTCGGCGGCTCCGGCCACGACCACGGCGTGCGGTCCGTTGACGGCGGCAACGGAGACTCCGTCGGTGAGGTGGGCGAGGACCTCCTCCTCGGTGGCCTGAACGGCGATCATGGCGCCGCCCTGAGGCAGGGCCTGCATCAGGCGGCCCCGGGCGGAGACCAGCGTGGACGCGTCGGCGAGCGTGAACACCCCGGCGACGTGCGCTGCGGCGATCTCGCCGACCGAGTGTCCGGCGAGGAAGTCAGGTGTGATCCCGAGGGATTCGACGAGGCGGAAGAGGGCGACCTCGATCGCGAACAGGGCGGGCTGCGCGTAGCCGGTGGCATCGAGCAGGGCCGCCTCACGGCTTCCCTCGGCCGCGAACAGCACCTCGCGCAGCGGGACTTCGTACCCGTGGTCCACATGCTCCAGGGCCTCGTCCAGAGCGGCGGCGAACACCGGGAATCGGGCGTACAGCTCACGCCCCATCCCGGCCCGCTGGGAGCCCTGCCCGGCGAAGAGGAAGGCGACCTTGGTGCGCCCCTGGACGGCGCCCCGTGCTGTTGGGCCGTCTTCGCCTTCCGCGAGGGCGGTGAGCGCGGCCTTCGCCCCGGCCCGGTCGGCTGCGGTGACCACGGCGCGGTGCTCCAGTCCGGCCCGGGTGGTGGCGAGGGAGTACGCGAGGTCGGTGTCGCGGTGCTGCGGTTCGGCGGCCAGGAACTCCAGCAGCCGCGCCGCCTGGCCGCGCAGGGCCTGCGGGGTGCGGCCGGACACCAGCCACGGCAGCGAGCCCGGCGCCACGGAGGCGGGGGCCTGGGGCTCGGGCTCCGCGGTCTCGTCTTCCGGGGCCTGCTCGATGATGACGTGCGCGTTCGTGCCGCTGAGGCCGAAGGAGGAGACACCGGCTCGGCGCGGTTCCTCGCGGCGCGGCCACGGGGTGGGCTCGGTGAGCAGGCGTACGGCACCCGCCGACCAGTCCACGTGGGTGGACGGCTCGTCCACGTGCAGGGTCCTGGGCAGCAGTTCGTGCCGCAGGGCGAGCACGGTCTTGATGACGCCGGCCACACCGGCGGCGGCCTGGGTGTGGCTGATGTTGGACTTCACGGAGCCGAGCAGCAGCGGCCGGTCCTCGGGACGGCCTCGGCCGTACGTGGCGAGCAGCGCCTGCGCCTCGACCGGGTCGCCGAGGGTGGTGCCCGTACCGTGGGCCTCGACCACGTCCACCTGGTCGGGGGAGAGCCGGGCGCCCCGCAGCGCCTGCTCGATGACACGCTGCTGGGAGGGCCCGTTGGGAGCCGTCAGGCCGTTGCTCGCGCCGTCCTGGTTGACGGCGGTGCCGCGTACGACGGCCAGCACGCGGTGGCCGTTGCGGCGGGCGTCCGCGAGCCGCTCCAGGACGAGCACGCCGACGCCCTCGGCCCAGCCGGTGCCGTTCGCGGAGTCGGCGAAGGAGCGGCAGAGGCCGTCCGCGGCAAGCCCGCCCTGCCGGGCGAACTCCACGAAGGTGGTGGGGCTGGACATGACGGTGACGCCCGCGGCGAGCGCGAGTTCGGATTCCCCGGAGCGCAGGGACTGGGCGGCCAGGTGCAGGGCGACGAGCGAGGAGGAGCAGGCGGTGTCCACGGTCACCGCGGGGCCGACCGTGCCGAGGACGTAGGCCAGGCGGCCGGAGATGATGCTGGTCGCGTTGCCGGTCAGGACGAAGCCCTGCACGTCGTCGTCGGGTCCGGTGCGGTACTCCTGCGGCATCGCGCCGACGAACATGCCCGTGCGGGTGGAGCGCAGTGCGAGCGGGTCGATGCCGGCCCGCTCGAAGGCCTCCCAGGACGCCTCCAACAGCACCCGCTGCTGCGGGTCCATGGACAGGGCCTCGCGGGGCGAGATGCCGAAGAAGGCGGGATCGAAGTCGGCGGCACCCTGGAGGAATCCGCCGCGGATGTCGATTGGCCCGTCCGTGGGGTCGAGTTCCCAGCCGCGGTCGGCGGGCAGGCCGGTGATGCCGTCCCGTTCCTCCACGAGCATGGCCCACAGGTCTTCGGGGGAAGCGACCCCACCGGGGTAGCGGCAGCTCATGCCGACGATGGCGATCGGCTCGGTGGCGGCCGCCTCCAGCTCGTTCACCCGCTGCCGCGAGCGCTGCAGGTCTGCGCTGGCCCGCTTGAGGTAGTCCCGGAGTTTCTGCTCGTTGCCCATATCAACTCAACCCATCTGGAAGACCGGCGGACAGCAGGGGATCGGGCGCGGCGACGCGCGCATACCTGCAGACCAGCGGCAAGTCTCCGATCGGCCTCGCCAGGAAAACCCCTAGTCATGGACTAGGGGTTTACGCAGCGGCGGGAGGGCAGGATCGGCGGCATGTCCGAAACCGTGGAGAACGGCTCCGCGCCCGAGCGACTCGCCGACCTCGTCGAGCCGTACGAAGTGGGCGGGCCGTACGAGCCGGACGAGCTCGACCGGCTCGACGAACAGCTCATCGCTCTGGTGCTCCTGCGAGCGCGGCGGGCCCGTGGCCGGCAGCTGGACCGGCGCGCGTCGGGTCTGCCCATGTCACCGCTCGCCCGGGAGAATGCGATGCTGCGGCGCTACGCGCAACGCCTCGGCCGCGAAGGCACCGCCATAGCCCTCGCCGTCCTCGCGCTGTCGCGGCGCCCATGACCTCCGGCCGCCAGGGACACGCCCGTGCTGAACCGGCCCGCCCGTCCTGCGTAGCGTGATTTCCCAACGCTGCGGACCTGGGTGCGCGACGCCGAGCAGGCGGCGCGGCCCGGGGTGGTGGAGGCCACCGCGACGGAGGAGGAGAACCGGCAGCTGCGGGCGCGGGTGCAGGAACTCGAGTTCGAGCTGGGGATCATCCGGCCTTCGCGGCGGGCGTGCAGTACGCCGCCCTCGCGCAGGACCTGCCAGTGGCGGCCGGCATTGGGGGGAGAGGTCTCCGGCAGCGCCGTCGAGCAGGTCACCTCCGGAAAGGCGCTGTCGGGTCTGAGGTCGGCAAGCGCATGACCGTCCGGGACGCATGCTGACCGACGGCTGACTTTCCGACGTACCGTCAGCACGGTGCAGAGGCTCCCTCCCCCGCGCCCTCCGGCTCTCCGGAACCGCCCCGCTGGACGCGCTGCGTCCGGCACCCGGAGACGACCCGGAAACCTTGTCATCGCGGACTCCGGATACGACGCTTCACGCCTGGCCCACCTCCTTCGGGACCTTCCGGTCCAGGTCCTGGCCCGGATGCGATCGGACCGGGTCCTGCGCCGGCCCGCACCCCAGCGGGGGCCTCACACCATGGGCCGTCCGCCCCGGCACGGCGGCGAGTTCGTGTTCGGGCAACCCGACAGCTAGTGCACCCCGGACACCGAAACCGTCACCGACATCCGCCTCCACGGCACCGCCCGAGCACGCTCGTGGGAGCGGCTCCACCCCAAACTCACGAACCGCTCTTCCTGGGCCGCGGCCGACGGCACCCTCCCGATCGTCGAGGGACCGGTGATCCGCCTGGACATCGCCTGCCCAGCGGAACCACTTTGAAGCCGGTCTGGCTGTGGTGGTCGGGCACCGACGCCACCAAAGCGAACACCGACCGTCTGTGGCAGGCCCACCTGCGGCGCTTCGACATCGAGCACACCTTCCGCTGGTTCAAACAGGCCCTTCCCCACGACCGAACCAACGAGCGTTCAGACGACCGTCGCACCACAACCGGCATCCAAACCCAAGCAGGCAGCCACTGTCCACTTGGCAGTGAGGCTGCCCTGGCCGACGGCACCACATCCGGCCGCGCTTTGCCTGGGTCGGCGTCATCCTCAGAGCCCAGCGGACAGGCGTGCCCATCCGGTTGGATGAACGGCGTGACACATGCTCTGGGTTTCGCCGAGAAGGACCTGCGCCGGCTGGCGGGGGCGCGCTCCTTCGAGCGGGGGGCCGGCTACCTGCCTGCGGTGTCCCGACTGGAGATCTGGGACGAAGCGATCACCGCGACCGTGGACGGCACCGATGCCTACGAGGTCGAGCTGGCCGAGCGCTAGGACGGTGGGCTCACCGGCTGGTGCGACTGCCCGTACGGACGGGAGGGCCACTTCTGCAAGCACTGCGTGGCGGTGGGCCTGACCGTAGCAGGCCGAATCCGTGCCGCGGCAGCGGTCGGCCGCCGCCTCGCGCACCCGACTGCTGGACACCTGGCTGGAGTCCCGCACTCGCGAGGAACTGCTCACCCTGGTACGGGAACAGCTCGCCGACGACCGCGACCTGCGCGGCCGTCTTGAAGTGCGCGCGGCCGCCGCCGGAGAGGACACCGGCCTGTGCCGCTCCCACCGACGTCTGGACTTGCGCGTCCTAGGCCAGACCGTTGCAGGGCGGGGACGTCTCCCGCCCGTGGACGAACGATGCCGCTACGGCGCCCGGCAGTCCCAGGCGTACTCCGGCGGCGGTCCCTTCACCGGCACGGCACGGCTCATGGCTGGTCGATCCCGAGGGGGGCGACGCACCCGTGTCGCTTGGCCGACTCCGCGGCGAATGCGCGGAAGGCCTGACGTACCTGATCGGAGGCGGGGGTGCGCGGGTCGAGTACCTCCATCGTGTACAGCGCCTGTCCCGCAGCGCAGCTGGCCGTCGTCCAGGACCTGGACTCGGTGGTGCCCGAGGGGCCGACGTAGTCGTACGGGCCTCGGAGCGGGTCGCGGCGCGGGGCGGTGGGGTACGGTCCGTAATAGGCGGCGAGACGCAAGGTGCGCTCCCCGCCATCACCGGCGAGGACGCACTGCTCGATGGGAGCGGTGCCGTCCGCCTCCGTTTCATAGCTCGGCAGACCCGTTTCCCGGCAGGTGCCGGTCGCTTCGCCGGACTTCTGCAGATCCGCGAACGCTCCAGTACGTATGTGAGGCTTGTCCCTGTCCGCCGACTCACAGCCCTCTGCCGCGGCGGCCCGCTCAAGTGCACGGGTCACCAACGCAGCCAGAGCCTCGCGTCGCTCCTGAACTCCCCCGCCGCTCCCGGATCGCACTGCGGTCATGCCGAGGACGAGATCGTCCTCGGACGTCTCTTTGCCACAGGGCAGCAGGGCCGTAGCGTACGATTCCGCGCCGCCGCCGATCGACACCATGGCGGGCCAGCCGCCCCCGACCGGCACGAGGAGCGACTGCTGGTCCCTGGCGAGGATCTGCTGGGCGTGCAGCACGACGGAGTCGGGGTTGGAGCCGCGTTCCACCGTCACCGTCAACGATGCCTTGCCACCGGGATCAAAAGCGCGGCAGCCGAGGCTGCCCATGCTTCTGCCGCTTACCCGGTCGGCGCCCAGAATTCGTTCCATCTGGGACGCGTCCACCATCTCACCGCAGGCGTCGGCCAGTGCCCGGCCGTCCCGCCAGGTGTCGAACGCTCCCGTCGCGTACACGATGCCGCCTCCTGCCAGGACGGCGACGGCCGCGGCGGCCGCGATGAACTTCTTCATCAGGACAGTCCCCTGTGCAGGTCGGCGAGGGCTTGGTTGCGGGAGGCGCTGTAGTGGAGGTCCGACTGGTCACGGAGGTGGTTGACGACGCTGTCCGTCATGGGGTCCCTTCCGCGGCCGTTGGCCCATTGGTTGATCAGGTCGTGAGAGCCCTGCGATTTGGCGCCCATCTCCTTGGCCACGCCGACGTTTGCCACCTGGTCCGCCTCCGCCTTGACGTCCTTCGACCATTCGTAGGTGGTCGCGTCCACCATGCGCTGAGCGGTGTCGCCGATCCCGGGGATGAGGGTCAGGGGTGCGCCCACGCCGTGGTAGGAGTAACGGGCCACGTCATCGATCCATGCGAAATCCCCCATGCTGGTCCCTCCCCCATCGGTCTCTCGTGATCATAGACATGGCAACTGCACACATACCCAGCCTGCAGCGCCGGTGACCGTCGAGGTCATCGGCCCCTCGCGAGGGCCTCTGCGGCTCATCGTGACTCGCTGCCTACACGAAGATCGATGGCGCCGAAGAGACACATTCTGCGCGGCATGCACGGCGATAGACATGGGGGCGGGCAGGCAGGCTGCCTGCACGGGTTGCAGAAGCCGGCGAGCCGCCGCCTCATGTCATCGGCGTACGAGGGTCGAACCGCCGCAACACCAGGACGAAACCTCATGGCAGAGCTCGTCGCCCGCCCGGTGCAGGTGGGTCGGCCAGGCCACGTAGGAAGCTGTCAGCATGGCCGTGGGGATTATCTATAGCAACGCCCCTGTCGCGAGTACCTGCGGCGCTGGGGCATCCGGCACGCCATCACCACAACCGCCTTGTCCCTCGTCATCCGCCTCCGGGCATGACCGCCCGGACAAGTCTTGGGGATTGGAGCTGCAGCGCCTGGTCGCCCGGTGCCGCGCCTCGGCGATCCGCCTGTCAGCGACTTCCTCAAGGTGTGCCACTGCCCGCCCGGCCACCTCCCGCAAGCTGGCCCACCAGCATCACGACGAGGCCGGCGACGAGAAACGCGCCGCCGGTCAGGGTGCCCCGGTGTCGGGTGCCCGCGTCGCTGATCACCAGCCCGAACACCACCTGCCAGCACAGCGCGAGGGCCGCCACCAGCTGGCCCAGGCCGTAAAGGCGGGGGCTGCGGACGTGGCGCCGGTTCATGGGGAGCACCCAGCCACGGGTGAGCGCCGCCATCCCGGATGCGGCGATGAGCAAAGCGATGAGAACGAGAGGTGCGGCGAGGTACAGCTTCAAGTTCTCTCTCCTTCGCGGCGGACCCGCGCCGCACGCGAGCGTGATCATGACACTTGGCACACCTCGCGTCCACGGGCTTCACCGCGGGCCCCGTGATCGGCCGGACAAGTCCTTAACGATCAGGCAGACCACGTGAGCCGCCGGCCCCGGAATCCCCACCCCGGGAGCCGGACGGCTCATGTGTTGTGCGACGGGTGAGCGGCACGCGGTGCGTCGGCCCGGCCCCCCACGGCCCGGACCTTGCGTCCATCGGCGGAGTTCAGGTCACACGCCTCCAGCCGCGCGCCACGGACCGTCATCCCGGTCCGTCGCCGCATCAGTCTCTCCCTTCGGCACAGCCCTGGCAGCACTCCTTGACGCCTTCCTTCCGCGCAGCGATCGATCTTGACGCTCCTCTGATGAATCGCGCCAAGGCGGCGTCAAGGGCGCGTTCGGAAGCTTGTCTCCGCAGGTCGGATGCGCTGGGATGGGTTCATGAACAGCGGTCCGCGCTATGACGACCGGCCACCGAATCAGGTGCCGCCGGCAGCGCCCGCTGCCCGTCCGGCCGTCTGACATCGGCCGCGCGTCGTTCGCGTACCTGCCACCACCCGCCTGAAGGGCGTTGTTCGGGGCACCGTACGCATCCCCTCCTTCACCGCATGAGCTGAACCCGTGCCCCCGCGTCCTGCCGAGGCGACAGGCAGGTCAGCCATGCCCGTTTCCAGGAATCGACATGCCTTCATCCCTGTCCGGACGTACCGTCCTCGTCACCGGCGCCACCTCCGGCATCGGCTACGAGACCGCCCGCCGGCTCGCCGAACGCGGCGCCACCGTCCTCCTGCACGGCCGCACCCCCGATGAGGCGCAGGCCGCCGCCGACCGTCTGATCGCCACCGCCGGCATCAACGGCTCCTCCCTGCGGCCGGTCGCCGCCGACTTCGCCCACCTCGACGAGGTCGAGAGCCTTGCCTACTCGGTCGTACGCGAGCACCCGCGCCTCGACGTACTCGTCAACAACGCCGCCATCGCCGCGCCTGAGCGCCACACCGTCACGGCCGACGGCAACGAGATCGCCTTCCAGGTCAACTTCCTCTCCCACTACCTGCTGACGAACCTGCTGGAGCCGGCGCTGACCTCCGACCCGGGTGGCCGGGTCGTCAACGTCTCCTCCTCGCTCCACCGCACTGCCACGATCATGTGGAACGACCCCCAGCGTTTGCGCCGCTACTCCCGCCTCGCCGCATACGCCCAGTCCCAGCTGGCACTGACCGTCTTCGCCGCGGACCCGCGCGTCACCGCGGTCTCCGTCAACCCGGGCATCTGCGACACCGGGCTCCTCCCGCTGTACGGGAACGAAGGCGCGCCTGCCTCCGAGGGGGCGCGGCACGTCGTACGGCTCTGCGACCCGGCCACCGAGATCGTCAACGGCGCCTACTACGACCGCTCCGAGCACGTCACGCCGGCCGCGGCCGCCACCGACGACCGCACCGTCAAGCGCCTCAACAAGCTCGCCGACCTCCTCGTCGGCCACACCGCCTGAAGGGATCCAAATACATGTCGAAGCGCGCACGCAAGAAGAGGGCCCGCCGCAAGAAGGGCTCCAACCACGGCAGCAAGCCCTCCTGCTAGTCACCAGCCCACCCCGTGGGGCGGCCCTCCGCCAGGGCCGCCCCACCTTCATGCCCCCGCAAGGAAGCACCGTGATCAATCTGCCCTCCCACCGACTTCCGGGCCTCGTCCGCCGGTTCCCCGTCGGCGCACCGGGCTCGGGCGCCCTGACCGAGCACGTACTGACCACCGATGCCGGCCGCTGGTGGGTGGATCGCGTCATCCAGCCACGCGTCATCGCCGCCGAATGCGGGGACCACGTACTGCTGCTCGGGGACCCGCAAGCGCTGACACCCCAGGACCTGGCGCACTTCGCCCACCGGTACATCGAGGCACCTGGCCGCTTCCGGCCGCTGATCGGGTCCGCGTTCGACCGCGCCGTGCCCTGGCAGCGCACGGTGTACGTCAAGCGCACCACGGCACCTGCCGCACCGCGTCCGAGGGGGATCACCCTACGACGGCTGACCGCCCAGGACGCCCGGGCGCTCAGCACCCTGCCGCCCGCGATGCACCGGATCCACCGCACCTGGGGCGGCCCCGACGCGCTCGCCCGTTCCGGTTACGCCTGGGCCGCGTTCCGTAACGGCCGCATCGTGGCCGTGGCCTGCACGTACTTCCTCGGCACCGCCTATGAGGACATCGCCTGCGTCTCCGTGCCCGACCCCCGCCTCCAGCACCTGGCGCTCGCGTGTGTCGACGCCCTGTGCTCGGACATAGCCACCCGCCGCCGCACCCCCAGCTGGACCTGCTCCGCGGGCAACCGGGCCGGTCGCCTGCTCGCCTCCGGTGCAGGCTTCCGCGCCGAACGCGAGTACGGCCACTACGCGGTCGGTGCTCCTGCCGCCACCGGAAGAGTGGCAGCAGGATGAGGAGCGATACTCGCCCGATGGACTCCATCTACCGCAGTGCGGCGGGACGGGAGCACATCCGCCGCTGGTGCACCGACCGGCTCGACGCATGGCCGGTGCCGCACGAGCGGTCTCAGGTGACCGCCAACGGAGTGCTGACCCACCTGGTGACCGCCGGCTCCGGCCCGACCACGGTCGTCTTCGTACCCGGGACGAACTTCAACGCCGCCGCGTCCCTTCCCCTCGCCACGGCTCTGACCGCGGCCGGACACCGGCTCGTCATGGCGGACGTCCCCGGGCAGCCCGGCCTCAGCTCCGAGAAGCGCACGGTACCCGGCGTCGGTCTCTCCTCGTACGGCACCTGGCTGAGCGAGGTACTCGAGACGGCCGTGGCGGGGCCGGCGGTGGTGATCGGCCATTCCTTCGGCGCCGCCATCGCACTCTCCAGCCCGTCACCGCGCATCGACCGGCTCGTCCTCGTCTCCCCTGGGGGACTGGGCCGGCTGCGTCTGGCCCCCGGCCTGCTGGCCGCCTCAGCCGCCTGGTTCATGCGGCCGACACCGGCCCACAGCACCCGGCTCCTGCGGGCCATGCTCGCGCCCGGCCACCAGCCGCGCACGGAACTGGTGGAGTGGATGACGCTGGTCGCGCGTCACTCCCGCTCCAGCGGAGCCCCCGGAACGGCCGACCTGCCCTCGCGAGCGATTCCCCGACTGGTCGCCACCGGCGCGCACGACACGTTCCTGCCACCGCGACGACTCGCCCCCGTCGTCCGCGCAACGCTCGGCACCGGCCTGCACGTCATCCCCGACGCCGGCCACCTCGTCGTCGAGGAACACCCCGACCGTCTGGCGGCCCTCGTATGAGCCGGAACCCCGGCCACGTCGGCCTGCCCGCCATCGCCGTCCTCGACGGGTGGCACGAGCTCGCCGTTCGGGGACTCCCTCCGGAAGCCGACTCGTTCGGCATCAGCTACACCGTCACCCCGGCGCTGCCGCAGTCCGTACTGCTCACCCTCGAGTGTTCACCTCCTTCACGCTGTCCCGGCTCGGCATGGTCCGGCACTGGAACCGCGAGTCGCGCACCGAGACCGACCCGGCGGTGCGCCGCCGCCATCACATCACCCGGTCCGTCAACGGGCTTGGCGCCTGCGTGACCGGCCTGGTCCTGGTGTTCGTGCTGGCCACCAAGTTCACGGAGGGCGCCTGGCTCGCCGTACTCACCGCGCTCGTGCTGTGGGTGACGATGCGTGTTATCCGGCGCCACTACGACCGTACGGCGACCGAGCTGACGGTCACCGATCTACGAAGAGAGCCGGCACCACCGCCGCAGGTCTTCGCGATCGTGCTCGTCTCCACGATCCACAAGCCGACCTGCTGAAGAGCCGGCTTCTCTTCGCCCCGGGCGTCATGGCACCAGCGGCCCGTAGCAGCTGACCTCCTCTTCGTACGCCGACCACCCCGCGGCCCGCGCCCCGGGCTCCGTCCGCCGCGGAGAGCCCACCCGGAATTCCGAGACCCCGCGGTGAATGCCTCGCGCATCCCCCGCCGAAGTGACCGTGCCCGGGCGCACCAAAGCCACAGCTCCCTCCCCCTAACCGGACAGACCCCAGGGGTTCCCGTGCGAGGTCACGCGGCCTCTCCCCTGGCGAGGGTCAAACGGCGAGCGGGGCCGGTCGCGTAGTGGACGTATTCGCGGGTGAGGCGGAAGCCGGCCGACCAGGCCAGGAGGCGGCTCGGTCGGTTGTCGCGGGAGCAGGTCCAGCTCGGCGTACGGCCGCGGGCTGCGATGTCCTGGCACAGGGCGGTGACGCAGGCCAGCGCGAGGTGTTGCCGACGGTGGCCGGGGTCCGCGAGGGCGGCAACGTCCTCATACCCGCTGCCGAGGAAGTAGGTGCAGGCCACCGACAGGGCGCGGCCCCGGTGGAAGGCTCCCCAGCCGAGGCCCGAGGCGGCGAGCTGCTCCGGGCCGCCCCAAGTCTTGTGGATCCAGGCCGCCTCGGAGCCGAGGGCGACGATGGCCGGCGCGTCCTGCGGGGTCAGCCGGCGCACCGTGATCCCGGGTGCCGGGCGGGCGGGCAGGGCGGGCGCCTGGTGGACGTAGACCATGCGCTCCCACGGATCGACGCGTGCGAACGCGCCCCCGAGGACGGGCAGGAAGCGGGCCGGGGCCTCGATGTAACTGCCGGCGAAGGGAGCGAGGGCCTCGGGGGACAGCACGCCTGGCTCTCCTCGCAGCAGGACGTGATCCCCGCTGGAGACCGCCATGACCCGCGGGTCCACGGCGCGGTCCGCCCACCAGTGGCCGGCTCCAGTGGCGAGGACGTGCTCGGGGAGGGCCGCGACGCCCGGGGCCCCGCCGGGGAACCAGCGGGCGAGGGCAGGGAGACGGGTGGGAAGGAGCTGGATCACGACGGGTGCCGCCTAGGGGGAAGGGAAAAGGTACGGGGGCGGCCCGGGACGGTGGGCCGCCCCCGCGGGGGAACCAGCGCGAGCGGGAAGGCGACGCTGGTCGGCCTTGCGGCCGTGGTTGGCTTTGTCGCGCGTCGGGCTTGCGCCCTCAGGCAGAGTGCCCGACGAGCACGTCGGCGAGCTTGTTCAGCCGCTTGACCGTGCGCTCCTCGGTCGCGCCCGAGGCGGGCTCCATCCGCTCGCTCCGGTCGTAGTAGGCCCCGTTGACGATCTCGACGGCCGGGTCGCACAGCCGCGCGACGTGGGCGGCCCCCTCGGACGGCGTCGCGCCCTCGTGTCCGTACAGCGGCATCAGGGCCGTCTCACACACGCCCGGGTTCACGGAGACGGCGGTCACCCGCGGGTCGGCGGCGAAGACCGTGAGTGCGAGCTGCGACTGCGCGTACGCGGCGAGGCGGGAGTAACGGCGGGTTCGGTTGGGGTCGTTCCACATGATGGAACCGGTGCGGTGCATCGAGGAGGAGACGTTGACGACGCGGCCGCCCGGGTCGGTGGTCAGGACCGGCTCCAGCAGGTTCGTCAGCAGGTAGTGGGCGAGGAAGTTGACCTGGAAGGAGAGCTCGTTGCCGTCCGGGGTGACCGTGTGGCGCTCCGGCGCCGCGACGGCGGCGTTGTTGACCAGGACGTCGAGGTGCGGGTACCCGGCGGTGATCCGGTTCGCGAGCCGCTCCACCTCGTCGAGGTGCGCGAAGTCCGCCGCGCACGGGCGCAGCATTTCCGCGTCGACGTCGGCGGTGGCGATGAGGCGGTCCACGGCTGCCCGGGCCTCCGCAGGGGTACGGCCGTGGAGCAGGACCGTCGCACCGCACTCGGCGAGCCGACGGGCGGTCTCGTAGCCGATGCCGGAGGTGGCCCCGGTGACCAGGACGGTACGGCCGGACAGGAAGGAAGACATGAGTGGTTCCTGGGGAAGGGCACGGCGACCGCCCGTTGCGGGAAGCGGCCGTACGGTGAAGGTGAATGGGTATCGCGTACGGGCGTCAGCACGGCCGGCGGTACGCAGCGATCACTTCCCTGTACGGGTCCGCCATGACGGTGGCCGGTCGTCGTAGGGGTGACCGATGTTCACGCCATCCATCCAACTGGTGTGCTGCTGTGGGCTCAAGAGCCCTGATGGCCCTCTGACGACCCCTTGACGGACTTCAGCCGATGCCGGGGACGGTGGACACCACCAGGTCGACGTTCGCCGGACCAGTGCCGGACCATGCCGACCTGGCAGATAGTGAACCCTGCGAAGACGCCGACGGCGAAGAGCGGGACGAGGGTGTTGGTGTCGCCGCCGGAGAGGACGAGCAGGACGGCCGAGACGAGTGCCAGCCAGACCACCCCGTGCCGGTGTGCTCGGCGGTCGGCCTTGAGGGCGAAGACGTGCGGCAGGCAGTTGTCGCGGGCCAGCAGGCTCATCAGCACCGGGAGCCCGCCGAACGAGGTGTTCGCGGCGAGCGCCAGCAGCACCATGGTGGCGAACTGGACCACGTAGAAGGCTGCGTTGTGCCCGAACGACGCGTCCGCCAGCTGGGCCAGGACGGTGACGCCTTCGACGGGCTGGGAGGTGGAAGCGGCCGATCAGCACCGAAAGCCCGATCAGCATGACGCCGAGCAGGGCGCCGAGAGCCACCTCGGTGCGCTGGGCCCGGCGGGCAGCCGGCGCACGGAAGGACGGCATCGCGTTGGCGACGGCCTCGACACCCGTCAGGGCCGAGCAGCCCGCGGCAAAGGCCTTCAAGAGCAGCAGCGCGCCGACGCTGGTGGCGCCCTCGCCGAGCGCGGATGCGTGTCCGGCCGCGGACGCGGTGCTGACCGGGCCGTCGCGGAAGAGACCGACCGTGATCATCGCCAGGATCGACCCGACGAAGAGCGCGGTCGGTAGGAGGAAGGCCTTGGCGGAGTCCACGACCCCGCGCAGGTTCACGGCGGTGACCAGGACCAGCACGGCGAGGCATATCCAGACCCGCTCCCCGTGCAGCCCCGGGAACGCCGAGGTCAGGGCGGCCACGCCGGCGGTGACCGACACCGCGACGTTCAGCACGTAGTCGAGAATGAGCGAGGCGGCCGCGCGACCAGGCTGGTGCGCCGGCCCAGATGCCGCTTGGCGACCGCGTACGAGCCTCCCCCGTCCGGGAACGCGGCGATCACCTGCCGGTACGAGGCCACCAGTACCGCGAGCAAGGCGGCGATGGCCAGAGTGACGGGGAGCGTGAAGCCCATGCCGTAGGCACCGGCCGCGGCCAGGACCAGGACGACCGCCTCGGGCCCGTACGCCACCGACGCCATCGCGTCGAGCGACAAGGCGGCGAGGCGGCGAGGCCCTGGAGGGTGGTCAGCCGGTGCCGGTGCCGGTCCCCGGCCCCGGTTCCGCCGGTATCAGGGGGCTCCTCCTGGGCCGACCCCTGGGTGACCGTGGTCGGTTCTCCTGCGTGCATGGCCATTTCTTGCCGATCCTCCGAATGAACAAAGTCAGCACAGCGTCGGAGCCGCAGGTGTCGGCCGCCAGCACGCTTGGCGCATTTCATACGCCCGCCCGCGCACTCTTCACGTGTTGCATACGCATGGGCGCGTGCGGCGTAGGGAGTCCGTCAAGAGGGACTGCCTCCCGTTGCCCCGGCTCCGCGGAGATGCATGCTTGATCTGGGCGGAACACGCCTGACCGGCACGAAGGGGAGAAGTTGCTGATGGACGCGGAGAACGTGGTCGGCCTGCTCATCGCCCTTGCGCTGCTCGGCTATCTCGTGGTCGCTCTCATCAGGCCCGAGAAGTTCTGATCGGCGCTCTGTATCACGATCGGCTTGTCCGAACGGGAGGTGTCACGTGTCCGGGTACTGGTTCCGGCTCCGCGACCGCGTCGCGCTGGTCGCTGCCCTCCTGGCCCCCTTCTTGGTGGCGCTCTCCCTCGTGCCGTTCCGGACGGGCCTTTCGGCGACGAACGAGGCCCTGATCCTGGTCGTCGCGGTGGTCGCGGTCGCCGCCATGGGGAGCCGCGCAGCGGGAGCACTCGCCGCGCTCTCGGCGGCCGCCTGGTTCGACTTCTTCCTGACCAGGCCCTACCAGCAATTCGCCATCGCCGACGGTGACGAGATCCAGACAGCTGTCCTCCTGCTCGTCGTCGGCTTGATCGTCTCGCAGCTGGCCGTGCGCGCACGCCGCCTCCAGGCGGTCGTGGTGACCGACGCCGCGCACCTGTCCAGCCTCCTGGGAACCGCCCGCCTGGTCGAGGACGGCGGCTCGCCTGAGGCGGTGGTCGAGCACGTGCGCCGCGAGCTCGTCGGCCTGCTGGGGCTACGCGGCTGCCGCTTCGAGTACGGGACCCTGATGGGGCACCTGCCGCGCCTGGAGCACGGCGGCGGCCTGTGGCTGCGCCGCCCGGGCCGGATCACGGAGTACGCCGACTGGCCGGACGGGAAAACCGAGCTGCGGGTCGTCGGAGGCGGGCACTACTACGGCCGCTTCCTCCTCGACCCGCACCCTGGCAGCCCTCTGCCGCCCGAGGAAGCCCGTCTGGTGGCCGTCGCGCTGGCCGCCCAGGCCGGCAGCGCCCTGGACACGGCCGGCCTGTCCCACCAGGGCTGACCGGGTCCGAAGGGCCCATGCCCGTAAGCGTGGCGTTAAGGGTTCTCGTGCGCCCGTATGGACCCCGTCAAGGTGTCTTAACGCCGGGCTGAAGACACGGTTATCTCGTCATCGGCCATCTGGCCGATTCGTTTCCTTCCCTCTTCATCCAGGAGCTCACGGTGGCCGATCTGGCCTTCGTCGTCACCACGGTCGCGGTGTTCGCGCTGGTGGCTCTCATCGCCCGGGGGGTGACCAAGCTGTGAACGCCGAAAACATCATCGGCCTCGTGGTGGCCGTCTCCCTGCTCGGATACCTCGTCCTCGCCCTTGTGTACCCGGAGAGGTTCTAGCCACCGATGAGTCCCGTTCTCGCTGGTGTGCTCCAGCTCCTCGCACTGATCGCCGCGCTCGCGCTGGCCTACCGCCCCCTGGGCGATTACATGGCCCGCGTCTACTCCTCCGAGAAGCACTACAAGCCGGAGAAGTGGATCTACAAGGCCATCGGCGCCAACCCGTCGGCCGAGATGCGCTGGCCCGCCTACCTCCGCGCCGTCCTCGCCTTCTCCGCGGTCTCGGTCCTGTTCCTCTACGGCCTCCAGCGGGCCCAGGGAATCCTGCCCGGCTCGCTCGGCTTCTCCGCGATCGATCCCGACCAGGCCTTCAACACCGCCGCCTCGTTCGTGGCGAACACGAACTGGCAGTCGTACTACGGCGAGCAGGCCATGGGCCACGTCGTACAGACCGGCGGCCTGGCGGTGCAGAACTTCGTCTCCGCCGCGGTCGGCATGGCCGTCGCGGTGGCCCTGGTACGGGGCTTCGCGCGCTCGCGCACCGGGGAGCTGGGCAACTTCTGGGCCGACATGGTCCGCGGAGTTGTCCGTATCCTGCTGCCGATCTCGGTGATCGGCGCGATCGTCCTGGTCGCCTGCGGCGCGATCCAGAACTTCTCCGGGATCCACGAGGTCGGCCAGTTCATGGGCGGCTCGCAGCAGTGGAACGGCGGCGCGGTCGCCTCGCAGGAGGTCATCAAGGAGCTGGGCACGAACGGCGGCGGTTACTTCAACGCCAACTCGGCCCACCCCTTCGAGAACCCCAACCCGTTCTCGAACCTCTTCGAGGTCTTCCTGATCCTGGTCATCCCGTTCGCGCTGACCCGCACCTTCGGCCGGATGGTCGGCAACCTGCGCCAGGGCTACGCGATCCTCGCGACCATGGCCACCATCTGGCTCGGTTTCACCGCGCTGATGATGTGGACCGAGTTCGCCCACCACGGCCCGGCCTTCGACGTCGCGGGCGGGGCGATGGAGGGCAAGGAGACCCGCTTCGGGATCGGCGCCTCCGCGATCTTCTCGGTCGCCACCACGCTGACCTCGACCGGTGCGGTCAACTCCTTCCACTCCTCCTACACGGGCCTGGGCGGCGGGATCCAGCTGCTGGGCATGCAGCTCGGCGAGATCGCGCCCGGCGGTGTCGGATCCGGCCTCTACGGCATGCTGATCATGGCGATCATCGCGGTGTTCATCGCCGGCCTGATGGTCGGCCGCACCCCCGAGTACCTGGGCAAGAAGATCGGCACCCGCGAGATCAAGTTCGCGGCCTGCTACATCCTCATCACCCCCGCCCTCGTACTCGGCTTCACCGCCGCCGCGATGGCGCTGGACACCCCGGCCAACTCGATGACCAACTCCGGCGCGCACGGCTTCTCCGAGATCCTCTACGCCTACACCTCCGGCGCCAACAACAACGGCTCCGCCTTCGCGGGCCTGAACGCCGACACGCAGTGGTTCAACAGCACCATCGGCATCGCCATGCTGCTGGGCCGTTTCCTGCCCATGGTGTTCGTCCTCGCCCTGGCCGGCTCGCTCGCCGAGCAGAAGCCCGTCCCCGAGACCGCGGGCACCCTGCGCACCGACAAGCCCCTCTACACCGGACTGCTCGTCGGCACCATCCTCATCGTCACCGGTCTGACCTACTTCCCCGCCCTCGCGCTGGGACCGCTCGCCGAAGGGCTCGCATCATGAGCACCGCCACACCCACCAGGGCTCCGCACCAGGACGTGCCCACCGGCCACAAGCCGGGCGGCGGACGCGTGGGCGGCGGCCTCTTCGACCCCAAGCAGCTGCTGAAGTCCTTCCCCGACGCGATCCGCAAGCTCGACCCCCGGATCATGATCAAGTCCCCGGTCATGTTCGTCGTCCTGATCGGCTCGGTCGTCACCACCGTCCTCGCGTGTCTGGACCCGACGGAATGGTTCGGCTGGGCCATCACCGCCTGGCTGTGGCTCACCACGATCTTCGCCAACCTCGCCGAGGCCGTCGCCGAAGGCCGCGGCAAGGCCCAGGCCGACACCCTGCGCAAGGCCAAGACCGACTCCGTCGCCCGCCGCCTGACCAAGGACGGCAAGGGCGAGGAACAGGTACCCGGCGCGGAGCTCCGTATCGGTGACCTGGTGGTCTGCGAGGCCGGCGACATCATCCCCGGCGACGGCGACGTCGTCGAAGGGGTGGCCTCCGTCGACGAGTCCGCCATCACCGGCGAGTCCGCGCCCGTCATCCGCGAGTCCGGCGGCGACCGATCCGCGGTCACCGGCGGCACCAAGGTCCTCTCCGACCGCATCGTCATCAAGATCACGACGAAGCCCGGCGAGACCTTCATCGACCGCATGATCGCCCTCGTCGAGGGCGCCGCCCGGCAGAAGACGCCCAACGAGATCGCGCTGAACATCCTGCTCGCCTCGCTGACCATCGTCTTCCTGCTCGCGGTCGTCACCCTCCAGCCCTTCGCGATCTACGCGGGCGCCGAGCAGTCCATGATCGTGCTCACCGCCCTGCTGGTCTGTCTCATTCCCACCACCATCGGCGCCCTGCTGTCCGCCATCGGTATCGCAGGCATGGACCGCCTGGTCCAGCGCAACGTCCTCGCGATGAGCGGTCGTGCGGTGGAAGCGGCCGGCGACGTCTCCACGCTGCTGCTCGACAAGACGGGCACCATCACCCTCGGCAACCGCCAGGCCTCGGAGTTCGTACCCGTCAAGGGCACCACGGCGGCGGAGCTGGCGGACGCCGCCCAGCTCTCCTCCCTCGCGGACGAGACTCCCGAGGGCCGATCCATCGTGGTCCTCGCCAAGGAGAAGTACGGACTGCGCGAACGCCACCAGGGCGAGCTCGCACACGCCGAGTGGATCGCCTTCACCGCACAGACCCGCATGTCGGGCGTGGACGTCGACGGCAAGCAGACCCGCAAGGGCGCGACCGGATCCGTCATCACCTGGGTCAAGGAGCAGGGCGGCAAGGTCTCCGAGGACGCGCAAGCGCTCACCGACCGGATTTCCCAAGCCGGCGGAACCCCGCTGCTGGTGGCGGTCAAGGACGACAAGGGGGCCCGTGTCCTGGGTGTCATCCACCTCAAGGACGTCGTCAAGGAAGGCATGCGGGAGCGGTTCGACGAGCTGCGCCGCATGGGCATCAAGACCGTCATGATCACCGGTGACAACCCGCTGACCGCCAAGGCGATCGCGGAGGAGGCGGGCGTGGACGACTTCCTCGCCGAGGCCACCCCCGAGGACAAGATGGCCCTCATCAAGCGGGAGCAGGCCGGCGGCAAGCTCGTCGCCATGACCGGCGACGGCACCAACGACGCCCCCGCCCTCGCCCAGGCAGACGTCGGCGTGGCGATGAACACCGGTACCTCGGCCGCCAAGGAGGCCGGGAACATGGTGGACCTGGACTCCAACCCCACCAAGCTCATCGAGATCGTCGAGATCGGCAAGCAGCTCCTCATCACCCGCGGGGCGCTGACCACGTTCTCGATCGCCAACGACGTGGCGAAGTACTTCGCGATCATCCCGGCCATGTTCGCCGTGGTCTACCCGGGCCTCGACAAGCTCAACATCATGGGCCTGACCTCCCCCGAGTCGGCGATCCTCTCCGCGGTCATCTTCAACGCACTGATCATCATCGCGCTCGTGCCGCTCGCCCTGAAGGGCGTCCAGTACAAGCCGACCAGCGCCGACAAGATGCTGCGCCGCAACATCGGGATCTACGGACTCGGCGGCCTAGTCGCCCCGTTCATCGGCATCAAACTCATCGACCTGCTCATCTCCCTCATCCCCGGAATCGGCTAAGGCTATGAACAACTCTGTAGGCAACACCGCACGGTTGATCGGCGCCGGCCTGCGAGCCCTGCTCGTGCTCACGGTCATCTGCGGGGTCATCTACCCGCTCGCCGTCACCGGGATCGCCCAGGCCCTCTTCAACGACAAGGCCAACGGCTCGGAGATCAAGGACCAGAGCGGGCAGGTCGTCGGCTCCTCCCTCATCGGCCAGACCTACAACCTGCCCAAGCAGAACCCCGACGACGCCGAAGAAGCGGCCAGGCCGGACCTGAAGTGGTTCCAGCCCCGCCCCTCCAACGGCCTGGGCAGCAACAGCGTCAACATGCAGTACTCGCTGATCCTGTCCGGCGCCACCAACCGCTCCGCCGACAACGGAGCCGTGGGCGGCCGGTGCACCAAGGACGCGGAAGAGGGCACCCTCTGCGCCCAGGTCGTCGCCGCCAAGGAGGCCGTCGTCGCCGACAACTCCACCGCGGACCATAAGGTCAACCCCGAGGACGTGCCGGCCGACGCCGTCACCTCCTCCGGCTCGGGCCTCGACCCGCACATCTCCCCCGAGTACGCCGAGCTCCAGGTCCACCGCGTCGCCGAGCAGAACAAGCTCGACGTCAAGCAGGTCGAGAAGCTCGTCGCCGACCACACCACCGGCCGGACCCTCGGCTTCATGGGCGAGCCCCGCGTCAACGTCCTTGAACTCAACACCGCCCTCAAGGCACTGACCAAGAGCTGATGTATGCCGTAGCAGGGGTCCGGAGTCGGCGGGACGTGGCTCGTTCGCGTCCCGCCGGCTCCGACCCGTATCCATTGAAAGAGGAAGGCCCCACACCGATGATCAAGGTGCTGGTGGTGGAAGACGACACCCAGCTCGTCCGCGCACTCAAGATCAACCTACAGGCGCGGAAGTTCGAGGTGGAGACGGCTTCCGACGGAGGGAATGCCCTCAGACTTGCCGCTTCCCGCAAGCCGGACGTCATCCTCCTGGATCTCGGCCTGCCGGACATGGACGGCATCGATGTGATCAAGCGTGTCAGGGAGTCCAGCAGCGTACCGATCCTCGTCCTCTCCGCCCGCCACACCTCCGAGGAGAAGATCCTCGCCCTCGACGCGGGCGCCGACGACTACGTCACCAAGCCGTTCAGCATGGACGAACTCCTCGCCCGGCTGCGGGCCGCTGTCCGCCGCCGGGAGATCCCGGCACCCGCCGACGAGGTCTCCGTGGTCACCACCGACGACTTCACCGTCGACCTGATCGCGAAGAAGGTCAAGCGGGGCGATCGCAGCGTGCGACTCACCCCCACCGAGTGGCACCTCCTGGAAATCCTCATCAGCAACCCCGGCCGGCTGATCAGCCAGCGACAGCTGCTGCTCGACGTGTGGGGGCCCACGTACTCCGAGCACACCAACTACCTGCGGGTCTACATGGCCCAGCTGCGCCGCAAACTGGAAGCGGACCCCTCGCACCCGAGGTACCTGATCACCGAGCCCGGCATGGGCTACCGCTTCGAGGGATGACGCAAAAATGGGACGCGGCAAGTTTCGGATCTACCTGGGCTCGGCCCCCGGCGTCGGCAAGACGTACGCGATGCTCTCGGAGGGCCACCGACGGGTGGAGCGCGGCACCGATGTCGTCGTCGCCTTCGTCGAGCATCACCACCGTCCGCGCACCGAGGTGATGCTGCACGGCCTGGAGCAGATCGCACGGCGCGAACTGGAGTACCGGGAATCCACGTTCACCGAGATGGACGTCGATGCGATCCTCGCGCGTCGCCCCGCCGTCGCGCTGGTGGACGAGCTCGCCCACACCAACGTCCCCGGCTCGCGCAACACCAAACGCTGGCAGGACGTCGAGGAACTCCTCCAGGCCGGCATCGACGTCGTCTCCACCGTCAACATCCAGCACCTGGAGTCCCTCGGCGACGTCGTCGAGACCATCACGGGTGTGCGCCAGCGCGAGACGGTCCCCGACGAGGTCGTACGACGCGCCGACCAGATCGAGCTCGTCGACATGTCCCCGCAGGCCCTGCGCCGCCGCATGGCTCACGGCAACATCTACAAGCCCGACAAGGTCGACGCCGCCCTGTCCAACTACTTCCGCCCGGGCAACCTGACCGCCCTGCGCGAACTCGCCCTGCTGTGGGTCGCCGACCGCGTGGACGAGTACCTCCAGGAATACCGCGGCGAGCACAACATCCGCTCCACCTGGCAGGCCCGCGAACGCATCGTCGTCGGCCTCACCGGCGGCCCCGAGGGTCGTACGCTCATCCGCCGCGCGGCCCGCCTCGCCGAGAAGGGCGCCGGCGGGGAGGTTCTCGCCGTCTACATCGCCGCCAGCGACGGGCTGACATCCGCCTCGCCCAAGGAACTCGCCGTCCAGCGCACCCTGGTCGAGGACCTCGGCGGCACCTTCCACCACGTCATAGGCGACAGCATCCCCGACGCGCTGCTCGAGTTCGCACGCGGGGTCAACGCCACCCAGATCGTGCTCGGCGTCAGCCGCCGCCGCTCCTGGCAGTACGCCTTCAGCCCCGGCGTCAGCGCCACCGTCGCCCGCGAATCCGGACCCGACCTCGACGTCCACATCGTCACCCACGACGAGGCCGCCAAGGGCCGCCGCAGCCTGCCCGTCGCCCGCAGCGGACGGCTCGGCCGCTCCCGCCTCATCTGGGGCTGGATCGTCGGCATCGCCGGTCCCGCGCTCCTCGCGCTCCTCCTGAGCCAGGTCGTCCCCGACCTCGGCCTCGCCAACGACATGCTGCTCTTCCTCACCTTCACCGTGGCGGCAGCACTCCTGGGCGGCCTGCTCCCCGCCCTGGCTTCGGCGGCCTTCGGGTCGCTGCTCCTGAACTACTTTTTCACGCCGCCGGTCCACAAACTCACCATCGCCGACCCCAAGAACATCGTCGCCATCGCGATCTTCGTCGGCGTCGCCGTCTCCGTGGCCTCCGTGGTCGACCTCGCTGCCCGCCGCACCCACCAGGCAGCCCGGCTGCGCGCCGAATCTGAGATCCTCTCCTTCCTGGCCGGCAGCATCCTGCGCGGAGAGACCGCCCTCGACGCCCTGCTGGAGCGGGTGCGCGAAACGTTCGCCATGGATTCCGTGGCACTGCTGGAGCGTGGCAGCGAAGTCGACCCGTGGACCTGCGCGGGCAGCACGGGCACCAGTCCGGTCAGCCGCCCCGAGGACGCCGACGTCGACATGCCGATCGGCGAAAACATGGCGCTGGCCCTGACCGGCCGGGTCCTGCCCGCCGAGGACCGACGCGTGCTCGGCGCCTTCGCCGCCCAGGCAGCCGTCGTACTCGACCGACAGCGCCTGGTCGGCGAGGCCGAGGAGGCCCGTCGTCTCATCGAGGGCAACCAGATCCGCACCGCGCTCCTGGCCGCCGTCAGCCATGACCTGCGTACCCCGCTGGCCGGGATCAAGGTCTCCGTCACCTCGTTGCGCTCCACCGACGTGGACTGGTCCGAGGAGGACCGGGCCGAGCTCCTGAAGGGCATCGAGGACGGCGCCGACCGCCTCGACCACCTGGTCGGCAACCTCCTCGACATGTCCCGCCTCCAGACCGGCACCGTCACCCCGATCATCCGGGAGACCGACCTCGACGAGGTCGTCCCGATGGCCCTGGCCGGCGTACCCGATGACAGCGTCGACCTCGACATTCCCGAGACGCTCCCGATGGTCGCCGTCGACCGCGGCCTGCTGGAACGGGCCGTCGCCAACATCGTCGAGAACGCCGTCAAGTACAGCCCCGACGGCCAAGCCGTCCTCGTATCCGCGAGCGCCCTCGCCGACCGCCTCGAACTCCGCGTCGTCGACCGCGGCCCAGGCGTCCCCGACGAGGCCAAGAACCGCATATTCGAGCCCTTCCAGCGCTACGGAGACGCCCCCGCGGGTGTCGGCGTGGGCCTCGGCCTCGCGGTCGCCCGGGGCTTCCTGGAAGCCATGGACGGCACCCTGACCGCCGAAGACACCCCCGGCGGAGGCCTGACGATGGTCATCACCCTGCCCGTCAAGGGCGGGGCGCAGCCAGGACTCCCCCATCTCCCGGCCGACGCGACGACCTGATCCGCCCGGCCCGTGCCTTCGGGAACGGATTCAGAGTCTGGGGTCGGGAGTGGCCGGGTCGGCCTGACGCCCCGGGTGGAGCTGGACGCCTGTCATCAGGACGTCGAGGCCCCGCCGGGTCGTCGCGAGCACGACCCGGTCGCCGGCCCGCAGGACGCGGCCGTGCGGCGGGCGCCAGTCGAAGCCGGTCGCTCGGCGGCACGTACAGACCGCCCAGCGTGTCCGAAGCGGGACGGTACGCCGCCGAGCCATCCGACGACCCCGCCGCCGGCACGCGCCATTGGTTCTGCTTTAAGGCCTCGTGGATCGAGAAAGCCTCCAGCTCGGGGTGCCCACCCACGTCCACCACGGTGAACAGCAGCACCTCGCGCCCGGTCTGCATCACTCCGAGGACGTGGCGGCCCATCATCGCCGCCCCGACCGAGGGCGCCGCGAGGGCCGACACATTACGGCTGCAGGTCGCCCGTCAGTCAGGCCCCACGGCACGCCGTGCTGCGAGGGGCGCGGGAACGCCAGGCAGCGACAGGGTCATGGTCAGGCCGCCTCCGGGGGTGTCCTCGGGTGTCAGCGTGCCGCCCATCGCCTCGGTGAGTCCCCGGGAGAGTGCGAGCCCGAGCCCGACGCCCGTGGTGTTGTCGGTGTCGCCGAGGCGCTGGAACGGCACGAACGCGTTCTCGCGGTCCGCCTCGGGGATGCCGGGCCCACGGTCGACGACCCTGAACTCCACCCGGTCGTCGAGCGCGCTGGCCGTCAGTAGAACGCGCTGTCCGGGCGGGGTGTGCCGGGCGGCGTTGCTGAGCAGGTTGGCGACCACGCGCTCGAGCAGGGGTGGGTCGGCCAGCACGGCCGGTGCCTCTTCCACGCTCCGGATGTCGACGACCGGCGCATCTGCGGGCATTCCGTCCAGTGCGGCGGGCAGCACGTCCATCAGGTCCGTGGCTCGTAGGTCCAGCTTCAAGGCCCCGGCCTGCAGACGGCTCATGTCCAGGAGGTTCTCGACGAGGCGGTTGAGCCGGGCCATCGACTCGTCGGCGGTGGCCAGGAGTTCGGCCCGGTCCTCCTCGCTCCACTCCACGTCACGGGCGCGCAGGGACGCGATGGCGGCCCAGCCGGCCGCGAGGGGGGTCCTTAGATCGTGGCTGACCGCCGCGAGGAGAGCGGTACGCATCCGGTCGGCCGCCTTGACGGGTTCGACTTCGGCGGCCGCCTCGGCCAGGCGGGCCCGTTCGACCGCGACCGTGACGTGCGCGGCGAAGGCTGCCAGGACACGCCGGTCGGAGGCGGACAGCGGACGCCCCCGCAGTACGAGGTACCCGCCCTGGCCCACCGGGACCTCCGCGGACGGGGTGTTCTCCGCGGCCGGTTCGGCGGTGAGCTCGACGGCGTCCATCCCGAAGGTCTCCCTGGTCCGTTCGAGGAGCGCGGGAACGGCCTGGTCCCCCCGCACGATGGAGCCGGCGAGCGAGGACAGCGTCTCCGCCTCGGCCGTGGCCCTCGCGGCTCTGCGCGACAACCGCAGCGACCGGTCGATCGTCGCGGCGACGGTCCCCGCCACCACCGCGAACACCACCAGCGCGAGGATGTTGTTGGGCTCGGCGATCGTGAACCGGCCGACTGGCGGGATGAACCAGTAGTTCAGCAGGAGCGAGGCCGTCACGGACGCGACGAGGGCCGACACCACTCCGCCCACACAGGCCACCCCGACCACCGTCACCAGGAACAGCAGCGCCTCACTGGTGAGGTTGAGGCTGCCCCGGGTCTGATCGAGCAGAAAGGTGAGTGCGACCGGGAGCACGAGACCCAGTACCGGGCCTGCGATCAGGCGCGGGTTGGGCAACGTCCGCCGTCGCGAGGGCAGCAGTCTTCCGTGCCCGGCCCGTTCGTGCGTGACCATGTGGACGTCGATGTCCTCGGAGAGCGCGACGATCGTCTCACCCGTACCCCGCCCGGTGAGGAAGCGCTCGACGCGCCCTCGACGGCTCGTACCGATCACCAGCTGGGTGGCGTTCTCCGCGCGGGCGAACTCGGTGAGCGCCGTGGGCACATCGTCGCCGACCAGGGAGTGGTAGCTGCCGCCGAGGCTTTCGACCACCGCGCGCTGGCGGACCAGCGCCGAAGCCGACGCTCCCGCGGCCAGGCCGTCGCTGCGCGCTATGTGCACGGCGAGGAGGTCGCCGCCCGCCGAGCGGGCAGCGATCCTGGCCGCCCGCCGGATGATCGTTTCTCCCTCGGGCCCACCCGTGATCGCGACCACCACCCGTTCCCGGGTCTCCCACACTCCGCCTATGCCGTGCTCGACGCGGTACTTCTGCAGTGCCTCGTCCACGCGCCCGGCCACCCACAGCAGCGCCAGTTCCCGCAGCGCGGTGAGGTTTCCGACCCGGAAGTAGTGGGACAGCGCCGCGTCGACCTTCTCCGGGGCATAGATGTTCCCGTGCGCCATGCGCCGTCGCAGCGCCTCGGGTGGCAGGTCCACCAGCTCTATCTCGGCGGCCCTGCGCACCACTGCGTCCGGAACGGTCTCGTGCTGCGGGACCCGGGTGATCTTCTCGACGACGTCGCCCAGGGACTCCAGATGCTGGATGTTGACGGCCGTCACCACGTCGATCCCCGCCGCGAGGAGCGCCTCCACCTCCTGCCAGCGCTTGGCGTGGCTTCCGCCGGGAACGACGGAGTGGGCCAGTTCGTCGACGAGCGCCACCTCGGGCCGCCGTTCCAGAACGGCCGCCAGGTCCATCTCGGTGTACGAGCCTCCCCGGTACGTACGTACCACGCGTGGCAGGACCTCCAGGCCGGCCAGCCTCTCCTCGGTCAGGCGGCGTCCGTGACATTCGACGAAGGCCACGACCACGTCCGTGCCCCGGTCCGCCCGCCGGCGCCCCTCATCCAGCATCCGGTACGTCTTGCCCACGCCGGGGGCCGCCCCGAGAAAGACCTTCAGTCTTCCGGGCCGGACAACCGCCTCCGCCACGTCACGTGCCTCCTCACGCCGAAGAACGCCCCGGTCCACGAAGGGGCTCCCCCGGGTGGCAGAGGCGCACAAGTCCTGCTCACGCCCATCATCGGGCGGAATTCGGCCGGACCGTGGTTGAGCACGGAGACATTTACGCTGTCCTGACACAGTCCATGCGGATAAGGTGAAGGTGGTGTGCCGGGAAGCCTGGTCGGCGTGACGGGTCATGTGACCCCGATCTCGATTCCAGGGGTCCAAGGGGCGGAATGCGCATCGTCGGCACTGTCTTGTTTCTCGTCGTCCTCGCCACCCTCGTAGCGACCGGTGCCCGCCGCTGGCGCATACCGGCGCCCTCCTTGCTCGTCGTCGCGGGGCTCTTCGTCGCCCTGCTGCCCGGCGCCCCCGAGATACACATCACCCCCGAGATCATCGGCCTCGTCGTCCTGCCGCCCCTGCTGTACGCCAGTGCCGAGGAGCTGTCGTGGCGCGAGCTGCGTGCGGTGTGGAAGCCGGTGTCCGTGCTCGCCGTGGGTCTCATACTGGCCTCGGCCGCGGTGGTGGGGTTCGTGGCCTCCGCGCTGACTCCCCTGTCGTGGCAGATGGCGCTGGTCCTCGGGGCAGTTCTCGCGAGCACCGACCCCGTGGCGGTCACCGCACTCGGTCGGCGCCTCGCGCTGCCGCCCAGGGTCCAGGTCATGGTCCAGGCCGAGAGCCTGTTCAACGACGCCACCTCCCTCGTCCTCTTCCGGGTTGCGGTCAGCATCGCGATCGCTTCCTCGGCAGTCTCCTGGGGCAGCGCGGGCAGTGAGTTCGCCCTGCTCGCCGGAGGCGGCACCCTGATCGGGGCCGCGATCGCCGGCATCGTGATGCTGATCCGGCGCCGCATCGAGGACCCGGTCCTGGAAACGGTGGTCGCGCTCGTCACCCCGTACGCCGCCTACGTCCTGGCCGAGTCCGCCCACACCTCCGGCGTCACCTCCGTGGTCGTGGCCGGCGTCCTCGTGGGCGGCAGCGGCGATCGCCTGACCAGCGCACGCATCCGCCTCCAACTGCACGCCGTCTACGGCACGGTGATCTTCCTGCTCGAAAGCGTCGTGTTCAGCCTGATCGGGCTCTCCCTACCGGGCCTGATCCGCGAGCTGGGCGACGAGAACCGGCTCTGGCCGCTCTACGCACTGGCTCTGGCAGGCACCCTCATCACGGTACGGATCCTGTGGATCTTCCCGCTCTCCGCCCTCCTCCAGTGGAAGAACGGGAAGGCCAGAACCAACTGGCGGATCCCCGCCGTCCTGTCGTGGGCGGGAACCCGCGGTGTCATGCCTCTCGCCGCAGCCCTGTCCATCCCCGTCGCCGCCGCGGACGGATCCGCACTGGCTCAGCGCCCTTTGGTACTGGTCCTGACCTCGTCCGTCGTGATCGTCACCCTCGTCGTCCAGGGCTTCACCCTCACGGCGGTCGTCCGCCGCTCGGGGATCGGCCTCGAACCGGATCACACCGAACGCGAGGAGACCGGCGCTCGACTGAGCCTGGCCGAAGCGGGACTGCGCCGGCTGGACGAGCTCTCCGGTCTCGACGCCGCACCCCAGGCAGTGCTCGACCGCCTCCGCCGTGCGTTGCAGGCCCGCCGCGACCACGCCCGCGACCGGCTCGGCGACGACGAGGGACCGTACGAGTCCGCCGACCAGGTCTACCGCCACCTGCGACGCGACCTGATCAACGTCGAGGCAGCCGAACTCCGGCGCCTCTACGACGACCACCGCATCAGCGACACCACCCGCCGACAGCTCCAGCGCACGCTCGACCTCGAGGAAGCACGGCTCTCCGACCTGTGAGAGCCGCCCTGGGGCTACCCGGACATCGGGCTTGCGCCGGCACACCGCCTGGCCGTCAATTCATCGTCGGCGTCGCGCCCAAGAAGCGTCAGAAGTCCGTCAGGACCCCTATCGCCCACGACCTCGCTCCCGTTCGCTGGTGAGGTGGAAATCCTGGCGAGGGGTCGGGTCGAGTACGGGTGAGCACGGAGACTGCCGTAGGCGGTGTCATCGCGGTGAGCCTGGTCGGATATCTCGTCCTGGCGTTCCTCTACCCGGAGAAGTTCTGAGCAGGAGGTCGCGGACGAAGTGCTTGTGGTCGAGCACCGGGCGCACCGCGTGCCCTGGAGATCGCAGCGGCTGTCGGCTTGACCCTGCCCCAAGTGGTTGCCGTCGGCCTGATGTCGAGGGTCGAGGGTCGGTCCGGCGGCGGAGGCGCTGTTGAACTCCATCGGCTGCCCGCCCTCGGCGGCCGGCCACCTCCGGGCTCCCGCCGACCGGCCCGAGCGGCACGCCTCCCGGCGGAATCGTCGGGCTGCGCGGCAGAGTTCCGCGGGGTCTGTCGGGGCCGCGGTGCGGGCCACCGTCGCGTGCGCGGGCCGGGCGGTGCGGACGGCGGCCGTGGCCTGCGAACGGTTCCGCGTGAAGACGACGAGGTGCAGCACCGCGAACCGTGCAACACCGGCGAGTGCGGAGGCGGACAGGTAGACGATCTGTTCGAGCACCGCACCGGGCGCGGCCACCAGTCGCTGCAGGACGACCATCGCCGCGCAGGTCACGGCGTACGTGGCCGCCGCAGACCCGGCCGACTGTGCGTGCTGGTGCCAGGTCGCGCACGCGCCCGAGCCGAAGGTGAAGCGGGCGTGCAGCTCGGTGGCGAGGAGCGTGGAGCCCACGGCGATCAGGGCGTTGGCCAGGAACCAGGGAATCCAGGAGGCGAGCGCCACCACGGCGAAGCTGGAGGCGGCCCCCACCCCGCCGCCGCAGAGCACGAAGCGGGCGAAGGCGGTGAAGACGCCCGGTGCCGCCTGCTCCTGCCTCTGAGCTGTCTCCATGATCCGTCCCGTTCGATGGCTCACCTCGCGAAACGCACGCCGGGGTCGTGGTGCATGCCGTGACACCCGCCGCAGATGCTTCTGCCTGCCCTGACGTCGGCTGATGCCGACCCAGAACGCCTGAGAGGTTCGTTCCGGCCGGACCGCGAGCATGTTGATCCTCATGGCCAATCGGACCGGTCCTTTCAAGCCGCCGCCGGAGCACCCGTGGTGGAATCCGCCGTCGTTCGACAAGTCCTGACCGCTGGCATCGGGCGCACCCGCTCATGGAGTTCAGCAGCCACCACCCTGATCAGGTGATCATCCGGGGCCCTGACACCGTCCGCCGGGCGGGCGGAGGGGCGGTACCAGGGCCCGGATACCGCCCTGCCGCGCTACTTGGTTTCGAGGTCGCGGCGGGCCAGGCCCCGGAGGGCTGCCCACACGAGGGCGGCGGCGATCAGTGTGAGGATCACCAGGGGAGT
This sequence comes from Streptomyces sp. NPDC091682, assembly GCF_044756625.1. Taxonomy (NCBI): domain Bacteria; kingdom Bacillati; phylum Actinomycetota; class Actinomycetes; order Kitasatosporales; family Streptomycetaceae; genus Streptomyces; species Streptomyces sp. NPDC091682. The sequence goes on along the minus strand of NZ_JBIVTH010000019.1, from coordinate 86,792 downwards.
CCAACGCATGTCCGCGGCGGGCAGCCGGGGGACGTGGCCGAACGGGGAGAGGTCGTTCAGCCAGCCGGGGAACTGCAGAAGCTGTCCCAGGTAGCCGATGGCGAAAGCGCTGACCGGGACGAACCAGGCCGCCGTGGCAGCCCGCGGGAACCAGCCGTAGAGGGCCGCGGTGATGCCCACGGTGACCCAGAGCGCCGGTGCGTAGGCCAGGGCCGCGCCCACGAGCTTGAGGAACAGATCGCCGTCACCGGTGGAGGCGGCACCGGAAATGCCGAGCCCGAGTCCGGCCACGAAGAGCAGCACGGTGCCACCGATCAGCGCGACGGCCAGATGGCTCCCGAGCCAGCCGGCGCGGGAAAGCCCGGTGGACAGTACGGGTTCGGCGCGCCCCGCGCTCTCCTCCGCTCGTGGGCGCAGCGCCGCGATGACGACGTACACGGAGGCGACCACGGCCACGATCGACATGACCATCGCGGCGAACGACTCGGCGACGGTGGCCCCACCGAGCCGTTTCAGTGCCTCCTGAATCTGGTCGATGTCCTTGAGCATGTCCTCGGCGTCCCCCAGGATCGAGCCGTACATCGATCCGAGGAGGAAAAGGCCGGCGCCGAAACCGATGAGCAGGCCGCGGTGCAGGCGCACAGCGAACCCGAACGGGCGGACCAGCGCCTCGGAGGCCGTGGGACGGCCGAGCCTGGCGGCGCGCAGGCCCGCGCCCACGTCCCGGCGGGTACTGAGAGCGAATCCGGTGGCGGCGCAGGCCGCCGCCAGCGCGAGGGACAGAAGCAGCGGCCACCAGCGGTTGTCGACGAAGACATAGGTGCGCTGAGCCCAGCCGATCGGGGAGAGCCAGGACAGCGTGTCGTTGCCCACGTCGCCCGAGGCACGGAGGGCGTAGGCGGCTCCGATGACGGCGAGCGCCATCCCGGAGGCCGCCCGGGAATGCGCGGTGATCTGCACGGTGATCGCCGCCACGCAGGCGAAGACGATGCCGACGCCGGCATGCGCGAGGCCGTAGAGCAGGGATCCACCGGTGTCGATTCCCTCGATGCCCATCCGACTCAGGCCGATGGTGAGGAGCAGGGCCAGGCCGAGGTTGGCGATGGCGGCCACGGCGAGCGCCGCTGCCAGATGCGCGTGGCGGCCGACGACGGTGGAGCGGACGAGTTCCGCGCGGCCGGTCTCCTCCTCGGTCCGGGTGTGCCGCGTGACGATGAGCACGCTCATCAGCGCGACCAGCACGGCGGCGAAACCGAGCATCCGGTGTCCGAGCATGGCACCGAAGGTGTAGTCGTCCAGGTAGTGCTGAGGCCCCGTCATGGCCATGGCGGCCGGGGTGTCCGAGCTCCGGGCGATCGCGGCGCGGTCGGCCGCGGTGGGGTAGAGCGTCTTGACGTTGTTCGCGGTGCCGGCGGTCGCGATGAACAGGGCGAACACCCATACCGGGATGCGGATGCGGTCCCGGCGCAGGTTGAACCGGACGAGGGTCGCGGTGCCGGCGAGGGTACCGCCCCCTGCCGAGGCGCGAACCGGAGCAGAGGCTCGGGAGGCCGTTGCGGTGCTCATCGGGCCGCACCGTCCGCAGTGGCGGAGTACCCGTTCGCGGCGAGTTCGTCGCCGTAGTGCCGCAGCATCAGCTCCTCCAGGGTCGGCGGGTGGCTGACGAGGCTCCGGAGTCCTGACTGGCTGAGCGCGCGCATCGCCTGGTCGAGGTGCTCGCCGTCCACGGCGAAGCGCACCCGGGCACCCTCGCTGCGCAGCTCGTGCACGCCCGGCAGACCCGCCAGACCTGTCGCGGGGAACGAGGTCTCGGCCTCGATCGTCGTACGTGTCAGGTGCCGCATCCCGCTCAGCGTGCCGGACTGGACGACCCGGCCCTGGCGGATGATGCTGACCCGGTCGCAGAGCCTCTCCACCTGGGCCAAGATGTGGCTGGACAGCAGGATGGTCCGGCCGGCGGCCTTGGCCTGGAGGATCACGTCCTGGAACACGACTTCCATCAGGGGGTCGAGTCCGGCGGTGGGCTCGTCGAGGAGCAGGAGTTCGGCGTCGGAGGCGAGAGCGGCAACGATGGCGACCTTCTGCCGGTTGCCCTTGGAGTAGGTGCGTCCCTTCTTCGTGGGGTCGAGGTCGAAGCGTTCGATCAACTCGTTCCGGCGCTGCTTGTCGAGTTTTCCGCGCAGCCGGGAGAGCAGGTCGATCGCCTCGCCGCCGGTCAGGTTCGGCCAGAGCTCCACGTCGCCCGGTACGTAGGCGAGCCGCCGGTGGAGTTCGACCGCGTGGCTCCAGGGGTCCTTGCCGAGCAGCTGCGCCGCGCCGGCGTCGGCGCGCAGGAGTCCGAGCAGGACCCGGATGGTGGTGGACTTCCCCGCGCCGTTCGGCCCGAGGAAGCCGTGAACCTCGCCCGTCTCGACACCGAGGTCGAGTCCGTCGAGGGCGTGGATCCGACCGAAGGACTTCCGCAGGTCGGACAGCATGATTGCCTTCGTCATACTTAAAAAGGTACGATACATTCACAAGATTGTGAAGATAAGGAACCGTTAAAATCGTGGGACCCGTCGAGTCGGAGGAGGACACAGCGTGTCGGTGGAAAAGACCCCGCAGGAAGCGGAGGCTGTCTCGGAGTTCGTTGAACGGTTCGCCTCCGAACTCGCCGAGGCGGGCATGCAGATGATGCCGGCGCGGATCTTCTCGTGTCTCATGGCCGAGGACAGCGGCGTCCTCACCTCGGCCGAACTCTCCGAGCGGCTGCATGTCAGCCCGGCGGCCGTCTCCGGAGCCATCGGCTATCTCGCCCGCGTCGGACTGGTGAGCAGGGAGCGCGAACCCGGCTCGCGGCGGGACCGCTACCGGGTACGCAACAACGCCTGGTTCGAATCGATGGCCCAGCGGGACGAGCTCATGCTGCGCTGGATCCGCGTTCTGAACGAAGGTGTCGACACCATCGGCGGAGGCACCCCGGCAGGCCAACGGCTCGCGGAAAGCAGCGAGTTCTTCGAGTTCCTGATGAACGAACTGACCGGCGTACTCGCGCGGTGGCGTGCACTCCAGAGCGAGCAGGCGGCCCGGACTCCATAGCTCCATGCCTGTTCTGGGGTCGGCGCTGGGGGGTGCCCCGGTGCGGTCCCACCGGACTCACCGTCACGCTGCGGCTGGCTGAACCAGCCCGATTGTCCGGTGAGAAAGGTGATGGGGTGTCCAAGCTCGACGTGTCTGCGATTCCGCCGCAGCCGAACGTGAACGACCCGGCCGTCTACGAGTGGTACCGCGCAATGCGGGACGAACACCCGGTCCATCAGGACCCCGTGACGGGGTGGTGGGTGGTCTACCGATACGCGGACGCCCGGCATGTCCTCACCCACCCCGAGATCTTCTCCTCGGAGATGCACCGGATGGGCTTCCCCGAGACGGGGCTGGAGAGCCTCCCCCAGATGGACCCGCCGCGGCACACGCGTGTGCGCCAGATCCTGAGTACGGCCTTTACGCCGCACTCGATATCCGGCTTCGAGCCGCAGATCATCCGCACCACGAACGAGATCATCGACGGGTTCATCGGCAAGGACGGCGTCGACCTGGTGGCGGAGCTCGCGTACACGGTTCCGATCGCGGTCATACTGGAGATCCTGGGGCTGCCGGCCGAGGACCGGCACCTCTTCTACCACTGGGCCCGCAAGGTCATGAACGTCACCCCCGAGGAAATGGCCCAGGAGGGCTTCGCGGAGGCGCTGGGCGAGCTCCAGCAGGAGGCCGTGTCGTACCTGCGCGAGAAGGTACGCGAGCGCCGCAACAAGCCGGGCGACGACATGCTCACCCGGCTCGCCAACGCCGAGCTCGACGGCGACCGGCTCACCGAGGACGAGACGGTGAACTTCGCGAACGTCATGTTCGCGGGCGGCCACATCAGCACGACGATGACGATCGCCAACTCGGTCGACCTGCTCGACCTGAACCCGCGGGCGATGGCCGAGGTGCGCGCCAACCCGGAACTGCTGGGACAGACGGTCGAGGAGGTGCTGCGCCACCGGCCTCCGATCACCACGGGCCTGCGGGCCTCCACCCGCGAGGTCGAGGTCGCCGGGGTGACGATTCCGGCCAACCAGCACGTGGCCGCGAGCTTCTGCTCCGCCAACCGCGACGAGCGCCAGTTCCCCGACCCGGAGTCGTTCGACATCCACCGCCGCAGCGAGGGGCGCCACTTCGGATTCGGCTTCGGCACGCACCACTGCATCGGCAACGCCCTGGGGCGCCTGGAGACCCGGCTCGTGCTGAAGGTCCTGCTCGACCGGTTCAAGGAGATCGCGGTCGACCGCGACGGCGACCTCGTCTGGGCCCTGCCCCCGCAGATGGTCGGCTTCGACCGGCTGCCCGTCGCCCTCCGGGCGGCCTGAGGCACCGACGTATCGCTGCCGTCTGCCGGACCTTCGGGTCCGGCAGACGGCAGCGGTGTTTTCAAGCCAACCTCCCCCGTGGAGATCCCCCTGCGCTTTCTTGATGGCGTCCAAACGGGCCACACCTGCCGGGTGGCTGTACCGTCTCGTCCGGTGCGCTCCCGTACCCGAAACACGGGTCAGAGTCGGTTCGTTCGTAGGTTCGGGCTTATCTCTTCGAGAGGGTGTGTCGAATGCGGCGCGAGCACGCGCGACTCCTGGAACGAGACCGGGAATCAGAACTCCTGGAGGAAGGCCTCCTCCAGGCACGTGAGGGCAGCGGCGGCATGGTGGTGCTGGAGGGGGCGACCGGGCTCGGGAAGACCAGCCTCCTGCGAACGACCCGCGAGAGTGCCTCCCAGCAGGGATTCGTCGTCCTGAGCGCGCGCGGCTGCGCGTTGGAGCAGGACTTCGCCTGGACGATCGTGCGCCAGCTCTTCGAGTTGTGTCCGGGTCTGGACTCCACCGGAGAGGACGCCGGTATCCTCTCCGGCCCCGCGGCCATGGCCCGTTCCCTGTTCGACTACCGGCAGCTCCAGAACTGCCCCGCGTCCAGACCCTACGAGGACTTGTACGGCGCTCTGCACGGCCTCTACTGGCTGTGCCGCAATCTCTCCGAGCGCCGGCCGCTTCTCCTGATGATCGACGACGCGCAATGGGCGGACGCCGAATCACTGCGATTCGTGAGCTATCTGGTCAACAGGATCGAAGACCATGCGGTCCTCGTCGCGCTGGCCAGCACGCCGACCGACGAACCCGCCACGCCCGAACTGCTGATGACGGCCTGCGCCGCGCCCCTGGTGAAGCCGGCGAGACTGGGCGCGCTCAGCGCCGAAGCCGTTCACCAACTGGCGTCCGAGATCCTCGGCCGCGCGCCGCACGAGGCGTTCACGCATGCCTGCCTCACCATGAGCGAGGGCAATCCGCTCCACCTCCTCGAACTGCTGGAGGACGCGGCCCGAGAGGGTATCGCCCCCGTGGAGACGGAAGCACCTCGCGTCTACGAGCTGACCCCGGCCCGCGCCGCCTGGGGCGTCCGTCGACAACTCACCCGACTGCCGGACATCGCGGTCGCCCTCGCCGGCGCGGTGGCCGTGCTGACCTCGGACGCCGAGCCCCGGCACTGCGCCCGGGTGGCCGGGCTCGACGAGGCGGATGCCACGGAGGCCGCGGGCCGGCTCAGGGACGCGGGGCTGCTCACAGCGGATGCCCCGTACCGTTTCGTCCGGCCCGTGATCCACCAGGTCGTGTACGAAGGCATGGCGGCGCAGGCGCGCAACGCCGCGCACCGGACGGCCGCGGCGTGTCTCGGTGCGGCGGGGACCGCCGCGGTCCGGTCGGCCGAGCACCTGTGCCGGACCGATCCCGACGCGAACCCCTGGGCCGTGTCGATCCTGCGTTCCGCGTCACGCGAGGTCCTCGGTGGGGGCGATGCCCTGGCCGCCACCCGCTACCTGCGGCGCGCGATGGCCGAATCCCCCGCACAAGGGGTCGACCTGGGCGTGCTGGCGGAGCTGGGCGCGGCCGAGCTCCGCGCCCAGCAGGCTTCGGCACTCGAGCACTTGGAAAAGGTACTGCGCCAAGGGGCCCAGCCACATGCGGAACTCACGATACGGCTCGACCTCGGCCACGCCCTGGCCGCCGTCGGCCGGCCGGAGGATGCCCTCGCCGCCATAGACCCGGGATCCTGGGCGGCGGACCGTACCGAGGGCGCCCAGGCCTGGGCAGCGGCCATGACGATCCAGCGGCTCGCCGGAGACCGGGGCGACCGGGCCGGTTCCCGGAGTCGGCCCGGTCTCGATCCCCTCACCCTGCGGGCGCACGCGGCCGCGGCTGCGCTCTCCGACGGTCGGCCCGCCCCGCGTGCGGCGCGCTTGGCGCGCGCCGCCGTTGCGGACGGGGTGCGACTGCCCGCTCACGACGTGGAGCTGCCCCCCGCGTCCCTGGCCGCGTGGGTGCTTGCCCAGTGCGACGATCCGCTGGCATCCGAAGGCATCCTCAACGAGGTCGTCGGCATGGCGACCCGGGACGGCCATGTCCTGACCGCGGCGACCGCCCGGAGCCTTCGGGCCGCGATCGTCTTCGACACCGGACGGATCGCCGACGCCGAGGCAGCGGCGCGGGAGGTGCTGCGGCAACGGACCGGGGCATCCCTCGCCCTGACTCAAGCCCCGCTCGCGGCGGCCGTACTCGTACAGTGTCTGATCGAGCAGGACCGGCCGCAGGAGGCCGACGAGCTGCTCGAACGTCATGGAATGGCCGGCGAACTGCCTCGGAACGCCGTCCACTTACCGCTGCGCGTGGCACGAGGCAGGCTCCACGCGGCGCTCGGCCGCCGGCAGAAGAGCGTTCAGGAACTGCTGGACTGCCGCTCCCTCGCCCGCAAGCACCGCTGGCACAACTCGTCCGCGACCGGGGGATGGCTCGCCACCGTCGTGCACGGCGTGGCCATGAACAGCGGGCAGCGCGCCGCCCGGGAACTTGCCTTCGCCGAGGTGCGCCGAGCGAGCTCCGTCGGAGCCTCCCGTCCCCTGGCCGCGGCACTCTGCGCGTACGGGGAAATGGCCGGCGGAAAGGAGGGAATACGGCACATCGAGCAGGCCGAGCAGCTGCTGGCCGGCCTTACGGCCCCAGTGGAACACGCCCGCACCCTGCTTGCCCTCGGTGCCGCGATACGCCGGACCGGTGACCGTTCGGAAGCCCGCCACCGCCTGACGACGGCGCTGGAACTGGCACGGAACTGCGGAGCTGCCGCACTGGAGCAGGAGATAGGCGCCGAACTCCGCCTCACCGGTGCCCGGTTGTCACCGGCGGCAGGGGAGACCGTCTCGCTGACTCCCGCAGAACACCGGGTGGCGCAGCAGGCATCAGCGGGTCTGACCAACCGAGAGATAGCTCAGGCGCTGTTCATCACCGTCAAGACCGTCGAGTGGCATCTCGGCCAGGCGTACAGCAAGCTCGGCATCCGCAAGCGCGCGGAGCTCACCCGGGCCCTCTCCCTGGTCCCCGGAGACCCCGGACCGGAGCGGCGCAGCGCCTGATCCCCGGTCCGACCGGCCCCGCCACCAGGGGCGCCGGGCGGACTGGGGGTCCTGCTGGGGGTTCTCCTGGGGCGCCCTCGAGCCCGCTTCGAGAGGCTGGCGGTCGTCAGCCGCGGGGGACGCACATCGCTTGCCGCGGACCGGCCTCTGCCGCACCCGAAAGGCGGGAACCGTGCGCAACGCACCCAGTGAGAAGCGGTACGACACCCTGACCGCAGCCGAACGCTCCTTCGTCGACAACGTGGCCCGGCATTACCACGAAGCTCACGGCGTGACATGGGAGAAGGGCCGGACCATGGCCTGGATGATCATCAGTGACCCGGCCGAGCAGACACTGTCCGAGATCTGCGCCGCTGTGGACACCACGCCGGAGAGCATCGAGCAGCTCATCGAACAGCTGACGCTCGCCGGCCTGTACGTCCGGATCGACGAGCCGGGCCGGGAGACCAGCTACCGGCTCGTCGACGACGGCTACCCCAAGGCCGTGTCGGACACCTTCGCCAGCTGGCCGGAGTACCACCGCATCTTCCAGTTCGGCCTTGAGGTCCTGGCCGGCGCCGACGCGGACCGGCGACGGCGGATCGCCGAGATCGAGGAGCTGTTCGGACACATCGTCGGCGACCTCGCCGAGATGTCGAAGCGCTGGGAGCAGCTCCAGAGCGCCTCCGTCTGACCAGCCGGCTCCGCGCAACGTGAAGAGAGAGGGAATCCCCATGGCCGCTGACGCCACCATCGTGAAGCCGAACGAGGGCGAGAAGTCCTTCGTCGAGAAGGTCGCCCAGTACTACTACGAGAACGACGGGATGCCGCACGACCGCGGACGGGTCGTCGGCTGGATGATGATCTGCTCCCCCTCCACGCAGACGGCCGACCGGATCGCCGAGGCGCTCGACGTCCCGCGAGCCGCGATCGACCGGATCGTCGACCAGCTCACTCCCGAGAACGACCCGGTGAGCGTCTTCGAGCGCACGGGCTCCCTGAGCGAGAACTACACGATCCGGCTCCGCGAGAACAGCTGGGCGCCCAAGGTCAGAGGGATCTTCTCGGAGTTCCCCGACTTCCACCGGGTCGCCCGCGAAGGTCTGGAGGGCCTCCGGGCCGAAGGCGCCTCCGAGGAGCGTCTGGTCCGGCTCGCCAACATGGAGCGCTTCCTCGGGTTCGTCAGCGGCGAGATGCCCACGATCCTCGAGCGCTACGAGAAGAACCGGCAGGTCGGCCTCGGCAGCTGATCCCCCGCACACCGGGCGACGTCCGAAGAAGGAGAGGAAACCGTGGCGGTCGCGTACGCCGAGCACATCCCGGCCTCCGGGGCGCAGATCGCCCCGGAGAACCTGGGCAGCGCACAGTTCCGGGCCGACCACGGCGTGCGGTACGCCTACGCCGCCGGATCCATGTACAAGGCCGTCGCCTCCGAGGACATGGTCCTCAGGATGGGCCGGGCGGGCCTGCTCTCCTTCTTCGGCACCGGAGGTCTGCGGCCGGACCGGGTGATCGCCGCGATCGAGCGGTTCGAGCGGGAGCTCGGCGACGGCCCGTACGGCTTCAACCTGCTGGCCGGCGGGGACAATCCGGCCAAGGAGCAGGAGCAGGTCGAGCTGTTCCTCCGGTATGGGGTGAGGCGGGTCGAGGCGGCGTCCTTCGTCCGTCCCACGCCGCCCCTCGTCCGCTACCGGCTGTCCGGTCTACGCCTGGCGCCCGACGGGTCGGTCGTGGTCCCCCACCGTGTGATGGCCAAGGTCTCCCGCCCGGAGGTCGCCCGGTCCTTCCTCGCCCCCGCCCCGCCGGAGACGGTCGGCGAACTGCTGGCACAGGGGCTCATCACGTCGGAGGAGGCAGCGCTGGCCGCCCGCGTCCCCATGGCGGACGACTTGGTGGCGGAAGCCGACTCGGGCGGCCACACCGACCAGCGACCGCTCGTCATCTTGCTCCCGGACACGGTGCGCCAACGGGACCTGGCCGCCCGCGAGTTCCCCGCCGCCGCGCGCGTACGGGTCGGAGCGGCCGGGGGGCTCGGATCGCCGGAGGCGGTGGCGGCGGCCTTCGTGCTCGGTGCCGACTTCGTCCTCACCGGCAGCATCAACCAGTGCACGGTGGAATGCGGCACCAGCGAACGCGTCAAGGACATGCTCCAGGAGGCCGAGGTCCACGACATGGCGATCGTGCCGGCGGGCGACATGCTGGAATCCGGTGCCCGCGCCCAGGTGCTGCGCCGGGGGCTGTTCTATCCGGCGCGGGCGAACAAGCTCTACGAGCTCTACCGTCGGCACTCCTCGCTGGACGACCTCGACCCGGCCACCGCGGACCAGTTGCAACGGCGGTACTTCAGGCGCAGCTTCGAGGAAGTGTGGCAGGAGACCCGCGCCCACTACGCGCGAGTCGACCCGGACTCCCTCGCCCGCGCGGAACACGACCCCAAGCACCGGATGCTGCTGGTTTTCAAGGCCTACTTCGTCCAGTCCATCCGCCTGGCGATGAGCGGTTCGCAGGACCACCAGGTCGACTACCAGATCAACTGCGGCCCGGCCATGGGGGCGCTCAACGGCCTGCTGCGCGGCACGCCCCGCGAGAGCTGGCGCGAGCGGCACGTGGACGAGCTCGCCGAGCTGCTGATGGGCGGCGCCGCACGGCTCCTGTCCGATCGGCTCCGCGCCATGACCCTGCCCCAATGCCCCTGACCCACACCGACCGGAGGCCGGCATGACCACGATCCATCTCTTCGCCGGGCAGGGTTCCCAGCGCGTCGGCATGGGCCGAGACCTGCTGGCCGCCTACCCCAACCTGGTGCGGCAGGCCGACGCGGTTCTCGGCTACTCCGTCGCCGAACTGTGCCTGGAAGGCCCCGCCGAACGGCTCGGTGACACCCGGTTCACCCAGTGCGCCGTGTACGTCGTCGACGCACTGTCCTATGTGGACACCGTGCGCACGACCGGGGTGATCCCCGACCTCGTGGCCGGACACAGCCTGGGCGAGTACGCGGCCCTGTTCGCCGCCGGTGCGTACGACTTCCGTACCGGGCTGGAGATCGTCGCCCGGCGGGCCGTCCTGATGGCGGAGGCCGGCCCCGGAGCCATGGCCGCGGTGGTCGGCCTGGACGAGGCCCGCGTCCGCCGGATCCTGGAGGAGTCGGGGGCGGTGCTCGACATCGCCAACCTCAACGCCCCCGACCAAATCGTCCTCTCCGGCCCCGCCGAGGCCCTCCGGGCGATCACCCCGATGCTGTCGGAGCAGGCCGACGCGGTGATACCGCTGCCGGTCAGCGGGGCCTTCCACTCCCGCTGGATGGCCCCGGCCGCAAGGGAGTTCGAACGCTTCCTGCGCGGCTTCGTCCTCGCCCGGCTGAAGATCCCCGTCATCGCCAACACGACTGGCCGGCCCTACGACGGGGACATCGCGAGAACCCTGGTCCGCCAGCTCACCGAGCCGGTCCGCTGGTCCGACACCGTCGTCCACTGCCTGGACCAGACGGATCCTCAGCTGCACGAGATCGGCCCCGGGACCGTCCTGACGGGCCTGACCCGGCGCATCCGGGCGGCTCGCCGCGAACCGGTCGGCCTCTAGTTCTCCCTGAGTCCGGGGAGGTCCGCATCAAGAAGACGTGGAAAGGAAGCAGCGGCCATGGAGCCCCTGACCGTCACCGGCCCCCTGAGTGTCACCCGAGTGGAGACCGACGCGTTCGCCAGGGCCAGCGGCGACCTGAACCCGCTGCACGTGGACGAGGCGTACGCGAGCCGTACCCCGTTCGGGGAGCCCGTCGCCCACGGCGTGCTGTGCGTGCTGAAGGCCCTGGCCGCAGGACCGGCCAGGCCGGGCATGCGACTCGCGGGCCTGAAGGTCCGCTTTCCCGGCCCGGTCATCCCGGGGCAGCGGTACGCATGCGAGGTGGTGGCCGCCGGCCCGGACGCAGCCCGGTACCGCATCCTGGACGGCCGCCGGGTGCTGCTCGACGCCGAGATCACGTACGTGCCGGGCGCCCTGCGGTCCGCACCGTCTCGGGCGGCGCGCGCCCGGGCCTTCGACACCGCCGCGCAGACCCCCCTGGAGCAGCTGGTCGTGGGCACCGCGATCGGTTCGGCCTACCGTCCCGACCGGGCACGGCTCAAGGAACTGCTCGCCGAAGTCGGTCTGAACGACCACGGCATCGACGTCGAGCACGCGGCGGCGCTGGCCTGGGCCAGCCAGCTTGCCGGCATGGAGGCGCCGGGCCGGTCGGCACTCATCAGCAGTATCGAGCTGACCTGCGAAGAGACCACTGCATCCCGTGGCTTCGCGGCAAAGGGCGAGATCGCCGACGTCGATATCCGTTTCCGCAGCGTGCGCCTGACCGGTGAGGTGGCGGCCGGACGGCTGCGCGCCCGTGTCGAGATATGCGCCTTCGCCCGGCGAGAAGTCCCGGCCCCCTCACCCGCGCAGATCCGCGCACGCGTGACCCCCGGGTCCCTCGACGGGCGCGTGGCCTTCGTCGCCGGAGGCAGCCGCGGCCTCGGCGCCGCGCTGGTCCAGGCCCTGGCCGTGGCCGGCTGCACCGTCCACGTCGCCTTCCGGCACGGCCGGGCCGAAGCGGAGGCTCTGGCGGATTCGCTGGGCCCCGACGCCGGGCGGATCCGGCTGCACCAGGGCGACGTGGGCGATCCCTCGTGGTGTGAGCAGGTACGGGACCGGATCCACGCACAGGACGGGTCGATCGATCTGCTCCTGCTCAACGCCGGCCCCGCCGCACAGGGGATGGACCTGCACACGGCGACCGTCGCGCGGGCCGGCGAACACGTCCGGCGTGCCCTGGAACTGGCGCAGGCCCCGCTCTCCTCCTTCGCCGAGGACCTCGCGGCTGCCGCCGGCCGGATCGTGGCCATCTCCTCCGCCTACGCGGGCGAGCCCAGGCGCGGCCTCGCCCACTACGCCGCCGGGAAGAGCGCCGTCGAGGGCCTGGTGCGGGCAGCCGCCGCCGAGTACTCCGGCGTCCGCGTGCTGATCGCCCGGCCGCCTCGGCTCGCCACCTCCTTCGCCGACAGCGTGGCGGCGGCGGACGAGGCACTGCCCGTCGAGCCCGTGGCCGCCGCGATCGTCGGCCGGCTGGCAGCCGGCCCCTCGGACACGGTGGTGGAACTGCTGCACGAATTCGACGAGTTCACGGGCCGCACGCACGCCGCGCCGGAGCAGGACACCGCCGTCCGCCTCGTGCCCGCCACCGCTGCGCCCGTGACGGACTCCACCGGCCGCGGCCTGCTCGCCGTGGCCGCCACCTTCACCACCGACCCGCTGCGCGAGCTCCTCACCCGCTGGAGCGAGCGGCTCGGGCTCGGCCTGGAGGTGTACCTCACCCCTTACGGCCAGGTGTTCCAGGAACTCCTCGACCCGCGGAGCACGTTCTCCGCCAACCCGCACGGCTGCAATGCCGTGCTGATCCGGCTGGAGGACTGGCCGCAGGGCGCCGAAGGCACCCGTACCGTCGACGAGTTCACCGCGGCGGCCACCGCATGCGCGCGGCGTATCGCGGTGCCGCTGGCCGTCGTCGTGTGCCCGGCCTCGCCGCCGGCCGTGGCTGCCAGGGCCGGGGAACTGGCACACCTTGAGGAGCGGCTGCGCGGTGCCCTCGGCCCCGTCGACGGCATCCATGTCACCGGAAGCGACCGTTGGAGCAGCGGCTTCCGGGTGGACGGACACCACGACGCGGCACGGGAGGAACACGCCCACCTCCCGTACACCCCGCTCGCCCTGACGGCTCTGGCCACCACCGTCGCCCGGACGGTCCACTCCCTCCTGGCGCCTCCGTACAAGGTGCTCGTCCTGGACTGCGACAACACCCTGTGGGGCGGTGTCTGCGGTGAGGACGGCCCTGACGGCATCCGGCTGGGCGACGCGCACCTGGCACTCCAACGGTGGGCCGTCGAGCGGCACGACCAGGGTGTGCTGATCTGCCTGAGCAGCAAGAACTCCGAGCACGACGTTGATGAGGTGTTCCGCCACCACCCGGAGATGCCGCTGCGCCCCGAGCACATCGCGGCCCGCCGCATCGACTGGAACCCCAAGCCGGGGAACATCGCCGCCCTCGCGGCCGAGCTCGGACTGGGGCTCGACAGCGTCGTTTTCCTCGACGACAACCCGGTGGAGACCGCCGCCGTCCGGGCCTCCTGCCCGGACGTACTGGCCCTGACACTGCCCTCGGACGAGGCGGAGGTTTCCGGATTCCTCGACCGGCTGTGGACCTTCGACCGGCCTGCGGTCACCGACGAGGACCGTCGGCGTACCTCGATGTACCGCGCCGGCCGCGAGCGCGCGCAGCTGCGCGGATCCGCCGCCACGCTCGGGGAGTTCATCGCCGGGCTGCGGCTGCGGATCGACGTGCGCGAGGCCCGGCCGGAACAGCTCGCCCGGGTCGCCCAGCTCACCCAGCGCACCAACCAGTTCAACCTGTCCGGGATCCGCAGGACCGAGCAGGAGCTGAAGGCGTTGCTCGCCGACGGCGCGCGGTGCTGGGTGGCCGAAGTCGGCGACCGTTTCGGGGAGTACGGGCTGGTCGGAGCGGCCGTCACCCGGGCCGGCGAGGACGCCGTCGTACTGGAGACCTTCCTGCTGAGCTGCCGGGTGCTGGGCCGTGGGGTCGAGCACGCCTTCCTCTCCGCCGTTGCTGCGGCCTCTGTGGGGGACGCCGCGATGCTGGAGGCCGTGTACCGGCCGACGGCCCGGAACACCCCGGTGCGAACGTTCTTCGAGACCGTTCTCGGCACTGGCACACCGGCGGCCGAGGACACGACCGTCTGGCGGGTCCCGCGCGACGCGGCCGCCCAGGCCGTCTTCCGGCCCGAGGACCACACGGCGAGCACGGATCCGGGCCGGCACGCCACCGCGCCGGCGAAGCCCTCCGCCCGGTCTGCCGATCCGGTTCGCCAGGCGGCGCTCACCAGCCTGGCCGCCGATCTCACGGGGGCCGAGGAACTCCACCGGTGGATCGGCGGTGCGCCCGGCAGCGTCGGGCGCCACGAGCCGGGCCGCACGGCCGGCACTGCTCTGGAGGCCTTGTGCGAGGTTCTGGCCCGGCTGCGCGGCATCCCGGCGGACAGCATGAGCGCGGACACGACGCTCGCATCGCTGCGGCTGGAATCCCTGGAGATCGTCGACGCCACCGTGGCCCTGGAAAAGCGGTACGGAAGGCTGCCGGCCACGCTCTTCTTCGAACACCGGACGCTGGGCCGGCTGGCCGAGGCGCTGCAACCGGACACCGCGACAGCGCCGGCGCTCGCCACTGCGGGCGCGGACACCGAACCGGAAGTCATCGAACCTGAGGAGATCGAGGCGGCCGGTACCGCGCCCGGGGACATCGCCGTCGTCGGGATCGCCGGGCGCTATCCGGGCGCATCCGACATCGCGCAGCTGTGGCGGAACCTCCTCGCGGGCACCGAGTCGATATCGGACGCGGCGGAACGCTGGGGCGGCCCGTCCGTCGTGGACCCGGCCGGCGGGCCCGCCAAGACCTACACCTCCGCCGCCGGGCTGATCGAGGGCGTCGACGAGTTCGACGCGCCGTTCTTCGGCCTCGCCCCCAGCGAGGCGGAGACCATGGACCCCCAGCAGCGCCTCTTTCTCCAGGCCGCCTACCACGCGCTGGAGGACGCCGGGCACACGGCCGCGGACCTCGGCCGCGACGTCGGCGTGTACGTCGCGTCGATGGGCCCCGACTACGCCGTGCTCAGCGCGAACGCAGCACTGGACGGCCGTAGCCGCTACCCCAACAGCGACCTCTACCAGATCGCCAACCGGGTGTCGCACTTCTTCGACTTCACCGGACCCAGCCTCGCCGTCGACACGGCTTGCTCCGGCTCGGGCGTCGCCCTGCAGCTCGCCTGCGACGCCATCCGCAGCGGCACCGTCACGGCCGCCCTGGCCGGCGGTGTCAACCTCATCCTTCATCCCGCACGGCGGATCCAGTACGCGCAGCTCGGCATGGTCTCCCGTACCGGTCGCTGCCGGCCGTTCGGTGCGGGCGCCGACGGAATGATCCCGAGCGAAGGCGTGGGCGCGGTCCTGCTGCGTCCGCTGCGCGACGCGCTCGCCGACGGCGACCACGTCTACGGAGTGATCAAGGCGATCGGCGCGAACAGCGGCGGCCGCACCAACGGATTCACCGTGCCCAGCCCGGAAGCCCAGGCCACCCTGATCTCCGCCACCCTGCGCCGCGCCGCCGTCGACCCGGCCACGATCGGTTACGTCGAAGCACACGGCACGGGCACCCCGCTCGGCGACCCCATCGAGATCCGAGGCCTGACCCAGGCCTTCGGGGACACGGTACGGCCCGGCAGCGTCCCGGTCGGCAGCCTCAAGGGCAACATCGGGCACACCGAGGCGGCAGCGGCCGTCGCCGGGCTGACCAAAGTCCTGCTCCAGCTGCGCCACGGCACACTGGTTCCCTCCCTGCACGCCGAGGAGACCAACCCGCACATCGACTTCGAGCGCACCCCGTTCCGGGTACAGCGGGAGACCGCCGAGTGGCGGCACGACCACCAGGGCGTGCGGCGGCGCGCCGCGCTGAGCTCCTTCGGCGCCGGGGGCGTCAACGTCCACGCCGTGCTGGAGGAGGCCCCCGACCCGGCTCAGCAGCGGCCGGCCCCCGCAGGCCCGGAACTGATCCTGCTGTCCGCCCATGACGAGGAGCAACTGCGCGAGGTATGCACCCGCCTGGCCGGCTGGGTGCGGGCGGAGGAGGGGCGGAACCCGCTCGGCGACATCGCCCACACCCTGCGCGCCGGACGCGAGCACTTCGGCTGCCGCATCGCCTTCCTGGCCGCCGGCCCCGGCGATCTGGCGGAGACCCTGGACCGCCTCCACTCGGATCCGGGCGGGATCGAGGCCGCGGCGGCGGCCGTCGAGGCCGTCTCCTTCGGGCGCGTGGCCGCGGCCCCGGCACTTGCCGAGGTCTTCGACGGCGGCACGGAATCGGTACGCCTGCTGGAGGATCTCGCGCGGCGCAGCGGCCCTGCGGCGCTCGGCCGGCTGTGGTGCCAGGGCGTACGCGTCGACTGGCCGAGCGTCCTGCCGGGGACCGGGCAGCGCAGGGTCCCTCTCCCGGGGTACCCGTTCCGGCGCGCCCGGCACTGGCTGGAGGAGCCGCCCTCCGCCGTGTCCGAAGCGTCCACCGTGTCCTCCATGCCCGCCATGCCCGCCGGGCTCGGATCCCCTGGCGAAACCGCGTACTACGCACCGCACTGGCTCCCCGAGCCCGCCCTCACGGACGGTCTCCCGGCCGGTGCCACCGTCGTGGCCATCGGCGCGACCCCGCAGTGGGCGGTCGGCGCCGACCTGCTGCTGGCCGGCCCCGACGGGATACCCGAACCGGCCGCCGGCGAACAGCACCTGATCGTCGTCGACCGGCGCTGTCTCGACACCGACGGCGGCACCGGGACGACCTCGCTGGACGCCGCCCTCGCCGCGGCCCGGCTGGCGGTCCGGGGGCGCCACGTCACCTATGTCTGCCTGTGCCGCCCCACGGAGGAGGACCCCGGCAGCGCCGCGGTCACGGGGTTCGGACGGGCCCTCGCCCAGGAGTCCCCGCTGTTCCGGACCGTACGGATCGAGGTCGCGCGGGACAGTGCCGAGCCCACCCTCGCGGAGACCCTCGCCGAAGCACGGAGCGGCCCGGCCGAGGTACGCAAGGACGGTGGAGTGCGCCTGGTACGGCGCTGGCTGCCCCTGGCCGCCGGTCACGGCGACCGTGTCCTGCGGGACGGCGGCCACTACCTGATCACCGGAGGTGCGGGCGGTGTCGGACGGCTGCTGGCCGCCCGGCTCGCCGAGCGCTGCCGGGCCTCCGTCACGCTGCTGGGCCGCTCACCCGCTCCCGCCGCGATCGACCGGCTCCGTACGGACGTACGGGCGCACGGCGGTGAAGTCCTGTACATCCAGGCCGATGTCACGGATGCCCGGCAGACCGCGGAGGCCCTGGCCAGGGCCCGGCAGCAGCACGGCCCGCTGCGCGGCGTCGTGCACGCCGCCGGGGTCCTGCGCGACGGATCCTTCCGGGACAAGTCCGGGGAGCGGATCCGGGAGGTCCTCGCACCCAAGGTGACCGGCTGCGAGGTGCTGGACGAGGCGACCTCCGACGACGACCTGGACTTCTTCCTGCTCATGTCCTCGTTCGTCGGCACCTTCGGCAACGCCGGGCAGGCGGAGTACTGCGCCGCCAACCGCTTCCTCGACGCGTTCGCCGAACAGCGTTCCGCGCGCACCGCCCGGGGTCTGCGTTCCGGGCGTTCCGTCTCGGCGGTGTGGCCCCTCTGGGAGGACGGAGGCATGCGCATGCCCGCCGCCGCACGACAGCTGACCGCGACGACGCTCGGCCTGACGGCCATCGGCCGCGATGCCGCCCTGCGCGCCTTCGAGGACGTACTCGGCCTGGACAGTACGACCGTACTGATCGGCTGTGGCGACCAGGAGCGGATCGCCGGCGCGCTGACCGCGCTCACGCCGGCCACGGCCCCAGCCGCACCGCACCTGCACGCCGATCACGGGCCGGGACCGGCGGACGATCGCCCGGCCGTCCTACTGGAGCGGCTCCGTGACGAGGCCGCCAGGCTCGTCAAGCTGCCCGTGAGACAGATCGACGTCACCGCCGAGTTCGGAGACTTCGGTTTCAATTCGCTGCTGTTCACCGACTTCGCCAACCGGCTGAACCAGCTCTTCGCGCTGACGTTGACCCCCGTGATCTTCTTCGAGTTCCCGAATTTGACGGCCCTCGCCGAGGAGCTGGGACGTCGGGGCGCCGCCGTGGCCCGCACCGAGCCTGCCGGCTCCGGAGCGGACACCGGGCCCGAGAGCGCGAAGGCGGCGGCTCCGGTTGCCGCCGGAGCCCCGGTTTCCGGTCCGGAACGCGCGATCCCGGTCGCTGTGACCGGCATGGCCGGGCGCTTCCCCGGTTCGGCCGGCCTCGACGCGTACTGGGGCCACCTGATGGCCGGCCGCGACCTCGTCACCGAGGCGCCGGAGGGCCGCTGGACCGGCACCCGTCCGCGCGGCGGCTTCCTGGAGGACGTCCTGGCCTTCGACGCCGCCTTCTTCGGGATCTCACCCCGCGAGGCCCGGCTGATGGATCCGCAGCAGCGGCTGTTCCTCGAAGCGGCCTGGCACGCGCTGGAGGACTCGGGCCACGACCCGCGCCGGCTCGGCGGCAGCCGCACCGGGGTGTTCGTCGGGGCGACCTTGTCCGACTACTCCGAACTACTGGCCCGCAGCGGCGAGGAGACGGCCGGCCACTCGGTCACCGGCCATGTCCAGAGCATCATCGCCAACCGGCTCTCGTACCTGCTCGACCTGCGCGGGCCGAGCGAGGTGCTCGACACCGCCTGTTCCAGCTCGCTCACCGCTCTACACCGGGCGCTGAGCGCTCTGGAGACGGGCGAATGCGATCTCGCCGTGGTGGGCGGCGTCAACGCCCTCTTCTCCCCCTCCTGGTTCGAGTCCCTCGGCAAAGCCGGGATGCTCTCGGCGACGGGCCGCTGCTGGACCTTCGACGAGCGCGCCGACGGGTTCATCCGCGGTGAAGGCGCCGGAGTGGTCATCCTCAAGCGGCTGGACCGGGCCCTTCGCGACCGCGACCCGGTCCGTGCGGTGATCCGCGGCAGCGCGGTCAACCACGGCGGACGGGCCCACTCATTGACCGCCCCGAACCCCGAGGCCCAGGCCGAAGCCGTCTCCGCAGCGCTGCGCCGGGCGGGCGCGCACCCCCGCGCGGTGTCGCTGATCGAGACGCACGGCACCGGAACCCGGCTCGGCGACCCCATCGAAGTGGCCGGTCTCCGCACGGCCTTCAGCCGCCTCGGTGCCCCCGGAGGCCCGCCCTGGTGCGCCCTGGGCGCGGTGAAGGCCGGCATCGGACACCTGGAGTCGGCCGCGGGCATGGCGGGTCTGATCAAGGTGCTGCTCGCCATCGGGCACCGGACGCTGCCGCCGAACGCGGCGGGCGACCGGCCGAACCCGCACCTGGAGCTGGACCGGGGCCCCTTCCGCCTGCCACTGGCGTCCGAGGCGTGGGAGCCGACGGACGAGACGGGCGCGCCCCTGCCCCTGCTGGCCGGTGTCAGCGCTTTCGGCTTCGGCGGGGCCAACGCCCACGTCATCGTCGGAGAGCCCCCGGCGGAAGCGGCCCCCGACCGCGATCCGGCCGACCACCCGGGAAACCCCGAGGTGGTGGTGCTCTCCACCGCCACCCCGGAGCGGCTGAGGGAGTACGCGCGCGGACTGCGCGACTCCCTGTCCGGCTCGGAGTACCGGCTGGCCGACCTCGCCCACACCTCGCGCGTGGCCCGCACCCTGTTGCCGGTACGGCTGGCCGCGGTCGCCTCGAACCGCGGGGAACTCGTCAGCCAACTCGACGCCTTCCTCGCCGGGCTGGACACGCCCGGCCTGTACACGGTCCACGGCGAACCGTCCCCTGCGTCAGGTGCCGACGCTTCCGGCCCGCACGCGCTCGCGCGCCGCTGGGCGGCAGGCGAGGAGGTCATCTGGCCCACCGCGCCGGGCCGCCGCCGCGTGCCCTTCCCCGTCTATCCCTTCGACCACTCGACCCCGCACGGACCCTCGCTCGGAGGCGACGACATGACGGCGACGCAGCCGGAAGCGGCACACCTGCCGCAACTGCTGACCCGCAGCTGGGTGCCCGCACCCTCGGCAAATCCGGTGCGCGCACCGCACGGACCGTGCGTGCTCCTCCTCGGCCGGGACACCGGTGTCGGCCTGCTCGAAGAGCTCGCGGGGCTGGACACCGTGGACTGGATCGTGCTGCGCGAGTCCTCCACGCTTCCCTCCCTCGGCGCCCACGAGTACGAACTGGACCTCGACGACCACGGGGCCGGGGTGCGTGCCGCTCGGGAGATCACCGCCCGCCATGGACACCCTGCGGCTGTCGTCGACCTGGTCGACGCCTTCGGCGGGCCGGCCCTCGGTCGTGAGGCCGCACGGGTCGGGCTGCTCCAGGCCCTCGCCGGGAACGGCCGGACGGAGGAACTGGCCGTGGCGCACGTGCGGCGTACGGCCCGGCTCGGCGGCGCCCGGATGGCGGGTCTGGTACGGGCCGTCGGCTCGGAGTGCGGTGCCGTACGGGCGGTCGGCCTCGAAGTCGAGGAGGCGCAGGAGGTCCTGGGCGCGGCCGTCCGTGAACTGGGCACGGCGGGCGAGGAGTCCGAGGTGCGCTACATCGGCGGCGTACGGCACGTACGGCGTATGCGGACCACGGGCAACGGGCGGACCACCGCGCCCGGAGGTCTCGGCGGCATGCCGGTCGACCCCGGCCGGGCCTACCTGATCACCGGGGGCACCGGTGGACTCGGCCTGGCCGCGGCCGAACTCCTCGTGCGGCGTGGTGCCCGTCGTCTCGCCCTCGCGGGCCGGCGTCCGCTGCCGCTGGACGGCTCCGGCGAAGGCGGCTGGGGGCGGGAACGGACCGCTGCCGTCCGCCGACTGGAGGAGGCCGGGGCGGAGGTCCTCCTGCACACCGGCAGCCTGACCGATGAAGCCGCGCTGGCAGGCTTCCTGGAGCAGGTCCGTAGCCGGTTCGGTGGTATCGCCGGAGTCCTGCACTGCGCGGGCTCCGTGTCGCCCACGCCCGCCTTCGTCCACAAGGGCTTCGCCGAGATCGCCGACTGCTGGGAGCCCAAGGGCGCCGGACTGCTGGCGCTCGACCGGGCGCTGGCCCAGGACGAACCCGACTTCGTCGTGCTGTACTCCTCGCTCTCCGCCACCGTGCCCGCGCTGGCGGGCGGTCTCAGCGACTATGCCGCCGCCAACGCCCTGCTCGACGCCTTCGCCGAGGAGCGGGCCGGGTTGGCCTGGTCACGCGGCTCGCGCACCCGGTACCTGGCGATCGGCTGGGGAAGCTGGGCGGGTCTCGGCATGGGCGAGGTCACCAGTCCCCGCTACCGGCAGGCCGGTCTCGGAGCGCTTACCCGCGAACAGGGGCTCACCCTCCTGGACCAGGCCCTGGCCGCCACCGGGCACACCAGCCTGGTCGCCGTGGCGGCCCTGCCCGGAGCCGCTGAACAGCTCCTGGGCGGAGCCAACGCCGCCGTCGGGACCGCCCCCGGCGCGGGCATCGGCGCCGATGCCGCGGACGCCGCACCGACCCCCGTACCGAGCGCCGGCCTGGCCGAGCGCTGTGCCGAGTACCTCACCGAGGTACTGGCGGAAGCGACCCTGCTGGACCGCGCCGCGATCCGCCCGGAGATTCCCTTCGCCGACCTGGGCGTCGACTCGGTGCTCATCGCCGGTCTCGTCCCCCGGCTGGAGGCGGTCACCGGGGCCCCGGTGGACCCGTCGGTCATCCTCGAACACCCGACCGTCGCCCGGCTGGCGGCCCACCTGGCGGAGCGACACCACGACGCCCTCGCCCGCTGGGCAGGCACCCTGCCCGCCCAGGCCACCGCCGACCCCCGCCCGGCCGCCGGCCGGCCCGTCCGCTCCAGCCCCTCCGATGCCGCGCCCCCGGTGGTTCCCATGGCCGTCGTCGGCATGGCCGGAAGGTTCCCCGGTGCGGCCACCACGGGCGAGTTCTGGGAGCTGCTGCGCAACGGCCGCTCCGGGGTGCGGGAGGTCCCGCGCTCTCGCTGGGACGTGGCGAGCCTGTACTCGCCGGAACCCCGGGAGGGCCGCAGCATCAGCAAGTGGGGCGGATTCCTGGACGGCGTCGAGGAGTTCGACCCGGGGTACTTCGGCATCCCGGAGACCGACGCCGCCCACATGGACCCGCTCACGCGGCTCTTCCTGGAGTGCGCCGAGCAGACCTTCGCCGACGCCGGATACACCGCGGCCGAGCTCGCCGGACGCCGGATCGGCGTCTACGTGGGATCGGGCACGAGCAGCTACGCCTCACGGATCACCCGGCCCGGGCGGGCGACCGCCACCGGCCTCAACCAGAACTTCATCGCCGCCCACCTGGCACACGTCCGGGACCTGCGCGGACCGAACCTGGTCGTGGACACCGCCTGCTCCTCGTCACTGACGAGCCTTCACCTGGCCTGCCAGGCCCTGCGCCTCGGCGACTGCGAGATGGCGCTGGTCGGCGGCGCGGACCTGATCCTGGACGAGACCCCCTACCTGTCGCTGAGCGCCTCCGGTGCCCTGTCGCCGGACGGCGCGTGCCACGTGTTCGACGCGGCTGCCAACGGCTTCGTCCCTGGTGAGGGAGTCGGCGCCGTCCTGCTGAAGCCGCTGCCGGCGGCGCTCGCCGACGGCGACCGCGTGCTCGCGGTCATCGAGTCCACGGCGGTGAACAACGACGGCCGCACCATGGGCCTCACCACGCCGAACCCCGAGGCCCAGCGGGACGTGGTCCGCGAGGCCCTCGCCCAGGCCGCGGCGGACGCGGGCAGCGTCTCGTACATCGAGGCGCACGGCACCGGCACCATGATCGGTGACCCGATCGAACTGAAGGCGCTCACCGAAGTCTTCCGCGAGTCCACCGCCGAACGCGGCTTCTGCGCCGTCGGCAGCGTCAAGTCCAATGTCGGCCACCTGCTGATGGCCGCGGGGATGGCGAGCCTCCAGAAGGTGGTGCTCTCCCTGGTGCACCGGGCCCTGCCGCCGACGCTGCACTGCGAACACCCCAATCCCCGCTTCGTCTTCGAGTCCTCTCCCTTCCGGCCCAACACCGAGCTGCGGGACTGGCCGGCCCGGCAAGGGGTACGCCGTGCGGGCATCAGCGCCTTCGGGTTCGGCGGCACCAACTGCCATGTGCTCGTCCGGGAGCTGACCGCCGCCGAGCGCGAGACCCATGAGGCGATGCGCGTCCCGCTGCCGCCACCGGTCTTCCACCGCACGCGCCACTGGGTGGAGCGTCCCCGGCCGGGTCACCCGGCCCCACAACCCCGTCCGTTGTTCGAGCTGGAGGACCTGAGCTAGCCATGGCGGAGAACCGACGTTCGCAGCGTTCCGATGCTGCTCTGGGGCTGCTCGCCGGCCGCCGGGCCGCGACCACCGTCACGGCCCGGGACGAGGCCGTGCGGGACCACCTCGTGCACTCCGTGCCCGTACTGCCCGGAGTCTTCCTGCTCGATCTCGTCCTCCGGCTGGTCCGGCGCGCCGGAATCGACCCGGCAGACGTGGAGCTGCGCCGGATCGTCTTCCTCGCTCCCATCACCGGAACCGAGGCCGGACGGCGCGTGGAAGTGGTGATCGGTGAGGAGACCGGGGGGATCGGGGGAACCGGACTGCCCGTCACCGTGCGCAGCCGTCCCGCCGACGCTCCGGAGAGCGAGTGGCAGACCAACTGCCGCGCGTACCTCCACACCGTGACCGACCCCGTGGTCCGGAGCGTCC
Organism: Streptomyces sp. NPDC091682; assembly: GCF_044756625.1. Taxonomy (NCBI): domain Bacteria; kingdom Bacillati; phylum Actinomycetota; class Actinomycetes; order Kitasatosporales; family Streptomycetaceae; genus Streptomyces; species Streptomyces sp. NPDC091682. Next base: position 63,028 of record NZ_JBIVTH010000019.1, on the reverse strand, counting down.
CCACCGAGCGACTGGCCGGCCGGCCCCAGGACCGCACGGTCGCTGTGGAGGAGCTGTACGGCTTCGTCCGGCAGCTGGACATCCACCACCGCGGCTTCATGAAGGCGTCGGGCAGCGTGACGGTCGGGGAGGACCACGCACTCGCCCGGATGCGGCTGGCACCGGAAGCCGAGCCGTACGTCGACCACTTCCACGCGCACCCCGCCGTACTGGACTTCGCCACGCTGGTGCCGATGGTGCTCTTCGACACCGGCCAGCGCAGCGCCGCCGACCACGCCTTCATCCCGATCTCCATCGACTCCTTCCACGCACCCGGCCCGGTCGGCGCGGACAACCTCGTTCATGTGCCCGGACCGGTCGGCGGGCGGCTGGACGCCGACCTGTTCGACGCGGACCTGGAGATCTGCTCGCCGGACGGCACGGTCACCGCGCGCCTCACCGGCTTCCGCGCGAAGCGGATCCGGTCGGCAGACCTGATCACCGGTCTGCTCGCGCCGACCACTACGGGACCCGCCGCCCCCGTTGCGCCGGAACCGGTCCCGTCGAGGCCCGGCGCCCGGTCCGGTACCGGCCTCCACTCGGCTGTGACCGCGCTGGTGGCGGAGCGGCTGGGCTGTGCCCCGAATGACGTCGACCCCGACCGCGGCTTCTACGATCTGGGCCTGGCCTCGGTGGACCTGCTGGGTATCGCCCGGTCCCTGGAGGAGCGGCTCGGCACCGAGCTCTACCCGACGCTGATGTTCGAGTACCCCACCGTACGGAAGCTCGCCGACCATCTGGGAGCCGAGGGCCACGGGCCCGTATGCGACGACACCTCCGAGCCGCGCGAGGAGCCGCAGCCGTATCCCGCCGCGCCCTCTCCGGCATCCTCCGACACGGCCGACCCGCTCGCCATCGTGGGCCTCGCGGGCCGCTACCCGGGGGCACGGACCCCGGACGAGCTGTGGGACGTACTGGTACAGGAGCGTGACTGCGTCACCGAGATACCCGCCGACCGCTGGGACCACCGCGCGTACTGGGACTCCCGCAAGGGCACACCGGGCCGCAGCTACGGCAAGTGGGGGGCCTTCTGCGAAGGCGTTGCGGAGTTCGACGCCCCGTTCTTCCACCTGTCCGCCCGCCAGGCGGAGCTGATGGACCCGCACGAGCGGCTCTTCCTGCAGACGGCGTGGGAGGCGCTGGAGGACGCGGGCCACTCGCCGGAAGGCCTGACGGGCCAGACCGCCGGCGCCGTCGGCGTGTTCGCCGGCGTGATGTGGAACGACTACCAGCTCAATGGACTCGACCGACTGCGGGAAGGGACCCCAGAGATCGCCGGCTCCTGGTCCTCCGCGCTGGCCAACCGCGTGTCGTACGCCTTCGACTTCCAGGGCCCCAGCCTGACCGTGGACACGGCCTGCTCGGCCGCGCTCACCGCGCTGCACCTGGCTGCGGAGAGCATCCGTCGCGGTGAATGCCGGGCGGCGGTCGTCGGGGGTGTGAACCTCTCGCTCCACCCGTACAAGTACCTGCGGCTGGCGGAGCTCGGACTGCTCTCCTCCGACGGCCGGTGCCGGCCGTTCGGCGAGGACGCCGACGGGTACGTGCCCGGCGAAGGCGTGGGCGCGGTCGTGATCCGCCCGCTCGCGGACGCCCTCGCCTCCGGCGACCACGTGTACGGCCTGATCCGCGGGTCCGCGCTACGGCACAGCGGACGCACCGGCGGCTTCTCGGTGCCCAGCCCCGAGGCCCAGATGCGCGTGGTCACCGCGGCCCTCGCCGACGCCGGCGTGCCGGCCCGGACGATCACCCACATCGAGGCGCACGCCAGTGGCACCACGCTCGGCGACCAGATCGAGATCGAGGCCCTGGCCGCGGTCTACGGGCGGGACACCGCCGAGCGCGGGTTCTGCACCATCGGGTCGGTCAAGCGCAGTATCGGGCACCTGGAGGCCGCCGCGGGCGTCGCCGGGCTGACCAAGCTCCTGCTGTGCCTGCGCCACCGCACCGTTCCGGCGGCCCGCGACACGGGCGCCGCTAACCCCGACATCCGTTGGGAGAACACCCCCTTCCGGCTGCCCGAGGCCACCGAGCGCTGGGAGGGGGCGGTCGACCCCGTCACCGGCGAGGCCGTACCACGCCGGGCCGCGCTCAGCGCGTTCGGAGCCGGGGGCGCCAACGTCCACCTGATCGTCGAGGAGTACCGCCAGCCGGACGTCGACGCCGCGCCGACCGGGCGTCCGTACGCCGTGCCGCTCTCGGCCCTCACGGAAGAACAACTGCGGGCACAGGCCGGGCGGCTCTCCCGCCATCTGCGGACACATCCTGAGATCGGCCTCGCCGATGTTGCGCACACCCTGCGGACCGGGCGGCGGGCCATGGAGCACCGCCTTGCCCTGGTGGTCTCCGACACGGCCGGACTCGCCGATGCCCTGGCCGAGTTCACGGCGAAGGGAAAGCCCCGGACAGCGTGGCACCAGGGGCGAGTACGTCCCGGCGCTGCCTCCGGCCAGGCCGCGGGCGAGACGCCCGCACTGTCGGAGGAGGCCCTGGCCGAGCGATGGGTCACGGGCGCGCTGCCGCTCTGGCCGGACACCGCTACGGGACGCCGAGTGGCCCTGCCCACCTACCCGTTCGCGCGCGAGCGGTACTGGCTCGGCGGGCCGGGGCCCACAGCGGTCGCGACACAGCACCCTTCGGCCCCTGGCAGCGCCGAGACACTCCTCTACACGCCCCGGTGGGAGGCCCGCCCGGCGGCGGACACGGGCGGCTCGCCCTTCGGCACGGGCGTCGTGGTCGCCTTCGACACCGACGACCGGCGGATCGCCGAACTGCGGTCCCACTGCCGACGGGTGATCCAGGTGCGCCCCGGGGTCTCCTGCGCCCGCGTAACGCCCGACCTGTACGAGGTCTCCCCGAGCGAGGGCGGGCACTACGCCACGCTGGCTGCCGCCCTGCGCGAGGACGGCGCGGAACCCGACGCCGTCCTGCACCTGTGGGGCCTCCACACGGCCGAGGAGACCGATCCGGCCGACACCGGCGGCCTGCTCTCCGCCTTCCTGCTCTGCCGGGCCTGGGCCGTGGGCCGCCGCGCGACGCTGCCGATCGTGTACGCCTACACGGGCCGGGCCGAACGGCCGCAGCACGCCGCCGTCGGCGGGCTCGCCCGCAGTGTCCGGCAGGAACAGCCCAAACTGGCCCTGTCAGCCGTGCGGTTCGCCGTGGCCCGGCCCCCTGTGACGGCGCTCCTGGCCGAGGCAGCGGCGGCGGGCTCCGCCGGCGACCGCCTGGCCCCGGAGGTCCGATACGCGGGCGAGGTCCGGTCCGTGCTCGCCTTCCAGCCGCTCCGCACCGCCGCCGCGGAGGACGCCGTGCCGCTCGTCCGGCCCGGTGGTACGTACTTGATCAGCGGCGGAGCGGGCGGTCTCGGCCTGCACACGGCGCGGCTGTTCGCCTCCCGGGGCGCCGGGGCCGTCGTACTGCTCGGCCGTTCGGCGCCGGGCCCCGAGACCGACGCGGCCGTGGCCGTACTGGAGGAGCTCGGCAGCCGGGCGCTCTACCTCCGCGCCGACGTCACCGACCGGGACGCCACCGCGCGAGCGGTGGCCGAGGCGACCGCCCGATTCGGCCCGCTCACCGCGGTGGTCCACTGCGCGGGGGTGGTCGACGACGCCCTGCTGGTGGACAAGGGACGCGAGGCGGCCGAGCGCGTCCTCGCGCCCAAGATCCGCGGAGCGGTCAGCCTCGACCTGGCGACGCGCTCGCAAGAGCTCGACTACCTGCTGCTGTACTCGTCCGTCGCGTCGGTACTGGGAAACCCCGGCGCCACCGACTACTCCGCCGCCAACCGCCACCTCGACTCCTTCGCCGCATGGCGGGAGGAGAAGCGGCGGGCCGGTGAACGGCACGGGCGCACCCTGTCGGTCAACTGGCCGCTCTGGCGCGACGGAGGGATGCGGATCGACCCCGCCGCCGAGGACCTGGTGCTCGGCCGGCTCGGAGCCGTGCCGCTGGAGACAGCGGATGCCCTGGCCGCGCTGGAGACCGCACTGGGTTCCGGCGAGCACCAGGTCGTCGTCCTCCGGGGCGACCGCAACCGGCTGGAGAGCCGCCTGGACCTTGCTCCCGGGCCTGGCCCGGCCGGCGGTGACCGTTCGGGCGCCGACCGGGTGGGTCTGCTGGAGCGCACCAGTATCTGGCTGGCCGGGCAGGTCCGTGAACTGCTCGATGTGGACCACGTGGTGGACGGCGCCGGGTTCATGGAGCTCGGCCTGACCTCCGTACAGATGGTGGAGCTGGTGCGACGGCTGACCGACCGGTTCACGGTCGATTTTCCGGCCACCCTCGTCTTCCGGCACTCCGACATCGGGAGCCTGGCCGCGTACCTCGCGGGTGAGCACCGGGAGGCCGTGACCGCGGCGTTCGCCGCCGAGGGCGGGGCCACCACGGCAGTTTCCACCCGTCCCACGGCTCCGGCCGCCCCCGCGGTCCGCCGCCGCGAGGCCGACGAGCCGATCGCGATCATCGGCATGGCGGGACGCTTCCCCGGCTCCGCCGGCTCGCGCGGCCCCGCCGGTCTCTGGGCCGACCTCGCCGCCGGCCGCGACCTGGTGTCCGCCGTCCCCACCGACCGCTGGGACCACGCGGAGCACCACGACCCGGCCGGGGTACGGCCCGGCGGCACCGACTGCGGCCACGGAGGCTTCCTCGACGACGTGGCCCGCTTCGACGCCCCCTTCTTCGGGCTGCCGCGCGCGGAGGCCGAAGGCATGGACCCCCAGGCACGGCTGCTGCTGGAAGTCCTCTACGAGGCCGCGGAGGACGCCGGGATCGCGGGCCGGCTACGCGGCTCGGCGACCGGCACCTTCATCGGCCAGTGCTTCAGCGACTACGAGGACGAGATGACCGCCCGCCGCCGGGAGATGGGCGCGCACGACGTGACCGGCACCTCGGTGGCCATGGCGGCGAACCGGCCCTCGTACGTCTACGACCTGACCGGGCCCAGCATGGTCGTCGACACGGCGTGCTCCTCCTCTCTGTACGCCCTCCACCTCGCCGTGGAGGCGCTGCGTCGCGGTGACTGCCCGATGGCCTTCGCCGCCGGCGCCAATCTGATCCTGAGCCCCCAGCACTACCTGCGCAGTTCCGCGCTCGGTGCGCTCTCCTCGTCCGGCCGCTGCCACACCTTCGACGCGCGGGCGGACGGGTACGTGCCGGGCGAGGCGGTGGCCGCCGTCCTGCTCAAGCCGCTCTCCCGGGCGCTCGCCGACGGCGATCCGGTGCAGGCGGTGATCAGGTCGGTCGCCGTCGGCCACGGCGGCCGGGCGGGATCGCTCACCGCCCCCCATCCGGCCCGGCAGACCGAACTGCTGCTGCGGGCCTGGGCGCAGGCGGACATCGACCCGGAGAGCATCGGCTATCTGGAGGCTCACGGAACCGGCACGCCACTCGGCGACCCCATCGAGGTGGAGTCCGCAGTCGCGGCCTTCCGGGAGCACACGGACCGGACCGGCTTCTGCGCCGTCGGCTCGGCCAAGGCCCATCTGGGGCACACGGAGGGCGCGGCCGGGCTGGTCGGCGTGATCAAGACCGTGCTGTCGATGCGCAACGGCGTCATCCCCGCCATGCCGGACCACGCCACCCCCAACCCCCACTGCGCGTTCGACGGCGGCCCCCTGTACGTCAACGAGCGTTCCGTCCCGTGGCCGGCCTCTCCCGGTGCACCCCGCCGGGCGGGGGTCAGCTCCTTCGGGTTCGGCGGGGCGTACGCGCACGCCGTCCTGGAGGAGGCTCCCACGCCGACCGAGCCCGGACCGCCGGTGGGCGGTCCACTGCTGTTCCCCTTCTCCGCCAGGAACGAGGACCGGCTGCGCGAACTGGTCGACCTCCACCGGGACTTCCTGGCGGAGCGTCCCGAGATCCGGCTCGACCAGGTGTCGGCGACGCTGTGCCTCGGACGCGAGGCCATGCCCAGTCGCCTGGCCGTGTTCGCGGAATCGCTGCCCGAGCTCCTCGACCGCCTCGACGGCGTCCGGGCGGGCGGCCCGCTCTCCGGGACGCTCCTCGGAGCGGAGGGACGCCTATCGGCCGAGACCGCCCGCCGCTGGGTGGCCGGCGAGCAGGTGCCGCTGCCCGTGGCGGACGAGCGGCTGCCCAGGCTGCCGCTGCCGGTCTACCCGTTCGGTGGCGAGCGGTACTGGTTCGAAGACCGGGCCGCCGCCGACCCTGCGGCTGCCCCGGCCTCGGCACCGGTCGAGGCGCCGCCGACCCGTACCGGAACGGAGCGGGTCGCCGAGGAGGTACGCCTGTTCGTGGCCGGCAGCGGATTTGCCGGGCGCCGCGCCGGGCAGGGCATGGACCGCCTCGACGAGCTGCTGCGCCGCTGGTGTCGCCACCTGCTCGCGGCGGGGCCGGATGCCGTGCTCCCCACCGCCGAGCGGCTGCGGGCCCGGCTCGCGGACGAGCCGCGCTACGGCCGCCTCGCCGACGCCCTCGCCCCGATGACGGCCAGGGCCGGCGGCCGGCCCGCCGCTTCCGCCGCGGCGGAACAGGAATGGCTCTCCCGGGAGGTGGCGGCACTGGCCGCCGACCACCCGGAGCTGGGGCCCTGGCTCGACCTGGTGAACGTGTGCGTGCCGAGGCTCCCGGAAGTCCTCGCCGGCGAGGTGGACCCGCTGGAGGTGTTCTTCTCCGGCGAGCACCCCGACCTGCTGCTGCGGATCTACGACGGCAACGTGGTGGCCGACCACCACAACGAGATCGTGGCCCGCCTCGTGGCCGGCCAGGTCCGCGCGCTCCGCGAACGCGAGCCCGGCCGACCGGTCCGACTGCTGGAGATCGGCGGCGGCACCGGCGGCACCACGCGCCGGCTGCTCGACGCACTGGCCGACCAGGGCGAGGCGGTGACCTACACCTTCACCGACGTCTCCCCGGCCTTCCTTCCGGCCGCCCGCGAGCGCTTCTCGGCCACTCCCGTGCGCTTCGTGTGCAAGGTACTGGACCTGGACACCGATCCTGAGGCGCAGGGCTTCGCCGCGGCGAGCGCGGACATCGTCGTCGCCGCCAACTCGGTGCACGCGACCCGCACCATGGCCGACAGCCTGGCCCGCATCCGGCGCCTGCTCGCTCCCGGTGGTGTGCTGGTCCTGGAGGAGCTGGTCCGCAACCACGACTGCATGACCGCGATGATCGGACCGCTGCCGGGCTACTGGGCCGCCACCGACCCCGAGGCACGCCTGCCGCACTCGCCGTTCCTGGACGTGGCCGGGTGGCGCAAGGCCCTCGACTCACAAGGCTTCGCGCGGACGTGGGCGTTCGGCTCACCGGACCTTCAGGAGCACGAGTTCGACAATGCCGTGCTGCTCAGCCAGACGCCGGAGAACGCGGCGCCAGAGGCTGGTCGCGCTGACCAGGTACCGGACGTGACAACGCCCGTGCCCCGGCTCATGCCGACCGGGCCGGCCGCCGGGCCCGTCCCGACGGCTCCGGGCAAGACGACGGCCATGGCTGACGCCGCCGCGGAAATCCGGGAGCGGCTGCGCCCGCTCTTCGCCCGGTTCTTCGGCATCGACACGGAGGGCGTGGACGCGGAGGCGCCCTTCGACCGGTTCGGCATGGACTCGCTCAGCGCCATCCAGCTCGTCCGCAGTCTCGAGCCGGTATTCGGCAAGCTCCCCAAGGTGCTGCTCTACGAGCACCCGACGATCGCCTCGCTGGCCGACTACCTGGCCGCGAACGCCCCTGTGCCCGCCCAGGAACCGACGCCGACGCCGCCGGCGACGCCGGCAGCGGCTCCCGAACCGGAGCCCGAGCACGGCAACGCACCGGCCTCAGCCTCACCCACCGCGCCTGTGGACGACCCGGTCGCCATCGTCGGCATGGCGGGCCGCTTCGCCAAGTCCCCCGACCTGGACGCCTGGTGGCGGAACCTGCGCGACGGTGTCCACCTCGTCACGGAGATCCCCCAGGACCGGTTCGACTGGCGCAAGGTCTTCGGAGACCCGCACCGCACCCTCGGGAAGGTCAACAGCCGCTGGGGCTCCTTCATCGACGGGGTGGACCGGTTCGACGCCGGCTTCTTCGGCATGACACCGCTGGAAGCCGAACTGATGGATCCGCAGCAGCGGATCATGCTGGAGACGGCGTGGAAGGCGGTCGAGGACTCCGGCCACCGGCCCTCCGAACTGCGCGGCAGCCGCACCGGGGTGTTCATCGGTGCGACCTCGCACGACTACGACTGGCAGTTGCTGCGCGCCGGACGCCACCGCGAGGGTCACGTCGTCAGCGGCAACGGCCACTGCCTGATCGCCAACCGGATCTCGTACCAGCTCGACCTGCGCGGCCCGAGCGAAGCAGTCGACACCGCCTGTTCGAGCTCGCTGACCGCACTGCACCGCGCGGTCCGGGCCGTCCGGTCCGGCGAGTGCGAGTCGGCCCTGGTCGGCGGAGTGCACCTCTTCCTGACTCCGGACCTGTTCGTGGCGCTCGGCCAGCTCGGCATCATGTCGCCGGACGGCCGCTGCGCGGCCTTCGACCGGCGGGCCAACGGCATGGTTCGCGGCGAGGGGGCCGTCGCCGTGCTCCTCAAGCCCCTGTCGCGGGCGCTGGCCGACGGGGACACGGTGTACGCGCTGGTCCGCGGCAGCGGTGTCTCGCACGGTGGCGGCGGGCACATGGACTCGCTGATGATGCCCAACCCCGGCGCGCAGGCCGAGCTGATCGCCTCCGTCCACCGGGAGGCCGGGGTGGATCCGCGTACCGTCGGCTACGTCGAGGCGCACGGCACGGGCACCGAGGTCGGCGACCCGATCGAACTGCGGGGCCTGCGCAAGGCCTTCGCGGCTCTGACCGGGCGGCCCGAGAACGAGCCCACCACCCCCTGGTGCGCCATCGGCACCGTCAAATCCAATGTGGGCCACACCGAAGCCGCCGCCGGACTGACCGGCGTGGTGAAGACCGTTCTGGCGCTGCGCCACGAAATGCTCCCGCCGACGCTCCACTTCAGCGAGCCCAACCCCTTGCTGGAGATCGAGGACAGTCCGTTCCGCGTCGTGGACCGGCTCACCCCGTGGCCCGCCTCGGGTTCCCCGCGCCGAGCCGGCGTGAGCGCCTTCGGCCTGGGAGGCACCAACGCCCATGTGCTGCTGGAGGATTACCCGCAGGATCCCGTCGGCGCCGCCGCCCCCGGCGGGCCCGACGTGGTCGTCCTGTCGGCCCGGGCACCGGAGGGCCTGCGGGCGCAGGCCGAGCGACTCCATGCTTTCCTCGGCACGCGGGAGGCGGAGGGCGCCCCGGAGATCCCGCTGGCGGATCTGGCCCACACCCTGCGCGTCGGGCGGGACGAGATGGACCACCGCCTGGCCGTGGTGGTCACCGGCGCCGGCGAACTGCCGGGGCTGCTGCACCGCTACCTGAACGGGGTGGCGGATCCCCGGATCGTCTTCGGCACGGCCGGGCCGGGCCAGGCCCGGCGGACCGCCGAACCGGCCGCCGATCCGTACGCCGCCGCCCGGGAGTGGGTCGTCGGCGGACCGCACTGGCGTCCGCGGCGGGAGGGCCGGCAGCCCCGCCGGGTACCGCTACCGGGCTACCCCTTCACCCCGCAGCGGTACTGGGCGGACACCGTGTCCCAGCCCGCGTCCGGGACCACATCCGGAACCGAGGTCTTGCCGGAGCTCCTGCGGGCGCTCACCGAAGGCCGCATGACAGTCGATCAGGTCGAACAGTTGATGGAAGGTGCGTTGTGAACCCGAACGTGTCCAGGCGGCAGATCCTGGAGCAGGTGCGGCGCGGTGAGCTCTCGGTCGCCGATGCGACCGCCCGGCTCGGCGGGGCCTCCCCGGGGCCCGTGCCCGAAAGCGGGGAGACGGTGTGGTTCCAACCGGTCTGGGAGCGGACCGGCGGCCCGATCCCCCGCACGACCGGAGCAGCGCTGCCGGCCCTGGTCGTTCTCGACACCACGGCGGACGCGGCCCTCTCCGTCCCCCTGCCGATCGACGCGATCACCGTACGTGCCGTCCCCGGCAGCGCATGGACGCAGGACAGCGAGCGGCAGTACCGCATCGGCGTCGACGAGGACGCCGGATGGGCGCGGCTGTGGGAGGAACTGGCGGCACGGGACCTGATGCCGCAGCGCATCGTGGTCGTCACGGCCGCGGCCCCAGAACGCTGCCTGGACGCCGTCTACCCGCTGGTCCGCACACTGATCCTCAGGCGTCAGGACAACCGGCCCGCGGTGGCCTGCCTGGCCGTCGGACCCCACCGGGGGCAGTCCGCGGACGCCCTCGGCGGGTTCTGCGCCGTCGCCGCCCGCGAGGACCGCAGACTGCACCTGGTCGGTCTGACCGTGGGAGCCGCGGAGGCCGATCCGGTGGGCCTCACGCTCACAGAACTCGCGCAGACGCCACCGGCCTCGGCCCAGGTGCGCTACGACGGTGCGAGCCGCTGGACTCGCACCCTCGCGGAGGTCGGTCTTCCGCTCGCCACCGGAACCGAGGGACTGCCCCACCAGGGCGTGTACGTGCTGACCGGCGGAGCCGGCGGCATCGGCCTGCGGATCGGCGAGCTGCTCGCCGAGCGGACCGGGGCGCGCCTTGTCCTGATGGGACGCTCCGAGCCGGATGCCGCCCGCCGGGCCGCCTTCGCCCGTATCGAGAACCTGGGTGGCCGGGTCCAGTACGTTCGCGGTGATGTGACGCGCGCCGAGGACGTGACCTCGGCGGTGGCACTGGCCCGCGCCGAGTACGGACCGGTCACCGGGGCGCTGCACCTGGCGGGGGTCAACGAGGACGCGTACATCGTCAACAAGCCGGCCCGGGCCCACCGCAGGGTGCTCGACCCGAAGCTCGTGGGTGCCCGCAATCTGGACGAGGCGACCCGGAACGAGCCGCTCCGGCTGTTCGCGCTGTTCTCCTCCATGTCCGCCCATCTGGGCCACCCCGGACAGGGCGACTACGCCGCGGCCGGCCGTGCCCTCGGCGGCTTCGCCGCACACCGGGCCGCCCGGGTGCGGTCCGGCGAGCGGTCCGGCGCCACGGTCTCGGTCGGCTGGCCGCTCTGGGCGGGCGGAGGCATGACACTCAGCGAGAACGACCGCCTGGCCGCGGAGAAGTTGCAGGGCATGACGGCGATGCCGGCCGGAACCGGCCTCGCCGCCCTGGTGGCCGCGCTGCGCTCCGGCCTGCCCGAGCTCCTCGTCGTACACGGCCGGCCGGCCGCCATCCGCTCCTTCGCCGCGCAGCGCATCGGCCAGGACGCGGCACGGCGCCCCGGTGCCCCGGGCGACCCGGTCCCCCACGGCCCGGACGCCACCCAGGATCCGGCCGCAACCACGACAGCACCGGCGATCACCGAGGCGGCCCAGGCCTTCCTGATCGACCTGGTCGGGAAACTGACCCGGATACCGGCCGGAGTGCTCCGGGCGGACCAGGAGTTCTCCACCCTCGGCATCGACTCGGTCATGGTCAAGAGGCTCTCGGTCGCCCTGGAGGACCGGTTCGGGCCCATGCCGGTGACCCTGTTCTTCGAGCACCGGACGGTTGCGGATCTCGCCCGCCACCTCGCTGACCACCACCCTGAAGCGCTGCGGGACCTCGCCGCCCCGACGCCGGAGCGGAAGGCGGCGCAGCCACTCGGTCTGCGGTCACCTGCACCTCAGGCGCCGCCGAGCTCCGATGCGACGCCGTCAGTCCCGGCGGACGATCCCATCGCGATCGTCGGGATCGCGGGCCGCTACCCGGGGGCCGCCGACCTCGACGAGCTGTGGCGGGCCCTCTCCGAGGGCCGCGACTGCACCGGTGAGATCCCCGCCGACCGCTGGGACAAGGACCGCTGGTTCGACGCGGGGGACCGCCGCCCCGGCTCCAGCTACGGCCGCTGGGGAGGCTTCCTCTCCGGTGTCAGCCGCTTCGATTCGCTGCACTTCGGCATCGCGCCCCGCGAGGCGGAGCGGATGGACCCGGCCGAGCGACTGTTCCTGGAGGTGGCCTGGTCGGCCGTCGAGGACGCCGGGTACTCGCGTTCCCGGCTGCACCGGCTCACCCGCACCGAAGACGGCCGGCACTCCGTCGGCGTCTTCGTCGGGACGACCGGCTTGGCGTACGAGCTCGTCGCCGCCGAGGAGTGGGGCAAGGGCAATCCGGTGTCCGCCTACTCGATGGGATTCTCCCTGGCGAACCGGCTGTCGTACGTCCTCGACGTCCACGGGCCCAGCCTCGTCGTCGACACCGCCTGCTCCGCCTCACTGACCGCTCTCCACCTGGCCTGCGAGAGCCTGCGGCACGGCGAGTGCCGCATGGCGGTGGCCGGCGGCGCATACCTCAACCTGCACCCGATGAAGTACGCCATGCTCTCCGAGCAGCGGATGATCTCCCCGGACGGCGTCTGCCGGGCCTTCGGCGAGGGGAGCAACGGCTTCGTACCGGGTGAAGGCGTCGGCGCGGTCGTCCTCAAACCGCTCTCCGCCGCACTCGCCGACGGCGACCAGGTGCACGCCGTCCTCCGGTCCACCGCGATCAGCCACGGCGGCAAGACCAATGGTTACACCGTGCCCTCCCCGAAGGGGCACGCCGCCGTCATCCGGACCGCCCTGCGGCGCGCCGGCGTCGACCCGCGCACCATCGGCTACGTCGAGGCGCACGGCACCGGTACCGAACTCGGCGACCCCATCGAGATCGAAGGGCTCTCCCGCGCGTTCGGCGAGCGGACCACGGACCGCCAGTTCTGCGCGCTGGGCTCGGTGAAGACCAACATCGGCCACGCGGAGGCGGCCGCCGGGATCGCGGGCCTGACCAAGGTCGTACTCCAGCTGCGGCACCGCACGCTCGCCCCCACCCTGCACAGCGAACCCGCCAACCCCAGGATCGACTTCGCAGGGTCCCCCTTCCGGCTGCAGCGGACCGCCGAGCCCTGGCACCCGGCGCGGCAGGGGCTGCCCCTCCGGGCGGCGCTCAGCTCCTTCGGGGCGGGCGGCGCCAACGCGCACGCCGTCGTAGAGGAGTTCACCCCCCGGCCGCAGACCCAGCGCACGGATTCCGGAGGGGACCACCTGATCCTGCTGTCCGCACGCACCCCGGAACAGCTGGCCGCCATGGCCGGCCGCCTCTCCACGCACCGCGGCGCCGCACTCGAAGACATGGCGTACACCCTTCGGGTGGGGCGCGACGCTCTGGAGCACCGGCTCGCGACGGTCGTCCGGAGCCTGGATGACCTCAGGGACCGGCTGACGCGCTTCGCCGCACACGGGAACGCCCCTGGCGTGCTCACCGGCCGCTCCGAACCCGGAACCCCGCGCCCGGAGCACCCCGCCGCACCGGCTGCGCCGACGGGCGCGGGCAGCCTCAGCGAGCAGGCCGCACGGTGGGTGACGGGCGCGGAGATCGACTGGGACGCCGCCCACCCCGCGGACCGCCGCCCCTTCATCGTGTCCCTGCCCGGCTACCCCTTCGCGGGACCCTCCCACTGGCCCGCCACCACGGCCGCGCCCGCCCCCCTTCCGGACGGCGGCGAGTGGCCGCAGGCCGCCCTGGGGCCGCGTACCGAAACCTCCGACGGTACGGCCTTCCCGGTACGGCTGAGCCCCGCGCACGCCGTGGTGGCCGACCACCTCGTCGATGGGCGCCTGGTCCTCGCGGGAGTCGCTCAGCTGGAACTGGTACGGGCCGCGGCCCACACTCTGACGGGCCGGCACGTCACCCGGCTCACCGACGTACGGTGGCGCTCCCCGTTGGACATGGCCGACGCGGAGGCGACCGTGCTGCTCGCCGGGGCCGGTGACACCGTGACGGCGCGGCTCGTCACCGACGGGCCCGCCGGCCGGACCATACGCGCGACCCTCACCGCCCACCTCGACGACCAGCCTGCCGCGTCGGCGCCCACGGACCTGTCGGCCGTCGTCGGCCGGTGTGCCCGGGAGGAGTCCGGCGAGGCCTTCTACGCGAACGCCTCGGAGCGCGGCCTCTCCTACGGACCGTCCTACCGGCTGGTCCGGCGGCTGTGGCGAGGAGAGGGCGAAGCCTTGGCCGAACTGGCGGAGCAGCCCGAGGGCGCCGGGACCGGCTGGTGGCTGGAGCCCGGTGTGACCGATGCCGCCCTGCACGTCCTGCACGGCGCCGCTCCCGCGTGGGAGAGCCCGGCGACGCTGCCCGCCGGCGTGGACGCCGTACGGCTGCTCGCCCCCACCGGCCGGGCACGCTGGGCCCACGCACGTCTGACCTCCGCCGACGCCGAACGCGGCACCGTCCGGTGCGATGTGACCCTCTGTGACGTGGAGGGCAGGCCGCTGGCGGAGTTCACCGGCTTCACCGCCGTCCGTCCCGGCCGCGCGTCGCAGGTGCCCTACTTCCGGCCCGTCTGGCGACTGAGCCCGCTCGCCGCAGAACAGGAGTGCACCGACGCCGCCGGCCGGGTGCTGATCCTCACCACCGGCCACGACCACGGCCTCGGCGACGCCCTGGCCGCACGCCACGCGCAGCGTGCGCACCGCGTCGACCTCACCGCCGTCGACGCCGCCTCGGCCTTCGGCGACCTGCTCTCCACAGAGCCGGCACCGGGCCGGATCTACTTCCTCGGCGGGGTGGAACAGCGCAGGTACACCCCGACGGATCTCGACCATCTGGAGGCCTCTCAGCGCCAAGGCGCCCTCGCACTCTTCCACCTCGCCCAGGCGCTGGCCGCACGCCGCCCGCGCGGCACCCAGCTGACCGTACTGACCAGCGACGCCCAGCAGGTCGACGAGGGCATGCCGGTGGCCAATCCCTTCGCCGCCTCCCTCCACGGCCTGACCCGCACGCTCGCCCGTGAGCTCTCCTTCCTCCGGACCACCTGCATCGACCTGGCCGGGGACGACCTGGCGCGGTGCGCCCAACTCGGCCGCTGGGACGCGCTCCTGGACCGGATCGACGCGGAGCCCGCCGGCACCCCGATGTCCGAGACCGCCCTGCGTGACGGCGTCCGGCTGGTCAAGCGGCTGGAACCGGCCGAGCTCGGCGAGCCGGCCGCCGACCGCCTGCCGCTGCGTGCCGGTGGACGCTACCTGCTGGTCGGCGGGGCCGGCGGACTCGGACAGGTCATCGGCGAGCACCTGGCCCGCACGTACGGGGCCCGGCTCATGCTGGTCGGGCGACGAGCGGCCGACCAGCTCCCCTACGACCTGCTCGACGGGCTGCGCCGCGCCGGGGCCGAAGTGGAGTACCAGCGCGCGGACATCACCGAGCCCGGGGAGATCGGGGCCGCCGTGGCCCGGATGCGGGAGCGGTTCGGCGGGGTGGACGGTGTGATCCACACGGCGTTCCGGCTGGCCGACCGGACCCTCGCCCGCATGGACGAGGACACCTTCCGGGCGGCCCTCGACCCCAAGGTGCGGGGCACGGTGGCCCTGTGCGAGGCGCTCGGCACCGAACACCTCGACTTCCTCGCACTGTTCTCCTCCGCCATCGCCCACACCGGCAACCCGGGCCAGGCCAACTACGCCGCGGGTTCGACTTTCCTCGCCGCCTACGGACGGGGCATGGCCGGCCGCCTGCACTGGCCGGTCACCGTCTTCGACTGGGGCTTCTGGGGAGAGCAGGGTGTCGTCGCGACCGAGGAACACCGCAGGCGCCTGGCGGACTGGGGCATCGCTCCGCTGTCCGCGACCGAGGGAGTCCGGGCTTTCCGCGCATCTCTGGCCGGCCGGGCACTGCAGATCGCGCCGCTGAAGGCCGACGGCTCGCTGGCCGAGGTCACCCCGGTCGCCACCGGCATCGTCCACCGGGCCGAACCGGCGACCCGGCTGTCGGTCCTCGATCCGGTCCGCGCCGCGGTCCGCGCCGAACAGGCGGAGCGCGCCGAACCGTACGCCTCGGACTACCTGGACTCCGTGGACGCCTACGGGCGCCGCCTCGTCCGTAGTGTGCTGTCCTCGGCCGGGCTGCTGACCGGGGCGGGGCTTCCGGCCTCCACCGCGACGGGCTCCCGGCAGCGGCTGTACGAGGCCCTGCTCGCTGCCGTGGACGACGAGATCCCGCAGCACGACGACGAGGTAAACGAGTTGCCGCGGCTGCGCGCCGAACTGGCCCGCCGGTTCCCGCACTCGGCCCCCGTGCTGGAACTGCTGGACGACTGCGCGGCCGCGCTGCCCGCCGTGCTCAGCGGCACCCGGCGCGGGCTGGAGGTCCTCTTCCCCGGCGGATCGGACCATCGTGTCGCCGCCCTCTACCACGACGATCCACGCACCCGTCACTTCAACGCCCTGTGTGTCACGGCCGTCCGGACGGCCGTGACAGCGCTCCTCGACACCCGTGGCACGGATGCGCAGCGACCACTGAGCATTCTGGAGATCGGCGCCGGCACGGGAGGCACGACCCGGCCAGTCCTCGACGCGCTCGACGGGTTCGGCAACGCCGTCCGATACCACTGCACCGACCTCTCGCCCACGCTGGTGGGCGCCGCCGGGGACGGATTCGCCGCGGGCCGCCCCTATGTGGACTGCCGGGTCCTGGACATCGCCGGGGACCTGGAATCGCAGGGCTTCGGTACGGCCGAGCGCTACGACCTCGTCCTGGCGACGAACGTGCTGCACGCGACCCCGGACATCCGCCGGACCCTGGCCAACGTGGCCGAGCTGATGAATCCCGGAGCACTCCTGGTCCTCAACGAGGCCACCCGGGTACTCGACAGCATCACCCCGGTCTTCGGGCTCACGGACGGCTGGTGGCTCGCCGAGGACCCGCAGCTGCGGCTGCCGCACGCGCCGCTGATCGGCCCGGGCGGCTGGCAGGCCCTGCTGGTCGAGGCGGGGATGTCCGCGGTGACAAGGCACGGGGTTCCGGGCTGGACCGACGAACAGGCCGGCCAGCACGTGTTCCTGGCCGAGCGCGGCACCTGGCGCACGACCGTGCAGGCCGCTCCGACCGTCCCCGCCGCCTCGGCCCCCGCCGTCCCCGCCGACCTGGCAGCCGCCACCCCGGGCGACACTCCGGGGAAGACCGGCGCCCGGACCGCCGTACGCGAGAGCGCCACGGGTGACCAGCCGCTGTTCACGCGAACGGTGGAGCACCTCACCGCCCTCTACGCCGACCTCCTGCGGCTGCCCGCGGCGGAACTGGATCCGGCGACGCCGCTCTCCGCGTACGGCACCGACTCGCTCACCACCATGGAGGCGGCCGAGCGCCTGGAACGCGATCTCGGCCCCGTCCCCCAGGAGGCACTCTTCACGGGGGACTCCGTGGAAGGCATGGCCCGGCAGCTCATCGACCGCAGCGGCCCCGCACTGGCTGATCTCCTGCTGCCCGGCCGCGAGCAGGCGGCCCGGCCGCAAGACCCGGTCACCCGGCCCCAGGCGGTCCCGGAGGTGGAGCCCATCGCGATCGTCGGCATGGCCGGCCGGTACCCGGCGGCCGAGGATCTGGAGGCCTTCTGGGCACACCTGCTCGCCGGCGCCAGTGCCGTGACGGAGGTCCCCGCGGACCGCTGGCCGCTGGCCGACCACCACGATCCGTCAGGCAGCGCCCCCGGCCGCAGCTACCACCGGTGGGGGGCCTTCCTGGACGGCGTGGACCGGTTCGATCCCCTGCTGTTCCGGATCTCCCCCCGGGAGGCGGAACGGATGGATCCCGCGCAGCGCCTCTTCCTGGAAACCGCCTGGGAGACTCTGGAGGACGCCGGCTGGCCGCCGTCCCGGCTGCGTGCCGCGCACGGCGGCCACGGGCCCCGCGTCGGCGTGTTCGTCGGTGTGATGCATAGCCAGTACCAGCTGCTCGCCGCCGAACAGTGGGGACGCGGACACCGCGTCCAGGCCAACTCGTCCGCCTGGTCGATCGCCAATCGCGTCTCGCACTGCTTCGGCCTCACCGGGCCGAGCATGGCCGTCGACACCGCGTGCTCGTCCGCACTCACCGCACTGCACCTGGCCGTTCAGAGCCTGCGCGGGGGCGAATGCTCGGCGGCGCTCGCCGGCGGGGTGAACGTCATCCTGCACCCGAGTCACCACCTCGACCTGTCCACGGCGAAGATGCTGTCGCGCGACGGCCGCGCCCGTGCCTTCGACACCGCGGCCGACGGCATGGTCACCGGCGAAGGGGTCGGTGCCGTCCTGCTCAAGCGGCTCTCCGACGCCCTGCGCGACGGCGACCGCATCCACGCCTGTGTCCTGGGATCCGCGGTCAACGCGGACGGTCCGACCGAAGGGCTCGCCGTACCCAGCGTCGATGCCCAGGTCGCACTCGTTCAGGAAGCCCTCCGGTCCGCCGGGGCGGACGCGGACTCGATCCAGTACGTGGAGGCCCAGGCGACGGGGTCCCCCGTCGGTGACACCGTCGAACTGGCCGCGCTGCGCCGGGCCTACGATCTGGGCGGTACCCGGCGCGAGCTGGTGATCGGTTCCCTCAAGCCCGGCACCGGCCACCTGGAGGCGGCCTCGGGCGTGGCCCAGCTGACCAAGGTGCTGCTACAGATGCGGCACGGGACGCTGGCCCCCACCATCGGCGAGGACGGCCCGGCCACCGCCGACGGATTCCGGATCGTCCGGGAACCGGCGGCGTGGCGGAGCGGTCCCGCGAATGCCCGCCGCAGGGCGGCCGTCAGCTCGTTCGGCGCGGGCGGGGCCAACGCCCACGTCGTCCTGGAGGAAGCACCTGCGGCCACCCGGTCGACGGAAGCCGGCACCGGCCCCCAGCTGCTCGTCCTGTCCGCGCGGCGACCCGACCGGCTTCGTGAGCACGCCCGCCGCACGGCGGCCTTCCTGCGGACCCGCGAGGCCGAGCTCGCCCTCGCCGATGTCGCCCACACCCTCCGGACCGGCCGCGAACCGCTCGCCACCCGGCTGGCGGCCGTCGTGGACAGCCTCGCCGAGGCCGCGGACGTGCTCGACGCCTACGCCCACGGCCGCCCCGACGCCCGGTTGGCGACCGGCACCGCAGCCGGCACGCCGCGTACGGACCTGCCCGCCCGATCGGCTCCCCAGGGACCCGGCAGCCGAGCGGAGCTGGCCGCCCTGGGCCGGGCCTGGGCCGAGGGGGAGCCCGTCGACTGGGCGACCCTGCGCGCCGACGGCGCCCGGCGCATCGTCGCGCTGCCCCACTATCCCTTCGCCCGCGACCGGTACTGGCTCCCGGTCGCGCCGCCGGCCGACACACCCGACGCCCCGTCCGGGGCGTCGCCGGACCACCAGGAGGAGACCTCTGTGACCCAGCCGGACCCGGCCGCCCAGGCCACCGCAGCCGGGCGCACCAGCAGCCGCCCGGTCCGGCCGGCGCCGGAGCGGCAGGCACGGACCGAGAGCGTGGTGACCGCGGCGATCTGCGAACTGCTGCACCTCGCGCCCGCCGACATCGACCTCGGCGACCATCTCAGCGACTTCGGATTCGACTCGGTCACGATGGTGCAGCTCGCCGACCGGTTGTCGGCGGATCTCGCCACACCCGTCAGTCCCACCGCCCTCTACGGGTGCGCCGACGTGGCCGCCCTGATCGCAGAACTGGACCGTGAGGAGGCACGGGCGACGACGGCACGTTCCGAGACCGCACCGTCGGTCTCCGGCGAGCCCACCTCACCGGAGCCCTCAACAGAGCCGGCCCCTGCCTCGCCTCCGCTCCCGGTCCCGGCCGCCATGCGGTCAGCCGCACCCGGTCGGCCGGCCGCGTTCACGGACCAGGCCGAGCCGATCGCCGTCGTGGGCATGGCCGGCATGTTCCCCGGCTCCCCCGACCTGGACTCCTTCTGGAGCCATCTCGCGCAGGGCCACGACCTCATCACCCGGGCCCCGTCCGAGCGATTCCCCGGCAGCGACGGCACGGCGCCGTACTGGGGAGGCTTCCTCGACGGAGTGGACCTGTTCGACGCCGGCTTCTTCCAGATCACCCCGCGCGAGGCGCGTGTGATGGACCCGCAGCACCGGCTCTTCCTGCAGACCGTGTGGTCCGCGGTCGAGGAGGCGGGTTACGACCCGGCCGACCTGGCGGGCAGCTCCTGCGGCCTCTACGTGGGCGTGGCCTCGTCGGAGTACGGCGAACTCGCCCGCGAGCGCGGCGCCGACATCGACGGCCAGCTGATGACCGGCAACGACCACAGCGTCCTCGCCAACCGGGTCTCGTTCCTGCTCGACCTCCACGGCCCCAGCGAACCGGTGGACACCGCCTGCTCCAGCTCGCTGGTGGCGATCCACCGGGCCGTGCGGGCCATCCAGACCGGCGAGTGCGATCTCGCCATCGCCGGCGGCGTCAACGTCATCCTCGGCGCGACCGGCTTCGAGGCCTTCACCCGCTCCGGCATGCTCGCGGCCGACGGCCGCTGCAAGTCCTTCGACCACCGCGCCGACGGCTACGTCCGGGGCGAGGGCGTGGGCGCGGTGCTGCTCAAGCCGCTCGGCCGGGCCCAGGCCGACGGGGACCACATCCACGCCCTGATCACCGGCACGGCCACGAACCACGGAGGCCGCTCCGCATCGCTCACCGCGCCCAACCCGGCCGCCCAGGCCGCGGTGATCGCCAAAGCTCAGGAACGGGCCGGAGTGCGCCCACAGGACATCTCCTACGTCGAAGCGCACGGCACCGGCACCGCGCTGGGCGACCCCATCGAGTTCACGGGCCTGTGCACCGCCTTCGGTTCACCGGAATCCGGTCCTGTCCAGTACTGCGGGCTGGGCGCGGTCAAGACCAACATCGGGCACCTGGAGACGGCGGCGGGCATCGCCGGCGTCATCAAGGTGATCCTCGGACTGCGCCACCGGATGCTCCCGCCCACCCTCCATGTGGAGCGCGTGAACCCGCTGATCGAGCCGTCGGGTTCGCCGTTCTACCTGGTCGGGCAAGCTCGGCCGTGGGACCGGCCTGCGGCCGGCGGGGCCACCGGGGAGCCGCAGCCGCGCCGGGCCGGCGTCAGTTCGTTCGGGTTCGGCGGGATGAACGCGCACGTGATCGTCGAGGAGCCTCCCGTGACCACGCCCCCGGCGCGGATGGCGGAGGGACCGCAGCTTTTCGTCCTCAGCGCCCGCGATCAGGACCGGCTGCGCGCGTCGGTCCAGCGGCTGCTGGACCACCTGCGGTGCCTGGAACGGGAGGGCGGTCTGCCCACGACTTCCCCGGCGGACACCGCGTACACCCTCCAGGCCGGCCGCCGCGCCCTGCCCGCCCGGGTGGCCGTGGTCGCGGAGAGCCTCGGGGAACTCTCCCAGGCATTGGCGGCGTATCTGAACGGTGACGGTGACCCGCGCGTGCGGACCGCCCGCACCGGCGGGGCCCCGGAGGCAGTCGCTCACGGAGACGAGGAACTCGCCCACGCCATGGACCGCGCCCGCGGCGGCGACCCGGTACGGCTCGCCGCCCTGTGGGCCGACGGCGCATCCGTCGACTGGGCCGCCCTGCACGAAGGCAACCGCAGGCACCGCACCTCGCTGCCCGGCTACCCGTTCGCGCCCGAGAGCCACTGGCTTCCCGGGCCGGCGCGTCCCGCCGCCGCGACACCGACGGTCAAGGCCCCGGCCCAGGCCTCTCCGGTGACGGCCGCCACCCCCGTACTCCCCCGGCCGCGGCCCTCTGCCGCAGCCCCCGTCCCGGGACTCCTCGCCGAAGTGGTGCAGGTTCCGTCCTGGGCTTCTGCGGCGGCAGCCGTCGCGCCCCGCGCCCCCGAGCCCGCCCGACCCGCGCCGTCGGTTTCCACGGCCTCGTCCGTCACGGCGCCGACGCAGTCCGGCGGCTCCGCGGGCGAGCTCCGCCACCACGTCTGCGAGGCCGTCGCCGACGGCATCGGCATCCGCACGGAACAGGTGGACCCCACAAGGGAGTTCGCCGCCTACGGAGTCGACTCGATCGGCGCGATGCGGATCATGCAGCGGATCCAAGCCCGTTACGGGGACCACATCCCGATGGCCGCGATCCTGGAGCACCCGAGCGTCAACCGCCTCACCGCGCACCTCGACGAGAACTACGTGCTGCCGGACACCGTCCCGGACGGCGCACCGGACAGCACCACCCCGCCGGTCCCACCGCGCCCGGCATTCACCCCGACCCCGCGGCTGCTGCCGTTCACCCCGGAGGACCAGACCACCGGCGCGCCCGCCTACTGCCTCTTCGGCGACACCGGCGAGCTGACCTGGCTCACCCACCTGCGCGACCACCTCGCCGAGGGCGGCCCCGTCCTCGGCCTGGAGGCCCCCGGGTTCGCCGACGGCATCGAACCGACGAGCGCCGGGATCACGGAGCTCGCGCAGGCGTGCGCCTCCGTCATCGCGGAGCGGCACGAGGCCGGACCGTGCCGCGTCGTCGGCCACGGCCTGGCCGGCCTGGTCGCGGCGGAGACCGTACGCACCCTCGCGGAGCGCGGCGTGGAAGTGGCCGAACTGCTACTGCTCGGCACGCCCGAACCGGGCAGCGACCACCCCGCCGAGACGCCCGCCGCCGGTGTGGACGCGGTCGCCGCGCAGTTCGCCGCGGCCTGGGGAGCCGACCGGCCCGTCCCCGCTCGCGCGGAACAGGACACCGATGCCCGGGTCGCGGCCGCCGCCCGGCTGCTCCAGGCGCATGCGCCCATGCCCGCCCCCGTCTTGCAGCGCTGGTTGCTGACGGCGGCGCGGTGGCGGACGGCCCTGGCACGGGCCGTGGCCGAGTACCGGCCGCGGCCGGTCACCGGTGCGGGGGAAACCCTCGTGATCCGGGCGGTGCGCGGAGCCGACGCCCCACTGGCGGACTTCGGCCGGTGGATCGCGCCGCCGCCGGTCATCCACGAACTCGACAGCGAGGAGTGGCTGCTGACCTCGGCGGACACGGTGCAGCTGATCGCCGACGCACGGAACACCGGCCGGGACGCTGACGAGACGGCCCAGCCCTCCTCCCCGATGGTGTTCATCAACCGGCACGGAAACGGCCGGCGATCCGTCTGGGCACACAACCTCTACGGCGAGGTCAGCTACGCCATCTACCTGTCCCGGCATCTCGGCATGGGCAAGCCCGTCATCGGTCTGGAGCAGCTCGGCGCGGCCTCCTGCGAGACCGAACCCCGGGCCTACACCTCGGTCGAGGACATGGCCTCGCACTACGTCGCGGAGCTCCGCAGTCGCTTCCCCGGCGAGCCGTACCTGCTGGGCGGCTGCTCCTTCGGCGGCGTCCTCGCGTACGAAATGGCCCGCCAACTGCAGGACGCGGGCGAGGAGGTCGCGCACCTGATCGCCATCGACCCGATCATGCCGGGCACCGATGCGTGGGACGGCGTCGACTGGGGCACGGTCACCGCGGTCGAGGCCGAGGCCTTCTCCCTGGTCATGCTCGGCAACGCGATGTGCCAGCGCTGGGGTGTGACCGAGCAGATCCGCCTCTCGGCCCTCACCGGCCTCGGCCTCGACGAGCAGCTGCGGCTCGTCGCCCGGCACATCCACGACCTCGCTCCGGCCCGGCCCGACGAGGAGACGATCAAAGGGCAGATCCTGGTCCGTCACGAGCTGATGCTCCGCAACGGCGACCTGCTTCAGGAGTACCGGCCCAAGCCTCTGTTCACCCCCGTGCCCACCACCCTCTTCCACGCCACCCAGGGCTTCCTGGCCGAAGGCAACGACAACGACCTGCCCGCCGTGCCCCGTACGAGCAAGGACAAGTCGAACGGGTTCGCCGGCTTCGTCGGGGACCGGATCGTCATCCACGAAATGCGGGCGGACCACCACACGATCGCCCACAACGAAAACCTCGCGCGGATCGCGGGGATGCTGTCGCCGCTGCTGGAAGGGGGCGGGTTCCCCGCCAGCCTCTTCCCCGCGTCGCTCTACCCGTCGAGCCTGGGCGGCACCAGGCAGCAGGGCAGGTAAGGAAGCCATGGATTTCAGCGTCTACTTCTTCTCCGCCAACGACCGGTACGACTTCGGCGAGCGCTACCGGTTCGTCCTCGACGTCGCCCGGTTCATGGACGAGCGGGGGTTCACCGCCATCTGGACCCCCGAGAGGCACTTCCAGGAGTTCGGGGGGAGCTTCCCCAACCCGGCCGTCCTGTCCGCCGCCCTGGCGGTCACGACCCGGAATCTGAGAATCCGAGCGGGCAGCGTGGTGCTCCCGCACCACCACCCGGTCCGGGTGGCCGAGGAGTGGTCGCTCGTCGACCAGCTCTCCGGGGGCCGGGCAGGGGTCTGCGTGGCCACCGGCTGGCACCAGGGCGACTTCGTCTTCTACCCCGAGCACTACGAGACCCGCCGGGAGCACACCCTCCGGCACATCTCCACCCTCCGCGCATTGTGGCGAGGGGAAACAGTCCCCTTCGCCGGCCCCGGCGGGCGGGAGCTGGAGGTCCGCACCTACCCGCGGCCCGCCCAGGCGGAACTCCCCCTGTGGCTGGTGCACACCTCGAACCCGCAGACCTGGGACGACGCGGGCCGGCTGGGCCTCAACGTGCTGTCGCTGCTGACGAGCTGGGAGAAGCTCGGAGAGGACATCGCCCGCTACCGGGCGGCCCGCGAGGAGGCCGGCCACGACCCGCGGACCGGCATCGTGACCATCGGCATGCACACGTATGTGGGCGAGGACGAGGACCGCGTCTGGGACACCGTACGCGGCCCGGTGAAGAACTACCTCGCGTCCTTCATGACCCAGCAGCGGGCCGATGACCAGGTGAGCGGCTCCTCCCGCGGCACCGACCCGGCCGAACAGGACGGGCTCGCCGAGCTGATGGCCGAGGACTACTACCGGAGGCGCTCCCTGCTCGGGACGCCCGACAAGTGCGCGGCCACCGTGGAGCGGCTGCGCTCCACCGGCGTCGACGAGATCGCCTGCCTCGTCGACTTCGGTCTGCCGTTCGAGACCGTCCTGGCGGCGCTGCCCGCCCTGGACGCACTGCGCCACCGCTTCGCCCCGCCGGAGGCCGAGCCCGCCTCCGCAGGCCCCATGACCTGGTACTACGACCGGCGCTGAGCACTGAACCGGCCGATCCGCAGAACCAGACCACCATCCACCAGCCCATTCGGGCAGTAGGGAGAACACCGCACATGAACTCGACACCGCAGTCCAACACCGAGGAAGTCGCCGAGCTCTACGACGAGTTCAGCGAGTTCCACGCCCGGATCTGCGACAGCAACCTGCACGTCGGATACTGGCCGGAAGGAGACGAGAAATCCTCCTTCCAGGAGGCGACCGCGCACCTGACGGACCTCATGGTGCGCCGGCTCGCTCCCAAAACCGGCCAGCGCATACTCGACATCGGCTGCGGAATCGGCCAGCCCGCCTTCCGTCTCGCCCAGGCGGCCGCCGCCGATGTCGTCGGCATCACCGTCAGCAAGCGCCAGATCGAGCGGGCCACCGCCCGCGCCGAGGAACTCGGAGTCGCCGGGCGGGTCCGGTTCGAGCGCGCCGACGCGATGAAGCTCCCGTACGCCGACGGCTCGTACGACGCCGCGTGGCTCTTCGAGTCGCTGATCCACATGCCCGACAAGGCGCAGGCGCTCCGGGAGGCCGCCCGGGTGCTGCGTCCCGGCTCCCGCCTCGCCATCGCCGACATGTTCCGCGAGCCGGAGAAGGACTGGTCGGAAATCCACCCCCTCGTCACGGCCATCCGGCTCGACGAGTACGGACCGCTGCTCGAAGAGGCCGGCTTCACGGTCGTCGACATCGAGGACGTGACCTCGCACATCCTCGTGCCCGAGACGGTACGCGTCAGCCTGCGCGCCCAGATGCTGGAGCACCGCGACGAGTGGGTGCGGATCGCCGGTGAAAACGTGGTCAAGGCCATGCTCGACCCCGAGGTCAACACCTTCTACACGCCCGGCCTCGGCTACGTGCTCATCACCGCGGAACGCCGCTGATCAAGCGGTGAGGCCCCGTCAGCGGCGGCTGACGGGGCCTCGTTCTGTCCGAGCTCAGGGAACCAAGGTCCGCAGCAGTTCCGGGGCCAGCAGGGAGAGCAGGCGTTCCCGCTCCGGCTGGAGGAAGAAATGCCCGCCGGGCAGCAGGGCGACCGAGGACCCGGCGCCGGTCAGCTCCCCCCAGGCCGCCAGGCCCGCGCGGCTGGTCTCCCGGTCCTCCGAGCCGCCGAAGGCGAGCACCGGACAGGCGAGCGGCCTGCCCGGCAGGTACTCGTACGTCTCCAGCATCGTCACGTCCGCCCGCAGGATCGGCAGGTAGACCGCTCGGAGCTGCCGGTCCTCACGGATCACCGGCGGGATCGCCCCGTACCGTGTGTCGAGGGCCTCCAGGAACTCTTCGTCCGGCAGCCGGTGCAACGGCGCACCGGCGCGGACCCGCGCCTGTGGGGTGTGGGAGGCAGAGACGGCGAGCAGCGAAGGGTGCAGATCCCACTTGTCGCGAAGGGCGCGGGCCATCTCGTAGGCCAAGTAGGCACCCAGGCTGTGCCCGAACAGCGCAAACGGCTCGTCCCCGAGCAGGCCCGCCACGGCCTCGGCGGCTTCGGCGGCCACCGTTCGCAGGTCGGTCGCGGGCGGCTCGCCCATGCGCGCGTCCCGGCCCGGAAGCCTGACCGCCCACGGCTCGACCGCCTCGGGCAGCAGGTCGCCCCAGCCGTGGAAGACCGCGGCGCTCCCCCCGGCGTACGGCAGGCACAGCAGCCGGATGCGGCCGGCCCGTCGGCGGACCGGCCGCAGCACCCACTTCTCGGCGTTCTCGGTCACGAGATCCATGACAGCGCCTATCGGATCAGGGTCGGACGGAAGGCCGGACGCGGACCCACGGGCTTCTCGAGGCCGTGGTTGGCCAGCGAGAACAATCGTGCGTTGAGCCGCATGCACGGCTGGATCAGTGTGTCGACGCACACCAGGAAGCACACGGTGCCCACGCCCACCGGTCCCCCGAGGAGGTACCCGGCACCGAGCAGCACCAGCTCCAGGCTCCCCTTGGCAACCCAGAACGGCCAGCGCCACCGGTGGGTCATGGTGATGGCGACCAGGTCCATGGCGCGGATACCCACACCGCTCATGATGATCAGGGCCGAGCCGTACGTACACAGCAGCGCACCCGTCAGCATGAGGACCGTGCGGGGCACGGGCAGATACCCGGCCGCGTCCACGGCGCGCAGCACGTCGATCACACTGCCGCAGAGGAAGAAGGTGATGAACGGGGAGAGGACCGGGGGCCGCCGGTTCCATACGGCCCAGACGGCGATGCAGACTGCGGCGACGAGTGCCTGGGCGATCCCGATGGTGAGGCGCAGGTGCCCCAGGAGACCCAGGGCGAACACGTCCAGTGGATCGGTTCCGAGGTCCGATCGGATGAAACAGGCCGCACCCGCGGAGAAGATCAGGCAGCCACCCGAATAGACCAGGTAGCGGGTGCGCGACGACATCATGTGGGTGCGGAAGCTGGACCAGGTGAGGCGGGGCCGGGGCATGAGACTTTGCTACTCCCTTCGGATCGGCGCGCGTCCGGTCACAGCGCCGCGGCAGCGGCGGTCTCGGGCGCGGGCGCGTGTCGGTCACGAGCCTGGCCGACACCGAGTGCGCAGACCCCGGTAGAACCCCCAGCACGCACCCCAGAGCCGGGGCCGGACCCACGCGCGCCGCCTCACCGCCCGTAGCGTGGGCGGTCAGCCGCAGTCCGTCGAGAGAGGCAGTCACGTGATCGAGCGGATCGTGCCGGCCGGGGTCGTCGTCGAGGCCGTCTACGGTGACCAGGTCTGGGTGCCGGAGACCGCACTCCTCCCCGAGGAGGCGGAGGCCGTCGCCGAGGCGACTCCTGGACGTCAGCGTGAGTTCGCCACCACACGCCTGTGCGCGCGGCGGGCCATGGCCCGCCTGGGACATGGGCCGGCTCCGCTGACGCGCAGCCGCCGAGGAGCACCGGGATGGCCGCCGGGTCTGGTCGGCAGCCTCACCCACTGCGCCGGATACCGTGCGGCCGCCGTGGCCCGTACGCAGGACGTCGGCGCGCTCGGTATCGACGCGGAGCCGAACGTGCCTCTTCCCGAGGGCCTCCTCGCTTCGATCGCCACACCGGCAGAACGCCTCTGGGTACGCTCACTGACCGTCCAGCGCCCCGAAGTGCGCTGGGACCGGCTCCTGTTCAGCATCAAGGAAAGCACCTTCAAGACGTGGTACCCGCTGACCGGCCGCGAACTGGAGTTCCGGGAGGCAGAAGTGGCACTCGATCTCACGGCCGGCACATGCCAGGCCCGGCCGCTGGTACCGGCACCCGTCGTCGGCAACCTGCCCACGGACTGCTTCCGCGGCCGATGGATGGTCCGGTACGGGCTCATCACGACCGCCATGCATGTTCCTCGAACCGCCTGGTGATCCGGTTCGTAGACCTGGGCGCCGCATCAACAGATGGGGCCGACGAACAGCTGAAGTGCGAACTCGATGGGTGTGAGGACCTGCCTTCCCCAAACGCGAACATGCCCACACCGCCCGGGGCCGCTGCCGGTCGGTCCCCGTTCGGCCGGAAAGGGCGCTCAGAGCTGCGGAAGCTTGCGACCCGGCCCGGTGCACCACCGACCAAGCCACAGGGGGAGCCCGTGCAACATCACGTCAGACCAAGATCCGGACCAGCACCGGACCAACACACCGCCGAGTGCGGGCAACCGCTTGCGTTCTCGCTGGTCAGAATGGGTACAGCCCCGGTACCACAGCAGACGAAGAACCTGCTGCGACAAGGAGAGGAGCACCTGTCCGCTCAGAGTGGCTTCTATCGCTCGGGCTCAAAGATGCGGGCGGTCTTTCTGATACTTCCGGGCATGGGATGCCTGCACATGCGCGACGGACCTCCTTGATGGACTTGCGGCCAACGCACGCAGCCACATCGCTACGGAAACCTCGGCGCCCAGCCCCTTCCAAGGGGAGAAGCAGCTGTACATCCCCGGGCGCTTAAGCCGGAGCAAGGTCTTTGAACAGCTCCATCGCTGCATCCACGGCAGCTCCCCTGGTCTTCCCCGCATTCTGGTCTCAGTCTCGCTGGCTTGTGCTCGTTCGAGTGGAGCTTGTTCACGCACTCGGTACGCTCCGTGCGCGACCACACCGATCATGGCGGCTGCGACCTCGTTGCAGCACGAGACCGGCAACCAACCTTGCGGCTGTCCATGGCGGAAATCTCGCCGCCTCCGATATTGGATGACGACGGATTCCGGGGTGCGCTCCGGGTCCCCACCCTCGACTGGCCGCCGGGTATGGCTCCTTGTCGTAGGCTGACCGCAGGAATAGAGGTGTGATGCTCTCCGCATGAGAAGCCCGCGTCCCTGCACCGCATGACCCTGCGTGACGCGGCCCTCCTCTCAGCCCTGTGCCCCCCAGAGCATCCCGGAGCCGGCACCTGTACGCGCGGGCAGCGCATGGGCCTGGACCAGTCACGGGGCCTTGATGAACGGGCCTGTTCCACGGGCGAGCCGGCTTGCCGTGCGGGGCCTTGCAGTGCGGACCAGGCGGCCATCGGACCAGCCCCGTAGTCACGCCCCGCTTCGGCATCGCCGGGACACGGTCTGGTCCGATGCTGAGCGTTTGCTGACCGGAGGCCCACCGGTACCGCCGTGACCTGCGGAAACGTCCGGATGCCAGATGTGGGACTTGAACATGGTGCGAAACATGAAGAAGCTCGCAAAATGTCTGCTCCCTGCCTGCTTCCCGCAGGTCAAGGGCGGTCCCGGCAGCCTACAACCGTTCGCAACTTCGGTCAGCTGTCCCCAGGTGTTTCGGGACTCATACCGACCAACTGCTGACCGGCGGCCTCTGAGATGGGAGTGGACGGCCGACCGGTTCCACACCGTCGGGCGCGCCACCGGCCCCCGCGAGGTCCCGCCCGGATGTCCGACACGCCTAACTCCTCCACCGGCAACATCGGCTTGCGCTGCACCGGCCCGGCCGGTGGATGACCGGCACGGACCGTACCCTGCGCGACCGCGCCCTCAGGACCGGCTCCCGGACCCATAGCGGTCGTTGGCCGACCTCGGCATCCGGGCGGCCGAAGGGAGCGTGTGCCGTCCCGGACCGGCAGTGAGGCTCGGATCAGCGCCGGTCTCGGCGGTCCTCCCGGCGGTCTTGACGGTCGTCCCGGCGGTCCTCCCGGCGGTCACTGCGGCGACCGACCCCGTGGGCGACGACCGCTGCCGTGCCGACGACGGCCGCCGTGCGAGCGACGGGGGCGCCGATGACCCCACGCCGCCCTCTGCGCATCGGTCCGAGGGGCATCTCATTCTCCTTCTTCGTCGGCCTCGATCGAGGCCAGAATGGCCTGGATCGGAATACGTCCGTTGGCGATGAGCTGGCCTCCCGAGCGGCGTGCGGCGGCGGCGAAGGGCCCCGCCCACACGTTCTCCCAGACCAGTACCCCGGCTGTGGTACCAGGCTCCATGGCCGCGGCCAGATTGACGACGTCCTCTTCCGCGAGCAGGCCGGCCAGCTTCGCCTCCGCGGCGCGCAATTCACCGGCGTCTTCGAGGTCGTCGACCTCCAGTACGTCGAGCTCGCCGTCTGCCCCCTTCGTCAGGATGACCAGGTCCAGGACCCGGATGATCCCCGAGGTGACCAGCTTGTCGAGCTCTTTGGCCATCTCGCCGGTGAAGTTCGAGGTGGCGGGCGGGAACTCGACGACCAGGTAGTCGACCGGCCCCAGTTCGTCGGTGTCAGGTGATGCCATGTCTGCCCTTCCGTTCACTCGATGAATCGCCGTTCGAGGTGGAGCGCCTTCTTCGGCGGCCGAACGATTCCGAGACCTCACGTTCGGACGACCCCGCCGCTTCACCGGCCGGGCGCAGAGCGCCCAGATGATGAAAATGACGACGGCGAAGGGGACGGCGGCCCCGAAGGGCAGCCTCGCACGGTGGCTGACGGCCCGCATCCTGGCCGAAGTCCCTGTCCGGAGGTGGTGACAGATGCCGTCCCCTCGACGGCGAGAAGGCGGCCCCGACACCAAACGCCATGCTCGTTGGGCCAGACCGCTGGGGGCCGGTTCAGGCCGAGGCATCCCTGCGCGGGGCAGCACACAGGGCCGCGATGACGACGGCGTCCACTACGATCAGCGTGATGGCCCAGAACAGATACCAGGGCAACCACGCGAAGTTGGCGAGCATCGACAGACCCACCACGACGACGCCGACGACCCGGGCCCACGTAGCCCCTTTGAACAGGGCGACGCCCGCCAGCGTCATGACGATTCCGAGGATGAGGTGCAGCCAGCCCCAGCCCGCGAGGTTCCACTGGAAGGTGAAATTCCGAGTGGAAGCGAAAACATCATCCTGAGCGATGGCGGCTATTCCTTCGAATATCGCCATTATACCGCCGAAGATCATCATGATCGCGGCGAATGCTACCCAACCGGATACGGCGATTTCACCACCTGCGGCGGTGCGCTGAGTTCCTGCACTATGCGAGGCCATTGAGAATCCTCCTGGGCTTCAGGTCCCCCGAAATGGCTCAGTTGACGGGACACGCACTTCCAGCCTGCCATGAGTACCATCGGCCGGCAGTTCGAGGTGCGGGCGTTTCGGGAAACACGCCGCCCGGATGCACCGGAAGCAAAGCAGTGGAACGATACAAATCCCGGAATTTCTCGAATTGGGGCCGCTGACCCGGGACAGCCGCACTCGCCGGCCGCGACCTGCGCCGGGAGGAGTTCTACTGCCGCACCGGACCTTGGCCCGGCACGGACTCCGCCCTCCTGGCCCTGGACCGGGCCGGCGGCGAGCCCGTCCGCCCATACGTATGGGCTCGCCCGGGCGAGCCCATACGTATCGACATCGAAAAGCCGGCCTCGCCGTGTATCAGCGGTCCCGCTCCGACAGCCAGCGCAGTTCGATCTCGAGCCATTGGCTTTCGTCATGGCAGGCGTCCAGAACCGTCACCATCCGGCGGCTCACGGCCTCGGCCGTGAGGGAGCGCCACCGGCAGCGCACAAGAGAATCGACCAGCAGATCGATCCGCTCGTCATGGCGGGGCACCGGTACCGGGTCCGTCGTTTCGGGGTCGTCGATCGCGGCGAGCGCGCGGCGGCTGACCATTTCGGGGGTGAGCCTTCGCCATTCGTACGGGCTGAGGACGTTGGCCACCGCGCACACACGGATATCTGTCAGGTATGCCAGGCGCAGCATTCGAGCCCTCCGCGGTGTGGGCGATTCCCGCAGACGGCCTCTTCGTCGACACGGGGCTCTCCCGCCCCTTGCATTGCATCAAAGGGGGGTGAATTACGCAGAGGGTACGCTCGTGGTCTGGCTTCTCGCTGTGTCGCCGCTCACAGAGGGGGCACGCAGTCGCGCGGGCGGAGCGTCCCTGGGGCTGGAGCCCGGAAGTCAGCCGCGGACGTGCGTGCGGACCGCGCGCAGGGCGTGGCGTTGGACCAGTCTGATGACCGGGCTGCTGACCCAGAGCAACGGGGTGACCAGGGGGGTCGGCTGGATCGCCATCGCCCAGGTGAGGCGTGAGCCGGAGGGCGTGGGCTCGACGGTCCAGTCCTCCGCCGCGTGGCGCAAGCCGGGACGAGACGCCTCGTAGACGCTGAAGCTGTAACGGCGCCCTTCGTCCCAGCGGAAGAAGCGTTCTCTTGCGGTGAAGAACTTCAGCAAGGTGACATCACGTACCGCGCCGACACCGAATGGGCGTGACGAGTTCCAGTTCAGGCCGGTGAATGCCCACACCCAGTCGACCAGCTGTTCGCCGGTCAGAATTTCCCATATCCGCTCGGCCGATGCTGTGGTTTCTACCGAGGATTCGTAGCGAAAGGGCGCCGAGATGAGGAAGCTGTCTCCGATTTCGGCGAGCGGATGCCAGTGGCGAGCCATCAGGCGCATCCTTCCCCCGGCAGTTCGGATCGAGGCAGGCGCGTAGCGGGCAGTCATGCCGCTGCGCGAGAATGCGACTGCATCAACGCGTGTTCCTGGCGGCATTGGGAGGGCGCGGGTTATGCCGCATTATTTTGCTTCAGGTCTTCAAGGACCACCCATTCATCGGATTTCGTGTACATGGAGCCTTGCAGGACGAAGGCGCCCAGTACGGCATTGCACGGCAGGAGTCGGCCGATCGGATCCTCTTCGGACGGGTAGATCTCCATGCTGGCGGCGTCGCCGGCGTAGACGTCCGCCTGCGTGATGTGCCACGGGGTGCCTACGAGCTGGAGCACCTCGGCTCCGGCGTGGCCGTTCGGTCCCGGCCCGACGCCCGGGAAGCGCTTCAACGCCACTGTCGGCAGAACGTAGTCCTGAGGTTCTCCCGTCGAAGGGGGCAGCGGCAGCAACAGATTGTAGGGATAGGGTAGTTCGTCCGTTCTGTCGGCCGGCAACGGTACCGAGAACAGCTTGGTGCCCTTGGTGACGCTGGAGGAGGCCAGATCATTGAAGTTGGGATCCACGGTCTTCGTCTGGATCGAGCCGCGAGACATTTGGCTCAGGAAGAGATTTCCGTAGTTGCGCATCGTGATCCGGGCCATCTTCTTGGGGTAGCCGCCCAGTTCGCGCCCGGCCAGCAAGGCCGCGTCGTTGTCCACGTAGATAGCTGGGACGTACCCGTA
The DNA here is from genome assembly GCF_044756625.1 of Streptomyces sp. NPDC091682. NCBI lineage: Bacteria > Bacillati > Actinomycetota > Actinomycetes > Kitasatosporales > Streptomycetaceae > Streptomyces > Streptomyces sp. NPDC091682. The sequence goes on along the minus strand of NZ_JBIVTH010000019.1, from coordinate 29,669 downwards.
GGGGCGGCCTTGATGGAGGACCGAGATCGAGATGATCACCTCCATGTAGGGACCGAGGTCACATTCACGATATTTGGCGAACACGAGGTTCGCCGACGCCATGCCGGGCAAGGCTGGAATTGCAATGAGTTCCAGTTCTTGTGGGATCAGTGCGGCCGCCTTTTCAGCGTCGGTCGCAAAGGCTACCGACACGTAGTCCATGGCCTTGTAGCCGGCCATTGCCGCGTCGTAGGTCTGACCCCAGTGAGGCATCGTTTTCGTCGTGTACTCCTCCGGTGGCAGAGTACCCTTCAGGCCAGGCTCGATAGCAGGCGTAGTCATTTTCTCTTCCCTTGGATTGCGACGCTGCACGGAAGGCGGGATTTGGCGAATCCCTGAATGCCGTGCCTGTAATCGCCTCGATCGGCCGTTTGATCAGGCACCGGAATTTCGCACCTGGGCAGCCATTGACGAGCATTCGGAAGGTCCAGTGGCGGCCATCTTCTGATGCACCTACCATAATTATGGTGCTCCACGCGCGGCAGGCCAGCAACTGGACCTCCACGTCGACCACAGGGCCGCATAAGCACATCCTCACGCGGGTTCGCGTCACTGAAATTCTGACTTCTGAGCCCCGCAAACGGTTCTTCGGGGTGCGACGAGTCGCCGGTGGCGCGGTCCCGAAACGGCTCAAGGGGTATCCGACAGCCCGTGTAGAACCCCTGCTGTGGCAGCCGAACTGTGGTGGACACCGCCGGAGCCGGAAGCGGCCGGCGTGACTGCGCCCGCCCGCCGCTCCGTGCACATCGGCCCAGCTGCCGAACCGTCCGCACGGGTCGGCAGGAAGGAAGGACAGGCACGATGCCAGTGAACGAGTACAAGCCGGGGAGCGCCTTCTCCGGAGTGATCGGGCGGACCACGGACGTCTCCAGCCCGGCATGGCCCGAGCCGCCGGGGGCGGTGCCGGGATCCCCCAACGTGCTGACGATCGTGCTCGACGACACGGGCTACGGACAGCTGGGCTGCTACGGAAGTCCGATGCAGACGCCTCGCCTCGACGGTCTGGCCGCGGGCGGACTGCTGTACAACAACATGCACACCACGGCACTGTGCTCGCCGTCGCGTTCGTGCATCATCACCGGTCGCAATCACCATTCCAACGCGATGGCGGCGATCACGGAGCTGGCCACCGGCTACCCCGGTTACAACGGCAACATCCCGTTCGAGAACGGGTTCCTGTCCGAAATGCTGCTGGAGCACGGATACAACACGTACATGCTCGGCAAGTGGCACCTCATGCCCTCGGCCCAGGAGTCACCCGCAGGACCCTACAACCGCTGGCCGCTGGGCCGCGGCTTCGAGCGGTTCTACGGATTCCTCGGCGGCGACACCAACCAGTGGTATCCGGAACTCGTGTACGACAACCACCAGGTCGAGCCCCCCGCCTCGCCGGAACAGGGCTACCACTTCACCCCGGACCTGACGGACAAGGCGAAGCTCTTCATCTCCGACGCCAAGCAGGTCGCTCCCGACAAGCCGTTCTTCCTCCACTTCTGCCCCGGCGCCACCCACGCGCCGCACCACGTGCCGCGGGAATGGGCCGATCGCTACCGGGGGCAGTTCGACGACGGCTGGGACGCCTACCGTGAGGTGACCTTCGCCAACCAGAAGCGGCTCGGTGTCGTACCCGGCGACGCCGTTCTCTCGCGCCACGACCCGGACGTCCCCGAATGGGAGTCCCTGTCCCCCGACGCCCGCCGTCTCGCCGCGCGCATGATGGAGGTCTTCGCCGGCTTCCTGTCCCACACCGACCACGAGATCGGTCGGCTGCTGGACTTCCTCCAGGAGATCGGCGAACTGGACAACACGCTGATCATGGTCGTCTCCGACAACGGGGCGAGCGCCGAGGGCGGCGTCACCGGGACGGCCAACGAAGCGCAGTTCTTCAACAACGCTCCCGAACCGCTGGAGGAGAGCCTGAAGGCGATCGACGACCTCGGCGGTCCGACCACGTTCAACCACTACCCCTGGGGCTGGACCTGGGCGGGCAACACGCCGTTCCGACGCTGGAAGCGGGAGACCTACCGCGGCGGCGCCAGCGACCCGTTCCTCGTTCACTGGCCTGCCGGCATCAAGGCACGAGGGGAGGTGCGCACCCAGTACGCACACCTCGTGGACATGGTGCCCACCGTGCTCGACGTCCTCGGCATCGAACCGCCGGACACCATCAAGGGCGTCACCCAGTCCCCCCTGCACGGTGTCAGCTTCGCCCACACCTTCGACAACCCTGCCGCACCGAGCCTCCACCGTACGCAGTACTTCGAGATGCTCGGGCACCGTGCCATCGACCACGACGGCTGGCGCGCCGTATGTCCCTGGCCGGGCCCGTCGTTCACCGAGGCGAAGCAGCCGTTCGGGACGCCCATCAGCTCGGAGAAGCTGTCCGAACTGGACGCCACAGCCTGGGAGCTCTACCACATCGACGAGGACTTCGCGGAGACCCGTGACATCTCCTCGGACCACCACGCCAAGACCATCGAGCTGATCTCCCTGTGGTACGTGGAGGCCGGAAAGTACAAAGTGCTGCCGATCGACGGGAGCGTACTGACACGAATGGCAACGGAACGTCCGCAGATCGGCAAGGAGCGGACCAGCTACACGTTCCGGCCCGGCACCCAGTCGCTGCCGCCCTCCGTCGCTCCCAGGGTCCTCAACCGTCCGCACAGCATCACCGCCGATGTGGAGATCCCCGCCGACGGCGCCGAAGGCGTACTGATGAGCCAGGGGTCGATGGCCGGCGGCTGGAGCTTCTACATCAAGGACGGCAAGCTGACGTACGTTCACAACTACGTCTCGCGGGCCCTTTACACGGTGTCCTCGACGGACCAGGTACCCGCGGGCCGGCATGAACTGCGCTTCGAGTTCGAACCGACGGGCAAGCCCGACCTCGCCTCCGGCAAGGGCGCACCGGGGCGGGCCGAGCTCTACATCGACCGTCGCCTGGTCGCGGTGGCCGAGTTCCCGGTGACCACGCCCGTCATGTTCAACCCGGGCGGGATGACCTGCGGTGCCAACCCCGGCCAGCCGGTGACCTCCGACTACCCGTCACCCTTCCGGTTCACCGGCGAACTCCACACCGTGACCATCGACCTGTCGGGCGAACTCATCACCGATGCGGACAGCGAGATGCGCATGCACATGGCCCGGCAGTGAACCAGGGGCATGCCGCGTGACCGATGGCTCCGCATCAGCCGGAGAAGGGCGGCACTACGACTGACGGCCGAGTCGGCGCCGCTGATGGGGAGAACGCGTCACCGGCTCCTGGTGTGCGGGCCGCGCCCGACTCCATGTCAACTGGTGAGCTGATAGATGCTGTTGCCCACCAGCCAAAGGCCGATGAGCAGCGAGATCGCGACGATCGCCTGATCCTGATGGTCCTCCATCCAGGCCCGCAGCCGGCCGAGCCTGTCCTGTGCCGCCTGCGGGGCGAACGTCGCGTAGAGCTCCATCGAGAGCAGGCTGGCGGTGGCCAGCAGGCAGAACCCGAACAGGGTGAGGACCGTGGTGGCCTCGGACATGTCGGCGTCGACGACGGTGGCGCAGCCCGCCGCGACCAGGCCCCACGGCTGGAGGAGGACAGCCAGCCCGGCGGCGGTCCAGTACGAGACCTCGTTCAGACGGGCGGCCCACGCCGGGGGCTTGCGGGTCCGGGTGCGGGGGCGCCGGAGCGAGCGGCGCTTGTGCTCCCCGTAGACGACCAGTCCGACGCCGATGGCGAGTTTGCCCGCGAGGGCAGCCGTCGACGGGGCGCTCTTGGGCGGAGGAGGGGTGCCGCCCGTCGCGAACACCACCAGGGCCAGGACGACGACCAGGCAGGCGAGCCAGGCAAGGATGAAGACCAACCCCTTGCGTACGCCGCGGTCGGCGGACAGCAGGAGGATGAACGCGGTCACGGGGATCGGATCCAGGGCGATGCCCAGGCCGATCAGGAGAAGGTCAAGAGCCATGTCGGCGACCACTCCGGAACGCCGGCGCCGCACCCGGTCCCCCGGCGCTGCCGTTCTCCCGGATCCGCCGGGCGAGGGTGTCGCCCGTCCCGCTCCGGCGCGACGCCCCGGTCTCCGGCCTGTCCTCCCAGGGGGCAGCCCTTCCCGCCTCTGAGGTCGCGCTCACCGGTACCTCCTGCCTTCCCGGCACAAGGGATGGCACCGCGCGCTCGTCCGGTGGCAGGCTCACCACTGCCTCCTGTGGTCGTCACGATCCTCGCCGAGGGCACAACCATCCCCGCTGAAACCCAGGAGAGCGGCGACGCCACGCGGCCTTTCACCCGTCCGCCCCTCCAGCCCAGTGGTGAGGCTCTTTCGAGGGACACCGGAAAAGGCCGGGCTGCGGCGCTCGTGGACTCGACGGACATCGTCCGCAACCACGTTGTTGATGCCTTCATGAGGGGGAGCGGTCGTGCACCATCCGGACCATACGCGTGCCCCTGGCGGCGAACTCCTGCAGCAGGGCGATCGCCTCGACGTCGCCGAGCAACCTTGCAACCGCCAGGGCGAGTGCCGTGCCGGAACCGCCGGCAAGGAGCAGTGCGGAGGACGGGTCGTCGTCGTCCTCCAGTGGCGGCTGGCCTCGCAACAGCGCACTTCGAGGGTCGGGTAGCGTTCGGAGAGCCGGCCTGCCAGTAAAGCTGCCCCCGGGATGGAGCAGCCCCGACCGGCCCCACGCGCTGCTCACCCCGACCGTCCTGCGGATGCTGCCAGTCGCGCTCCCGCCGGCCGGCACCGGGCTGCGCGCCGCCTCCGTGGCACACCTCGGTCGATTCTGTCGGAACGGCCGCACCGGTCTCAGATGCTGACCCGGCTACCCCGCGCGCAGGATCGGGAGGGGTCCTAGGGTTGGAGGAGGGGGAGACCGATGGTCTGCGGGCCTCCGCTCCTTCACGTCACTCCCGCGCGCTCGGGGCGGGCGCGACAACACCCCAGATACCCCGGAGGACATGCGCCATGTCCACTGCGTACGAAACCCCGGTTCTGGCAGAGGCCGAGATCGACGCCCGAGGCTGACGCAGACGGCCCACGGCGCCACTGGACACTGCGCGTAGTGCAGGGCGCCGTTCCCGTCTTGAGGACCGCAGGGTCAGGCAGGAGTGCATTGATGTCCGAAAGCGCAGCCACCGCGATGCGCGCGGTGCCCCACAGCACGCCCCAGGAACGCGCGGCCCAGGGCAAGGAGGCCCGGAGCCGCTCGCCGCGATCGTCGCACGCCGGCTACCGGCCGTCTCCGGACCGACCGGACCCATTGGCGATCCTTGAGGCACAGTCCGCGGCCCGGGTGCCCGAACTGGTCCCGATCCGCTACAGCAGGATGTCGGAGTCCCCGTTCCGGTTCTACCGGGGAGCCGCCGCGATCATGGCGTCCGACCTGGCCGGCAGCCCGGACTCGGGGATCACGGCCCAGCTGTGCGGGGACGCGCACCTGCTGAACTTCCGGCTGCTGGCCTCTCCTGAGCGGCAATTGATGTTTGACATCAACGACTTCGACGAAACGCTGCCCGGCCCCTGGGAATGGGACGTCAAACGACTGTCCACGAGTCTCGTCATCGCCGGCCGGGCGAACGGCTTCGACGACGGGGAGCGCGCACGCATCGTGAGCTCCACCGTGCGTTCGTACCGCGGGGCGATGCGCAACTTCGCCGGCATGGGCAACCTCGACGTCTGGTACTCGAAGATCGACGCGGACCGCCTGGAAGATCTCACCGCGGGTCAGCTCGGCAAGCGCGGACGGAAGAAGCTGGCCAATGCCATGGCGAAGGCCCGCACACACGACACCCTGCAGGTCTTCGACAAACTCACGGAGCTGGTCGACGGCCGGCCCAGGATCGCGGCGGACCCCCCGTTGCTGGTACCGCTCGCCGACCTGATGCCGGACGTCGAACGCAGCGAGCTGGAACATCAGTTCCGTCGGCTGATCCAGCGCTACGGCCTCACGATGGCAACCGACCGACGGGCACTCCTGGAGGACTACCAGCTGGCGGATGTGGCCCGCAAAGTGGTCGGCGTCGGCAGCGTCGGCACCCGCTGCTGGATCTTCCTGCTCCTCGGCCGCGACGGCCAGGACCCCCTCTTCCTCCAGGCCAAAGAAGCAGACACCTCCGTACTCGCCGAGCACGTCGGCGCGAGCCGGTTCCGCAACCAGGGCGAACGCGTGGTCTCGGGGCAGCGGTTGATGCAGGCGGCGAGCGACATCTTCCTCGGCTGGGAACGGGTGGACGGGATCGACGGCAAGCGGCGCGACTTCTACATCCGCCAGCTGCGCGACTGGAAGGGCATCGCCCTGCCGGAGACGATGCCGCCCGCACAGTTGGAGACGTTCGGCGAGATGTGCGGCATCACGCTGGCCCGTGCGCACGCCCGGTCGGGCGACCGGGTTGCGATCGCCGCGTACCTGGGCAGCGGCGAAGCCTTCGACCGGGCGCTCGCCGCCTTCGCCGAAGCCTACGCCGACCAGAACGAACGTGACCATCAAGCCCTGGTCGACGCAATACGCGCAGGCCGGCTCCCTGCGCAGGAACTCCCCACAGCTTGACCGTTGCGCCGTTGTCGGCGCCGGGCCGACGGGCATACACCGCCCGCTGACGCTGACATGCGGTGGCCCGGCTGCGGTGCCGATGTCACACGACCGTGGCGGAGCGGAACAGCTCGGCTGGTTCCCTCGCCCCGAGCTCGGAGCAGGCCGTCCGATCCGCACCCACATGGCGATGCATGGCAGGGGAGGCGAAAATGAGATTGACCGGATGAGAGTCACCCGATCAGCGGACAAGGTGGCGCCGGCAGACCGGTAGGCGGCGCTCCATCCTCAGCGGGCTCGAGGCAGGGCCGGCAAGGCAGCGGAGCGCGGCAGCGCGGAGACCGGCGAACTCATCGGAGACTCGGGAAGCCGGGGGCAAGCGGGACACCGCGATGTTCCCGCAGGTGCAGGTAGGAACACAGGTGATCGCTCATGTGTCGATGGCTCGCCTACTCGGGAACACCCTTGCTGCTCGACACCATCCTTTACAAACCGGCCCACTCGCTGATCGACCAGAGCCTGCACTCCAAACTGGGTGTCGAGACGACGAATGGCGATGGTTTCGGCGTCGGGTGGTACCCGGAGGGCAGCGACGGCACCCCGGCGCTCATGCGGGATGTCGGCCCCGCCTGGAACAACCGCAACCTGCGGGAGCTCGCGGACCACGTCACCTCCCCGTTGTTCTTCGCCCATATCCGGGCGTCGACGGGGACGGCGGTGCAGCAGACGAACTGTCACCCCTTCCGGCACGGCCGTTGGATGTGGATGCACAACGGGTCCGTCGCAGGCTTTCACGCGATGCGGCGGGACCTCACCCTGCTCGTGGACCCCGCGCTGTACTCCGAGATCGAGGGGACGACGGACTCGGAGACGATGTTCTACCTGGCGCTCACCTTCGGCCTGGAGGAGCACCCGCCGGGCGCCGTCGCCAGGATGGTGGGGCTGGTGGAACGCGTCGGCCGCGAGCACGGCGTGGAGTACCCGGTACAGATGACGGTCGCCGTCAGTGACGGGAACGCTGTGTGGGCCTTCCGCTACTCCAGCCAGGGCTCCTCACGGTCGCTCTTCTACAGCACCCGCGTGGACGCACTGCGCAAACTGCACCCCGACATGGCGTTCCTTCAGGAAGTGTCCGACGAGACCCGCCTGGTGGTGTCGGAACCCCTCGGCGATCTGCCGGGCGCCTGGCACGAGGTACCCGAGAGCAGCTACGGCGTCGTACGGGCCGGGGCCGACGCGTTGTGTCCCTTCACCCCGGAACCGGCGTGACGCTTCGCCCAGCACCACACAACCGGCCTTCAGCCCCGGCATGGCATGCCCCGTCACCGGCGGTTCGGTGGCGCTGGCCGCGCCGGCAACAACCACAAGGGCTACTCCGCCGCCGACGACGGCACGGGCATCACCGGCACCGTGACCGGCACCGGCGCTGGGGCGGGCAGCCGGGCGACGCGTCCGGCATCGGCCGGGTAAGTGCAGCTGCCGGAAGGCGCGGCCTGCCCGCTCCCGCCCGCGGGCTCGCCCGGCACACCACCGTTGACCGCCGTGCCTTCACGGGCTGGTGCCACAGGTGCGGTGAGCACCAGGTGACAGGCAGGCGCCGACGCACGCCGTAGTGCGCGTGTCTCCGTTCCACGCGCTCACCCGGACGGTCGGCGTCCGCTCTCGACAGACCGGGAAGCCCCCTGCACAGGCCGAACTCGCGCTTCGCGCGGCGCTTCGTGGCCAGGTCTCTACCGGTGCACGGTCCAGGGCACTCGGATCACCAGCGCGGGTGCCGTCCGCTACGAACACGACGGCCAGGGCCGGATCGTCCTACGCCAGAAGACCCGGCTCTCTCGGAAGCCCGACACCTGGCGCTACCAGCGGGACGCGGAGGACCGTCTCACCGCGGTGACGGGGCTCGTTCCTGCACCGAACCCGGCGACGTACGTCAACAACCCGCAGACGTGGAGCGACCCAAGAGGACTTTCACCGTGCCTCTTCCACAATCGGATGGAGGACCAACTGGCAGACGAGCTGGCAGACGCCGAACGTCTCGGAGTAGAGCCCATACGTGCTGGCGATGAAGGCTTCGATGACATGATCAACTCGGGGACGGTGAAGTGGGCGGTGACTGAGGAGGGAGAGCTGGTGTTCATCCCGAAGCACGTTCAAGGCACCGAGCTGAAGCACCCCGTGCTGACGAACGGGGCGCCTGTGCGTGCGGCGGGCGAGGCGGAATCCCCGTCCTCTGACCGTTCCCCTGATACGCAGGGCTGCCACGAGAGCGGGCGCCGGTTCCTCGGTTCTTCGCTGGAGGACCTGGAACGGCACCTGCTGACACCCGAAGCGAGGGCCTGTTCGCTGGAGCACTGGGAACAGTTGCGTGACTTCGCCGTCGGCGGCATGCAGTCCCCTGGTCTCTCAGACGAAACAAGGCTCCGCTGGGGTCGTCTCGCTCTCTCCGCAATCTCAAGAAAGGAGCGGAGCCATACGCCACAACAGGCGATCGCTGATTCTGCCTACGTGCGTGCCTACATGATCAGGGAGTTCGGGGTCAGTAACGCGGATGCGGCTCGGGACCTTCCCGCTCTCTGCTCAGAGATCATGCGGAACGTGGGAGTTTCACTGGAGGCAGGCGCGCGGCTCGCCAAAGGGTGGAAATCAGCACCGCGGGATCAGATGCTGCAACTACGCCGGATCAAGAACATGCTGACTCCGCTGCTTCCTCTCCGCGCACTCCTGGAAGGTGACGACCCTGCCTTCCAGGAGACGCGAGCCTGGCTGGAGCTCGTTCCCCGCCTTCCTTGAACGATGCTCGTCATCAGACATAGGGAACCGCCCGCCCGGAAGCGTCACGGGTACACATCGGCCGTCCGGGCCCATCGACCCCGGGAAACAGGTCCCCATCGCTGCCAAGTAGCTCCGGACCGCTCCTGCGTCGTGGAGTCGGTCGATGGCGTCAGCCAGTCCCGTCCTACTGCTGCCGGAATAGCGCTCTTTCCCCCTCAACGAAGGAGAGGAGGTTGCCACCGCCTTGCTCCACGCCCTCGCCACCCGATGGATGACTGCACCCGTGTCCCTGGCGGAATAGGGCCGGGCGGCGGCCTCAAGGAGGTCGGGCTACACGTGGCAGAGGCCGTCACGACGCACCGGCAAGCCCCTGCGCCAGCAACAATGCGCGACCGCCAGCTGCTGTGCCTCCGTGAGCAGCCCAAGGGGCTGATGCTGACTGATTGCTGACCAAATCCCCACCGTCACGCCGATGACCTGCGGAAACGCCCAGATGTCAGGTGTTGGACTTGAACATGGTACGAAGCAATGTGAGCTCCTAGAGGACGGCTCCCTGCCAGCTTTATGCAGGTCAAGGGCGTTCTGCACTCTACACCGGGAGGCGTCCGATCGGAGATCCTAAGGAAAATCGATTGCCTCTGGCGAGAAGGCTCCTGACCTGCACTTCCGTGGGCACCGGGCTGACGTGACGCTGCCGACCAGGCGTCGTATCAGACAGCCACTTCGGAATGTGGGGGCCGATGCTGACTAAATGCTGACTTTCTTGACGGCACGTCACGCAGATTGGGAGGGTTCAGGCCGACTCGCTTCCCCGAGGGCGCCTCAGACTTGTCCACCGTGATCAAGCGACTGGTCATCGCAAGGCAGGTCGCCCCTCTGCATCCGGGCCAGTTGCCCTACTGCCATGACGCAGCTCCACCAGCCCTTCGCTCGTCGCAGACGATACTGACTCAGTCGTCCCGGCCTCGAACTGGACCCGGCTCAGCCCCGCGAGCCCGCGCAGCGCCTGCCGGGCCGGACCGGCGCTTGCTGCCATGGCGCCGTCGATAGAGTCCGATCATGACGTACATAGTGACCCTCACCTCGGCCTAGATGGCCGAGAACGAATCCGACTGGCTCGTCACGGAACGCTTTACGAAAGGGCTTCCCAGGGCTCGACACATCAGACAACGGCACCCGGTTAGCGTTTCTGGTGTGCGACAACCGCACTTATCCCACGGGCAACAGTCGCAGGGAGCTCTCCGAACACGGCCGCTTCATCACCTGGGTCGGATCGGTTCAGCGCTTCAACACCGTGGGGCCTGTCGACAGCAGCATCACCATCGAGCCCATGCGCAGATGTCCGCGGCCGGTGCCTCTGGACGGTCCCGACGGGATCTTGGCCTCCTTTTCCTCGACGCATCGATCCCATGTGGAGCAGGCCCTCTCCGGAAGCGCGGGACACTGCGGCATGACAACCTGGCAGGCTCTCCAGGAAGCGCTCCTAAGGAAACATCCCGAGTTGGCCCAGTACATCGAGTGGCTTCTCGCCAATCTCAACCCGATCCGCTTCGACGTCGAAGACGCGGCGGACCGTGCGTGGCAGGAACAGAGAGACGCGGCTCAGTCCCTCACGCGGGTAACCGATTTCCCTCACTCCGCACTGTCGGCCTGGGGACGCCCCGCCTCACGGGACGCGCCGTACCTCGCGGGCCTCATCCCAGACCCTGTGGAGAACAGCCTCATCGACCACGACGTACGCGCCGGGCTGGGCAGCGAGGCTCTGCTTTTCGACGACTGGCGACGCCTCAGTGACGTGCGATGTGACATTCACGTCCTGGAAGACTCCACCGGACGCCGCCTCGAGGGCGTCAACGTCAATGCCACTCCGGTCGAGAGCCGACTAGGCACGGACATGATCTACTACCACCACCCCAGCCACAGCTTCGTCCTCGTCCAGTACAAACGACTAAGTCCCCGGACCAAGGAATACCGGGTGAACAAGCAACTCCTGGACCAGATGGACCGCTTGGACCGTGTTGCAAAGATCAGCTCCAAGCCTGCACGCTCCCACGAGTGGCGCCCCTCCCAGGACTCATGCTTCCTGAAGTTCGCACACTGGCGGGACTCGGCAGCCCCTACCTCCGAGCTGGCCCACGGCATGTACATTCCCGTCTCGTACGCCCGCATTCTCCTCAAAGACGACTGCACGCTCGGAAGTCAGGGTGGGCGCATCTTCAGCTACGAAAGGGTGGGCCGCTACCTCGTCGGCTCAGAGTTCGCGGATTTGGTGAAGCTCGGCTTGGTCTGAACTGTGCAAACCAGCGTCGAGCAGTTGCGGGACTTCGGGCTGCAGCGTGCCCGTGAGGGGTACAGCGTCGTGTTGGGGTTCGAAACGAGCGAGGAGACGCCCCGCGCACGGGCGACACGGGCCCGCAGCCGCAGCACGAAGAAGAGACCGAAGGTGAACTCATACGTCCCACCGGCCTCACAGCCACCCTTGTTCGACATTCCGGGTTCTTGATCCACGGCGTTCAACAGCGGCCGCTCACCCTCCCGTTCCGCGAGGGTGGCCGCATGAGGCACCCTCCTCCTGGACATGCCTGGATCACGATCTGAAGGAACGACGTCACCACACGGCACCGGCTCATGCGGTGACATTTTGCACTGCGAGCTGCCGGCAGTGTGCACCTCACGTCGGTCAATGTGCCCCCTGGGAGGCAGCAACACCTCTATCCTCCGTTCACGCGATAGGGGTGTGCACGCCGCAGCTGCCGTCCACGCTCCGGGGCCTTGCCCGGCTCGTCCGCCCATCCGGCTGCGGCGAGCCGCCAGCAGCGAGCATGACTTCAGCCGTGCTTTGCCGCGTTCATCCGGTGCCCGTGCCGCGGCCAGGGCCCGGTTAACGGTGCGTTGGGTGAGGGCGAGTTCACCGCCGGGTGGGCGTTTGAGGCCGGTGGTGGCCCAGGGGCTGGCGCCCTGGTAGGCGCGGTCGGCGAGGATCGGACCTCCGAGGCGTTCGCAGATCCGGATAATCTTGTGGGTGCGGGCCGCGGTCAGGTCGTGGTGCGGCTCGGCAGCGCGGGCGAAATCCATAGCACCTCGCCGGCGGGATCGGTGACGACCTGGACGTTCACGCCGTGCCCGCGGTGCTTGGCCGAGTAGCCGGCCCGACTGTCGCCGACGCGGTCGCACTCGGCGAGGGTCCCGTCCGGCAGGACGAACTCCGGGTCGTGCTCGCGCAGCGTCTTGAACAGGCCCGGCGCGCGGTCGGCAAGCAGACTGGTCACTGCGGTGACGTAGGCGTGGGCGGTGCCGACGGATATCCCGAAGCCGGCCGCGATCCGGGGGAGGGTGTCGTGGCGGCGTAGGTACACCAGAGGGACGAGCGCCCGCTGGTGGGGCCGGAGTTTGCACCGTCGGCCACCCTCGCGGGTGACGATGAGCATCGTGACCCACTCGACCAGCCCGTGTGGGAGGTCGAGTGCGGCAGGATAGGGAACCAACAGGGCTCCTGTGCCGGTGGGTTGAGACTTCGAAAACCTCCCTCAACGGCACGGGGGCCTCGTGCGTTGCGGCCCTCACCTCGATCTTACCGCCGTCACCCATCAGTGGCCACGCTGAAAACGCTCACTGCCGCATTTTGCTTGTTTGGCAGTCCTGCGGAGTGGGGTAGACCACTTTTATTGGCTCCGACTAAGCTTTTCCTTTCGACGGCTGGTTCGTCGACAAGCGCCGGGAAGGGCGGTCACGGGCCAGGTGCGACCACGGTGGAGGGCAGCTTGCGGGAAGTTTTTGATCACTTGCTAGGCTTGTCGGAGCGCGATCTTGATCTGCTGATCGCTGAACATCTCTTGGAACATGACCTGGGAAGCCGAGATGATGACGACGAGGAGCGGGTCTTCATCGCACGCAGGTGGTTCGCGTCAATACGCGGGAGGCTGCGCAGCGTTATCTGCGGACATGAGGAGATCCAACGAGCCGCTGAAAACCCGGGGGAGAACGACCAGTTTCTGGTCGCAGCGATCGTGGATGCATTGCTAGCCGCGAGCTTCAAGATTGATATTCCGGTAACTGTCCTTTCCGTGAAAATTGCCCATATGGGCATCCGTAAAATCTGCAGCGCCGACAGCTAAGAGACGGACTACCGCGTGCTGGCAGATGATTTCATCGAATTATACGGGGGGGCCGTCACGCGCGATGACTTTCCTCCTTCACTAAGAGAAAGAATGGCCGAGCTATGTGAATGTGTGCTCAACAAGCATCGCGCATACCTGGCCTTCCTCGACCATAGGGTGGGACTTCGCACACGAGTGGAGATCGTGAATTCTCCGTTCTTCACTTGTCGCGCCAAGGAGTTACGCGAGCGTGAGTACGTACTGGTGATCCCCGTCGGAGTGGTGTGCCGTCTTTACGTGCTGGCTCACCTATTGCTCCGATATTGGGGACGCTCTCACGTGTACATGCCAGTGTGGGCGAACGGTGACTGGCGGCTTCCTCCAGCTCTGGAGCCTCTCTTCGGTAGGGTTCGGATGGACGGCCAGGTATCGTGGTGGACGGATTTGGAGGGCCTGTACGCGCAGGTCCGATCACCGGATTTCGAGTACGACGCGGAGTGCTTGGCCATGCTTGCACTCACTTTCCTCGTTGGCCATGAATCGGCACATGTCTACCGTCGCCACGCGAAGGCACTAGAATTCTTGAGGTCCCGAGGAGAGGTTCGCGGCGAGGTTGAAGAGCGGACTTATCGCCGCTTCGCCGAAACCGATGCCGATCTGATAGGCACTCTCTGGGCGTTGGATTTCCAGTGGCTCGGCTTCCAAGGCGCATCCGAGCAGGTTGTGCCACAGTTGGGATACTTGCGGATGTCGTATGCGGTCACCATGCTTTACGCCTTGCACGACGCGCACCGTAAGGAGATCAAAGCCTACTCCAATGGCGCATACTGCCACCCCGTTATCAGGCGTCAGATGTTCAGCATGGCTAGCCATGACTGGGCGCAGACAAATCCTGAGAATTTTCCAGGATGGCACGAGGTAGAGTTGGAGGGCTGGAATCAATGCAGCTCTGCAATCCACCAACTCAACTTTAGCGTCTTCATGGGTGATTTCGGGAAGCAGCCGGAGGGGACTTCAGGCTATCCCGTTTCGGCTCTGCAATACAACGTGACTGAAGGCCGAATGTGGCAGAGGGCTTACGAAGCAGAGCTCGTACTGTATCGCGCTGTCAGAAAAGTCTACTTGGACCAGGAAGATTTCCTGGTCCCCTTGATACCTCCGATGGCTGATTCCGAACGCGTCGACAAAAGCATGGTCGCTCGTGCCATGGCCTGGGACGATTCCATCCCGCGTACCGCGATGACCATGCTCAAGCGGCACGTACAGCGCCGGGATTCGAACAGGCCGAGGTGAGAAGATGTGGCCTGTGCGGGGCTGCGCGGACCGCCTCCGGGTCAACACCCTTTCACCCCCACCACGGGCTGGAAACGAGGGTTACTCCTCGTCGGTCAAGGCCTTGGCGAACGCGCGTTCGGAGTCGAGCGAACGTAAGAGGGGGCCGTGGAGCCTGCGGGTCACCGCGCCTGGCGCATCGCGCAAAACTCGGCCAGGGTGAGGGCGGCTTTGGTGATGACGTGCGGTTGGGGCTGATGCGGGATCTGCGGCAGATCGTCACGGTGCATGCCTTGCAAGCACGGGGAACCGGCGGCTGGCTGAACGGCGCGCTGGACACCCCCGACAACCACCTTGATCAACCCGTCGACGACCAGAACATCTACCCGGGAATCCAGCGGCCTCATGAGGGCGACGACCCGCCAGCGCCCGAGCCGGGGTTCCACCTCCAGCCCGAGCACTTTCCGTGGTTTCGGCGGGTCCTCGCCCGAACCGCGGCCGGCCGGCCTGACGGCCTTCGCCGGAGATGGCACAGCCACCGCGCAGTAGCTGACCAAGAGGCAGGGACAACGCCACTTCACCAGCCTGATCCACGCCGCCACCGACAGCGTCCAGGACGCATACGTACATCTCCACGGCGTGACTTCGTCGGCACCGATCACGTCTTCCGTCTCAACTCCCCAAACCTTTCAGGACTCATGCTGACCGTGAATCTGGAGGAAGTCCGCCTGGTACCGGTGGGCGAGGGACACCAGCCGCAGCCGACCGGTGCACTGCGCGTCCTTCAGTAGATGAGGGTGTCCCGCGCGCCGGGATCTCGATCGGACGTGCGGACGGCCCCGGCCGCACCAGTCGCAGATCCCGCACCCGGCACCGCCCGGCCCCTCCGAGATGACGTGCGCCGGAGGCGCAGTTCAACTCACGGGGCGCCGTGACCGCCGGTCAAACCCGGGATTGACCAGAGATGATCTTGATCGTCGGGATAAAATCACGCATGGTCTTGGCGCAGCGCGAACGTCCACTGATAGCAGTCGTCGGCAGCGTGGACGGAACACGCGCCTTCAATCCTCCGCTGCGCGCGGTCGGCCAGGCTCGTGCTGCCTGCAGAGAGCTTGGGCGCGAACTGGCTCGGGCGGGATGTGACATCGCAGTCTTCTCCAGTAAACCCACCTACATCGAACATGATGTGGTGCACGGCTACGCCGAAGGGACCGACACTCAGAACCCCGGCAGGGTGGCGGCGTATCCACCGCGCCACCGAGAGATCGCCTTCGCCCTGCCCGAGGGCAGTTCGGTCGCCTTGGACACCTACCGGGACACGAGTGGCGAGTGGGAAGTCTCCTACTACCGGACGCTGTTGAACTGCGACGGGGTTCTTCTGGTGGGCGGCGGGCAGGCCACCCGGGTGGCCGGCATCGTCGCGATGGCGCAAGGCATTCCGGTCCTGCCGGTTGCCGCCTTCGGAGGCGGCGCCGGACAGGTGTGGGTCAACCTCGACAAGGTGCGCAATCATGCGGACGACGAGGACATCGCTCTGCTCGGTCAGGACTGGTCCACGGACAGTGCGGCGCGGCTGACTGCCAGTCTGATGCGGCAGCGAACCCGACGCGCGGAGGCGGCTCGAATCCAGGAGCGCGCTGACCGGTCGTCGGCACGTCGGACCGGCGGCGGGCTGACGGTCGCCGTCCTGTGTGCAGTCACAGCCCTCGCGGCCCTCGTCCTCGCCGACGGACCGGGCCGTGCCGATGCACGCGCTTTGGCGGCCCTGACCGCGGCTCCGCTGCTCGCATCGGTGGCCGGGGCGATAATCCGCAACTCCTTCGAGACGGAGACCGGCTGGGTACGGGCGGGGATCAGGGGCTTGGGGGCGGGCCTGGTGACCGTCCTGCTTTACTTCGCCTCTCAACTCCTGGCGGTACCGGCCCTCTTCGACCAGCTGGACGTACGCAGGCTGCTCTTCTTCGCGATCCCGCTGGGATTCAGCGCGGGCTTCACCTTCGATCTCGTGTACGAGCGGCTGCGTGCGGGGGCGATTGCGACACCGCCGCAAATGCCGGAGCTCACGGCGCCGGGCGCCGCCGGTCCGCCGACCGCTCCGGGCACACCTCCCCACTCACCTCCGGGCACGCCCTAGGGGTGGCTTGCCGCCCGGTACGGTGTACCGCAGAGGCCACGACGGAGTCGAGGCAGGAGGGAGGTCGTAGGGAGATGGAGCCGATCCTCATCCAGCCGGCCCTGCTGATCCGCATTGCCGCCGACACGTCGCGGAACTCACTCTGGCGATGGTTGCAGCGGCTTGTCCGACGTCCGACCACCGGTGAATCCGCAGAGCCTGAACTGGCCGCCTTCGAGGAGTCACCGGCCGATCCACGACTGGCGCGGGAGCTGATCGGGGCACTGGTCCGACGGGCCGCCCAGGAACCCGAGTTCGGCGCCGACCTGGAGAGGTGGGGCGAGGTGGCAGAGGACGAGGGCGGCCGGGTCGGCAGCGTGACCAACACGATCTCGGGCGGGACGTTCCAGGGATCGGTGATCCAGGGCCGGGACTTCCACGGGGTGAACATCTTCAATGCCTCACCTGCGGCGGGCCCGAGCAACGGGGATCAGTAGGTCGGCAAAGGCGGTCCGGGCTGCCGGGCAAGCCGGGCCAACCGGGCCGCCTCACGGAGGATCTGCTCCGACTCCGAGCGGCGACCCGCACGACGCAGCGCGCTGCCAAGGTTGTAGAGGGCCTGGCATCGACCGCTGATGTCGCCCAGCTCGGCGAAGGCCTCCGCGCTCGCGCGCAGCTGACGCAGCGCCTCCTCGACGCTGCCCACGAACTCCAGCGCGAGGCCCAGATTGCCGACCGTGTGTGCCCAGGCCCCGCGGTCGCCGAGCTCCTGCAGCAGTTCGGCTGCGGTCCTCAGCGCCGCCACGGCACCCTCGTATTCCCGCTCCTCCACGAGCGCGCTGCCCAGGTTGTTGAACCCCTGTGCCTGGCCCCGCCGGTCACCGACCGCAGCGTACTCCACGAGGTTCGCCCGGAAGGTCGCCGCGGCGAGTCCCGGCTGTCCGCCCTCCCATTGCGCCAGTCCCAGGTTGTCTCGAGTTCGCAGCAGGCCGGCGGTGTCGTCCGCCTCCCGGGACAGGGCGATCGCCTCCGACAACCGATCAACGGCCTCGGCATGACGCCCGAGCCGGCGCAGCGCGTTGCCCGCATTGTTGAGCGCCTGCGCCTCACTGGAACGATCGCCCAGCTCTCGGTAGATGCGCCGAGACCGCAGCAGATGGTCCAGGGCCTCCTCGAACCGGCCCGCCTCGAAGAGCGCGAGGCCGAGGTTGTTCAGTGCCTGCGCCTCACTGCGCCGGTCCCCGAGTTCTGCGTGGATGCGGCTGGCCAGGAGCAGGGCGTCAACGGCGTCCGGCACGTGGTCGGCCTCCAAGAAGGCCGCCCCCAGGTTGTTGAGCGCCTGTGCCTCGCCGTGCCGGTCGCCCAGCTCGGCGAAGAGCGTGACGGCTTCGGTCAGACACTCGACTGCCTCCACTGTGCGGTGCACCTGCCGCAGCACGTTGCCGAGGTTGTTGCGCACCTGGGCCTGGCCGTGGCGTGCTCCGGCCTGTGCGTAAAGGTCCACGGCACGCTCCAGCACCGCAATGGCATCGGCCGGCCGGCCGACGGACCGCAGTGCACCGGCAAGGTTGGCGAGCTGTCGGGCCGCCTCCCGGGGCCGGTCCGCCAACGGCATCAGGCCGAGCGCCTGCTCGAAGGAGTCGAGGGCCTCGGTGGCCCGTCCGGCCCGCAGCAGCGCCGTACCGAGGTTGTCGAGAACCTCCGCGCGCTCCGGGTCGTACCCCAAAACGGTGTAGCGCTCGACGGCCGACGCCAGCACGGCGGTCGCTTCCTCGGTCCGGCCGGCCTCCAGGAGGGCAGCTCCAAGGTTGTTGAGCGCAAGGGCGTCCGCCGGTGCATCTCCCAGTTCGCGGTAGACGTCATGAGCCCGTTCGAAGCACGCGACGGCTTCGTCGAACCGTCTCAGATGGGTAAGCGCCGCCCCCTGGTTGGTAAGTGCCGTCGCCAGCAGGGCCTCGTCGGACCGCGCTTCGGCGGCCTCGAACACCCGGTCGTTGATACGGAGCAGATCCCCGAAGAACCTTTCCTCGGTGAGGAAATCGACCAGTGCGAGGGCCAGGTCGACGGCGGTGTCCACCGAGCCGCTGTCGATCACCGCCAGCAGGTTGAGGCGCTCCTCCGCCAGCCATTGCACGGCGCTCTCCCGGTCCGGGAAGCGCCGGTTTCCCTTGCGTAGCGCGGCCTGCGCGGCCCGCGTGCGTGAGAGGTAGGAGGCAGTGAGCCGAGAGGTCGCGGCGGCCTGCTCCATCGGCATCCCTTCGGCGGCGCGCTCTCTGGCATACAGCCTGATCAGGTCGTGCATGCGCCAGCGTTCCCCTGCCGCATACTCCAGCAAGTGGGCGTCGGCCAGCGCCGCCAGCAACCGCCGGGCCTCGCCCGAAGGAACGTCGAGCAGGCGGGCCGCCGACGGTGTGGCGACGTCGGATCCCGGGGCGATCGCCAGGTACTGGAGCGCCCGCGCCTCGGGCGCCGCAAGACGCAGGTAGGACAGCTCCAGTGCGGCGCGTACCGACCGGTCACCACCGTCGTGGACTTCGAGGCTCCTGAGCCGGTCCCGGGAATCTGCCAGTTCCACCGCCACCTCGGTGAGCCCGACAGCGGGATGCCCGGCCAGCCGGGCGGCCAACAGGGTCAGCGCGAGCGGGAGGAAACCACAGAGCTCGGCAAGCCGAAGCGCCTCGGCGGGTTGGTCCCGTACCCGGTGGTCCGGTCCGCTCTGCTGCAGCGCCGCGTCCAGCATGGCCACGGCCGCCTCCGGAGCGGGCAGCACCAGATCGAAGAGCTCCGCCGTACCCGCGGCGCTGCGTGAACGCGTGGTGACGAGGACTCCGACACCCGGCACGCCGGGAAGCAGCGGCTGGACCTGGCTCCACGAAGTCGCGTCGTCCAGCACGATGAGGATGGGCAGGCCGGCGTCGGCCAGGTCGGCCAGAAGCACCCGGTACAGCTCGGCCTGTCCCGCGGCCTCGACCGGGATCTCCGCCGGTGGGGCACCGAGGGTGCGCAGCAGCAGGTTCATCACCCGCTCCGGGGAGTACAGGTCCTGTCCGGCGGTGTTCCCGTTCAGGCTGGCGAAGACGACTCCGCCCGGATAGAGCCCGCTATCCCTGGCATGGTGCGCCACCCTCAGGGCTAGTGCCGTCTTGCCCACACCAGGCAGACCCGTCACCGCGACCACGGGCGCCTGCCGCCGGCTGACGGCCGGGGCGAGGGCGGTCAGCAGCGCTTCGGTCTCGGCGTTCCGCCCGGTGAACAGGCCGGGGCTCGGCAGCGGGGCGGCGAGCGGGCCACGCTTGCGTGCGGTCAGCCAGAGCGGCTCCCGCCGTTCGGCCGACGAGCGGTCCAAACCCGCGAGGTACTGGGCGATCCGGCCGTGCCGGTGACGCCGCAGGGCCTCGGAGATCCGCGGATCGGTCGGTGGCAACCGCTCTGCCAGGGTGTTCAGCTCACCTTCGGTGAACACGGCCGGCAATCGTACGGTGATCGCACGGGCGAGCAGGCTCCGGGCCTGGTGGCCCAGGCCGACGGGGTCCGTCCCGGCAGTAGCCAGCAGCAGCACGTCCCCCGTGGCCGGGTCCCCGAGGAGCTCGGTGAGGGACCGGGCCAGCTCGTCGCCGGACTCCCCCGCCAGCCGAGTGTCGAGGTCGTCCAACCACAGGACGGCGGGCGAGGCCAGCGGGTCCTCACGCAGCATGGCCGCGAGGTCCCCCGCCGAGATTCCCCGGGGCGGGCAGAGCACCCATCGCGCGAACAGCCTGTCGGTCATCCCTTCCCACAGAGTGCGGGTGCGACCGCTCACGGGCGCGCCGGTGAGCAGGACGAATCGGTCGCCTTCCCGCGAGAGGGCCGTGGTCATGGCCGTGGCCAGTTCCTCATCCGCCCGCCGGGAAAGGTACGGCGGAAGCGCGGACAAACTGCGGGTGCCGTGCTCTGCCGGGGTGGCGGCGGCCGGCAACGGCCGCACGCCGTACTGGATGGCGCGGAAGTCGGTCAGCTGAGACACCCGCGCCCGGGTCAGGCGGCCCGCCGCGGCATAGGCCTCCGGAAGCCCGTACTCCCACCCAGCGGAATCGTGTGGCGCGCCGAGTGAGTAGACGACGCCCGCCTCGGTGCGCAGAAATACGGGCACCTTCCGGACCGACACCGATACCGTCGCTCCCCGGCGCAGCGTGATCCGTGCTGCTCCCTCCCACCAGATGGGGTTCTCCGACACGTCGAGCACCAGGGTGGGGCCGTCGGGCACCTTGATGGCGGTGGCGGGCCAGGCGGCATCCCCCACCGTGATGTGGCTGCCATCGTGGCGGACCGCCAGTACGAACGTCTCGGCCTCAGGCGATCGGCCGCGGTCCGGCGGCGCCATGGCGCGGCTCCCCGCACCCCTGCCCGTACCCGGGCCAGCGCCGACGTCGAGGATCCGGGCCAGTCGGGTGGTGTTGTGGCTGCTCCGCACCCGTTCGGGCAGCCGCCGCCCCGCCCCCGTGAACCAGCGGCGCAGTCCCTCGTGTCGGGCCGGATTCTCCATCGCGGCGCGCAGGACGGGTTCCATCAGTTCGTCCACGGTGTGTCCGACGAGGTCCCCGAGCCCGGCATCGGCGAGCACGGCTGCCCAGGTGACGCGCTCCTCGAGGGCCAGAACGGGGGATAGGCCCCGATGCACCGCCGCGACCAGATCGCCGATCTGTCGCAGTGGATCCTCCGGCCCGCCCCGGGACAGCTTCGCGCTGAGCCGTTCGCGGAGCGGTGTCAGCAGGGTGGGCAGCAGCGCCATGTAAGCGCCGCTGTTGCGAACCGACCACGGCCCGTACCAGACGTCGGATTCCGAGGCCACGTCCAGTGTCGGCTCCGTCCGTACCCGGACGATGCGCAGGAGTTCCGGTTCGATCCGGACCGCGGTGCTCAGCGCCACGGCCAGCCTCAGGGCCTGCGGCGGGAGGTCCTCCGGCTCCGGTGCGCGGGCGGGCAGGCCCGGCAGTCGAGGGCTGCCCGCCGTCATGACACCCTCGATTCTGCCTGCACGGTGGTGGTGGAACGGTCCCAGCTCAGAACAGGCATGAGCGAGGCGAGCCGACCCGGTAAGCGATCCGGAGGCAATGGAACCAACGCCGCAGGGAGGCAACCGCTGCGCCGCAGGAGGGCGGTGAGATCCTGCCACTCCTGCCACAGCGTGGGCGGGGGCTCGGTCCCGGGCAGGTGACAGCCGAAGCTACTCAGAACCAGGACCCGGGTACCGGCGGCCGGCGGCCGGTACGGCCGCCAAGTCCAGCCGGCCCCCGAGCCGGCGTGGTGAAGTGGTGACTCGGCGAAGTAGAGGACGTCGGTGGCATGCCTCCCGACGATCGCCGTGATGCGGTTGACCAATTCCGCCTGATCGCGTGCAAAGAGCTCCATGCCGGGGCCGAGATCGACCAGCACCTGGGTCCCGAAGCGCAGGGTCCGCACGGGCAGTCGGGGAAGTTCCTCCAGCGGGCGGCCGGTGGCGATCTCTTCAAGCAGCCGGTGGGTATCGACCGCCCCCTCGGGCACGGTCCGCGACAGCACGGTCTGCAAGGTGGCCGTCTCGGAGTTGGGGGGCAGCAACGGGTGGTGCGGCAGCTCGGCTTCCGCCGGACCCTCGACCCGTTCCGCGAGCGCCGGAAACCTCCACGCGGGCGAGCTGCCAGCGGCCTCGCTCAGCGGAGTGAGCATGGTCAGGTGTACGGGTTGGTCGGCGGCCGGCAGGGCCGCGAGGTCCGCCCGGGCGTGCGGGGCTGGACCGGCTGCCAGCTGCCAGGCCGGCTGTGGAGGGGGCCCTGGCATGGCACCCCGGTCCCCCGTCGAGTCCGGTGTGGGTGCCTCGTGTTGCTGCTGTGCTGGCTTCGGCTCCGATGCCAGGCCCCGTAGCCCGAGCAAAGCGGCGATGCGCGGCACGCGTTCGCGGTCGCCCGGATCCACGCCGAACCCCGCCAGCGCGCGGGCCAGGTCGCCGACCCAGATCTCGGAGTGCGCGCCCGCGACTGGCACCCGTGTTCCGGCTGCTCCGCCGTCACTCACGCGGGGTCACTCCTTCAGCTGCTGCGGTTTGACCAGGGTGAGACCCCGCAGGGCTTGCCACCGCTCGTCGCCCACCGTGATGCCCAGGGACTGGCAGGCCCAAAGGGCATCCAGGTATTCCGCCGTACTGGGGCGTCGCACTCCATCCCGCGAGGCCGCCTGTCGTACCTCCTGCAGTTCCTCGGCCAGGGCTGCGGCGAGCGCCAGATCGGCCGCGGTCACCTCCGGCAGCCGGGCCGTCAGATGCCGGTGGGCGATCCGGACCAGCTCCTCTACGTCCTCCGGGGGCTGCAGCCGGGCGATGACGCAACGGCGGAGGAACGCCTGGGGCAGCTCCCTCTCCTCGTTGGTGGTGATGACGATCAGGTGCCGGGAGAACGGCGCGTCGGAAGATTCTCGGGCGGGTTCCACCCACACCTCGGTCCCCGTCTCGGCGACCACGAACCCGTTCGAGGCCAGGGGTACGAGAAGACCGTTCGGCACATCGGGGTCGGCCTTGTCGATCTCGTCGATCAATACGACGGCATGATCCGGGGAACGTCCTTCGTCGGCCCCGAGCGTCCGGCGAGGTCCCCCCGGCCGAGGGTGGCCCGGGCCGGTGCGGGACCGATCGGACCGGCTGACGAACCGCGCGGCCGACCGGGGAGCAAACGCCCACCACAACGGTCCCGGCTGGACGTACATGTCTTCGCTGTGCTGGGGTGCCCGACCGCGCCCGGGACGACGGTCTGCCTGGGCGTCCGCAAGTCGTCGCACGGCATCAAAGGTCCACAGCAGGTCTCGCGCCCGGGTCTGGGAGGTCACCACGTGCTCGTAGTAGCGCCAGCCGCGCTCCCTGGCGACCCACGGTGCGAGGGAAGACTTGCCCGAACCCGGCTCGCCCCGCAGTAGCAGCGGGCGGCCGGTCGCCAGTGCCACCTTGACCGCCAGCGAAAGGTCGGAAGGCATGACGTAGATCAGCCCGTCACGGCGGTCCGGCATGTCGGTGGAATCGGCTGCCTGCGGGAACATCAAATCACCTCGGACGACGAGAGGATGCCGGAACCCTGGACGACCGCGTCCAGACGCTTCATGAGCCGGTAGGCGGCCGTCTCGGCCTCCATGGTGATCGGTGGAACGACGACGACCGTGTCCGAGAGTCCATCCAGCCCGCTCAAACCGTCGCACCCGTCTCCGGACCCGGGTTCGATGCCACCAGTCAGCACGACCACCACGAGCCAGGGGAAGTCTCGTCGAAGAGAGGCGGCCACCACGGATACGTCGTTGGGGGTGTGGTCGGCAGCACTCAGCACCAGATAGTTGAGCGTCCCGTCATTCGGCCGGACGGTCCGGGAGTCTAGCGGCATCCGTGGCGGGACGCGGAAGATCTGGCGCAGCGCGGCTCGGCAGGAGGCCTCGAGCTCCTCCGCCGACGAGGAGTCGTCCTCGGGCAAGCCGCGTTCCAACGCTCCGAGGCTGTACGTGTCGGGGGCATTGGACAGGGCACGACGGACGTACTGTTCTGCGGTCCACTCCTGGAAGGCGTTGAACACGAGCACAGGGGAGCATGCGCCGGAATCCGCCGACTTGGTGGCTGCCCCGTCGGGCAGGAAGCATCGGGCGGCTTCCTGGTCGACCCAGCTCGGCATGACCTCCGCGGACAGCTGCCGCAGCTGGTCCGCCCCGAGCGCGGGCTTCAGCCATTCCACCGCTGACGGGAGCTTTTCGGAGACACCGCCGCTCAACATGCGATGCGAAAGGTAGAGTTCGGCGCCGATCCGGGCTTTGACATGCACCAACTCGTCCTCGCAGAGACCCAGTCGACGGGCGGCGTCGACCAGGCTGTCAGGGCTGCGGCGCCGGGCGGACTCCAGATATCGGGCAACACGTCTGGCCCAGTCGCGAGCGCCCTGATCCCCCGCCCTCGAGCCCAGGGGCGAGAATTCCGCCATGATGCGATCGGCAACGTCGAGAGCACTCGCCTGCGAGGACAGCGTGTCGCCCCAGGGAGGTTGTTTGGCGGCCTGGAGCGACAACAAGGCGTCGAAACCCTGCCTGCGGGCCTCGGCCGTGGTCACGTCACCGACCAGCCCCGGGAGGACGGCGGCGAGTCCGCCGACCTTGAAGCGGCCGACCAAGACCTCGGCCTCGCGCCTCACCCACCGGGGAGCTGCCACGGTTTCCGGTCCGAGCAGAACGATCGCCGCATCGCACTGGTACATCTCGCGGTACAGCACATCGTGCCATTCGTCGCCTGCCCGCAGCTTCTCCGCGTCCACGAATACCTCGTAGCCGCTCGCGACCAGGCGCGGCACGATGTTGTCCAGTACGGCCCGCACACACGCGTCCTTGCCCGCCCCGTGGCTGATGAAGATCCGTGGGGTCATATCGCCCCGGCCGGAGCGCCGTACAGTGTCGGACCGGCTCTTCCTCTGAGAGTCACACAACCGATTGTGCTGCAGGCACCGCATGGCGGGGGCCAGATCCCGAGAAACGGCAGGCCACTGGCGGCCTCTGCACCATCGGCCTACCGCAGCCAGTGCTCCCCGCGTGCGACAACCACGGCTCCACTCGGCGGAACGCCAGAACGGTGGGGTGGCACGGCGAGCCCCGTGACACCTCACCGTCCGCCGAAAGGTATGCCCGAAGCGCCCGTACCAGGGGGCACGTAGGGCTTGAGATACACCTCGCGGGCGAGGGCCGTCTGCCGTGCCTATAGCCGGTCCGATCGGTGACGGGTTCACCGTCGGGCAAGGAGCGAGCCGAGCGCAAGGTCTCCTCAAGGGAGAGGCAGCTGACGCGGCTCGGCGCACCGGTCCCGTACGGTCCGCGACTGGCTGGCCGATCACGCCGACAGGAGGGGCCGTATGACGAATAGCCGAATGGAGTGAAAACCGCGTAAGTAACTTACCGGCCTTTTCGGCACGTGCAACGGTCACGGCATGAGGAACATCGCGACACTCATGACACCCATCGCCGTAGCGACGTTACTCCTCGCGGGCTTCGCCACGCCCGCCCACGCGGGCCCTTACTGGGAGAAGACCATCAAGTGCAATGCGACCGATCCGGACGGCCGGAAGATCCCCACGCGCGTCGGCAACGGCGAACTGGGTTGGAACCACTTCACCGGTGCACACAACATCAGAAGGTGCGCGCTGGTCAACATCCCGCTCCAAGGCAACGTCGACAGGTTGGACGGTGCCAACATCCAGTACTGGGGGTGGGCCTCCAACCGGGCGCACGGACGCGTGAAGCTCATCGTCAAGGTGCGGTACGCGCGCAAGACGGTGGACAAGAGGTACGACGCGGGGCCCGGGAACGTGATCGGTGTGATCACCGCGTACTGCAACGGTATGCCGAAGTGCCCGAACTGGGTGAATGAGTGATTCGGTGAGCGAAGACGAGCACGAGATCGAAGACCTTCAGGTGGAAGTGGCCGGCCTTCTGCTGGACTACGTCTACGCACCTCTGCTGGAGGACCAGCACGTACGGGGAGTCCTGCCCGCTCCGTCCGGGGCCCCGGCCGTTCGGGTCGCCCTCGGCGACCGGGGCGAATGCGATCCCGCCCGCCTGACGGCGTACGAGATCCCCCTCGGTTCCGGTGAGGAATTGCGCACCGCGCACGACGTCGTCGCCCTGCTCCGTGCGGTGCACACCGGAACACACGTCTACCCCTCGGACAGGGTCACGTCCGTCATGGGAATGGACCTCTACCTCGTCGACCCGGCCCAGGTGAAGGAAGCGCCCTTCACCACGGACGACTGGGCTGCCACCCTCCTGCGATGTCTGGCCCGTCCGTCCGAGGAACGGCCCTCAGCAAGGCTGCGCGGATTCCTGTTCCGGGGAGGAGGTCTTCTGCGCCTCTACATGGACAGCGACGAGGCATCCGGCGTGATCGCCGCCGATGTCCAGCCGGGCGGTGCACTGACCGCCCTCCTCGCCGCACTTCCC
This sequence comes from Streptomyces sp. NPDC091682, assembly GCF_044756625.1. Classification (NCBI taxonomy): domain Bacteria; kingdom Bacillati; phylum Actinomycetota; class Actinomycetes; order Kitasatosporales; family Streptomycetaceae; genus Streptomyces; species Streptomyces sp. NPDC091682. The sequence goes on along the minus strand of NZ_JBIVTH010000019.1, from coordinate 2,909 downwards.
TCATTGCTCGGCGAGGAGTGGCGGACAACTGATGGCGCGGACGACCCGCACTGCCGGTACCTGGTGGATCTCACCCACTGGTGATCAGTTCGCTCCGTGATGCCGGCTCGCCCAACGGCGGAACGTCTGTCACCACCGTGACGAACAGACCTCACGGCGCGGTGAACCAGCAGATGTCACCGGAGTCGGGCAACCGGGAATGCGCGTCGACCTCCGCCGCGATTCGCGCCAGAGCCCCGGCCCCGTCCGAATTCCATGGCAGGAAGGGGTCCTGTGCCGACTCCGTCAGGTCTCCCGGTCGCGCCCCGGCGTCGTACAGATCGGCGACGATCCGCAGGAGCAGTCCCATCTGTTCCTCGAACGTGGCGCCCCGTCCGAGCAAGCTCCCCACGGCTCCGCTGACGACCGAGAAACCGAGCCAGTCGTCGTGTGCGTACTGACTGAGATATTCCAGCTCTCGGCGGTACGCCTCTTCACTCACCAAGGTTCAGGTCCCGTGCTGTGGGATGCGGAATCGTTTCATGTCCGGGCCTCCCACGTCGTTTTAGTGCATGCTCGCTCCGCCGGACTTGCTGAACGGACGATAGGTCACGGTCGATCCTCCTGCCGTGGCTGCCGACGGCGGTCCCGCGTGCGGAATCATGCCGGACCTGGTCATCGGGGTCGAGGCACTTCAGTCCCAGCGGGCGTGAGCCGCGCAGCTCTTGGCGAGGCCATCGTGCAGGCCTCGGCCGGGGACTCGCCCGGCCGTCACACCCGGGCTCAGGCCCAGGCGCTGAAGGACGTGGTCGTCGCCCCGGGATCCGGCGAGCCGGCCGAACTTGCCCTGGACCCCGCACTGCGTCTCCCTCACGGCGGGCTGGCTCCAGAACGTGAAGGACGTCTCCGAGGAGACGCGCTTCGACCGGCTGCGCACACAGGGTCGCATGACAGCTGCTCTCCGGGCGCGTGGCTGCGCGTTCTTCGGCAGATGGGGGTGTGCCGCGCGCGGGGCCCGATCGGACATGCCGGGCGGCCCCGGCCGCACTTGTCGCAGATCTCGTACCCGGCACCGCCCGGCCCGTCCGAAATGACGACCGTCTCGCCTCGGGCGCCCGCGGTCCACGTCGTGGTGTGTCCGGAGGTGAAGACGGTGGTCCCCTGGTGGGCGTCTCGTAGGGTGCGAACGCGACCGTGGTCTGGGATGCCTCGGCGGGCCCGTCGGTACGGACGGTCAGCCGCGCCGGCGCCGGCCCGCCGTACGGGGCGGGCAAGCACCACTCCGCCGAGGGCACGGCTTCGACGCCTTCTGCCGGAAAGGCGATGAGACGGTGCCGGGACCGCTGGACCCGCTCCGCTGTCGGTGCCCGTCGTTGTTCAGCTCTTGCGGGTCAACGGTTGCCCGGCGAAGCGCACCCCTGCCAGGCCATGGGCCATGAGGTTGCGGATGTTGCTGTGATCAGTGTCGTTCGGCGTTGCCAGCACGCTGCGGTAGTGCTCGCCGAACGCCAGCAGCGTTTCCTGGTCGCTCAGTCCTTCCAGCAGGGCCAGTGCCAGCGTTTTGCAGGAGCCCTCGTTCTCACCTGAGGCGTTTTCCAGTCCGCCGTTGCGGAACGCCTGCGGCTGGTATTCGTAATGCGCGGTGATGAAGGTCAGGGTGGCGGCGAACTGGTGCTCGCCTGACGCGAGGCTTGCCCGTAGCGAGTTCAGATCAGTCATGTCGGTTCCCTTGTGTTGGACAGACGATCTGAGTGCCGTCCGTGACCGGGGGGACCATACCCCCTTGAGGCCAGCCGGTAGCAATCGGGCCACATGTCGGAACGAGCAGCGTTTCCGCAGGTCACGAGGTTCGGAATGTGCGTACGTGGAAGCCGTGGCCGTGGCGGCGTCGGCCGCGTACTACGGCGACATCACCCACGCCGCGACGCCGTCCTCGGTCTGCCGCGGGTTGGCGAACGGCAAGCAACTGTCTTGCAGGCATGGCCGTCTCGTCCTGTCCTGGCCTATGGAAACTGGGACTTACCGGAAGCACACCACCCTGTAGGGTGATCATTAAGGACGGGACCGCACGTGCACGTTGACCATGGTGACACCGCGCATCCTTTTCTCGGCTTACGACCTCAGACCAGCTCTGGAACCTGTGGACCTCACGGCATGGCACCGATTCCAACGGGCTGACGGCTCGTTCGGTACCCGTCCCGGGCTTCGACGCTGGCGGTGGACCTCGGTCGCCTGCTCAACGCGTCGCGCGAACCTCGTGCGTTGACGGAACCTACTTGCTCTGGGGGACTTGTGAGGATTCTCAAGGCTGCTCTGTCAGCCGCCACGGTGGCCGTACTCGCTGCCGGGCTGGCCGTATCGTCCGCATCCGCTGCTTCCGCCGCCTCAACCGAGTACGACGTCGTCAACCGGGGCAGCGGCAAGTGCCTCGCCGTTGACTGGGCGGCTGAGTACCACGTTCTCGGTATCCAGTGGGGCTGCAACGGCAACCCGGACCAGAGGTGGACCACGGAGGCCAAGGGCAACAGTGTCTGGGGCACTTTCTACGAGATCAAGAACGGTGACGGCCAGTGCCTCGGCACCATGGGGGGCGGCACCAGCAACGGCACGGACATCGTTGCGTGGGACTGCAACGGAGCCAACGACCAGAGGTGGTTCGTCGACCCCGTCGTGAACTCGCCGGAGTACCGGACGATTCGCAATCTGGCGGCCAGGTTCGCCGGTTCCAACAAGTGCCTCGGCATCTACAAGGAGGCCACCCATGACGGCGCGTCGGCCACGCTGTGGGACTGCAACAGCCGCTGGGATCAGCAGTGGCAGCTTCAGCCTTAACTACAATGCCGTTGACTTTGGGGTGATTTGGCGGTTCAACGGATACCAGGGGGTGGTGTCCGATGAGCGCTCGGTTGGTGGACCGGATCGGGCTGGGG
>NZ_JBIVTH010000018.1:0-165128 GCF_044756625.1 Streptomyces sp. NPDC091682 | reverse complement strand
TGGCGGATCTTCCGCAGGTCCCGATGCAGTCCCAACCGCATGACGTCAATCGCCAAGGCCGTCCTCACACTGGAGCTGCAACGCTGAAGAAGCTCAGTAATCAAGCGGCTGACCAGCTGAACTTCGTTGTGCCCGACGGTTGTTCCGTCCCTGAGTCTCATGACCGTGAGGGACCCTGCGAGCCCAGCATGCTCCTCGACGAGGGTGGGCATCACCTGGATTTCCACGTTGCGCAACTGGCCAACCTCCAGCAAGTGTTCCAGTTGGCGGCGCATAACCATCTTGCCCCCGATGGGCCGACGAAGGACAGCCTCGTCCTGGACGACGGTCAGCAAGGGGGCGGGGTTCTGCCGAAGGATGTCTTGACGTGCCAGCCTCGCCGCAACCAGACGCTCGGTCTCGTCCTCCGAGTAGACTGGGCGCCGCACTGCATACAGAGCGCGCGTGTACTCCTCGGTCTGGAGCAGGCCCGGCACCACTCCGTTGTCGTACGACCCGATCTCCACCGCCTGGGATTCCAATTTGGCGAGATCCCGAACCTTCTTCGGATACCGCGCCCGCTGAATGTCCTCCTTCATCGCAGCGATTTTCCCACCCGCCCCCAGGACCTCGTCCGCCTTGTCCAAGAACTCCGGACGCGGAATGCGCGCACCTCGCTCGATCTTGTAGATCAGATTGGCGCCGTAACCCATCCGTTCGCCGAACTTGGAACGGTCGAGCCCGCTCGCCTCTCGCCACATTTTCAACTGGCGTCCCACCGCGGCGATGACCGCCCCCGATTCGTCCTCCGGGTCGAGTTCCCAGCTCGACTCGTCCATGCCGTCCGTGCCGTCCGTGCTCACTGCCACCTCCGCGGGACCGGGAGGACACGACGGGACGACCTTGGACAGCCGTCGTACACAGCGCCCTCAACTCTGTTCAGGTTACGCACGGATGGACACGCTGAGTCACGTGAATCAGGAAACCCGCCTCGTCGCCATGCTCCCGTCCACCCCGCGCGGAGCACGCGCCGCCCGCACCCTCACGGTCGACCAACTCGCGGATCAAGGACTTCCGTTCGAGGGAGCCGCGCAGGTCGTCGCCGAGCTCGCCGCAAACGCCGTGACACACGGCCGTGTACCCGGGCGGAGCTTCCGGCTCGCGTTGCGGATCACGGACGGGCCTACGCTGCGTATCGAAGTGTCGGACACCAGGCGGGAGTTCACACCGCTCGCAGCGCCGGCGGGGCCCGGGGCGGAATCGGGGCGGGGGCTCGTCCTCGTCGCCGCGTTCGCCTCGCGCTGGGGAATCGATCACGGGCCCGCGCCGCTGAAAACCGTATGGGCGGAAATGGATTTGGGGAGTCCGATTTCACCGGATCGAGGTTTCCACGACCCGGTGGGGCAGCGACCGGTTCCGCACGACATCTAAAGATAGATAACCGGGGGAAATAACCTCTCCATACCTCCCCCTCCCCTCTCACTCGGTCGGGTGAATCACCCCAACCGAGCTAGCGCATATGACAATTCGCCGGGCACTCTGACTCCCGACAACCCCATAAAACGCGTACGGCCCTCGTACGGGACTGGCATCCCGAGCGAGGGCCTGACCACAGCGGAAGAACGAACCTTCCCCATGGCTGACCAGCAGCTTAGCGCCCCTGCGCGCGTCCCGTCGGGCATCCGACACATCAACCACGACCACCGCCGCGGCTACGTCAAGATCGGCAACCATCTCGCCCAGCACCGCGAGCTGAGCCTGACCGCGATCGGCCTGGCCACGCACGTCCAGTCCGTCCCGGCGGGCAGCAAGGTCACCATCAAGGACCTTGCCGAGCGCTTCCCGGAGGGCGAGGTCCGCATCGCCGCCGCCCTGCGCGAGCTGGAGGCACACGGCTACCTGGCCCGTTTCCAGGAGCGGCTCCCGTCCGGGCGTGTCGTGACCTGCACGGTCTCGTACAACAACCCGCCGGCCAGGTCGGCGGAAACGGCGCGCGAGCGCCGCACGCCGGAGCCGTCCCCGGACCCCGAGCCCGAGCCTGCTCCCGATCCCAACCCGGAACCCGATCCGGAACCCGCTCCCGCCCCGGAGCATGCTCCCGACCCCGCCCCGGATGAGGAGCTGGCGGACGTCCCGGAAGCCGAGCTCCAGGCGAGGGAGCTACTGGCCCGCCTGCGGCTGCGTGATCCCCGGCTGGTGCTGTCCGAGCGCGACACGGTGCGGCTGGCGCCCGCCGCGGCGCTCTGGCTGGAGCGCGGGCTCGTACCGGGCGCCGTCACCGCCGCGCTGACGCGCGCGCTGCCCCAGACGGTGATCCACTCCCCGGCCGCACTGCTCGCCCACCGCCTGCGCGAACAACTGCCGCCCCGCCTCCCGGACCCCTGGGCGGCACACCCCGCACACCCCGCACACCCCGACCGCGAAGTCCATCCGCTCCGCTCCTGCGAAGAGTGCGACCGCGCCTTCCGCTCCCCCGCCCCGGGCCTCTGCACCGGCTGCACCCCGACGCAAGCCGCGGCGGCAGCCGCTGCTTAGGCTTTGATGTGCCGCGCGATGTCGGGTTGACTCGAGGGAGGCCGTGAAGAGTGTTCGAGTTGAATCTGCCCGTCGAGACACTGGAAGTACGGGGGCCGTTGTTCGCGGCTGGCGTGGTGTGGCTGCGGCTGGAAGGTACCGACTTCCCCGCGTCCGGTTGGCACGACAGCCCGCTCTCGGTCTTCGGCTCGCTCCGCACGGCCGTGCCTACCGCCTCGCCAGCACCCGCGCCCGCGCCGAACACGCCGAGGCGAGTTGATCTTGCCCTAACCGTCTGACGGCCCATCGCCGCCGAAGGAGGTCCCGGACGAGAATCGGAGACCAGACTGCCTGACGAAGGGGAGATCGCTGTGAGGAACACACTGAACTTGTGGCGTCAAGAGCTCGGAGAGGTGCCCGAGTCGGTCTGGCGGCGGACCGAGCTCGCCGTGCTGATCCTCGCTGACAACGGACTCACAGCCCTCCCGCCGGACATCGGGCAGCTCCACCAGCTGAAGACCCTGGACTTGGGTCACAATGCGCTGACGTCGGCGCCCGAAGAACTCGGCAAGCTGACCGAGCTCAGCGACTGCCTCTACTTGCACGACAACCAGCTGTCTCGGATCCCCGACTCTCTGGGAAACCTGACCCGGTTGCGTTACCTCAACGTCGGCGAGAACGCGCTCACCACCCTGCCAGAGACCATTGGTGGGATGAGCGGTCTCATCGAGTTCAGGGCGCAGCACAACCGGCTCACCAGCCTGCCCGACTCCATCGGCCAGCTCCGCTGCCTGCGTGAGCTGTGGCTCCGAGGGAACGCGATCGAGCGTTTGCCGTCGTCAGCAGCCAAGCTGCACGAACTGCGTCACCTGGACCTACGCGAGAACTCCCTGACCGAGGTGCCGGAGTCACTTGCCGGCCTCCCTCGACTGCGTCAGATCGACCTGCGGAGCAACAGTCTCGGCCAGCTGCCCGACTGGCTCGCCCTGATGCCATCGTTGGAGAAGCTGGATCTGCGATGGAACGGGGTCGATCCCTCCCTACCGCTCATCAGCGAGCTGGAGCGGCTGGGGTGCGTCGTCCTGACCTGACAGCGACGACCCGCTCGCGCCGCAGTCCCGTTACTTCTCGGGCTCTGGCTCAACTTCTGTGAAGTACTCACTGACAGTCAGATCTTCGAAGCGAGACGGCACTGATGAAGGTGTGTGGGGAACTGTGCCGAGGCGAGGAGAGGGGTTCGGTTGTTGAGTCCGGCGGCCGTGTGGTCGAGCCGTCATCCGCAGCAGATGAGAAGTCAGGGCTGCGAAGACCTCCGGGCCCGGAAGCCGTTGGCGTTGCCCACGCGGCGGAACCGGATTTGGCGAAGCCGTACGGCGTGCCCTCCCGTTACTCGGATGGCGTCCACCGGACGGCAGTGCCGTATGCGACGAAGTGCGTACTGAACTGGCCGACGTCCGGGACGATCGACACACCGAGCACACCGTCGGCACCAAGCCCGCGGGCCTCGCTCTGCATGCTTTCCACCGCTTCCATCACACTTTGCCGCCGGTATCCGGCGACGATGCCGAGAGCGGTGTGCGGGTGGGGCGGTGCAGGCACAGTCACGCTGTAGAAGCCAAGGCTGGCTTCCCGGGCAGCCCACTCCCGTTCCTGGCGTGCCTCGAATTCCTTCTTCTGCTTTCTATCCATCGCGCCATCCTCTCGCGCCCCTGAACGCGCGATCGACATCAGGCCCCTTGGCAACTGATGCCCGGCGCCATCACTCACGGTGCACGCTTCACGGAATGTGAGCCAGAGCCACTGCAGATGAACAAAGCCACTGGGGCGGCCGATCCGCCGGGGCGCCATCGAGCGGGCCATGACCTGTGGGGATGCAGGTGCGTCACCGGCCTGGCCTCGTGTGAGGACGAAGGTGAGCGGTCGGCAGCGGCCCTCGGCGGCGAGGTGACTACGAGCGCCGTTCCTGCCCCTCCGCTCCGGCGCACGGCTCGCCGTCGGCCCGAGGACAGCCGTGGCCCCATGCTGCACGCCCTACCCGGCCCCCGCATGCGCGCAGCGGCTCGGCCCGACCCGTCCTCGCGGCCCTCGCGGTCGCCCCGCACACCTTCTCCGATGCCGCACCCACAGGCGTCCGGTCGTCGGGACGCGCCACCGGTCGTACGGTGGATGGAGGCGCGCGCCCCCCGCAGCAGCCCGCGGCGGTGCACGTGCCCGCACTGGCCGCGCTGCACCCCGACCCCGAGGGGCGGGTGCCACGGGCGGCTCCCCACGACCCCCGACGAGGGGAAAACTCTGATGCGTACCAAGAACAGCCGGATCCGTCGCGTGTGCGCCGCCGCCTGTACCGTCCCGCTGCTCCTGCTCGGCGGCGCGGCCACCGCGATCGCCGTCCCGGCGACCGCCACGGCGGCGTCGACCTCCGTCACCCGCAGCGTGCAGCAGTCCACGCCGGACGAGATCCTCGCGCTGGTCAACGCCGAACGGGAGAAGGCAGGTTGCGAGCCCCTGACGGTGGACCCGCGGCTCGCGGCGGCCGCCCAGGCCCACGCCGACGACATGGCCGCGAACGGGCTGACCGCGCACACCGGCTCGGACGGGTCCAGCGACCTGTCCCGCATGGAGAAGGCCGGCTACTCGCCCGCCGGCCCGTCCTCGGAGAACGTCTCCGGACCGGGCCACGCCTCCTCGAAGTCCCACGTCGACGGCTGGATGGCCAGCACCAGGGGCCACCGGGCCGCCATCTTGAACTGCACGTACAAGCAGACCGGGATCGGCACGAACGGTGAGTACGCCGTCCAGCTCTTCGCCGTCCAGTCGAGGTAGCCGCACCGCTGATCCGGCACCGACCGAGGGGAAAGCCTTGCCGAGCGGTCCGGTACGGGGAGACCGGACCCGCCGGCGACGAATTCGGAGAGCAGGTACGTCCCCATGCACATGTCGACCCGAGTCGCCGGTGTCCTCACCGGCCTGGCCCTCGCCCTCGGCGGCGCCGCCTTCGCGGCCCCCGCCGCCCACGCCGACGTCACGGCCTGCATCAACCAGGTCGAGCGCGAACTGCAGGGCGGCGAGGCCCCGGACTCCGTCCGCATGGCCTGCTACGTCGGCCTCACCGGCGACCACGAGCAGTGCGTGTCCGGCCTGACCGGTGCAGGTGTCACCAACGGGACCGCCGTGAGCGCCTGCCGGGTGGCCCCCGAGTAGGAGTTCCACCACTCGTTTCCGAGAGCAGGTGTGTGCCCCATGCGCACGTCCACGTCGATCCGTATCGCCGGTGTGCTCACCGGCCTGACCCTCGCGCTCGGCGGCGCGGCCCTCGTCGCCCCGGCCGCCCACGCGGACATCCCCGCCTGCACGAACATGGCCGCGCAGGCGGGCGCCGAGGTCACCGACGCCGTCACGGCGTCCTGCCGGCAGGGCGTGAGCGGCGATCTCCAGGGCTGCGTGAGCGGCCTGACCGCGGCCGGCGTGCCCGGTGGCGCCGCCAACGGCGCCTGCCGGACGGCGGCCCTGGAACCGCGGTAGGGCCCGCGGGGTACCGGCAACGAACGTAACGCCCGTAGCGTCCGTTTTCCCTTCGGGGGAAACGGACGCTTTGCGCCGCCTCGGTCTTTTCGGGTCGATTTCGCCCATCGGCTGTCGTGACACCCCGGCCGCCCTGGCGCCCCAGGCAGCCCGACCGGGAAACAGTGACATGCGTCACGGCACATCCGTCACTGGTGGGCTTTCTTGACGGGGCGTTAACCCGCCGACATTTCGATATTTGTCCCTTTTGGAATCGACATTCCCCTCTCCGCCGGAAACGGAATCTGCGATACCGCTAGGCCCGTCCCCGACCGGCCAGGTCACAGCCGTTTCTGACCGCTCCTCAGACGGTTGCGGGAGTGACCAAATCGTGATGATGCACGATCACGGTCCCGATTCAAGCCGTGTGCCGACCGCCGCAGGCTCGTGATCAGCGGAAACTTGCCAGGCCATTCAGAGGCTTTTAAGAATGGCGGCCTCTTCGGCGCACTGTGATTCCGGCGCCGGAAGCTTCGCGATCACTGAATGAGGTCAGGCATGCAGAAGCATCGGAAGAAGACGTCCTACAAGAAGATAGTCATCGGTGTCGGCGCGCTCGCCATCGTGGGTGTTCCCACCGCCGCCATGGCCTGCTTCGACGGCCAGGACAACGGCCGCAGCAACGGCAACGGCAACGGCTGGGCGCGGACCGCGAGCCACCAGCAGCAGCGCCCGTGGCAGTGGCAGCAGACGCCGTCGGCCGCTCCGACCACCCAGGCGCCCGTGGAGGCACCGCTCCCGAGCGAGACGCCGAGCAGCAGCCCTTCCGAGGCCTCCCCCAGCAGCCCCGCCGCGACCACGCCGCCCGTGGTGCAGACCACGCCGCCCGCGCAGCCCAAGCCCGCGAAGCCGCCGGTCGCCACGAAGAAGCCGCAGGCGCCCGAGCCGTCGAAGCCGGCCGCCCCGCCGGCCTCCGGCGACGTCGCCCAGGTCCTCGCGCTCGTCAACCAGGAACGCGCCGCCGCCGGCTGCCAGGCCGTCTCCCTCAACGCGAAGCTGACGAAGGCCGCGCAGGACCACAGCGCCGACATGGCCGCCCACAGCAACATGTCCCACACCGGCTCCGACGGCTCGGACCCGGGCGCGCGGATCACCCGCGCCGGATACACCTGGAGCACGTACGGCGAGAACGTCGCCTACGGCTACAGCACCCCCGCGAAGGTCATGGAGGGCTGGATGAACAGCCAGGGCCACCGGGAGAACATCCTGAACTGCTCCTTCAAGGAGATCGGCATCGGCCTGGCGCAGCCCGGCTACTACTGGACGCAGGACTTCGGCACGGCGCGCTGACCCCGTGCCACCCCGGTCAGCCGGGAGCCGGGAGCCGGACAACGGCTTCCGGCTTCCGGCTTCCGGCTATGCGCCGTAGAAGAGTTCGTCCACCACGGCCCGGGCACGGCGGGTGATGCGGCGGTAGTCGTCCAGCAGCTCCCCGACCGTACCCTCCGCGTAGCCGAGGTAGCGGCCCACGGCCGCCAGCTCCCGGGCCTCGCTCGGGAAGGTGTCCCCGGCTCGGCCGCGCACCAGCATCACGGCGTTGCGGACCCGGGTCGCCAGGACCCAGGCCTCGTCCAGGATCTGCGCCTCCTCGGTCGGGATCAGGCCGGCCGCGTGCGCGGCCGCCAGGGCCTCCCGGGTACGGGTGGTGCGCAGGCCCGGTTCGGCCCAGGCGTGCCGCATCTGGATCAGCTGGACGGTCCACTCCACGTCGCTGAGGCCGCCGCGGCCGAGCTTGGTGTGCAGGGTCGGGTCGGCCCCGCGGGGCAGTCGCTCAGATTCCATGCGGGCCTTGAGCCGGCGGATCTCGCGCACGGCGTCCTCGCCGAGCCCCTCCATCGGGTAGCGCAGCGGATCGATCAGCTCGATGAAGCGGGCGCCGATGTCGGCGTCGCCCGCCACCGGTTCGGCGCGCAGCAGGGCCTGGCTCTCCCAGGTCAGGGACCAGCGCCGGTAGTAGGCGGCGTAGGAGGCCAGCGTGCGCACCAGCGGGCCGGAGCGGCCTTCGGGGCGCAGGTCGGCGTCGATGAGCAGCGGCGGGTCGGTGGTGGGCAGCTGGAGCAGCCTGCGCATTTCAGCGATGACGGTCTGGGCGGCCTTGGCGGCTTCCTGTTCGTCGACGCCCTCGCGGGGTTCGTGGACGAACAGGACGTCGGCGTCGGAGCCGTAGCCGAGTTCGTGGCCGCCGAAGCGGCCGACGCCGATGACGGCGAAGCGGGTGGGCAGCGTGTCGCCGTAGTGGCTGTGGACGGCGGCGCGCAGGGCCCCGGCGACGGTGGCGGCGGTGAGGTCGGAGACGGCTCCGCCGACCCGGTCGACGAGGGCTCCGTGGTCCTCCTCGGCCGGGTTGTCCTCCGTACCGTACGAGCCGATGATGTCGGCCGCGGTGGTGCGGAAGAGCTCGCGGCGGCGCACGCCGCGGGCGGCGGCGACGGCGGCCTCGGGGTTCTCGGCGCGGCCGACGGCGGCGAGGACCTCCTGCTCCAGGGCCTCGTGCGTACGGGGCTGCAGGCCTTCGGGGTCACCGAGCAGGGCCACGGCCTCGGGGGCGCGCATCAGCAGGTCGGGGGCGAGGCGGCCGGCGGACAGAACGCGGGCGAGGTTCTCGGCGGCGGCGCCCTCGTCGCGCAACAGGCGCAGGTACCAGGGGGTCTTGCCGAGGGCGTCGGAGACCTTGCGGAAGTTCAGCAGGCCGGCGTCCGGGTCGGCGGAGTCGGCGAACCAGCCGAGCATCACCGGCAACAGGGTGCGCTGGATGGCGGCCTTGCGGGTGACGCCGGAGGCGAGGGCTTCGAGGTGGCGCAGGGCCGAGGCCGGGTCGGCGTAGCCGAGGGCTTCGAGGCGCTGGCCGGCGGCGCGCGGGGAGAGCCGGGTCTCGCCGGGGGTGAGCTGGGCGACGGCGTCGAGCAGCGGCCGGTAGAAGAGCTTCTCGTGCAGGCGCCGGACCACGGAGGCGTGCCGGCGCCAGGCCTTGTTGAGTTCGGCGACGGGTTCGGTGCGCAGGCCCATGGAACGGCCCAGGCGCCGCAGGTCGTTCTCGTCCTCGGGGACGAGATGGGTGCGGCGCAGCCGGTAGAGCTGGATGCGGTGCTCCATGGCGCGCAGGAAGCGGTACGCGTCATGCAGTTGGGCGGCGTCGGCGCGGCCGACGTAGCCGCCGGCGGCGAGGGCGTGCAGGGCGTCGAGGGTGGTGCCGGAGTGCAGGGTGGCGTCGCTGCGGCCGTGCACGAGCTGGAGCAGCTGGACGGCGAACTCGACGTCGCGCAGGCCGCCGGGGCCGAGCTTCAGCTCGCGGTCGACTTGGGCGGCGGGGATGTTGTCGACGACGCGGCGGCGCATCTTCTGGACGTCGGCGACGAAGTTCTCGCGTTCGGCGGCCTGCCACACCAACGGGCTTATGGCGGCGATGTACTCGGCGCCCAGGGCCTCGTCGCCGGCCACGGCACGGGCCTTGAGGAGGGCCTGGAACTCCCAGGTCTTGGCCCAGCGCTGGTAGTAGGCCAGGTGGGAGGCGAGGGTGCGGACGAGGGGGCCGTTGCGGCCTTCGGGGCGGAGATTGGCGTCGACGGGCCAGATGGTGCCCTCGACGGTGGTCTCCGAGCAGATCCGCATGAGGTGCGAGGCGAGGCGGGTGGCGGCCTGGAGGGCCTTGCCCTCGTCGGCGCCGGGGGCCGCGTCGCCGACGAAGATGACGTCGACGTCGGAGACGTAGTTCAGCTCGTTGCCGCCGCACTTGCCCATCGCGATGACGGCGAGGCGGCACAGGGCGGCGTCCTCGGGGGCGGCGGCGGAGGCGATCCGCAGGGCCGCGCGGAGGGTGGCGGTGGCCAGGTCGGCGAGCTCGGCGGCGGTCTGGGCGACGTCGATGGTGCCGCAGACGTCGCGGGCGGAGATGGAGAGCAGGCAGCGGCGGTAGGCGACGCGCAGGCCGACGGGGTCGTGCGCGTCGGCGAGGCCGCGCTCGAACTCGGCGAGTCCGGGGTGCAGGTCGGCGGCCTCGTAGGTGACGAGGCCGAGCCAGTCGCGGGGGTGGCGGGCGAGGTGGTCGCCCAGGGCTTCGGAGGCGCCCAGCACGCCGAGCAGCCGGTCGCGCAGCGGCTTGGCGCTGACGAGGGTGTCGAGGAGCCCGGGCAGCTCGCCGTCGGGCTGGGCCTCGGCGAGCCGGACGAGCCCAAGGAGGGCGAGGTCGGGGTCGGCGGTCGCGCCGAGGGCGTCGAGCAGCACGGGATCGGCGCGTACGGCCGCCAGCGCGTCGGCGTCGAGCAGCCGGGCGGCGGCGGAGGGGTCGGTGAAACCGCTGCGGAGCAGCCGGATGAAGGTGCTGCTCCTGCGTCCCGGGACCGTCATCCCGCCGCCTCCCGCGGTTGTTTCCGCCACTGCCTGTCCGTGCTCGCCAGTGCGTGCCCGGGCTTGTCCGGCCTTGCGCCGCCCTGGCGGGCTCTGCTCCTGAGCCTAGGCCCTGGGACCTGTCGGCGGAGTCCCGCCCGGGCCGCGACGTAGGTTTGGGCGTGTCCGGATCAAATGTTCGACTCAACGCGCATACGATGCCAAGAATTCTCCGATCATCTGAATATTCGGCGCATGATCGGGGTACACCCCGCCGTCCTGCCAGAAGGAGCACCATGTCCGACTCCTGGCAGGGCCCCGGGGCCCGGGACCCGCAGGGCGCGCCGACCGGATCCGCCAGGGGGCAGCGGGCCCGGCCGTCCGAGCCCGCGCACCAGGAGTACGAGGGACACCACGCGGCACAAGAGCCGCACCAGGACTACCCGCAGCACGCATACCCGCAGCAGCACCCGCAGCACCCGCAGCACCCGCAGCACCCGCAGCAGCATGCGTACCCGCACCCGCACCCGCACCCGTCCTGGCGGATCCACCAGACCGCGCCGCACGCCGACTTGACCGATGCGGCCGGACCGACTGCCCCGGCCGAGCCGGTCGACCCGCTCGCCGTGGCCGAGTCCGCCGAAGCCGCCGGAGCGGCGGAAGCAGCCGAAGCGACCGAGGCCGCGGGAGCCTCCGGGGCCCCGGAGGCTCCCGCGGCCTCCGCCGCCTCCGAGGCCGACGGAGCCGCCGACGGCCGCCGTCCGGCGCGCCGCCCCGCCCGCGGCAAGGGCGGGGCCCGCCCGCCTCGCCGCGGCCGGGCCCGCCTCGTCAAGGTCGTCGCCTTCTGCGTGGTCACCGCCGCCGGCAGCCTTCTCCTCCTCCGGGGCAACGAACTCCTCGACCGCCTCGGCTCCACCGCCGTCCCCGACAAGGCGGCCGACACCCCCGCTCCCACCCCCGCCCCCGAGCCGCCCGACCCCGGCCGGGTGCTCCAGGTCATCGCGCACCCCGACGACGACCTGTACTTCATGAACCCGGACCTGCGGTACTCCATATCCGCCGGCCACCCCGTGACCACGGTCTACCTGACCTCCGGCGAGGCCGACGGCATCAACGCCGGCTCCGCCAAGGCGGCCACCACCAAGCCCGACAAGCCCGCCTATGCCGAGGCCCGCCAGAACGGCATCCGCGCCGCCTACGCCAAGATGGCCACCGGCGACCGCGGCAGCCCCTGGACGCGCACCGTCGTTCCGACCAGGGGCGGCGGACACGCCGAGGTCGACGTCCTGGTCGCCAAACCCCAGGTCAACCTCGTCTGGTTGCAGCTCCGCGAGGCCGGCACCGTCTACGGCAACGCCCCGGACAGCCTGCACGGCCTGTGGGACGGCAAGATTCCCCGTCTGGACTCCATGCTCGCGTCCGGCACCCCGGTCACGCAGAAGTTCTCGTACACCAAGGACCAGGTCGTCCAGACCCTCATCGGCATCCTGGAGCAGTACCGGCCGACCACCGTCCGCTTCCAGGACCCGACCCCCGGCCGGGATCCCGGCACCAAGCGGTACGCCGACCACCAGGACCACTTCTACGGCGCCCGGTTCGTACAAATGGCCACCGCCGCCTACGCCGAGAGCGTCACGGACCGCCCGCACTTCGCGGTGCAGAACTACGCCGGCTACATAAACGGCTCGCTCCCCAGCACCCTGGACCCGAACGAGGCCAAGGAGAAGCTGGACATCCTGGGCACCTACGCCTGGCTCGACCAGCAGAACCACTGCAACAGCCCCGCCGGCTGCGGCGACCTCAAGATCTCCGACCAGCCGGGCGGCAACCGGTGGTCGAACTCCATCAACTACACCCGCGGCACCGGCACCAGTTGGCTGACCTCCGACGCGGAGCACGGACTGTGGGCCTTCAAGGTGCTCGACGGCCAGGTGGCGCTCTGGCACCGGCCCGGCCCCGTCGGCCGCTGGAAGGGCCCGGACCTACTCCCCGGCACCGGCATGGACCCGGGCGTGAGCACCGTGACCCTGGCGGACGGCCGGACGGCCGCCTTCGGCACCCGCACCTCCTTCGGCGCGAAGCCCACCGACTACAAGCGCGAGGTCGTCTACGTCGTCCAGAAGCAGCCGGGGTCCGAGGAGTTCACGGAGTGGCAGTCGCTCGGCACCCCCGAGACCGCCGACGAGACCTGGACCTCCGACATCAGCGCCCCGGCCGTATCGGTCGACGGCACCGGGCAGTTGGCGGCGTACGTCCGCGACGGCGCGTCCAGCCTGCGCGGCCGGGTGCAGCGGGCGGACGGCAGCTGGGGGCCCTGGGAGAAGTACGGCGGCACCGACCTGCACGGCTCCCCGGCCACCGCGACCGACGGCGCCGGTCGGCGCATGGTGTTCTCCGCCACCTCCACATCGGTGGTGGGCTGGGTGCAGCCGAAGCCGGGTGACCCGCTGGGCCAGGTCACGGCGACCGGGCTGCCGGACACCACGCTCCCGCTGACCGCGGACGGCCGCGAGGGCGGGGTACGGCTGTGGTTCCGCAAGCCCGGCTCCGGCAACGTCCGTACCGCCCTGATCACGGGTGAGGGCGGGCTGAAGGTGAGCCAGATGACCGACCTCGGCGGCCTCCAGGGCTTCGGCTCGGTGACGGCGAGCGGGCACGTACTGGCGGGCCGCACGGCGGGCGGCCAACTGGGCTCGGAGGCCGGGCCGGGCCGGCCGTGGGAACGGTCCCCGCTGATGTTCGTCGGCGCGCCCTCCTCCACGATGACCGGCAAGGGCCTGGTCAGCCTGGCGGTGGTGGGACTCGACGCGCGGCTGTACGTGACCTCCTCGGCCGACGTGCCGAACGCGCACCTGGCGCCGTGGCAGCCGGTGGGCCCGCGCAACGCGCCCCCGTTCCCCTAAGGGGTCCCATACGCCAAGTCCGTAGGCGGACGAACAACGTCCGCATTTAGTTCCTGAATTGCGCGGGTCATCCGCGAATTCGGTGAACCAAATCCGCCGTTGTGCCCTCTCTCTGACTGTTCGACGCTTTCTCCCGACCAGAACGAGCCCGAGGCGTGACCCGATGCCCGTGACCCGTCGCCGCTTCGCGGCCCTGCTCACCGTGCTGACAGCCGGCACCACCGGCGTGCTCTCCGTGGCCGGCGGCCAGCAGACCACCGCCCAAGCCACCCAGGAGAGGCACCCGGCCGCGGCCCGGCCCGCGAGCGTCACCGCCGGTTCGGTCGTCCAGATCGTCGCCCACCCCGACGACGACCTGTTCTTCATGAACCCGGACCTCAGCCGGTCCCTGCTGTCCGGCACCCAGGTCACCACCGCCTACCTCACCTCCGGCGAGTCCGACGGCCGCAACGAAGCCCACGGCGGCGCCGCCTCCGACCCCGAACAGCCCGCCGACCGCGCCCACTACGCAGAAGCCCGGCAGAACGGCATCCGCTCCGCGTACGCGCAGATGGCCACCGGGGACCGCACCAGCGCGTGGAAGCGTACGGTCATACCCACCGCCGGGGGCGGGCAGGCCGAGCTCGACGTCCTCATAGCGAAGCCGCAGGTCAACCTGGTGTGGCTGATGCTCCGGGAGGCCCGCAGCACCGGCGGGGACACCCCGGAGAGCCTGCGCGGCCTGTGGAACGGCCGGATACCCGCGCTGGACGCCCAGCTCACCTCCGGCACCCCGGTGAAACGGCCGTTCACCTACACGAAGGACCAGCTCGTCCAGGCGGTGGTCGAGGTCCTGGACCGCTACCGGCCGACGACGATACGGATGCAGGACCCGACGCCGAACCGGTACGGCGAGAACGGGACCGGCCGCTACACCGACCACCAGGACCACATGTACGGGGCCCGCTTCGCACAGGCCGCCACCGCCGCCTACGCCGCCCAGGTCAGCAGGCGCCCGCACTTCACGGTCCAGAGCTACCTCGGCTACCACAACAGCACCCTCCCGCACGCGCTGGACCCGCAGACCGCCGAGACCAAGACCGGCTTCCTGAAGACCTACGCCTGGCAGGACCACCAGGACTACTGCGGCAGCCCGTCGGGCTGCGGCGACCGCAAGGTCGCGGGCAACCCGACCGGGCGCAACTGGGCCCAGTCGCTGCGCTACACCCGCGCCGACCACACCTCCTGGCTGACGGAGGGAACGCCCGGCCGCCTGTGGGCCTTCGCGACGCTGGACGGCCAGAGCGCGTACTGGACGCGCAACGCCGGCGGCGACTGGGCGGGCCCGGTGTTCCTCCCGGGCACGGGCATCGACCCGGGGGCCACCGCCGCCCGCCTCCCCGGCGGCCGCATCGCCGTCCTCGCCACCCGCACCACCTTCGGCCCCACGCCCGCGGAGTACCGGCGCGAGGTCGTGTACGCCGTCCAGCCCGTGCCCGACGGCCCGTTCGGCCCGTGGCAGTCGCTCGGCACCCCGGAGCGCACCGACGACGAGGGCACCTCGGCGATCAGCGCGCCCGCGGTGTCCGTGGACGCGCGGGGCCTCCTCACCGTCTACCTCCGCGACTCGCGCCGCACCCTGCGCGCGAGCACCCAGCAGCCGGACGGCAGCTTCTCGGCGTGGGAGCGGCTCGGCGGCGAGGACCTGCAGAGCGACCCGGTGACGGCGATCGACGCGGCCGGGCGGCGCCACGTGTACGCGACCACCACGACGTCCGTCCTGGCCTGGACCCAGCGCACCCCGGACACCCCGCTGCTCGGCCCCGCACCGACGGGCCTGCCCGCCACCACGGTCCCCCTCTCGGCCGCCCCGGACGGCGCGGGCGTCCGCCTCTTCTTCCGCCGCCCGGACTCGGGTGTCGTCCGCACCGCGCTGGTCACGGCGGGCCCTTCGGTCCGGCCCCAGGTCTCCAGCGTCACGGAGGCGGGCGGGCGCGCGGGCTACGGCGCGGTCGGCGCTGCGGGCCGCCTCATGGTGGGCCGCGCGGACAGCGGCACCATCAGCACCACCGGCCTCGGCGGCCCCCCGGCATGGGTCGAATCCGGCATGCTCTTCGCGGGCGCCCCGTCGGCCGTCCTCGAACCCTCGGGCACCATCACGACGGCGGTGCTGGGCCTGGACGCCGAACTCCACACGACGACGACCCCCACCACCCCCACCACCCCCAACCGCCCCACCTGGCACCGCGCGGTCCACTGACGCCGTCCTGGCGGTGGCTGGAGGGACGCTCGGCGCCAAAGGATGCTGGCTCGACCGGCAGGGCCCGAAAGGGGCGACCTAACCGTGCGGGCCGCGGGTCGCTTCGGCGCGGCGGAAGGCTTCTTCGCAGGTGCGGCCGGAGTGGGTGGCCGTCAGCGAAAGGGTGTCGATGAGGCCGCCGTTGGTGAAGTGCAGGCGCCAGGGTCCGCTCTTGAGCGCCACCCCCGGAGCCGGCCCGCCCCGGCGGGCCGTGACCTGCCAGCCGCGTTCCTCCAGAGCGGTTTCGAGAGCCGCCAGCCGTCCGTCGTCGGCGGGGCCGTCGCCCGTCCAGTCCGCGATGCAGTCGGCGAGCTCCCCCTGCTCCGCGGGGTACGGGGCGCCCGGGGTGAGCCCGGCCGCAGCCGCGGCGGCGGCGAGCTCCGCCGCGACCGTGGCCCGCGAAGGATCTCCCCCGGCGCGGGCCGCAACCTCCGCCCCGGCGGGCTCCCGAACCCAACTGCCGTCGAGCCCGTCCTCCTCGGGCGAAGCCAGCACGGCCCCGCCGACCCCGAGCACCCCGGCGAACACCGCAACGCCCACGACGGCCGCCCCCACACCCCAGCCCTTGCGCCTACTCAAACCACTTCTCCCACACCCGTATGACCGTCGCCTGCCCGGACGGGAGCAACATGCTAGGTGCTGCCGGCCCCTGATCCCTCGACCCCGACTCGTACTGGGGGGCCATCACACCGGCCGGAGCCGTCGCGGCAAAGGCCGCTGGGCCGAACACCGCCCCTCAGTGGGCCAAGGGGAATCCGGCGAAGCCGTCCTCGGTCTGGTGGACGAGGTACACGTTCTGCGATGCCAGCAGGTCCTTCACGTCCTTGCTCGGCTCGCTGGGCAGCAGCACGGCCACCCTCAGGCCCTCCGGGTCGGGGAGGTGCCTGCGGTAGTCGGCAAGCTGACCGATCGCCATGCGGATGTTGGTGCGGGTGGTCAGCCCCTTGGCCTCGTACAGCACGTGATCGGTCATGTCGTACAGGTCAGGGGTGAGGGCGCCCACCTCACCGGCGATGGTGATCTGGAAGGACTTGTGCAGGTGCCCAGCGGCCTCGAGGTCCTTCTTGAACGCCTCCATCAGCAGGCCCTCACGACGTAGAACGGTACGAGGCCCTCCGGGAACGTCAGCGATCGTCTCCGAGGTGGTGTGCTGCTCGGACTTCTTGTCCTTCACGCTGGTCTGCGCGGGAATCACCGGGACCGTGTCCACGTCCTCCACGTCGTTGCCGGCCGCCGGCTTGAGCCAGTCCTCTTCCTTCCATGCCGGCGACGACCCCGGAACCGGCCGAAGCCGGAACACCAGAGCGTTGCGCATCTTGTGGTCCTGGCCCGGGCCGCGGCGAATCACGACGGGGTTGATCGGGTCCACGGTCATCTGCCCGATGTACCTCTGGCGCATGGCGCCGCTACCACCCGGCACCTTGCCGTGCGCGACGAACAGGTGCAGTTCACGACCGTCCTCGACGTGGTACCGCAGGGACTTGTTGCGGCTCTTCATCTCCTGGTCACCGTTGGCGCCGTAGCCGGTGTACAGGTACAGCGGACCGTACTCGTCGTCCTCGGCGCGGCCGTCGAAGGTGTAGCCGTACTCCTCGCCCGCGGAAGGGTCGGAGTAGACGAACACCTTCTTCGCCTCGTTGGCCGGCTCGATGCCCTGGTACTTCCCACCGCCGAACGCAGCCACGACCTCATCACGCGTGGTGATCCTCCCGGGCACAAGCTCAAACGTCGTCGTCATGGTCACGACCATAAGCAGCCCCAACGGCACCCCGGCACCGCATTTCCAGGACCACGCAATCGGATGACCCCCTCTCGGTCCGCCGGCCCAGGGTCAGTGAGACGGCTCCGGGCCGGTGGTCGTCGACCACCGGCCCGGAGTGTCGTACGTGGCCCGCAAGGGCGCTGACCTGGCCTTACAGGACCGGGAGGTTCTTGCGGAGCTCGAAGGCCGTGACCTCCGAGCGGTATTCCTCCCACTCCTGCTTCTTGTTGCGGAGGAAGAAGTCGAAGACGTGCTCGCCGAGGGTTTCGGCGACCAGTTCGCTGCGTTCCATCAGGGAGATGGCCTCGCCGAGGTTCTGCGGGAGGGGTTCGATGCCCATCGCGCGGCGTTCGGCGTCGGAGAGGGCCCAGACGTCGTCGTCGGCGCCCGCCGGGAGTTCGTAGCCCTCCTCGATGCCCTTGAGGCCGGCCGCGAGGAGGACCGCGTAGGTGAGGTACGGGTTGGCGCCCGAGTCGATCGAGCGGACCTCGACGCGCGAGGAGCCCGTCTTGCCCGGCTTGTACATCGGGACCCGGATCAGGGCCGAGCGGTTGTTGTGGCCCCAGCAGATGTACGAGGGGGCCTCGCCGCCCGCGCCCGCGCTGCGGGAGGAGCCGCCCCAGATGCGCTTGTAGGAGTTGACCCACTGGTTGGTGACCGCCGCCGTCTCGGCGGCGTGCTTCAGCAGGCCCGCGATGAAGGAGCGGCCGACCTTGGAGAGCTGGTACTCGGCACCCGACTCGTAGAAGGCGTTGCGGTCGCCCTCGAAGAGGGAGAGGTGGGTGTGCATGCCCGAGCCGGGGTATTCGGAGAACGGCTTCGGCATGAAGGTGGCCTGGACGCCCTGTTCGAGGGCCACCTGCTTCATGACCAGGCGGAAGGTCATGATGTTGTCGGCCGTGGAGAGCGCGTCGGCGTAGCGGAGGTCGATCTCCTGCTGGCCGGGGGCGCCCTCGTGGTGGCTGAACTCGACCGAGATGCCCATCGATTCGAGCATGGTGATCGCCTGGCGGCGGAAGTCCATGCCCACGTTCTGCGGGGTGTGGTCGAAGTAGCCGGAGTTGTCGGCCGGGACCGGGCGGGTGCCGTCCAGCGGCTTGTCCTTCAGCAGGAAGAACTCGATCTCCGGGTGGGTGTAGAAGGTGAAGCCCAGGTCGGAGGTCTTGGCCAGGATGCGCTTGAGGACGTAGCGCGGGTCCGCGAAGGACGGCGAGCCGTCCGGCATCAGGATGTCGCAGAACATCCGGGCGGTCCCGGGGGCCTCCGCGCGCCACGGCAGTATCTGGAACGTGCTCGGGTCCGGCTTGGCGATCATGTCGGACTCGTAGACCCGCGCGAAGCCCTCGATCGCGGAGCCGTCGAAACCGATGCCCTCGTCGAAGGCCTGCTCCAGCTCCGCCGGCGCGACCGCGACGGACTTGAGGAAGCCCAGTACGTCGGTGAACCACAGGCGCACGAAGCGGATGTCGCGCTCCTCAAGCGTCCGGAGGACGAATTCCTGCTGCTTGTCCATGCCTTCATCCTCGCAGTTCAGACGGCCCGTGCACCACCGCCTCGACCGTTGGGGCACAGTCGGGCGCGCCCAGTATCGCCAGTCGTGGTTTCCGCCACATTACGCACCCGGGAAAGCTCGCGGCACCCCCGCACTGACCTGGGAGCCGTCATGAGCATTACCATCTGCGCCCATGGGGGGCCGGCAGCACATGCAGTCGGGGCGTCGCGGACGTCCCGGGGTTCGGCGTGCCGTCCTGCTGGTCGTCTTCGCGGTGCTGGCCGGCACGGTGCTGCTGTGCGCGCGGTCCGGCGAGTCGCACGTCCCGTGGCCCGGTGCGCAGGTACAGCAGGCGGCGGCGGGTGGAGGGGCGCAGGCACCGGCACACGCCGTTTGCGTGTCTCCGTACGACCTGCCCGGCTGCTCGCCGCGCACGCGCGTCACGCCGGGTGTGCTGCCCGTGCCGCCGCCCGCCGTGACCGGCTCCGTGGGTGCGCCGGCGCCCGCCGCGATCGCCTCCGGGGCATCGCGGATCCGGCTGTACGGGGCTCCGCCGCGCGCCCCTGACCTGTATGCCCTCCAGGTGCTGCGGACCTGAGTGGTCCGGTTCGGTTTCGCGTTCATCCACCCCCCTCAGCAGAAGGAAACCAGGGCACATGGCCAGCAAGTCCGGCAGGACCAACCAGCACACCGACCCGAACTCCCGTCAAGCACGCATAGCCGAGATGCGCCGCGCCGACCAGATCAAGGAGCGGCGCAACAAGGCCATCGCGATCACGACCGCATCGGCCGTCGTCGTGGGCCTCGTCGGCTTCGGCGCCTGGGTGCTGATCGGCCAGAAGCAGGAAGAGCAGCGCAAGCAGGCGGCCGCGGAGAAGATCCGCAAGGAGGCCGAGGAGATCCGCAAGCAGCCGGTCTCGGGCGAGCAGCTCTGGGACGCGAAGACGCTGGGCCGCAACCACGTCGAGACCCCGGTGAAGTACGAGATGAACCCGCCGGTCGGCGGCGACCACCACCCCCGCTGGATGAACTGCAACGGTGACGTCTACAAGAACCCGGTGCCGGAGGTGAACGCCGTGCACTCGCTGGAGCACGGCGCGGTCTGGGTGACGTACAACGAGAAGGCCCCCAAGGCCGACGTGGACAAGCTCGCCGCGACCGTGGGCAAGACCCCGTACACGCTGATGAGCCCGGTCAAGGAGCAGACCGGCTCGATCATGCTCAGCGCGTGGGGCAAGCAGGTGACCGTGGACAGCGCGGACGATCCGCGGGTGTCGCAGTTCTTCACGAAGTACGTGCAGGGCGAGCAGACCCCGGAGCCGGGCGCGGCCTGCACGAGCGGGCTGGCCGGCAAGTGAGCCGGCCGGCCGGCGCCGACCGCCCCGTCCCCCGTACGTACTGGGTCGCGGGCACGGCCGTCCTGCTGGCCCTGCTGTTCGCGGCTGCCGCCACGGTGGCCGCCGCGAACGGCGGTGGTTCCGCGCATCCCGGTCCGTCGGACCGTACGGCGGCGCCCCGCACTCCGGGGCTCCGGTCGCCGGACGCGGGCTTCGCCCGGGACATGGCGGTGCACCACCAGCAGGCGGTGGAGATGTCCTTCATCGTCCGCGACCGCACCCAGGACGAGGCGGTGCGCACGCTCGCCTACGACATCGCCAACACCCAGGCCAACCAGCGGGGCATGCTGCTCGGCTGGCTGGACCTGTGGGGGCTGCCGAAGGTGGTGGCCGGCGAACCGCCGATGTCCTGGATGGGAACCTCGGGCGGCCACGGCGGTAGCGGCGGGCATGCGGGGCACGGTGGCGGCGCGGACGCCGCCAAGCCCGGTGCGTTGATGCCGGGCATGGCCACCAAGGAGGAGTTGGACCAGCTGGGTGCCGCCTCGGGCAGGGACGCGGAGGTGCTCTTCCTCCAGCTCATGACCGACCACCACAAGGGCGGCGTCGCGATGGCCGAGGGCTGTGCGCAGCAGTGCGAGACCCCGGTCGAGCGGGCGCTGGCGCAGGGCATGGTCGACGCGCAGCGCTCGGAGCTCACCTTGATGGCGGACATGCTGCGGCAGCGCGGAGCCGCGCCGCGCGGGTGACGGGACACGCCCGTACCGTGGTGAGAGGCGCCCTCTCACCCGTACGGGCGTGCTCCACCGTGTGGACGGCGGTGGGACGGCCCTGTGGACCACCGTGTGAACCGCCGTGTGGACCGCCGTGTGGACCGCCGTGTGGACCGCCGTGTGGACCGCCGTGTGGACCGCTTGTGGGACCCGTACCGGCCCGTGGGAGACCGCCGCACCGGACGCGCCCGCGCCCGGTGTCGAACGGCGTGCTCAGGAGGTTCAGCGATGACCACTGCCGCAGACATCATGCACCCCGGGGCCCAGTGGATTCCCGCCACCGAGACCCTCGACCGGGCCGCCCAGCTGATGGCCCGGCTCAATGTGGGTGCCCTGCCCATCAGCGACGCCGAGGAGCGGCTGTGCGGCATCATCACCGACCGCGACATCGTCGTGAACTGTGTGGCGAAGGGCCACGACCCGGCGAAGGTCACCTGCGGCGACATGGCCCGGGGCACCCCGCGCTGGATCGACGCGGGCGCGGACGTCGGTGACGTGCTGGAGGAGATGCAGAGCCACCAGATCCGCCGGCTGCCCGTGATCCGGAACAAGAAGCTGGTGGGCATGATCAGCGAGGCCGACCTCGCCCAGCACCTCTCCGACGACCAGATGGCCACCTTCGTGGAGAAGGTCTACGCGCGGGTCTGATCCTGCCCGGCCGTTGCCAGGACCGCCCGGGCCACCTGGCCCGGGCGGTCCAGCATGACCAGGTGGCCGGCGGGTTCGGCGACCTCGAAGCGGGCGCCGAGCAGGTCGGCGAGGTCCGCCTGCCGGGACAGCCAGCGCAGGGCCGAGCGTCCGGCCGAGCCGTCGTGACCGGCCAGGACGGTGGTGGGGGCGGCCAGCGGGTGCGTGCCCCGCAGGACCTGCAGCTCGGCGGCCATGTCCAGGTAGCGGGAGTTCTCCAACAGGGCGCCGCGCCAGACCCGGCCGGTGCGGTAGCAGCGGCGTACGAGGTCCCGTGCGGCCGGGTCGGAGCCGCCGGTGCGGGAGGCCCGTACGGTGACGCGGCGGAGCAGCGGTCCCAGCGCGGCCGGCAGTCCGGCGGCGGTCACGGCCCGGCCGAGCGACCGGGCGGCCCCGGTGCGCAGTGCGACGGGCAGGGCCGCGTGCGGGGCCTCCTCGGTGCTGCCGTCGACCAGGACGAGCCCGGCGGTGCGCTCCGGGTACAGGCGGGCGAAGGCTTCGGCGTGGAAGGCGGCGATGGAGTGCCCGACGACGGTGACGGGCCCGGCCGCGCGGGCGCCGAGCCCCAGCGCGTCCAGCAGCCCGGCGATGCGGTGGGCCTCCCCGGCGGTGGTGGGCGGCTCGGTGGCGGGGCCGCTGAGGCCGTGTCCGGGGCGGTCGAAGCGGACGACGGTGCGGCCCGCGGCGACGAGCGGTGCGACGACCGGGTCCCAGTCGAACCAGGCCATGGCGAGCCCGGCACTGAGGACGCACACGGGCCCCCGGCCTTCGACGACGACGTGCAGCGGAACCCCGTCGACGCGGTGGGCGCCGTTGCCCCCGCCGACCCCTTCGACGCGGTCGATGCGGACGAACCGGCCGGTGGCGCTCACGTACGGCCTTCCTTGTGGACGGAGTGGGCGAGCAGGCCCAGCCAGAGCGCGACGAGGAGCACCTGGAGCCGCTGACCGGCGCCGAGGGCCCAGGTCCCGCGCCCGGCCGTGAACAGGGCGATCGCGGACAGGGTCCAGACGGTGGCCAGCAGTTCGAGGGCGACGAGGGCGGGGCCGTAGCGGGCGAGCGGGGCGAACCAGCGGTAGCGGCGGGCGGCAACGGTGAGGGCCACCAGGCCGACCAGGGCCCCGGTCATGGCGAGGCTGCTGCTGACGGCGTGGGCCTGGTGGGTCGCGGGGACCAGTCCGGCGGTCTCCAGGGCGGCGCATTCGGGGTCCACGGTGGGCTGGCAGCTCAGCGGCAACCAGGCGTCGGCGGCGGTGGCCGCGCCGAAGAGGGCGACCCCGGCCCATCCGATGACCGCCCAGGCGCGGCGGGACTCCGCGTACTTCAGCAGCCGGAAGAGGGCCAGGAGCCCCCCGGAGAAGGCGAGCAGCCCGGCGGTGAAGTCGGTGGCCCGGAAGAGGCCGCCGAGCGGCTGGTCCTGGGCGGCGAGTTCGCTGACGTACGTCTCGATGGGGTTGAGGCCCGTGGAGAGGACGACTTCGAGCACCCACGCGGTGTAGGCGGCCGCGGCAAGACCGATCAGCGTGGCGACCGGCCACGCGCTCCGCGGCGAGAGCCCATGTGGGGACATAGTGTGACTAATCCTAAGCAGACGCGGGGTCGGTCCTCCGATCGGATACCCACCCCCGGTAGGGTTCCCGGCATGACGCGCAGCGCTCAGCGAGCCGCCCCGGGGGACCGGTTGCTGCTGCTCGCCGCGCTACTGCTGGGCATCGTCACGATGCACACCCTGGGCCATCCGACTGAGTCCCACGCCGTGCAAGACGTGTCTGCGGCCCACTCCGTTGCCTCGGCGGGGCAGCCCGTCCCGGTCGGGTCGGGTGGCGCGCGCCACACCTCGGCACCGGCGGCCGCCGACGCGCCCTCCCCCACCACCCCCTGGTGGGGGCACGCGGTGCCCGCGACCGAGATGGACCCGACGTCGGTCTGCCTCGCCGTGCTCGCGGGGCTCGTCGTACTGCTCATCGGCACCGGTCGGACCGGATCCCGACGCGCCGCGCCGCTCGGGGGCGCGGCCCGCATACCGGTCCGGTCCGGCAGTGGTCCGGACCCGCCCTCGCCCCGCGAGCTCCTCACCCGGCTGGCGGTCCTGCGGGTGTAGGCCGACGCCGCCGCCCCGCATGCCCGCGCATGCCCGGGGCGGCGCCGATCCGTGCCCATGCATCCGTAACACCACACCCATGAGGTGCTCCCATGCGCTCTCTTCCCACCCGTCGCACCGTGCTCGGCGCATCCGCGGCCGTCCTCGGCACCGGTCTGCTCACCGCCTGCTCCGGTTCCCCCGGAGCAGCCGGCTCCGGGGGCTCCGCCGGCTCCGGCCACGGCTCAATGAACCACGGCGGCTCCGCCGGGAACGTGCCCGAGGGGTACGTGGACCCGGCCGGACCCGAAGTGCAGGCCGCCGAGGCCGCCCGCAAGGCCACCGGCCCGCTCACCGAGGTCAAGGTGACCGCCACCGCCACCCCGCTCGACCTCGGCGCCGGCATCACCGTCCGCTCCTGGGCGTACGGGGACAGGGTGCCGGGCCAGGAGGTCCGGGCCACCGCGGGCGGCACGCTCGCCCTCACGCTGGCCAACAACCTCCCCGAGGCCACTTCCCTGCACTGGCACGGCCTCACCCTGCGCAACGACATGGACGGGGTCCCGGGGCTGACCCAGCGGGACATCGCCCCGGGCGCGTCCTTCCCGTACAGGTTCGCCGTCCCGAACCCGGGCACGTACTGGTTCCACCCGCACACCGGGGTCCAGCAGGACCGCGGCCTGTACGGCCCGCTGATCATCGAGGACCCCAAGGAGCCCCTCTCCTACGACAAGGAGTGGGTGGTGGTCCTGGACGACTGGATCGACGGGGTGGACGGAGCCACTCCGGACGCCGTCCTCGCCGAGCTCCGCAAGGGCATGAACGGCAACGGCGGAGCCCACGCGGCCCGCGGCCGGAGCGCCTCCCCCTCGCCCTCCCTCTCCTCCGGCGGCGCCAAGAAGCGCTCCTACGTCGCCATGGGCGGCCACAGCGACTACCTCGGCGGGGACGCGGGCGACGTCGTCTACGCGTACTACCTGATCAACGGGCGGGTGGCGGACGACCCTTCGGTCCTCACGGCCGAACCCGGCGACCGGATCCGGCTGCGGATCATCAACGCCGGCGGGGACACCGCCTTCCGGATCGCCCTCGGCGACCACGAACTGACGGTCACCCACACCGACGGCTACCCGGTGGAGCAGACGAGGACGGGGTCACTGCTGCTGGGCATGGGCGAGCGGTACGACGTCCTGGTCACGGCCAAGGACGGGGTGTTCCCCCTCACCGCACTCGCCGAGGGCAAGGAGGGTTCGGCGCTCGCCGTGCTGCGCACCGGGTCGGGAACGGCGCCGACGGCCGCGACCCGGCCGGCCGAACTGGACGCGCCGCCGCTGATGGCGGACGCGCTCAGGGCTGCCGAATCGGTCGCGCTGGCCCCGCGCGACCCGGACCGTACGGTGCAGCTCCGACTGACCGGCAGCATGACCAACTACAACTGGGCCTTCGACGGCAAGCCGTACACGCCCGACCAGCGGCACCCGGTGAGGGCGGGCGAGCGGGTCCGGCTGGAGTTCGCCAACGCGACGCCCATGTGGCACCCGGTCCACCTGCACGGGCACACCTTCGCGCTGGGCGGGCAAGAGGGCGGGGCGCGCAAGGACACCGCGATCCTCCTGCCGGGGCGCAGGCTGACGGTGGACTTCGACGCGGACAACCCCGGGTTGTGGATGACGCACTGCCACAACGTCTACCACTCGGAGTCCGGGATGATGACGGTGCTCGGCTACCAGCTGTAGATCACGGCCGGCCCCGCCCGACCCCCGGCCCCGGGCCGGGCGGGGCGGGGAAGCGGGCACGCGGGCACGCGGGCAGGAATTCGGGGCGGCCCCGGGCGCGAACATGACACCCTTGCGGTGATCACGACTGCCGCGACAAAAGGACGCCCCCGCCGGTATGAGCACCCCGCCGAACCCGCCCAGCACTCCCGTCGGTCCGCCGACCGAGCCGGCGGGCAGCCCGACACCCGAGACGGAATCCATACCGGCACCCGCGCAGCCGCTCTCGCTCGACAAGACCCTGGCCGCCCCGGCAACCCCCGAGGCACCGGAAACCTCCGAGGCACCCACCGAGCCGCTCTCGCTCGACAAGACCCCGACCGCCCCGGCAACACCCGAGGCACCGGAAACCTCCGAGGCACCCACGGAGCAACTCTCACGGGACGAGACCCCGGCGACCCTCGAAACACCCGCGCAGCCGCTCTCACTGGACAAGACCCCGACCGCCCCGGCAACCCCCGAGGCTCCGGCGCAGACGCCCTCGCCGGAGAAGACCCCGGCAACTCCTGAGGCTCCAGAGGCGGCCCGGGCACCCGAGGCGCCCGCCGCAGCCGCCCCGGAGCCGGCTCCCGCCCCGTCGTCGTTCGCCCCGCCGTCGCCGCCCGCTCCCGCTCCCGCCCCGGCGGCCGCCTTCGGCACACCTGCCGCACCCGGCGCACCTGGCCACACGTGGGGCGAGCCCACCCCGGGCTTCCCCGGAACCACGCACCCGGGATACCCGGGGTATGCCGGATACCCCGGATACCCCGGATACCCCCAGGCCGCCCCGAACAACAACGGCCTGGCGGTCGCCGCCGTCATCACCGGCGGCTTCGGCCTCTTCTTCGGCATCATCCCGTTCCTCTTCTGGCTCGGCACCCTGCTCGCCGCCGTCGGCGCGGGCCTCGGCATCGGCGGTATCGTCCGTGCCAACAAGGGCGCCCCGAGGAAGTCGATGGCCGTCGTCGGCACCGTCCTCGCGGCGCTCGGCCTGTTCGCCTCGGTCGGCGGCTTCTTCCTCACGGCACTCGTCGTCGACCGGGCCGACCACCACATCGACCGGCAGATCGAGGAGGAGTGGGGGCCGGACGGCGACTACCCCAGCAGTGAGCCCTGGCCCTCCAAGTCCCCGTCACCCACCCAGGTGCCCGGCCTGACCAGCGCGCTGCCGTTCGGCGAGACCTTCACCTACCCGAACGGCATCAAGGTGAGCCTCTCGACCCCGACGAAGTACGAGGCGAAGGGCGAGTACTCCCGCGAGAGGATCAAGAACGCGGTCCAGCTCACCGTCACCATCACCAACGGTTCGTCCTCACCGCACGAAGTGATCTACGCCGTGCCCAACGTCCGCGACGACCAGGGCATGGCCGCCGAGATGGCCTACGACTCCGGCAACGTGCCGAAGATGATCAGGGGCTCGATCCTGCCGGGCGAAACCGCCAGCGGGATCCTGGCCTTCGAGGTCCCCAAGGGCACCAAGAGCATCACCGCGGACATCTCCCCCGGGGTCATGCTCGACAACGTGAAGTACGCGGGCCCGATCCGCTGACGGAACGTCACCGGACGGGAAACAGACGGGGCCCAGGACATCGCGTCAGAAAGACGATTACACTGGGCCCCGTGCCTCAACTTCGACTCGCTCTGAATCAGATCGACTCGCACGTCGGCGACATCGCCGCCAACGCCGACTCGGTCGTCCACTGGACCCGGCACTCCGCCGAGCAGGGCGCCCACCTGGTGGCGTTCCCGGAGATGATGCTGACCGGGTACCCCGTCGAGGACCTCGCCCTGCGCGGTTCCTTCGTGGAGGCCTCCCGTACCGCGCTGCGCGAGCTCGCGGAGCGGCTGGCCGCCGAAGGCCTCGGCGAGCTGCCGGTCGTCGTCGGCTACCTCGACCGCACCGAGCGGGCCGTGCCCCGCCTGGGCCGCCCGGCGGGCTCCCCCGAGAACGCGGCCGCCGTGCTGCACCGCGGGCAGGTCGTCCTGCGCTTCGCCAAGCACCACCTCCCCAACTACGGCGTGTTCGACGAGTTCCGGTACTTCGTGCCGGGCGACACGCAGCCGGTGATCCGGGTGGGCGGGATCGACGTGGCCCTGGCCATCTGCGAAGACCTCTGGCAGGAGGGCGGCCGGGTCCCGGCCACCCGCTCCGCCGGGGCCGGGCTGCTGATCTCCGTGAACGCGTCCCCGTACGAGCGCAACAAGGACGACCTGCGGCTCGAACTGGTCCAGAAGCGGGCCCAGGAGGCCGGCTGTACCCTCGCCTACCTGGCGATGATCGGCGGCCAGGACGAGCTGGTCTTCGACGGCGACTCGATCGTCGTCGACGCCGACGGACAGGTCATCGCCCGCGCCCCGCAGTTCTCCGAGGGCTGCGTCCTGGTCGACCTCGACCTGCCGGCCGCCCACCCCGACGCACCCGAGGGCGTCGTGGACGACGGGCTGCGCATCGAGCGCGTGATCCTCTCCGAGGAGCCCGTGGAGCCGTACGAGCCGGTGGTCACCGGCGGTTACGCCGACCGGCTCGACGACGACGAGGAGGTCTACGACGCGCTGGTCGTGGGACTGCGCGCCTACGTCAAGAAGAACGGGTTCCGCTCCGTCCTGATCGGGCTCTCCGGCGGCATCGACTCCGCGCTCGTCGCCGCGATCGCCTGCGACGCGATCGGCGCGCAGAACGTCCACGGCGTCTCGATGCCCTCGAAGTACTCCTCGGACCACTCCCGCAGCGACGCGGCCGACCTGGCCGAGCGCACCGGGCTGAACTTCCGGACCGTCCCCATCGAGCCGATGTTCGACGCCTACATGGGCTCGTTGGGCCTGACCGGCCTGGCCGAGGAGAACCTCCAGTCCCGACTGCGCGGCACCCTGCTGATGGCCCTGTCCAACCAGGAGGGCCACATCGTGCTGGCCCCGGGCAACAAGTCGGAGCTGGCCGTCGGCTACTCCACCCTGTACGGCGATTCGGTGGGCGCGTACGGCCCGATCAAGGACGTCTACAAGTCGGACGTCTTCCGGCTCGCGGAATACCGCAACCGGGCCGCCGCCGAGCGCGGTGAGGTCCCGCCGATCCCGGAGAACTCGATCGTGAAGCCGCCGAGCGCCGAACTACGCCCGGGCCAGGTGGACACGGACTCGCTGCCCGACTACCCGGTGCTCGACGCGGTCCTGGCCATGTACGTGGACCGCGACCAGGGCCTGGACGCGATCGTGGCGGCCGGCTTCGATCCGGAGCTGGTGGCCAAGACCCTGCGGATGGTGGACACGGCGGAGTACAAGCGCCGCCAGTACCCGCCGGGCACGAAGATCTCCGCGAAGGGCTTCGGCAAGGACCGCCGGCTGCCCATCACGAACGGCTGGCGCGAGCGGGCGTAGCCGCCACGGGACGCCCCCGAACGCGCGGGG
This sequence comes from Streptomyces sp. NPDC091682, assembly GCF_044756625.1. Lineage (NCBI taxonomy): Bacteria > Bacillati > Actinomycetota > Actinomycetes > Kitasatosporales > Streptomycetaceae > Streptomyces > Streptomyces sp. NPDC091682. Next base: position 136,280 of record NZ_JBIVTH010000018.1, on the reverse strand, counting down.
ACGCCCCCGGCGGACACGGCGCGGCCCCGGTCGCTCTCCGAGGAGAGCGACCGGGGCCTTCGCCCGACCGCGTCCGTCAGGGCTTCACGGTGACCCGGGCCGCGACGGGAAGGTGGTCGCTGCCGGTGCGGGGCAGGGTCCAGGAGGCCTCCGGCCGGATGCCGCGGACCATGATCTGGTCGATCCGGGCCATGGGGAACTCCGCCGGCCAGCTGAAGCCGAAGCCATCGCCGGCCGCGCCCTGGGTGGAGCGCATCTGCGAGGTGACCTCGGACAGGGCGCGGTCGTTCATGGTTCCGTTGAGGTCGCCGAGCAGGATGACCCTCTTCAGCCGTTCGGCGGCGAGCGCGGCGCCCAGCGCGCCGGCGCTGTCGTCGCGCTGGTTGGCGGTGAAGCCGGCGTTCAGCTTGACCCGGACGGAGGGCAGGTGGGCGACGAAGGCGGCGACCTCCCCCTGGGGGGTGGTGACGGTGGCGCGCATGGCCCTGGTCCAGCCCATCCGGATGTCGACGGGCGCACTCGCGGTGATCGGGTACTTGCTCCACAGGCCGACGGTGCCCTCGACGGAGTGGTACTTGTACACGGCCCCGAGGGACTTCTCGTAGACGGGCACGGCGCTGCCCTTGAGCTCGGTCAGGGCCAGGACGTCGGCCCCGGACCGGGCGACCGAATCGGCGGTGCCGCGCGGGTCGGCGTTGTCGGCGTCGACGTTGTGGGTGGCCACCACCAGGTTGCCGCCGGAGCCGGACTTGTCGCTGATCAGGCCGCCGAAGAGGTTCGCCCAGACCGCGGCCGTCAGCAGTACCGCGAGGAGCGCGGTGGCGGACTTCCGGTAGACGGCCCCGGCCAGCAGGAACGGGACGACCAGACCCAGCCAGGGCAGGAAGGTCTCGGTGAGGCTGCCGAGGTTGCCCACGTCGTTGGGCAGCTCCGCATGGAAGATCATGACGAGCGAGATCAGTACGGCGATCCCGGCGAGGACCCAGCCCCGCCGCCAGGTTCCGGGGTCCTTGCGCAGTACGGTCAGCCGGCGCCGGAGGCGGGTCCCGGAGGGCTCGGACTCCGAGCCGCCGTTCCCCGAATCCGTCATGTACGCCTGTGCCATACCACTGCCCTCACTGCCGCGCTCGCGCTCCGTCCCCGCCCCTTGACCCTAGGCGATGAACCGGAGCCTTCCGTGCCGTACGTCACGACCGTCGGTCACGGTCGTACGTCCGGGAGGACGAACGGCCGTGCGCAGAGGGTTCCGCTTGTCACGAAACGCGCACATTGGACCCCGTGGCCGGGCTCGCGCCACGGACCACTACCGCCTTTGCCCGCGTGGATGCCACCATGGGGGGTGAGTCCGGGGACGTCGTAAGGGCGCCTCGAGATGACACAAGGAGCAGTTGCAATGACGCCTGCCGTTTCGCCTGCCCGCGAACCCGCATCCGCGGCCTCCGCCACCCTGTACGGGGGCACGGGCACCCGGCGCATCACCGTCCGCGACCTGGCCCTCGCCAAGGAACGCGGTGAGAAGTGGCCCATGCTCACCGCCTACGACGCGATGACCGCGTCCGTCTTCGACGAGGCCGGCATCCCGGTCATCCTCGTCGGCGACTCCATGGGCAATTGCCACCTCGGCTACGACTCCACCGTCCCGGTGACGATGGACCAGATGTCCATGCTCTCGGCGGCCGTCGTGCGCGGCACGAGCCGTGCGCTGGTCATCGGCGACATGCCGTTCGGCTCGTACCAGGAGGGCGCGGTGCAGGCCCTGCGCAGCGCCACCCGCCTCGTCAAGGAGGCCGGGGTCGGCGCGGTGAAGCTGGAGGGCGGCGAGCGCTCGCTGGCCCAGACCGAGCTGATCGTGCAGTCCGGCATCCCCGTCATGTCCCACCTGGGCCTGACCCCGCAGTCCGTCAACGCCATGGGCTACCGGGTGCAGGGCCGCGGCGACGAGGCCGCGCACCAGCTGCTGCGCGACGCGAAGGCCGCTCAGGACGCGGGAGCGTTCGCGGTGGTGCTGGAGCTGGTCCCGGCCGAGCTGGCCGCCGAGGTCACCCGGTCCCTGCACATCCCGACGGTCGGCATCGGCGCGGGCGCGGAGTGCGACGCGCAGGTGCTGGTGTGGACCGACATGATGGGCCTGACCGGCGGGAAGATGCCGAAGTTCGTCAAGCAGTACGCGAAGCTCCGCGAGACCATGACCGACGCGGCGAAGGCCTTCGCCGAGGACGTGATCGGTGGATCGTTCCCCCAGGCGGAGCACGCCTTCCACTGATGGGAGTGAGCGCCGGACCGACGGCCCGCCGACCGCGTGTCGGCGGGCTGTCGTACGTCTGTCGTACGTTTGTCGGTCGGCTGTCGGTGCTTTGTCAGTGGCGGCTGGTCCCATGAGGACATGACGCGAAACGACAACAAGCCCAACGCCGTGGAGGTACGGGGGCTCGTCAAGCACTACGGCGAGACCAAGGCCCTCGACGGTGTCGACCTGGACGTACCGGAGGGCACGGTCCTCGGGGTCCTCGGCCCCAACGGTGCCGGCAAGACCACGCTGGTGCGCTGCCTCTCCACCCTGATCGTCCCGGACGCCGGCACGGCGACCGTCGCCGGCTTCGACGTGGTCCGCCAGCCACGGCAGCTGCGCCGCACCATCGGCCTCACCGGTCAGTACGCCTCGGTCGACGAGAAGCTCTCCGGCTGGGAGAACCTCTACATGATCGGGCGGCTGCTCGACCTCTCCCGCAAGGACGCCCGCCGCCGCGCGGACGAGATGCTGGAGCGGTTCTCGCTGACCGAGGCGGCCAAGAAGGCCGCCGCGAACTACTCCGGAGGCATGCGCCGCCGGCTCGACCTCGCCGCCTCGCTGATCGGCAATCCGGCCGTTCTGTACCTGGACGAGCCGACCACCGGTCTCGACCCCCGCACCCGCAACGAGGTGTGGGACGAGGTCCAGCGCCTGGTCGCCGAGGGCGCCACGGTGCTGCTCACCACCCAGTACATGGAGGAGGCCGAGCAGCTCGCCAGCGAGCTGACGGTCATCGACCGCGGCAAGGTCATCGCCAACGGCAAGGTCGACGAGCTGAAGGCGCGCGTCGGCGGCCGCACCCTGAGGATCCGCCCCGTGGACGCCTCGGACCTGCCGGGCATGGCCCGCGCGCTGGCCGAGACCGGACTGGACGGAGTGGCCGGCAGCCAGGCCGTACCGGACGAGGGCGTGCTGCTGGTCCCGATCCTGAGCGACGAGCAGCTGACGGCCGTCGTCGGCCTGCTGGCCGCCCGCGGGTACGCCATCGCCGACCTCGGCACCTACCTGCCCAGCCTCGACGAGGTGTTCCTGGCCATCACCGGCCAGAAGCCCGTCTCCGTCGAGGCGACGACACCTGCGGGCGTTCCCACCGAGAAGACCGAGGAGGTCGCGGCATGAGCACCGTAACCACGACGAAGCCCGCCCCCACCGCGCCCGGTCCGGCCCCGGTGGCCGCCCCGCACGGCGAGGGCCGGATCGGCCTGCGGGGCAACCTGCGGCACATCGGCGCCCTGGTGCGCCGCAACGCCCTGCAGATCAAGCAGGATCCCGAGTCGATGTTCGACGTCGTGTTCATGCCGATCATCTTCACGCTGCTGTTCGTGTTCGTCTTCGGCGGCGCGATCTCCGGCAAGGGGAACCAGGCGGAGTACGTCAACTACGTGGTCCCGGGCCTCATGGCCATGATGGGCATGAACATCGCCATGGGTGTCGGCACCGGGGTCAACGACGACTTCAAAAAGGGCGTCATGGACCGGTTCCGGTCGATGCCCATCGCCCGGTCGTCGGTGCTCATCGCCAAGATCGTCGTCGAGCTCGGCCGGATGATGGTGGCCATCGCCATCCTGCTCGCCGTGGGCTTCCTGCTCGGCCTGTCGATCAAGGGTCCGGTGCTGGGCCTGTTCCTCGCCATCGGGCTGTCGGCCGTCTTCGGCGCCTCGCTGATGTGGATCTTCGTCCTCCTCGGCCTCACCCTGAAGACCCCGCAGGCCGTCCAGGGCATGGCGATGATGGTCCTGATGCCGCTGCAGTTCGGCAGTTCGATCTTCGCCCCGCCCACCACGATGCCGGGCTGGCTGCAGTCCTTCACGGACTACAACCCGCTGTCGAACCTGGCCGACGCGGCCCGCGCCCTGATCAACGGCCTTCCGGTCGGCGACTCGGTGTGGATGACCCTGATCTGGTCGCTGGCCATCACCGCGGTCACCATGCCGCTCGCGGTACGGAAGTTCCGCCAGAAGACCTGATCCGCGGACCGATCCGTTCGGATCGCGTCCCGGACGGGCACCGGCCGGGGGCCGGATCAGATGAGGGCGGTGGCCTCCTCCAGGGAGAGGCCACCGCCTTCGGCGTACGCCTTCTCATAGCCGGCGTCGCCCAGCGCGGCCCGGGCCAGCTCCTGCGCGAGGGCGTGGTCCTCGCGCTCCGTCGTGACCGGGAAGTGCGCGGGCGGCAGCTGCGCCCGGTAGGCGCCCAACAGCCTGGCGGCGTCGTACTCCCGGCGCGGGCCGCCGAGCGAGACCAGCGAGAGGGCCGCTATCAGCAGGTAGACGGCGGGCATCTGCGGGGCCACCATCCGCGCCATCGGGTCCATGACGGTGACCATGCCCCGGCGCAGCCGGTCGAGGGCGTCCTCGTGCAGCCCCTGCCGGTTGTCGAGCCAGGCCATCGTGGCGAGCAGGAAGCCGTCGAAGATGGCGAACGCGCCGAAGGCGAACTCGTCCCGCAGCATCTGCAGCTGGTCGCGCGCCTCGGAGATCCGTCCCGTACGGCCGAGGATGCCCGCGAAGAACATCCGGGCGGCGGGCATGGCCTCGTTGCCGTACCGCTGCACCGTCGCGGTGATCTCGGTGAGGATCTGCTCGGCCTCCTCGATCCGGCCGGCCTCGGTCAGCGTCCCGGCCATCCGTACGCGCAGCACCGTCACCTGGGCCATGGCGCCGAGGCGTTCGGCGTAGGCGATGGCCTCCTGGTAGTCGCGGGCGGCCAGTGCATACTCGCCGCGCTTCTCCCGGGCCTCGGCGCGGGCGGACAGCGCCTCGGCGCAGCCCCAGGCATCGCCGAGTTCGCGGAACAGGGCCAGGCTCTCGTCGGCGTCGCGCGAGGCGTCCCCGGCCCAGTCGGCCCGGTTCGCGAGGATGTTGGCGCGCAGCTGGAGCGCGGAGGCCAGTTCCCAGCGGTAGCCGAGCTCGCGGGCGGTCGCGACGGTCGCGTCGACGACCCGCTGGAGCAACCCGGGGTCGCCGGCGATCATGACGGCGTAGATCCACAGGGAGGCGGGGGTCCGGCAGGTCTGCGGCAGTCCGGGCCGGTAGGTGGCGAGGACCCCGTCGATCAGGGCGCGGACCGAGGGGGTGTTCCAGGTCTCGTTGGTCTGGTCGCGGGAAGCCAGCAGAACCAGGTTGAGGGCGCGCCAGCCCTCGGTCCGCGTTTCGGCGGAGTAGGGCGGCGGCGTGTCGACGAGCCGTTCGTAGACGGGCTCGGCGGGGACGAAGGGCGGTTCGAAGGGGTTGGGGCCGAGGGCGGCGGCGGCCTCGGCCCAGTGCCGGGACTCGGAGCGCAGGTCGTGCATGTGCCAGTACCAGCCGAGCGCGTGGACCAGGCACAGGACCTCGTCGGTGTCGCGGACGGCGACGGCCCGGCGCAGGGCGGTGCGCACGTTCTCGTACTCGGTGTCGAGCCGGTCGGTGGCCGCCCGCTGGCCGTGGCCGCGCAGCAGCGGCTCGGTGGTGCGGGCGAGCTCCCGGTAGTGGACGAGGTGGCGGTGCTCGGTGGCCTCGCGGTCGCCGCCGGCCTCGGCGAGGCGTTCGGCGGCGTACTCGCCGACCGTCTCCAGCAGGCGGTAGCGCATGCCGCGGCCGTCGGATCCGGGGGTGGCCACGACGAGGGACTTGTCGACGAGGGAGCCGAGGACGTCGGCGGGGTCGTACGAGGCGTCGCGGGCGGGGCCGGCGGGGTCGTAAGAGGCTTCGCGGGCGGGGTCGGCGCAGACGGCCTCGGCGGCGGCGAGGTCGCAGCCGCCGGCGAAGACGGACAGCCGGCGCAGGACGGTGCGTTCGGCTTCGTCGAGCAGCTCCCAGGACCAGTCGACGACCGCGCGCAGGGTCTGCTGGCGGGGCAGGACGGTACGGGCACCGCTGGTCAGGAGGCGGAAGCGGTCGTCGAGGCGGTCGGCGATCTGGCGCGGGGTGAGCAGCCGCAGCCGGGCGGCGGCCAGCTCGATGGCCAGCGGCAGACCGTCGAGGCGGGTGCAGATCTCGGCGGCCGCGGCCGGGTCCTCCTCGATGGTGAACCCGGCGCGGGCTGCGGCCCCCCGGTCACCGAGCAGCCGCAGCGCGATCGGATCGGGCAGCGGTTCCACCGGGCGCAGGGACTCCCCCGGGACGCCGAGGGGTTCGCGGCTGGTGGCCAGGATCCGGACGTCGGGGCAGTGCGTGAGGAGGCGTTCCGCGAGGGCGGCGGCCGCGTCGATGACGTGCTCGCAGTTGTCGAGCAGCAGCAGGAGCCGGCGTCGTGCGCAGTGCTCGGCGAGCCGGTCGAGGGGGTCGTCCCCGGCGCGTTCGGTGAAGGCGCGCAGTTCGTCGGCGGCGGCGCCGCGCAGCTTGGTCTCCCGGGCCCCGAGCGCGGCGAGGGCGGCTTCGGCGACGTCTTCCGGGTCGCCGGGGCCGTCGATGGGAGCGAGCTCGACGAGCCAGACGCCATCGGGCCAGGCGCTCTCGTCCTGGGCTTCGGCGGCCTCCTGGCACAGCCGTGTCTTGCCGGCGCCGCCGGGTCCGAGGAGCGTGACGAGGCGGGCCCGCGCGAGGTCGTCCCCGATGGTGCGGATGTCGTCCTCACGGCCGACGAAGGTGGTCAGGCGCGCCCGAAGGTTTCCCGCGGACGCGGGGGTGGGGGCGGGGACGGGGGCGGGGGCGGCCGGGGGCGCGCCGCCGACGGCCGCGGTGGTAGCCGCGCTGGCCGTGGCGGTAGCGGCGGTGGCCGCGGTGGTCGGCGGCTGCGCGTCCGAGGTCAGCAGTTCGGCGTGTAGGGCCCGCAGTTCCGGGCCCGGGTCGGTGCCGAGCCGGTCGGACAGCTCCCGGCGCAGGCTGTCGTACTCGGCCAGCGCCTCCGCCGGGCGGCCCGCGTCGCGCAGGGCCCGGATGCGCAGGGCGTGCAACGACTCGTCCAGCGGCTGCTGCGCGCACAGTGCGGTCAGCTCCGGAAGGCACCGCTCCGCCTCGCCCATGGCCAGGGCCGCCGCGAGCCGACCCCGGCGCGCATCCATCCGTACGGCCTCCCAGCGCGCGGCCTCCGCAGCCGGGTCCGGCAGGTCGGCGAGGGCCGGTCCGCGCCACAGGGCGAGGGCCTCCTCGTACAGGGCCGCGGCCTCGGCCGGGTCCGGCGCCCGGCCGCCGGCCCGGACCAGCCGCTCGAAGCGGTACAGGTCGACGTCCTCCCGCTCGGCGACCAGTTGGTAGCCGCCTTCGGCGGACCGCACGGCCGTGTGCCCGAGCGCCCGCCGCATCCGGGCGACCAGCGCCTGCAGGGCCGCCACCGCGTCGGCCGGCGGATCGCCGTCCCACACCTCGGCGACGAGCAGCGGAGCGGGCACCACCCGCCCCGGTCGCAGCGCGAGCGCCGTCAGGAGCGCCCGCAGGCGTGCTCCGCCGACGGCGACGGGGCTCCCGTCGTCGTGGATGGCCTGGGCGGTTCCGAGGATCGCGTAACGCACCGGCCCATTGTCCCCGTACCCGGCCCGGGACCCGCACCGTTTTCCGTTCGGCCTGCGGGATAGGTTGCCCGCATGGGTCATCAGGGCAGCCGCGGAGAGCGGCAGATCAGTTCGGTATTCCTCGGCATCTTCGCGATCATGGCCGTCACCGGCTGGGCGGTGTGGACGGGGTACGCGGCGAGCCCCGGACTGGCCGTTTTCCTCTTCGTGACGTCGGCGTGGATCGTCTCGCTGTGCCTGCACGAGTACGCGCACGCCCGCACCGCCCTGCACGGCGGTGACCTCACGGTGGGCGCCAAGGGCTACCTGACGCTGAATCCGCTCAAGTACACGCACGCACTGCTCAGCATCGTGCTGCCGGTGATCTTCGTGATCCTGGGCGGCATCGGCCTGCCCGGCGGCGCGGTGTTCATCGAGCGGAGCCGGATCCGGGGCCGCTGGAAGCACAGCCTCATCTCGGCGGCGGGCCCGCTGACCAACGTGGCCTTCGCCGCGGTGTGCACGGCCCCGTTCTGGCTGGACGCCCTCGACGGGGTGCCGCTGGCGTTCCGCTACGCGCTCGCCTTCCTCGCCATGCTGCAGGTCTCGGCAGCGATCTTGAACTTCCTGCCGGTACCGGGCCTGGACGGCTACGGGGTCATCGAGCCCTGGCTGTCGTACCGGGTGCGCCGCGAGATGGAGCCGCTGGCACAGTTCGGCCTGCTGGCCGTGTTCGCGCTGCTGTGGATCCCGGGGGTCAACGCGTTCTTCTTCGGCGCGGTGGACGGCCTGATGTCTGCACTCGGCGTGACGGACCTGGAGACGTACTGCGGCCGCGACCTCTACAGCTTCTGGCGGGACTCCGACGGCTACTGCGCCGTCCCGCAGGACTGACCCGGCCGACCCGGCCCGGCCCGAGTCGCCCGTCCGCTGAAATGTCAGTGCGAGCCGCTATCCCTTTCGGAAAGACTGCGACCGATCCGACCGATCAACAGCATTAATCCCAGGGGGGATTTCGCACACATGACATCCAGAACGCCCTTGCGCGCCCTGCCCGCGGCGGCCCTGTCGCTGGCGCTCGGCCTGGCCGCCGCCGCGCCGGCCTCGGCCGCCGCCGACCCGGCGGCCCCCAAGGTCACGGCGCCCCTCACCAGCCCGGCCCCCGGGTTCGCCGGCGAGGAGCAGTACTCCGACTGCTACACCGACCCGTACGCGGGGTCCGGAGCCGGCTGGATCGGCCTGGACGACGTCACGACCAAGGTCACCGCCACCTCGGCGTCCCAGGCCCAGCTGCAGACGACGTTCCAGCTGTGGGACACCTCGTACGGGGGCGCGCGCACCGACGTCACGACCTCGTGGTCCACCTACCCCCAGGCCGCCACGGTCTTCTCCCGCGACCTGCTGAAGGACGGCGGCCAGTACGCATGGCGGGCCCGGGCCACCGACGGGAAGCTGACCAGCCCGTACACGGCCTGGTGCTACTTCCGCGTCGACCACACCCGGCCCACCGCCGAGGTCACCACGGACGAGACCCCCAAGAAGGTCGGCGAGGAGGCCACCTTCACCCTGAAGGGCACCGACGGCGGCTCGGGGATCGCCTGTGCCCGCTGGCAGACGAGCCCCACCTTCCCGGTCGGCTGGAGCTGCGCGGACGCGGCGACCGACTCGCGCGTCGTCCGGCTGACCGACGGTTCGGCCGACATCAAGGTCAAGCCCGCCACCTGGGGCAGCCAGGCGGTGTACCTACAGACGCGGGACAACGCGGGCAACCTCGGCGAGGCGCAGGCGTACTACTACGCGCAGCCCACCACCAAGCCCGCCGCCTTCGGCGACATCGACGCCGACGGGAAGCCGGACGTCCTCGTCCCGGACGCGGCGGGCAACCTCCGCAAGCCGGGCGCGAACCCGCTGGACCCCGCGAACGCCCGCCACCTGGCCGCCCCGGGCGACGGCGGGAGCTGGGCCGCTGTCCAGTACACCCACCGAGGTGCCTTGGGCGAGACTGCGGTCGACGACCTGCTGGCCCATGCCCCCGGTGGGGAGTACGTCTACCGGTTCAACAACGACGGTGCGGGCCACTTCACGGACCAGGCCCCGATCCACTTGGGCAAGCCCGCCAAGTGCCTGGACCCGGCAGGTTCCGTCATCGACTGCGCTCAGCACGGGTTCGGTGCGGACTGGTCGAAGGTCACGCAGATCGCCGCGTACGGATCGCCCACCGGCGACAGCGCGGTCGACGGCCTCCTGCCCCGCAGCTCCCTGCTGTTCGTCGAGAACGGCCGGCTGTGGCTCGCGAAGTTCGGCGGCATCCGACTGCGGACGGCCGTGCTCCTCTCCGCCGACGACACCTCCTGGGCCGGCTACGACCTGCTCGCCCCGGGCCGGGCGCAGGGCACGGACTTCCCGACCCTGTGGGCCCGCTCCCGGGCGGACGGCACGATCCGCGCCTTCTCCATCAAGGGCACCGCGGACGCACCGGACTTCTCCGCCTTCGCGAACCCGGCCGCCGGTCCGGTCCTGTCCACGCTGACCCCGGCGGCGCACCCGCGCGTCGGCTCCGACGGCGACCTCACGGGCGACGGCCTGCCGGACCTGTGGTCCGCGGACGCCACCGGCAAGGTGACCGTCTTCCCGGGTACGGGCACGACCGCCCCGCACCCCACGGTCACCGGCTTCGGCCCGGCCGTCTGACGCACCGGACACCCCCGAGGGCGCCCGGGCGGTTCCCCGGGGGTGACTAGCCGACCTGGCGCGCGGCGGAAGCCTTCTCGGCCTTCGCCTTGCGCAGGTAGTACCAGGCCATGTTGGACGTGAGGCCGGCCAGCAGCACCCAGACGATCCCGAGGAAGCTGCCCTCGACGAAGGCGACGACGGCCGCCGCCACCGCACAGACGCAGACGACGATGGCGAAAACGGCAAGGCGGGGCATGGGAAGAGCTCCTCGGAAACACTGAACGGGGTCGAGCCCCTCCAGTGTCCCCCATGCCCCGCAGTGCTGCCGTAAGGGTGTCGGACCGGGGTCAGAGGTCCGTGACGCGCAGGCCCGCGTGGGCCTTGTAGCGGCGGTTGGTGGAGATCAGGTTGGCCACCAGGGACTCGACCTGGTGGGCGTTGCGCAGGCGGCCGGCGAAGACGCCGCGCATGCCGGGGATGCGTGCGGCCAGGGCCTGGACGATGTCCGTGTCGGCGCGGGCCTCGCCGAGGACCATCACGTCGGTGTCGATCTCGTCGATCGACTCGTCCTGGAGCAGGACGGCCGAGAGGTGGTGGAAGGCGGCGGTGACTCGGGAGTCCGGGAGCAGGGCGGCGGCCTGCTGGGCGGCGCTGCCCTCTTCGACCTGGAGGGCGTAGGCGCCCTGCTTGTCAAAGCCGAGCGGGTTGACGCAGTCCACCACGAGCTTGCCGGCGAGGTCCTCGCGCAGTGCTTCGAGGGTCTTGGCATGGCCCTCCCACGGCACCGCGATGATGACGATGTCGCTGCGGCGCGCGCACTCGGCGTTGTCCGCGCCTTCCACGCCCAGGCCCAGTTCGTCGGCCGCGGTCTGCGCGCGGTCGGCGGCTCGGGAGCCGATGATCACCTTCTGGCCGGCCCTGGCGAGTCGGTAGGCCAGCCCCCGGCCCTGGTCGCCGGTGCCGCCGAGGACGCCGACGACGAGGCCGGAAACGTCCGGCAGCTCCCATGGGTCCTTGACCGGCGGCTTCTGCGTGTTGTCTGAGGAAGTCATGGGGGCGAGGGTACTGCCGGGTAGCCCACAGTCGAAGGGTGACGAAGGGGAAGGAACCGCTCCCCGTGTCGCCCTCATGGTGCAGGATGCCGATATGGACGCCGTGAGGGTCGCGCTGCTGCGCGAGGTGCTCGCCGGTACGCAGTGGCCGGGGGACGCGCGCCGCTTCGCCGGTTCGATGCGCCGGTCCGTCGTACCGGCCGGCGGTCACCTGTTGTTGGTGGGGACCGAGGGCTACGAGCCCTGGCACCTGGCGGCGCACCTGGTGGACGAAGCCGCCTGGTCGGGTCTGCCGGAGCTAGCGCCCACCCTCGTACGCCACCACGTGCGGCCCGGGGAGCCGCCGCACCTGTCGGTGGGGCTGGGCCGGTTGGCGGCGGCCCGGCGCGGGCACACGCTGCTGGTGGTGGCGCCCGGAGCACCGGGTGAGGGGCTGCTGGAGCGCGTCCACGACGTGCGGCGCGCGGGGGCGACCGTCCTGTCCCTGGACGGCGGGGACCCGGACCTGGGCGCGCTCGCCCACGACGCGCTGTCGGTACCGGCGCCGGCGTCGGACGACGGGATGGACCTGGACACCGTGCAGCACCTGGTCAGCGCGGCGGCCGGGGAGAACACCGTGCCGGTGCGGCGCGGACCGCGCCGCTTCAGGGACCGGCTGGCGCGGCTGGCCGACCACCTGACCGCGCCGCCGCCCAGCCGCTGGTGATCCGAAAGGGACGGCCTACGCCCCGCCCGTGCCGGCGGCGCCCTCTTCGTCCTCGCGGGTCCGGTCGTTCCACTTGGGGTCGTTCTGCCATTCGAGGTTGCGTTCCTGCGCCGTCTCCATGGCGTGGTTCGCCTCCTCCGGGGTGCCGTAGGGCCCGAACCGGTCCTTGGCCGGGCAGTCGGGGCCTTCCTCGACCTTCTTGTGGACCAGGCAGTAGTACCACTCGCCGGGTTTGCCCACCTGACGCTTCTTGAACAGGGCCATCCTCGTCGGGCTCCTCTCGTACCGCTCTATCCCGCCATGCTGCCCCATCCTCGCTGGATACACTCGTTCGCATGTCTGGCCAGTCGCTGCTCGTACCAGGCGAGCTCTCCCCCGTCCGTTCCGTTCCCGGAAACATCCGTCGGCCCGAGTACGTGGGCAAGCCCGCACCGACTCCGTACACCGGACCGGAGGTGCAGACGGCCGAGACCATCGAGGCCATGCGCATCGCCGGTCGGATCGCCGCCCAGGCGATGGAAGAGGCCGCGAAGCTGATCGCGCCGGGGGTGACCACCGACGAGCTCGACAAGGTCGCCCACGCATACATGTGTGACCACGGGGCCTACCCGTCGACGCTCGGCTACCGGGGCTTCCCGAAGTCGCTGTGCTCCTCCGTGAACGAGGTCATCTGCCACGGCATCCCCGATTCCACCGTCCTGCGCGACGGCGACATCGTGAACCTCGACGTGACCGCGTACATCGGTGGCGTGCACGGCGACAACAACGCGACCTACCTGTGCGGAGAGGTGGACGAGGAGTCCCGGCTGCTGGTGGAGCGCACCCGGGAGGCACTGAACCGGGCCATCAAGGCCGTCAAGCCGGGCCGCCAGATCAACATCATCGGTCGGGTCATCGAGTCGTACGCGAAGCGTTTCGGCTACGGCGTGGTCCGGGACTTCACCGGCCACGGCATCAACTCGTCCTTCCACTCCGGCCTGATCGTCCCGCACTACGACAGCCCGCACGCCACCACCGTCATCGAGCCCGGCATGACCTTCACCATCGAGCCGATGCTGACGCTGGGCACCCACGAGTACGACATGTGGGAGGACGGCTGGACGGTCGTCACGAAGGACCGCAAGCGGACGGCGCAGTTCGAACACACGCTGGTGGTCACGGACTCCGGCGCGGAGATCCTGACCCTCCCCTAGCGTTCGGCGGTCCCTCCGTGACCGCGACCGCGACCGCGATCGGGCCCGGTGCACCTGTGCACCGGGCCCGGCCCTGTTTCCGCGGGCTCCCGGGGGTCACGCGCTGAGCGGGAACTCCTCGCCCAGCTCCCGGAAGACCGCACCGTTGAAGTCGAAGGCGCGCTTACACTCGTCGATGATGCGCTGCTTCTCCAGGTCGTCCGCCGCGATGGCGTCCAGCAGCTCGCGGTAGGTCCGCTTGAAGGCCGCCGGGTTGGAGATGTCCGCGAAGACGTAGAACCGGACGCCGTCGCCCTTGCGTTCGAAGCCCCAGGTGCGCTCCGCCTTGTCGCGGATGATCTGGCCGCCGGAGAGGTCGCCCAGGTAGCGGGTGTAGTGGTGGGCGACGTAGCCGCCCGGCCACTCGGCCGCGCACCGGGCCACCCGGTCGGCGTACGCACGCGTCGCGGGCAGGGGCACCACGTTCTCGCGCCAGTCCGGACCCACCAGGTGGGCGAGGTCGCGCTCGATCTCGGCGACGCGCATGAGCTCGGGCTGGATGAACGGGCCCGCCACCGGGTCGTCCTTGAGGGATTCGGCCGCGTCCTCCAGGGCCCGGTACACGAACCACAACTGCTCGGTGTAGCGCGTGTACGCGTCCACGCCGAGTCGTCCACCCAGCAGATCGCTCATGAAGGTCGACGTCTCGGCCTCGGTGTGCTGCTCGTGCGAGGCGACGCGGATGACCGTAGAGAAGGCGTCCAAGGCGGACCTCCAGGAAGAGGAAACAGGCGTGACGGCATCGCCGCCACGCCCGATCCTCCTACTTAGGTTTGCCTAAGTCAATGAGTTCCCGACGTCTTGTCGGTAAAAAATCCGGTCCTGCGCCCGGCTCAGCCGCCCGAGAAAGCCCAGAGCGTGAGCACCCCGACGAGGAACACGTGGGGGTAGAAGAAGGCCAGCAGGCAGCCGATGCTCCCCAGCGCGAGACGCCGCGTGCGCTGCGCGTCGGTCCGGGGCGGGATCCAGGTGAAGGCCACCATCGCCAGCGGCACGGCGTAGAAGAGCGCGAAGACTCCGGGCGGGAAGCCGGGCAGGTAGGAGCTCGCCCGGCCGCACCAGGCGGCCACCGGGGCCAGCACGGTGAAGAGCGCGGCCACCGGCAGCCACCGCTGCCGCTGCCGCTCGTCGGGGCGGGGGGTCACCGAAGTCTTCGTCATGGCGCCATTGCACCGCGCCGACCGGCGGCCCCGTCAGCGCCGACGTACTCATTTCCCCTTGCGCGGGGTACTCAGGGTGGGGGGGCTCAGATCCCGTCCGGGGTCGGGGCGAAGCGGACCCGACCGCCGATCTCCACGGTGCCGTCCGGGCCGGGAGCGGTGAGGATCTGGGAGCCGGCGCCCTGGGTGATGTTCAGGGCGCGGTTCAGCTGGGCCGTCAGCAGGATCGCCGCCGAACCGGTGGCCTCGTCCTCGGTGATGATCCCGTCGGGGCGGCGCGGAAAGCCCCGGGCGCGCACGCGGCCCGCGGCCTCGTCCTCCCAGGCCCAGGCGTACAACCAGCCCTCGCCGGGCGGCGGGGCGGGCAGCGCCTCGACCTCGGCGACGGATCCGAACTGTTCGGTGCGCTTGCCCTCGACCCACTCGGGGCGGGCCGTGATCCAGGTGAACTCCCCGTCGTCCCGGGCCCATACGGATCCGGCGGGCGGCTGGAGCTCTTCGATGTCCAGCAGCCACGCGGCCCCGACCAGCGGATGTCCCGCGAAGGACATGCGCGTGCCGGGGGTGCGGATGTCGACGACCCCGCGCTCGGGGTCGTCGACGAACACCGTTTCGCTGTAGCCGAGTTCGGCGGCCAGGGCCTGCCGCGACGCATCGTCGGGGCAGGTCCGGCCGTCGCGTACGACACCGAGCAGGTTGCCGAACCGGCCGTCGCCCGCGCAGAAGACCTTCAACACGTCGAGATCGTTCACGCGGGAAATTGAAGCACGGCTCAGACCTGGGCCGTACGGCGCCTGCGCGCGAAGTACACCGCGCCCGCGCCGGCCGCGATCACCACGCCGGAGGTGGTGAGCAGGGCCCCGGTCGGGATCTCGGCGCCGGTGTTGGCGAGGTTGCCGCCGACGGTGGAGGAGCCGCCGCCCACGGTGCCGCCCGTACCACCGGTCGTACCGCCCGTGGTTCCACCGGTCGTACCGCCCGTGGTTCCACCGGTCGTACCGCCCGTGGTTCCACCGTTCGAACCGCCCGTGGTGCCGCCGGTGGTGCCGCCGGTCGAGCCGCCCGTCGTACCGCCGGTGCTCGGCAGGGTGGCGTCCTTGTCCACCGCCACGGCGAAGGTGAGCGGGTCGATCGCGTCGCCCGCCTTGTACATGGAGCCGGTGGTGTCATTGGCGAAGGCGGCCGCGCCCTCGGCGGTGAAGACCGCCGGGACCGCGTTCAGCGCCAGGACGCCGTCCTTGGTCTTGTAGTCGGTCTTCGACAGGTCGAGCGTGGCGAAGCGGAGGCCCGTCTTGGTGCCGGAGGCGTTCTTGACGTCCACGTAGAGGGTGCCGGTCTTGCCGGTGGCCTCGACGCGGGGGCTACCGAAGGTCATGTCGATGCCGTGGGCGACGTACTGGAAACGGAGGTTGCCCTGGAAGGAGGCGTTCAGCTTCTGCTTCTTGACGTCGAGGTCGCCCTTGCCGAAGGCGAAGTCGAAGGTGTCGCCGTTCTTTGCGGCGCCGCCGGCCGGAGTGATCGACCCCGCGCTCAGCACGTACTTGCGGAAGGACTCCTTCACGCCCCACGTCAGCTTGCCGCTGAGCACCTTCTGCACGTCGTCGGCCGGCGGGGTCGGGTTCTTGGTGGTGTTGTCCGGGCTGGGCTCGGGGTCGGGCTTCTTCTCCAGCTCCAGCTTCGCGGTGAGCGGGTCGCCCGGCTTGTCCTTGTAGCCCGGCGACCCGAGCGCGTCCGCGGCCTCCTGGGTGAGCGTGGTCGCCAGGCCGTTCATCGCCTGGCCGGCGAAGGCCACGGTGGCCATGGGCACGTCCTGGGTGGTCGTGCCGCCCTTGGTGACGTCCGCGGTGAGCTTCTTGGTGCCGGTGTCGATGCGAATGTCCGAGAGCTTGACCTCGAAGCCGTGGCCGGCCGGCGGGGCGGGCGAGGAGAAGGTGACGCTGCCCTTGAAGGCCGCCTTCACCACGTGCCCGTTGGCCGGCTCGTACGCGCCGGTGGGCTCGACGAAGCGCAGCGTGCCGTCCGCGTTCTGCTGGGCGCCGTCCGCGACGGTGATGGTGCCCTTGGCCATGCCGGTCACGTAGTTGCGGTAGCTCGCGAGCACGCCCCAGTCGAGGGTGCCACCGGTGATCTTCACCGGGTCGGTGGGCGGGCCGCCCGCAGCGGTGGCCGGCAGGGCGAAGGCGGTGGCGCCGAGCGCTGCGGCGGTCAGGACTGCGGCCGCGAGGGAAATCGGGCGTCGGATGGACGACATGGCTGGGAACTCCTGGAGGAACAGGGGAGGGGAAGAGGAAGGGGTGGGTGCCTACTGGGGCGCGTCGGTCGGCGTCGGCGGGGCCGCTGCCGTACGGCGCTTGCGCACGACCAGGAAGGTGGCGCCGCCGGCCAGGACCAGGACGGCCACGGCGAGGGCGACGAAGAGCCCGGTGTTCGAGGACTCCGCGGCCTTCGCGGCGGGGGCGGGGGCGGGCTCGGCGGACGGCGACGCGGCCGCGGGGGCGGGCGACGCCGTCGAGCCCAGGTCGGGCAGGGCGGGCAGTTGGGCGGTGGCGTCCAGGGCGACGGCGAGCGAGACCGGATCCATCTCGGTGCCGGCCTTGTACATGGAGTTGAAGGCTTGCGAGCCGCCCTCGGTGAGGGTGGCCGGGGCTTCGGTCAGGGTGGCCAGCTTGCCCTCGGTCTTCAGACCCTTGGCGTCGAACTCCACGAGCGGGACGGCGTTCTTCGTGGCGCCGCCGGCGGTCACGTCCGCGGACAGGACGCCCTTGCCGTTCTCCACCTTGACGCTCATCTTGCCGAGCGTGAGGTCCAGGTGGGCGCCGGTGAACTGGACCGTACCGGCGAAGGCCGCATCGAGGGTGCCTTTTTCGCCATCGTACGAGCCCTTGCCCTGCGGGAAGCGAAACAGCGCGCCGCCGTCCTGGGCGCCCTCGGCGAGGACCCACTTGCCCTGGCCGATCGAGCCGGTGACGTACTCGCGGAAGGTGCGGCGCACCCCCCAGTCGACGGCGGCGTCGGTGAAGGCACCCGCCGCCTGCGGGGTCTGCGCGGTGGCGGTCGGCTGCGCGGCCGTCGCCGTCGCGGTCGGCGCGGGCTCGGCGGCCGGGGCGGCCTTGACGTCGGCGGAGAGCGAGATCGGGTCGAGCTGGGTGCCGGCGCCGTAGTAGCCGGCGAAGGCCTTGGCGCCCTCCCCGGTAAGAGTGGTCGGGATGTTCGTGAGGGACAGCGGGCTGGCGCCGCCCTTCATGTGGATGCCGCCGACGCCCAGCGAAGCGAAGGCGACCTGCGACTGGTTGGTGACCACGCCGCTGTCCTTGGCCTTGCTGGAGACGTCCACGTACAGCGTGCCCTTGCCGCCGGAGATCTTGACGGTCGGGCGGCTGATGGTCATGTCCAGCTCGTAGACGCCGTCGGGCTTCTGGTGGCCCTGGAAGGTCACCCCGCCCGAGTAGGAGGCCTCGAAGGTTCCGGAGTCGGGGTCGTAGGAGCCGGCCGCGGAGTGGAAGCGGAAGAGGCTGCCGCCCACCGTGGCTGCGCCACTCTTCAGCTTGAAACTGCCTTTTGCCACCGGACCCGTGACATAACTCTGGAAAGACGATTTGATGCCCCAGTCGAGCCGACCCCCCTGTACGGTGCCCGCCCGGGCGGCGGTCGCCGGGAGCAGTGCCCCCAGCAGGGCCGCCAACAGGGCGACGGCGAACGTACGGACGGGTCTCGTGGGCATGAATGCCCCCTCCTCAGGTCTAGCGAGCAAGGTTAGGCTAACCTAAGCTAACCACGGCCGGATGAACACCCCCCGGTCTCCAGAACCTCAGTCGGACGATCAGGACGGTGCCTTCGTGCCTACGCCCGCCGCGTCACACCGCTTTCCCCGTCTCGCAGTTGCCGTAGCAGCACTGGCACTCGCGCTGACGGCCTGCGGAGGTACGGCCACCACCTCGGGCTCATCCGCCCCCGGCGCAGCCGCGGTCCCGGACCGGCTGGAACCGCTCCCGGCGCCACAGCCCGCCCTGCCGGTCACCGTGCCCTCGGCCGACGGCACCCAGGTCACGATCACGTCAGCGGACCGGGTCGTCCCGCTGAGCGGCAGCCTCAACGAGATCGTCCACACGCTGGGCCTCGGCAAGCAGGTCGTCGCCCGGGACATCACGGCCACCTTCGAACAGGCCGCCCAACTGCCGGTGGTGACGCGCGGCCACGACGTCTCCGCCGAGAGCGTCCTATCGCTGCGCCCCACCCTCGTCATCGCGGAGACGACCAGCGGACCCGGAGAAGCGATTCAGCAGATCCGCGACGCCGGCGTCCCGCTCCTGGTCCTCGACCCCGCCAAGGGACTGGAGGACGTCCCGAAGCGCATCGACGCCGTGGCCGCCGCGCTCGGCGTCAAGGAGGCCGGCACGCAGCTGAACCAGCGCACCGCCGACCGGATCGCCACCGTGCGCAAGGACATCCCGGCCGCCTCCGGCAAGAAGCCCCGGGTGGCCTTCCTCTACCTGCGCGGCACCGCCTCCGTCTACCTGCTGGGCGGTTCGGACTCCGGCGCCGCCTCACTGCTGGAGGCGGCCGGCGCGGTCGACACCGGCAAGGACTCCGGACTCGGCAAGGACTTCACCCCGATCACCAGCGAGGCCCTGGCGGCCGCAGCGCCCGACGCGATCCTCGTCATGTCCAAGGGGCTCGAATCGGTCGGCGGCATCGACGGCCTGGTGAAGATCCCGGGCGTCGCCCAGACCCCGGCCGGCATGGACCGCCGGGTGGTCACGGTCGACGACGGCGTCCTCCTCAACTACGGCCCCCGCACCGACCAGGTCCTCGCCTCCCTGGTCACCCAGCTCTACAACAAGGGCGCCTGAAATGACCCTCCACGACCCGGAAGCAAGAACCGCTCCCAAAACCGACGGATCCGGGACTGCGTCGGCGCCACCCCTGCGCGGTTCCGACGGGGCCGGGAGCGTGTCGGGGCGATCCCCGCAGGGCGCCGAACGCACTGCCGCCGCGCTTTCCGACCCCTCGTCACGTTCGGCGCCCGAGGAGACGCCCCGGCGCGCGCCCGGCCCCGGCGGAACCCCCGCACCCGCCACCGCCGAGCCGACCCCGGCCGCCTCGGCGAAGGACAAGGCCAAGCTCCGCAGCGGCAGCGGCACCGGCAGGCCCGCCCTCCTCACCACCGCCCTCGTCGCGACCCTCGCCCTCCTCGCCCTGCTCTCCGCAGGCATCGGCGCCTACGACATCCCCCTCACGGACGTCCTCGCCTCCGTCCAGCACCACCTCGGCCTCGGTGGAGCCCCCCTCGACCGGGTCGGCGAGAGCGTGCTGTGGAACGTCCGCCTCCCCCGCGTCGTGCTCGCCCTGCTCGTCGGCGCCAGCCTCGGCTGCGCGGGCGCGCTCATGCAGGGCGTCTTCGGCAACCCCCTCGCCGAGCCCGGCGTCATCGGCATCTCGGCCGGCGCCGCCGTCGGCGCGGTCGCCGCCATCGGCCTCGGCCTCAGCTTCTTCGGCAACTGGACCATCACCGTCTGCGCGTTCATCGCGGGCCTGATCACCGTCAGCTCCGTCTACCTCCTCTCCCGCAACGGCGGGAAGACCGAGGTCGTCACCCTCATCCTCACCGGCATCGCCGTCAACGCCTTCGCCGGCGCCCTCATCGGCCTGTTCGTCTTCTTCGCGGACAGCGGCCAGGTCAACCAGATCACCTTCTGGCAGCTCGGCTCCCTCGCCCAGGCCACCTGGCCCAAGGTCCTCGCCGTCCTGCCCTGCGCCGTGGCCGGACTGCTGGTCGCCCCCTTCTACTCCCGCCGCCTCGACCTCCTCTCCCTCGGCGAACGCCCGGCCCGCCACCTCGGCATCGACGTGGAGCGGCTGCGCCTCTCCCTCATCCTGGTCGTCGCGCTGCTCACCGCCGCCGCCGTCGCCGTGGCCGGCGTCATCACCTTCATCGGCCTGCTCGTCCCGCACCTGCTGCGCATGGCCAACGGCCCCGGCCACCGCTTCCTGGTCCCCGGCAGCGCCCTCGCCGGCGCCGTCGTCCTGGTCGCGGGCGACCTGGCCGCCCGTACCCTCGCCCAGCCCGCCGAGCTGCCGCTCGGGGTGCTGACCGCCCTGCTCGGCAGCCCGTTCTTCTTCTGGTTGCTGCGCCGCACCCGCCGCAAGCAAGGAGGCTGGGCGTGACCAGCAAGCTGACCGGGTCACTGACCGGGCTGCTCACCCGCTCGCGCAAGACCGTCCCCGCCCGCCCCGCCCCGGGCGACGCGGTCGCCGAGGCCGTGGACCTGCACCTGCGGCTCGGGCAGCGCGAGGTCCTCGCCGGAATCGACCTGACCGCCCGCGCCGGCGAGGTGCTGGCGCTGGTCGGCCCGAACGGCGCCGGCAAGTCCACGCTGCTGGGCGCGCTCGCCGCCGACCTGCCCGCCGCTTCCGGGGTGATCCGGATCGACGGCCGCCCGGTGGGCGACTGGAGCGCCCCGGACCTCGCCCTGCGCCGCTCCGTACTACCCCAGTCCGCCGCACTGTCGTTCCCCTTCCCGGTGGAGGACGTCGTACGGATGGGCCGGGCGCCCTGGGCCGGCACTCCCCTCGCCGAGGCCGACGAGGAGGCGGTGGCCGTCGCCATGGCCGCCACCGAGGTCACGGACTTCGCCGCGCGTCCCTTCTCCGCCCTCTCCGGCGGCGAACGGGCCCGGGTCGCCCTGGCCCGCGTACTGGCCCAGCGGGCCCCCCTGCTGCTGCTCGACGAGCCGACCGCCGCCCTCGACCTGCGCCACCAGGAGCTCGTCCTGCGCATCTGCCGGGAGCGGGCGGCCGCCGGGGACGCGGTCGTCGTCGTCCTGCACGACCTGGGGCTGGCCGCCGCCTACGCGGACCGGGCCGCCGTCCTGCACGACGGGCGGATCGCCGCGGACGGCCCGCCGGCCGAGGTGTTCGAGGTCGGGCTGCTGAGCCGGGTCTACCGGCAGCCGGTGGAGGTCCTCCCGCACCCCCGTACCGGGGCCCCGCTGGTGGTTCCGGTACGGGCTTGACCCGCGGCTCGACCTCCGGCGCGGACCGGGGCCCGGACCGGGGCCGGACCTCCCTCTTGACTTCCGCTTGACCGCTCCATGGGGCTGCCGTGGAGGCCTCGTGACAGGGCCGTGTCCGGGACCCAAGCGTATGAGCTGAATCACGGTACGAGGGGGCATGGGTGAGGTAAGCCTCGGTTAAGTTAGGTCCGCCTCATCGGCCTTTCCTTCCTCGGGACGGCCCCTTCGTCCGACGCCAGGAGCCCCCATATGCGCCCCGCCCGCCTCACTGTCATCGCCGCGGCCTCCGTGGCGGCCGCACTGACCGCCGTCACCGGCTGCTCCCAGAAGAGCGACGCGGGCGGCGACGACGCGATCAAGGTGGCGGCGTCCGACAGCGCCTGCGACGTGTCGAAGACGGAGTTCCCGGCCGGCAAGGTGCAGATCGACGTCGAGAACAAGGGCTCCAAGGTCACCGAGGTCTACGTCCTCTTCCCGGACGCCCGCATCGTGACCGAGCGCGAGAACATCGGCCCCGGTACCAAGGCCTCCATCACCGCCGAGATCAAGGCGGGCGACTACGAGATCGTCTGCAAGCCCGGCATGAAGGGCGACGGCATCTCCAAGAAGGTCAAGGCCACCGGCAAGGGCGGTGCCGAGGAGAAGCGCAGCCCCGAGATGGACGCCGCGGTCGCCGCCTACCGTGCCTACGTGGTCACGCAGGCCGAGGAGACCCTCCCCAAGGCGCAGGCCTTCGCGGACGCGGTGAAGGCCGGTGACGTCGAGGGCGCGAAGAAGCTGTACGCCGCCTCGCGCATCGGCTGGGAGCGCACCGAGCCGGTCGCCGAGTCCTTCGGCGACATCGACCCGAAGGTGGACGTCCGCGAGGACGGCCTGGAGGCCGGCCAGGACCTGGAGAAGGACTGGACCGGCTGGCACCGCCTGGAGAAGGCCCTGTGGGTCGACAACAAGATCGGCGACCGGGAGAAGCAGCTCGCCGACACCCTGATCGCGGACCTGACCGACTGGCAGAAGAAGGTCGGCCAGGCGGAGATCACCCCGACCTCGATCGCCAACGGCGCCAAGGAGCTCCTCGACGAGGTCGCCACCGGCAAGGTCACCGGTGAGGAGGAGCGCTACTCGCACACCGACCTGGTCGACTTCAAGGCCAACGTCGAGGGTGCGCAGAAGGCGTTCGAGCTGCTCAAGCCGATCGCCGCGAAGAACGACCCGGAGCTGGTCAAGCAGCTCGACACCCAGTTCGCGGCCCTGAACACCCTTCTGGACAAGTACCGCGCCGACCAGGCCACCTACGAGTTCACCTCGTACGAGAAGGTCGGCGAGCCGGAGCGCAAGGAGCTCTCGGACGGCGTGAACGCGCTCGCCGAGCCGCTCTCCAAGCTCGCCGCCGCGGTCACCAAGTAACCGGCAGAGACGAAAGCAGGCGGGAGAGGACGATGACCGAGTCGGACTCGGCTGCGCAGCAGCCGCAGCAGCAGCAGCAGTCTCAGCAGGACGGTGACGGTTCG
Source organism: Streptomyces sp. NPDC091682 (assembly GCF_044756625.1). Taxonomy (NCBI): domain Bacteria; kingdom Bacillati; phylum Actinomycetota; class Actinomycetes; order Kitasatosporales; family Streptomycetaceae; genus Streptomyces; species Streptomyces sp. NPDC091682. The sequence continues at coordinate 113,236 of NZ_JBIVTH010000018.1, read as the reverse complement.
GCGACGTCTTCCGCCGCGGCGCCCTCGCGGCGTGCGGTGCTGGGCTGGGGCGGGGCCGGGTTCGCGCTCGGCGCCGCCGCGGCCGGCGGTGCGGTGACGGCCTTCGGCGGCAGCTCGGACATGGTGTCGGCGGCGGCCTCCGGGGCGTCCGTGCCGTTCCACGGCGAACACCAGGCCGGTATCGCGAGCGCCGTGCAGGACCGCCTGCACTTCGCGGCCTTCGACGTGAAGACGAAGGACCGCGAGGAACTGATCAAGCTCCTCAAGGAGTGGACGGTGGCGGCCCGGCTGATGACGGCCGGTCTGCCGGTCGGCGAGGGCGGCTTCGGCGGCCTCCCGGAGGCCCCGCCGGACGACACGGGCGAGGCGCTGGGCCTGAAGGCCTCCCGGCTCACCCTGACCATCGGCTTCGGTCCGGGCCTGTTCGCCAAGGGCCGGTTCGGGCTGGAGGGCAAGCGCCCCGAGGCCTTGGTGGACCTGGAGCTGTTCCCCGGCGACAACCTGGACCCGGCCCGCTCCGGCGGCGACCTCTGCGTCCAGGCCTGCGCCGACGACCCGCAGGTCGCCGTGCACGCGATCCGTCAGCTGGCCCGCATCGGCTTCGGCCGCACCGCCATGCGCTGGTCGCAGCTCGGCTTCGGCAAGACCTCGTCGACGACGCCCGACGAGCAGACCCCGCGCAACATGATGGGCTTCAAGGACGGCACCCGGAACGTCTCCGGCACCGACAAGGCCGCCCTGGACAAGCACGTGTGGGTCGGCGCGGGCGACGGCAGCGACTGGCTGACCGGTGGCTCGTACCTGGTGGCGCGCCGGATCCGGATGAACATCGAGACCTGGGACCGCACCCCGCTCCAGGAGCAGGAGGACATCTTCGGCCGTGACAAGGGCGAGGGTGCCCCGGTCGGCAAGTCCAGGGAGCGCGACGAGCCGTTCCTGAAGGCGATGAAGCCGGAGGCGCACGTGCGCCTCGCGCACCCGGACACCAACAATGGTGCGACGATCCTGCGCCGCGGCTACTCCTTCACCGACGGCACGGACGGACTGGGCCGCCTGGACGCGGGCCTGTTCTTCCTCGCCTACCAGCGCGACATACGCAAGGGCTTCATCCCGATCCAGCGCAATCTAGCCAGGTCCGACGTCCTCAACGAATACATCCAGCACGTGGGTTCGGCCGTCTTCGCCGTCCCGCCGGGCGTCCGTGACAAGGACGACTGGTGGGGCCGGACGCTGTTCGCGTAAGTATCCGCCGGAGAGGAACAACCGCCGTGTTCGGCAACTATCTGATCGGCCTGCGCGAGGGGCTGGAGGCCAGCCTGGTCGTCTGCATCCTCGTCGCCTACCTGGTGAAGACCGAGCGCCGGGACGCCCTGCGTCCCGTGTGGCTGGGCATCGCGATCGCCTGCGGGATCTCCCTCGCCTTCGGCGCGATGCTCGAATTCGGCACCCAGGAGCTGACCTTCGAGGCGCAGGAGCTGCTCGGCGGCACCCTGTCGATCATCTCCGTGGGTCTGGTGACGTGGATGGTCTTCTGGATGAAGCGCACCGCGCGGCATCTGAAGGCCGATCTGCACGGCAAGCTCGACACGGCGCTGGCCATGGGCACCGGGGCGCTGGTGGCCACCGCCTTCCTGGCCGTCGGCCGGGAGGGCCTGGAGACGGCGCTCTTCGTTTGGGCGTCGGTACGGGCCAGCGGCGAGGGTTCCTCGGCTCCGCTGATCGGTGTGCTGCTGGGCATCGCCACGGCGATCGCGCTGGGGTACCTCTTCTACCGGGGCACGCTGAAGATCAATCTGGCGAAGTTCTTCCGGTGGACCGGCGCCATGCTGGTGATCGTGGCCGCGGGTGTGCTCGCGTACGGGGTGCACGACCTCCAGGAGGCCCGTTTCCTGGGCGGCCTGGGCGACAAGGCCTTCGACATCAGCGAGGCGATCCCGCCGGACAGCTGGTACGGGACCCTGCTCAAGGGCGTCTTCAACTTCCAGCCCGACCCGACCGTCCTCCAGCTCACGGTGTGGGTGCTGTACCTGGTGCCCGTGCTGACGCTGTTCCTCCTGGACCGCGGCCGTCCGGCGGCCGCGCCGAAGGTGCGGCCGGCGGACTCGGACTCCACGCCCGCGGGCTGAGTGCGGGCGGCCGGGCGGCCGCCGCGGACAGGCTGTGGTGAAGGGCCTTCGGGCCCGTCACCACAGCCTGTCGGTGTTTCCGGGGTGGAGCGGGACGCGGACGCCCGTGAAGGCGGCGCGGTCACGGCCCGGGTCGACCGTGAAGAACGCCGCGAGGACCACCTTGTCGAAGCCGGGTTCGTCGGTGGCCAGGGGATCCTCGGGGGTTCCGCCCACCAGGACCGTGCCGGGCAGCACTTCGAAGCCGGCCGCCTCGTAGAAGGCGGCCAGGGGTCGGTCGCAGCTGAACAGCGCCAGGTCCACGGCCGGGTCGGCGGCCAGCTCGGCGCGGGCCGCCGCGACCAGCCGGCCGCCGAGCCCGCGGCCGCGCAGCTCCGGCAGGGCGACCACGGAGCTGAGCCCGGCGGCCCGGTACGTGCGGTCCGCGAGCGGGATCGGCTTGTACAGCAGCGACAGCGCGGCGGTCACGGTGCCGGCCGCGTCCACGAGCAGCATCGTCCTCGGGTGGAGCGCAGGGTCGTGGCCGGGGGTGGAGCCGGGCCACGCCCTCGCCTCCAGCTCGGCGACCTGCCGGGCCGGGCCCGCGGGCAGGTCCGCCTCGGCGCATCCGATCACCCTCACGGTCGCAGCCCCTCCGGGGTTCGGGAAGCGGGGTCCGGGGCGGAGCCCCGGGAATCCGGGCCGATGGATCCGTTCACGGGATGCGGACGCCCTCGCCGCTCACCCTGACCCGGGGGTCGCCCTCGCGCAGTTCCACGGTGAGCACCCCGGGGCGGCCCATGTCCGCTCCCTGGTGGAGGGTGAGCACCGCGTCCGCCGGGACCAGGCCGCGCTCGCGGGCGTACGCGCCGAAGGCGGCCGCGGCCGCTCCCGTGGCGGGGTCCTCGACGACGCCGCCCACCGGGAAGGGGTCGCGTACGTGGAACTCCGCCGGTCCGGCCCGGTGCACCAGCTGGACCGTGGTGAGGTCCAGGCGCCGCATCAGGGCCTCCAGCCGGGCGAAGTCGTAGGCCAGGTCCGCGAGCCGGGCCCGGGTGCCGGCGCCGATCACCAGGTGCCGGGCCCCGGCGTAGGCGATCGCCGGCGGGATCGCCGGGTCCAGGTCGGCCTCCGGCCAGTCCAGCGCGGCCAGTGCTTCGGCGAGGTCCGCCGCGCCGATCTCCTCGGTGTGCGGCTCGACGGTGGTGAGCGTGGCCCGCAGCCGCCCGCCCTCGGAGGTGACGGACACCGGTACGGTCCCGGCTCGGGTGGCGAGGAGGAGTTCGCCCGGCCCGATCCGCTCCCCCAGCGCGATGGCCGTGGCCACGGTGGCGTGCCCGCAGAAGGGGACCTCCGCCTTGGGGCTGAAGTAGCGCACGGTGAAGGAACGGCCCTCCTCGCCGCCGAACCCCTCGGGCGGGGGCGTCAGGAAGGCCGACTCGCTGTAGCCGAGCCCGGCGGCGATCTCCAGCATGGCGCCCTCGTCCAGTCCGGCGGCGTCGAGCACGACCCCGGCCGGATTGCCGCCCTCCGGGTCGTGGGAGAAGGCGGTGTAGCTCAGTACTTCGGTGTCGTTCATGCCGCCATGATCGTCCGCGCTCACGCGGCCTGGCAATGCGTTTCGGCCATGGATCCCGCGCGGTTCAGCCGCGGCCGATGTACGGCATCGAGGTCGCCATCACCGTCGCGAACTGCACGTTCGCCCCCAGCGGGAGCTCCGCCATGTGCAGGACCGTGCGGGCCACGTCGGCGGCGTCCATCACCGGCTCGACGGCCAACTGCCCGTTGGCCTGGAGGATGCCGGTCTGCATCCGCTCGGTCATCTCGGTCGCCGCGTTGCCGATGTCGATCTGGCCGCAGGCGATCCGGTACGGCCGCCCGTCCAGCGACAGGGACTTGGTCAGGCCGGTCATCGCGTGCTTGGTCGCGGTGTAGGCGATGGAGTTCGGGCGCGGCACGTGCGCCGAGATGGAGCCGTTGTTGATGATGCGGCCGCCCTGCGGGTCCTGCCGCTTCATCTGCCGGAAGGCGGCCTGCGCGCACAGGAAGGCGCCGGTGAGGTTGACGTCGACGACCGAGCGCCAGGCCTCGTAGGTGAGGTCCTCCAGCGGGACCCCGCCCGGTCCGAAGGTGCCCGCGTTGTTGAAGAGCAGGTCGAGGCGCCCGTAGCGGGCCCGCACTGACTCGAACAGCCGAGTCACGTCGTCCGGGTCGCTCACGTCGGCCGGCGCGCACAGCACGTCGGCGTCGGTCCCGGCCGCGGCGGCGGTCTCCTCCAGCGGTTCGGCCCGGCGGCCGGCCACGGCCACGTCCCAGCCCGCGGCGGCCAGGGTCAGCGCCACGGAGCGGCCGATCCCGGAGCCGGCGCCGGTCACCAGGGCGATCTTCTTCGTACTTTCGTCCATGGGGCCGCAGGGTACGTCACACGGCGCCCCGTTCCCCGGACGTTCCGATTGCTGAGAGCATGGGGCAGTCAGGGGTGCGTAGATCAGATGAGAAGACTGGAGTTCCGCATGTCGGAGAGAGGCCCCGCGACAGCCGCCTCGCAGGACTCGTCGCCCGAATCGCCCTCCGCCTCCAGCGCCACCGCGTCCCTGACGCGCGCACGCCGCACGAGCCTGCTCGTCACCTTCATACTCGGCGGGCTCACCGCCCTCCCCCCGCTGTCCATGGACATGTACCTGCCGGCCCTGCCGCAGGTCACCGATGCCCTGAACAGCCCTGCCGCGACGATCCAGCTGACCCTCACCGCCTGCCTCGCCGGCATGGCCCTCGGCCAGCTCGTCATCGGCCCGATGAGCGACAAGTGGGGCCGCCGCCGGCCGCTGCTCGTCGGCATGGTCGTCTACGTCCTGGCCACCGCGATCTGCGCCCTCGCCCCGACCGCCGAGTTGCTGATCTCCTTCCGGCTGCTCCAGGGGCTGGCCGGGGCCGCCGGTGTCGTCATCGCGCGCGCCGTCGTGCGCGACCTGTACGACGGCGACGAGATGGCCCGCTTCTTCTCCACGCTGATGCTCATATCCGGGGCCGCCCCGATCGTCGCGCCGCTCATCGGCGGCCAGGTGCTGCGCTTCGCCGACTGGCGGGGCGTCTTCGTCGTCCTCACCGCTGTCGGTACGGTGCTCACCCTGATGGTCTGGCGCGGCCTCGGCGAGACCCTGCCGCCCGAGCGGCGGCACACCGGCGGCGTCGGCTCCGCGCTGCGGACCATGCGCGGGCTGCTCGGCGACCGGGTCTTCACCGGCTACACCCTGACCGGCGGCTTCGCCTTCGCCGTCCTCTTCTCCTACATCTCCGCCTCCCCCTTCGTGGTGCAGGAGATCTACGGGGCCTCGCCCCAGACCTTCTCCCTGCTCTTCGGCCTGAACTCCGTCGGCCTGATCCTCGTCGGCCAGATCAACGGCAAACTGCTGGTCGGCCGGGTACGCCTGGACAAGGTGCTGGCCGTCGGCCTCGCGGTCGTCCTGGCTTCCGCGGTGTCCCTCCTGCTGATGGCGACGGGCGTCTTCGGCGAAGTCGGGCTGACCCCGATCGCCACCGCGCTGTTCGTCCTCATGTCGGCGATGGGCATCGTGCTGCCGAACACCAACGCGCAGGCCCTGATGCGGACCCCGCACGCGGCCGGATCGGCCTCCGCGCTGCTCGGCACCTCCTCGTTCCTGATCGGCGCCATCGCCTCGCCGCTGGTGGGGATCGCGGGCGAGGACACGGCCGTCCCCATGGCCGTGGTCCAGCTGGTGTGCGCACTGCTCGCGGTCAGCGCCTTCCTCGGCCTGTGCCGCCCCTGGCAGAGCGCGTCCACCCTGTCCGACCCCACCGGCGACTCCAGCCCCGCCGGCGTTTGAAGCGCGGGGCCCGGGGCGGAGCCCCGATCCTTGAGCCGCACCGGACCGGCGGCCGCACCGGACCCGGCGGCCCCGCCCGGGAGTGGCGGCCCCGCCCCCGACCGGCGGCATAAACTTCGCAGGTGAACGCCTCCGCCCCCACCTCCGCCGAGACCCTCCGCCGCACGCTCGGCGGGCTGCTCGACGGGCTCCCGCCGAAGCAGGCCACGGCCGCCGTCGAGCGGCTCATCGCCAACTACCGGGGGCAGACCCCGACCGACGCGCCCGTACTGCGCGACCGCTCCGACGTGGCGGCGTACGCGGCGTACCGGATGCCCGCCACCTTCGAGGCCGTCCGGAGCGCCCTAGACGAACTGGCCGAGGCTGCACCCGGCTGGGCGCCGGGCTCGCACGTGGACGTGGGCGGCGGCACGGGCGCCGCGACCTGGGCGGTGGACGCCACCTGGGACGGCCCGCGGGAGACCACGGTGCTGGACTGGGCGGAGCCGGCCCTGGCCCTCGGCCGGGAACTGGCGGCTGCCTCGACCTCCGAGGTGCTGCGCGGGGCCGCGTGGCGGCGGGCCGTCATCGGTTCGGGGCTGAGCCTCCCCGAGGCGGACCTGGTGACGGTGTCCTACGTCCTCGGTGAACTGACCCCGCAGGCGCGCACGGCCGTCGTCGCCGAGGCGGCCCGGGCCGGCCGGGCCGTGGTGCTGATCGAGCCGGGCACGCCGGAGGGGTACCTGCGCATCCGCGAGGCCCGTGACCAGCTGATCGCGGCCGGGCTGCAGATCGCCGCGCCGTGCCCGCACGACGGAACCTGTCCGATCGAGGTCGGCAAGGACTGGTGCCACTTCTCGGCTCGGGTCAGCCGGTCCTCCCTGCACCGGCAGGTCAAGGGCGGCTCGCTGCCCTACGAGGACGAGAAGTTCAGCTACGTCGCCGCGACCCGCTTCAGGGCGGAGCCGGCCGCCTCCCGGATCACACGGAAACCGCAGATCCGGAAGGGGCTGGTCCTACTGGAGCTGTGCGGCCCCGAGAGCGAGGGCCTGAACCGGGTCAACGTGACCAAGCGCCACGGAGACCTCTACAAGGCCGCCCGGGACGCCGACTGGGGCCAGGCCTGGCCTCCGGCACCGTAGCCGGTCCCCGGAAACGGCCTAGGCCCGCAGCTCCTGGGTGCAGCACTTCACGCTGCCGCCGCCCTTGAGCAGCTCGCCGAGGTCCATCGGGACCGGCTCGAACCCCCGGTCCCGCAGCGGCTCCAGCAGTCCGGTCGCCGCCTGCGGGAGCAGGACGTGCAGGCCGTCGGAGACCGCGTTCAGACCGAGGGCGGCCGCGTCCCGGGCGTCGGCAATCAGGGCGTCCGGGAAGAGCCGCCTGAGCACTCCCTGGCTGCCGGGCGAGAAGGCGCCCGGGTAGTACATGATCTCGTCGCCGTCGAGGACGCTGAGCGCCGTGTCCAGGTGGTAGTAGCGCGGGTCCACCAGGTCGAGGCCGATGACCGGGCGGCCGAAGAACTCCTGGGCCTCGTCGTGCGAGAGCGGACTGGAGCGGAAGCCCCGGCCGGCGAGGATGTAGCGGTCGGTGACCGCGAAGTCCCCCTCGCCCTCGTTGACGTGGGACGGCTCGTGGATGTCGGGGTAGCCGTGGGTACGGAACCAGTCGAGGTGGATCTCGGCTTCGGCGGCCCGTTCCGGGTAGGCGAACCGGGCCCCGAGGACCCTGCCGTCGACCACGAGGGCCCCGTTCGCCGCGAAGACCATGTCGGGCAGTTCGGGGTCAGGTTCGAGGGTTTCGACGATGTGCCCGAGGGAGCGGTAGCGGTCCCTCAGGTCTTCCCACTGGGCCAGTGCGAGGGGCAGGTCCACCGGTTTCGTGGGGTCCATCCACGGATTGATGGAGTACGTGACCTTGAAGTGTGCGGGTGGGCACATCAGGTAGCGCCGGGGTGTGGCGTCTCTGCGCAAAGAAGGCTCCTCACGACTTACACGACTCTGGACGGGTGCTGGAGAGAATCGTCTCTCCAACACCTGGACAGCACAGTGAACTGATTGGGTGGTTTACGCAAACCTATGGAAAGACGAGACGTCTCGCTTTGATAGTTTCGGGCCATGCCCAAGACCCCTGACGCCACCCGCCGCAGCGACCGCTCCCGGCGCGCCATCCTCGACGCCGCGCTCGCCCTCGTCGGGGAGGTCGGCTACGACAAGCTGACCATCGAGGCCATCGCCGCCCGCGCGGGCGTCGGCAAGCAGACCATCTACCGCTGGTGGTCGTCGAAGGCCACCGTCCTCCTCGACGCCTCGCTGGCCCTCTTCGGCGACGCGGAGACGGAGGTCGAATGGACCGGCTTCCCCGACACCGGGGACCTCGCCGCCGACCTGAAGCACGTCCTGCGGGCGACCGTCGACCAGTTCAACGACGAGAAGTACGACGCCCCCACGCGCGCCCTGACCGCCGCCGGGGCCACCGACCCCGAGCTCGGCGCCCGCTTCACCGAACAGCTGCTAGAGCCCCAGCTCGCCCTGTACGAGGAGCGGTTGCGCGCGGCCCGGGAGGCCGGCCGGCTCGCGCCGGACGCGGACCTGCGCCTCACGGTCGAGATGCTCGTCGGACCGCTCACCTACCGCTGGCTGATGCGCACCGCGCCCCTGACGCACGCGTACACCGACGCGCTCGTGGACCGGGTGCTGGGGGGTGTCTTGCCTGATCGGCAAGACACCCCCTGAGGCGGGGTGGCCAACGTCACCGCCCGCTAGCGGGCAGAGAATCGAAGATCGGCCGAGAGCATTTGGCCTGATTCTATGGTTATGTGGGGGTTTCCGGTCACGCATCTCCAACCCCCCGGTTGCCAAGAGCGGTCACCCGGGGCTCAGGATGGTGGGACCATGGACGGGTCCGCCGGAGATTACGGTGAGGTGAGGGGATAGATGGGGTCTGAGTCCGGCCGCGTCAAACGCGGCGAGCAGAGCAGGATTTCCCAGTGGTTGCGCCGGCGGCAGAAGCCCACCGCCGAGGACCCGGGAGCGGAGCGCGAGGCGCTCCTCCTGGCCGTCGCCGCCGCGGGCCTGCCGCTCGCCCCCGCCGCCCATCCCGCCGGTTACCGATGTTCGTGCGACCGGATCGGCTGTCCGACGCCCGCACGGCACCCCATCTCCTTCGCCTGGCAGACCCAGTCGACCACCGACCGCTCACAGGTCGAGCGCTGGGCGCGCAACCAACCCCAGGCCAACTTCATCACCGCGACCGGCATGGTCCACGACGTGCTCGACGTCCCGCTGGAAGCCGGCACCGACGCCCTCGACCGACTCCTGCTCGCCGGCATCAAGGTCGGCCCCGTCGCCGAGTCGGGCGGCACCGGTGACCAGGCCCGGATGCTCTTCTTCACCGCCACCCGCGGCACCCCCGAGGACGAGGACGAGTGGTGGCCCTGCGCACTGGACTGCCACCCCGAGACGATGGACGAACACCCGGGCCTGCGCTGGCACTGCCGCGGCAGCTACGTCCTGGTCCCGCCGGCCGCCCTCCCCGGTGACCGGGCGGTGACCTGGATCCGGGGCATGGAGCACCCCCTCCCGGACCCGCTCACCCTCCTCGAAACCCTCACCGACGCCTGCGCCGCCTACGCGGGCGCCGCCGACCGCAGCCCGGCCACGGCGGCCTGGCCCCTGAGCCAGTAGCCCCGGTGGGCGATCCGGCCCGCCGGGCGGCACGTACCGGCGCAGCTCAGCCAAAATTCAGCCCCGCCGGCGTTTGGGGCGCGGGGGCGCGGGGGTGCGGGGGCGGAGCCCCCGGTACGGCGCGTCAGTGGTGGATCTGCGTCACGACCACGTCGAGGGACCAGGCCTTGCCCGCCTTCGCAGGGGCTTCGGCCTCGACGACGTAGCCCAGGTCCCGCAGGGCCGTGACCAGCTCGGCGGGCGAAGCCGGAGCGGCCCCCGCCAGCAGCAGGTCCCGTACCAGCCGCCCCTTCGTCGCCTTGTTGAAGTGGCTCACCACCGACCTCTTCTCCACCCCGTCCACGAGCTGCGCGTGCAGCACCCGGACGGTCGCGGTCCGCGTCGCCACCTCACCCTTCGGCTTCCACGCGGCCCCGTACGCCGCCGACCGCAGGTCCAGCACCAGCCCGTCCCCGGCCGCCTCCGGCATGACCTCCGCCATCGGCCCCCGCCAGTGCGCGCCCAGCGCGCCCAGCCCGGGCAGCTTCACCCCCATCGAGCAGCGGTACGAGGGGATCGCGTCGCCGACCCGCACCGCACCCCACAGCCCCGAGAAGACGAGCAGCGCGTCCTCGGCCGACGCCCGCGCCGCCGCGGGCAGGTCGGCCAGGCCCAGCGCGTCGTAGAGCACGCCCGTGTAGACCTCGCCCGCCGGACGGGCCCCCGCCGTACGCAGCTCCGCGTTCTTGGCGACCTCGCCGCGCAGGCCCTCGCTCAGGCCCAGCACCTCGCGCGCCTTCGTCTCGTCCGCCGCGCACAGCTCGACGAGCTCCTCCAGCACCGCCGCACGGGCCGGGGCCAGACCGGGCAGCGACAGCGCCTCCGGCTTCAGGGGTGCGCCGGAGCCGCCGGCGGCCTTTCCCTCGGACGGCGGCAGCAGCACGAGCACGGTGGTTCTCCTTCGGTACGACGTCGCAGGGGGCGCGGCCCCCGAGCCAGGGTAGACGTCCGCCGCCCCCGCTCGCCGCGCCGTCCGCGCCCCCCGACCATAGGCTCGGTCCATGCCACGCCGTCAGATGCACATGACCGGCGCAGACGGGGCTGCTCTGCGGGCCGCGCTGCGCGAACTGCGGACGGAGCTGGAGGTGCCCGGGGAGTTCCCGGCCGCAGCCCTCGCCGAGGCCGAACACGCGGCGGCGCACCCCCGCCTCCCGGACCTGGACAGTACGGACGTCCCCTTCTTCACGATCGACCCGCCGGCCTCCGTCGACCTCGACCAGGCCGTGCACTTGGCGAAGCGCTCCGGCGGCGGGTACCGGGTGCACTACGCCATCGCCGACGTCGCCGCGTTCGTCACCCCCGGCGGCGCGCTCGACGCCGAGGCCCACCGGCGCGTGACCACCCTCTACTTCCCCGACGGGAAGGTCCCGCTGCACCCGGCCGTCCTCTCGGAGGGCGCGGCCAGCCTGCTGCCCGACCAGGTCCGCCCGGCCCTGGTGTGGCGCTTCGACCTGGACCCCGACGGCCGCGTCGAGACCGTCGACGTCCGCCGCGCCCTGATCCGCAGCCGGGCCCGACTCGACTACGACCGGGTCCAGAAGGCCATCGACACCGGAACGGCGGAGGAACCGCTCGCCCTCCTGAAGGACATCGGCCGGCTCCGCGAGGCCCTGGAACAGGCGCGCGGCGGCATCTCCCTCAACGTGCCCGAACAAGAGGTCGCCGCGCACGACGGCACGTACTCCCTGGCCTACCGCGCCCCGCTGCCCGCCGACGGCTGGAACGCACAGCTCTCCCTGATGACCGGCATGGCCGCGGCCGATCTGATGCTGGCCACCGGCACCGGCATCCTGCGCACGCTGCCCAGCGCCCCCGACGGCGCGGTCGGCAGGCTCCGGCGGACGGCGAAGGCCCTGCGGATCGACTGGCCGCACCACGTGCCGTACGCCGAACTCGTGCGCTCCCTCGACCCGCACCGCCCCGCCCACGCCGCCTTCCTCCAGGAGTGCACGGCCCTGCTGCGCGGCGCGGGCTACACCGCGTTCACCGGCGGCGAGCGCCCCGACCCGGCGATCCATTCCGCGGTGGCGGCCCCGTACACGCACTGCACGGCGCCGCTGCGCCGCCTCGTCGACCGGTACTCCGGGGAGCTGTGCGTGGCGGCGGTGGCAGGGGCCGAACCGCCGGAGTGGGTCACGGCCGCGCTCCCCGCGCTCCCGGACGAGATGGCGGCGGGTGGCCGGCTGGCGAACACGGTGGAACGGGAGTCCGTGGACCTGGTCGAGGCCGCCGTGCTGAAGGACCGCGTCGGGGAGACCTTCGAGGCCACGGTCATCGACGTCAAGGACCGGGAGCCACTGGTGGGCACGGTGCACCTGGAGGACCCGGCGGTGGTCGGCCGCGTCCGGTCCACCGCGCTCGACCTGCCCCTGGGCGAACGGATCCGGGTCCGGCTCACGGAGGCCGACCCGGGCACGTCGAAGATCCTCTTCGCGCCCGTCTAGGCCGGCTGGCGGCGCAGGGCGGTGACCAGCGCGCGCGGGTCGTCGGCGTGGAAGCGGACGGTCCGGGCCGCGCCCGTGGCGCCGAGCGGCCGGGTGAAGGGGAGCGGCCGGTTCAGTTCCAGGGTGACGGAGGTCTGGCTCCCGACGATGAGGTCGAGCACCCCGTCCTCGGACAGCGTGACCAGCCGGCCCTCGGGATAGCGCCGGTCCACCCGGACCGAGGCCACCGCGTCCGCCGGTACGGCCAGGTCGAACAGGGCCCCGTAGCGGATCCGCAGGGACCCGTCGGGGCGGACCACGTGCGGCCGGGTGACGCACGCGGCGTGCAGGGCGAGGACGAGCAGGATCGCGTACACGTCCAGCACGAGCACGATCCGGTGCACCGTCGGCCAGGGGATGAGCAGGGCCAGACCGACCGTCTCGATCACCGACACGAAGAGCATCCCGTACATCATGGCCGTCTGCGGTCCGGTGTACGCGGCCGCGAGGTCCCCGGTGCGCACCCCGTGCTTCCCGCGCACGGCCCACCGGCCGAGCGAGGCGAGGGCGCGCACCTCGTGCCGCACCAGTCGCCGCACCTGCACCGGGACCACGGCGCGGACCGCCGCGCGGCGGGCGGCCCGGGAGTCCGCGCCGCGGGCCCGCTCGGCGGCGTAGAGGCCGTACAGCACCCGGGCCTCCAACAACAACACGCCGACGAGGAGCGCCTCGGTGGCGGCGAGCACCCACCCGGGCGGGCGCACCCCGGCCGCCAGGCACACCACGAGCGCCAGCTCCGCCGGGACGACGGCGGTGACGGCGATCCGTGCCGCCCGTATGCGGGTCATCCCCGCCCCCTCTCGATGAACGCCTCCATGACGAGGCGGACGACTTCGGCCTGCGCGGGCGCGTACTCGGCGAGCAGCGCCTCCTTGAACCCGGTCACGACCACCCCGTCGGTGGGGATCGCGGCGAACACCTCGTCGGGGACGGCCGCCACCAGCTCCGCCGCCAGGGGCGGGATCCGCGGGTCGTCCACGGGCGCGTCGGCGAGCTCGTCGAGGCGCACGTACAGCGCGAGCACGGCGGGATCGGCGGCCAGCGGCCCGAGTGCGGCGTACACCTCCTGACCGGCCGCGCCCGTCGCGTCGAGCAGGGTCAGGTGTTCGCGGTCCTTCGCGGCGGCCGGCGAGTCGGTCGGCGGCGCCTTCGCCAGCAGCTCGGCGAGCCCGGGCGAGAGCGGTTCGGCCTCCCCGGGCCCGGCGGCGAGCAGCACGGCGAGCCGGCGCCGCCGCTCCTGGATCTCGGCCTCCTGGCGGGCGAGGTCGGCGTCGAGTTCCGTGAGGACGTCGGCGAGTTCGCGCCCGGCGTCGTCCGCGAGGACGTCCCGCACCTCGTCGAGACCGAGCCCGAGCTCGGTGAGCCGGCGTACGCGGGCCAGCAGGACGGCGTCACGGAGGCTGTAGGCGCGGTAGCCGTTGGGGCGCCGCTCCGGTTCCGGGAGCAGCCCGACGTGGTGGTAGTGCCGGATCGCCCGGGTGGTGATCCCGACGACCGCGGCGATCTCTCCGATCCGCATGCCCCCAGTAGAAACCTTGCCGCTGCGTCAAGGTCAAGCGCGGTCGGGTGGGGTCGGGCGGGGTCGTCGCCCCGGGTAACATGGTCGCCACGGCAGACGAGTCGGCCGGGCGGCCGCGTCGGGATCCTCGGATCCCGCCGAGGAACGTCCGGGCTCCACAGGGCAGGGTGGTGGCTAACGGCCACCCGGGGTGACCCGCGGGACAGTGCCACAGAAAACAGACCGCCGGGGGCTTCGGCCCTCGGTAAGGGTGAAACGGTGGTGTAAGAGACCACCAGCGCCTGAGGTGACTCAGGCGGCTAGGTAAACCCCACCCGGAGCAAGGTCAAGAGGATCCGTCCCCGGACGGGTCTGCGCGAACGCTCGAGGGCTGCCCGCCCGAGTTCGCGGGTAGACCGCACGAGGCCGGTGGCAACACCGGTCCTAGATGGATGGCCGTCTCCCCGGCGACCGCGAGGTCACCGGGCGACAGAACCCGGCGTACAGGCCGGCTCGTCTGCCGCTTCCACTCCCGTTCGGGGGCCAGCGGTTCTCTCTCCCCCGGTCCGGGGTGTCCGGCTCCGGCCGGTCGGTGGTCCTGGGGCGCTGCCCCGGGCCCCGCGCCTCAATCGCCGGCGGGGCTGGGTGGTGTGGGGCGGTGCCCCGCCGGAGTGTCTCCTCGGCTCGCGCGGTACGGCATGTCGCGGCTGTACCCGGTGGTGCGCGCTCGTCCTGCGGGGACACTCCGCCGTGTCCCCACCCCACGGCAGGGCTCCGACAGCACCCCCGAAGCCACCCCGACGCGTGGGGAGCGGGGACGGGGAGGGGTGTCCCCGCAGGACGAGCGCGCAACCACCGCACACAGCCGAGACACGCCCGCACGCGCCGAGCCGAGGAGACACCCCTCCCCGGCCCCGCGCACCAACCCGCACCGGCCTAGATCCCGCCAGGGGTACCGCACCGAGCCCGGACCCCGCCCGGCCCCCCGCCAGGGCTACCGCAGGTGGGACGTCTCGTTCAGGAGGCGGACCGAGGCGTTGCCGTCCGCGTAGTAGGCCACCGCCGAGAGGGAGGCCGCCGAGAGCTCCATGCGGAACAGGGCTTCCGGCGGGGCGCCCAGGGCGAGGCGGACCAGGATCTTGACCGGGGTCACATGGGTGACCAGCAGGACCGTGCGGCCCGCGTGGGCGGACAGCAGGCGGTCACGGGTGGCCGAGATCCGGCGGGTGGCGGACATGAAGCTCTCGCCGCCGCCCGTGGGGGCCGCCTTCGGGGAGTCCAGCCAGGCCTGGAGGTCGTCCGGGAAGCGCTGCTGCACCTCGGCGAAGGTCAGACCCTCCCACGCCCCGAAGTCCACCTCGCGCAGGCCCTCTTCGACCGTCACCGTGAGGCCGAGACGGTCCGCGACGGCCTGGGCGGTCTCCCGGCAGCGGCGCAGCGGGGAGCTGATGACGTTCTGGATGGTGCCGCGTACGGCGAGCGCCTCGGCCACCGCGGCGGCCTGCCGCAGGCCCGCCGGGGACAGTTCGGGGTCGCTGCCGCCGCTGCCGGAGAAGCGCTTCTGCGGGGTGAGGGCGGTCTCGCCGTGCCGCAGCAGTACGAAGGTGGCCGGCGCCCCCATGTCCGGGCCCCAACCGTGGCTGCCCGCGGCGACCGCGGGGGCATCGGCGTCGAGGCAGGGCTCGATGGCGTCCGCCAGGGCCTCGGCGTCGGCGAACAGCGAGTCGGCGGCCTCCTGGGCGGCCGTGGCCGCCGCTCCGGAGGAGGCGAGCAGGGCCGCGCGGACGGCCGCGGCCCCCTTCGCCGCGTCCCCCGGCGGGCCCGCCGGCGCCGGCGGGGTGGCCAGGGCGCGCGCCGCGCCGTGGTCGAGGGCGGCCGTGGACGCCGACGGCTCCCACTGCTGGCCGCGCTTGCCCGCGTCCATCGCCTCGTTCGCGAGCCGGTCAGCGTGCTTGTTCCGCTCGCGCGGGATCCACTCGTACGTCACCTGCGCGCGCGGCAGGATCCGGGCGGCCTCGGCCGCGAGCGGCTTCATGTCCGGGTGCTTGATCTTCCAGCGGCCCGACATCTGCTCGACGACCAGCTTCGAGTCCATGCGGACCAGGACCTGCGCGTCTGACGCCAGGTCACGGGCCGCCGCGAGCCCGGCGATCAGGCCCTTGTACTCGGCCACGTTGTTCGTCGCGACGCCGATGTACTCGGCGCGCTCGGCCAGCGTCTCGCCGGTCGCCGGGTCGAGCACCACCGCGCCGTAGCCGGCCGGCCCCGGGTTGCCCCGGGACCCGCCGTCCGCCTCCACGACAAACTGCGGCATCAGATGCCCGAGTCGGCCGTACGGACCAGGATGCGGCCGCAGTTCTCGTGACGGACGACCTGGTCACGGGCCGCGGACTTGATCTCGTTGACCTCGGCCATGTCGAGCTCCAGCCGGCAGCCCTCGCAGCGGCGCTGGTAGAGGCGGGCCGCGCCGACCCCGCCCTGCTTGACGCGGATCTTCTCGTACAGCGCCATCAGGTCGGTCGGCATGGACGCGACGATGACCTCGCGGTCCTTGGTGACCTTCGCGACCTCGGTGTCGATCTCGGTGGTCGCCGCGTCCCGGCGGGCGGTGGCGTCCGCGGTCTTGGCCTCCAGGGCCGAGACGCGCTCGGTCAGCCCGGTGACGCGCTCCTGCGCACCCTCCAGACGCTCCATGACCTCCAGGACCACGTCCTCCAGGTCGCCCTGGCGCTTGGCGAGGGAGACGACCTCGCTCTGCAGGTTCGCCAGGTCCCGGGCCGAGATGCCCACGCCCGAGTCGAGCCGCTGCTGGTCGCGGACGGCGCGCTGGCGCACCTGGTCCACGTCCTGCTCCGCCTTGGTCTGCTCGCGCGCGGTGTCGCTCGCCTGGGTCTGGGCGGCGACGAGCAGGTCGCGCTGCTGCGCCAGGTCCTTGGTGAGCGAGTCGAGCTCGGCGTGCTCGGGCAGCGACTTGCGCTTGTGGGCGAGCTGAGACAGCCGGACGTCCAGCGCCTGGACGTCGAGAAGTCGGATCTGGTCGGCGGGCTCGGCGTTCAGTTGGGGGCTCCAGAGATAGAAGGGGGTGTGACGGACGGCGCGTGCGCCGTCCAGGGGTCGGTGACCGTGCGCGAGACGTGGGTGCGCAGACCCCAGCCGTGGCGCTCGGAGATCGCGTCGAGCTGGGCCGCGGCCTGCTCGCACCAGGGCCACTCGGTGGCCCAGTGGGCGGCGTCGACGAGGGCGAGCGGGCGGCTCGTCTCGCGGGCCTCGGAGGCCGGGTGGTGGCGCAGGTCGGCGGTCAGGAACACGTCCACACCGGCGGCGCGGACCTGCTCGAAGAGGCTGTCGCCGGAGCCGCCGCTGACGGCGACGCGGCGGACCAGTGCGTCCGGGTCGCCGGCCACGCGGATGCCCTGGGCGGTCGGCGGCAGCCAGGCCGCGGCGCGGGCGGCGAACTCGCGCAGCGTCTCGGGGTGGTCCAGTTCGCAGATCCGGCCGAGGCCCCGGCGGCCGTCAGGGTCGCTCGGGTCCGCCACCAGCGGGCCGGTGATCCGCAGGCCGAGGGCGCCGGCGAGGGCGTCGGAAACCCCGGGGTCGGCGGTGTCGGCGTTGGTGTGGGCGACGTGCAGCGCGATGTCGTTCTTGATCAGCGTGTGCACGACGCGGCCCTTGAAGGTGCCGGCCTCGACGGTGGTGGTGCCCCGCAGGTAGAGGGGGTGGTGGGTGATGATCAGGTCGGCGCCCAGCTTCACCGCCTCGTCGGCGATCTCCTGGACGGGGTCGACCGCGAACAGGACCCGGGTGACCTCGGCGTCCGGGTCGCCGCAGACGGTTCCGACGGCGTCCCACTGCTCGGCCCGCGAGGGGGGCCAGAGAGCGTCCAGCGCGGCGATGACTTCAGAGAGACGGGGCACGGGCCAAGGCTACCGTCCGGGGCGACCGTCCCGGTCAGGCCAGCCCTGCCGGACGGGGCCCCACCCTTCCGGTTCGGACAAACTGGCGGATACCCACTGGCGCCTGACCCCGCCCGGGCGGCGGTCCGGCCCGTACTCCCCCCCGGGGGGTGCGCCCAGGAAGCCGAGGGCGCGACGCCCGCGGGACTCGGGCACGACCCCGCTCCGGAGCGGCCCCGGGCCCGCTCCGGCCCCGCCGCGCAGGGCGTCGAAGGGCTGACGGCCGTCGCCCAGCACAACCGCCTCGTCCAGCACGCGCGAATCGCCGCGCGGACACCCGTATGTGTGAAGCGGTGTTGGTGGTGTTGTTCGCCGGGAACCCCGAAAACTAGCTTCCCCCCCGGAGGTGACCACGGATGACCGTCTGTGCCATCGAAATGACGACCACGGCCGCGTTCCGCATCGCCGCGGACGGGTCGTACGCCGCCCGGCTGGCCGGGGAGGGCGACGCTCTCTATGCGGAGCGCTGGACCCTCGCCGGGCCCGAGCCGTACGCGGTGCCGCTGCCGCTCGCGCAGCCCGAGGAGGCGGACAGCGAGGTGCTGCCGCTGGCCGACGGGCGGGTGCTGATCCACCGGCGGGTGGCGGAGCGCCACGCCTTCGCGCTGCTGTACCCGACGGGGGCCGGTGCCGGGCCGAGCACCGGGGAGCTCCAGCTGGGCGGGGTGGCCGTGCGGGAGGACGTACGGGTCCGCCTGCTCCCGCCGTGTCCGGCGGGATCCGCTGCCTTCGTCCTGGCCGCGGAGGAGACCGTGAGCACGGTCTGGCAGGTGGCCGGTGGCCTCTCGGGGCCGCGGCCCGTCGCCCGGATCCCGGGGCGCTGCTCGGGCGGCGTCTGGCTGGACCGGGCGGGCCGGCTGCTGGCCCTGGACCGCGAGCTGGACGGCACCTCCAAGGCCGTCGCCGTGGACCTGGGGCGCGCCGAGGTGTCCCCGCTGCTGCAGATCACCGAGGACAGCGACGACCGGCTGCTGCTGGCCGACCCGGACAGCGGGCTGCTACTGATCCGCTCCGACGCCCCGGGCACCTCGCGCCTGGGCTGGGGGGTGTCGGGCAGCTCCCTGCCGGTCCGCTTCCCGGAGTGCCTGGCCAGGCTGGGGGACGCGTACCCGTTCGCGGTCCAGCCCGGCCAGTCCCTGATGCCGGAGACCTGCGGGGTGGCGCTGCGGCTACCCGAGGGCGACATCGGCCTGTGGCGCCCCGCCGACCGGCGCGTCTTCCGGCTCGGCGCCCCGGCGGGCTGGCTCGGCGGGGCCGGCCTGTGGAGCCCGCAGGGCCGCCTGCACCTCCCGTACGCGACGCCCGAGGTGCCCTGCGGGATCGTCGGCCTCAACCTGCCGGCCGCCCCGCCCCCGCCAGTGGTCCTGGCTCAGACCGCGCCGACCGCCCCCCGTCCGGTCCCCCTCCAGCAGGCGCCGCTGGCCGGGCGGTAGGGACGGAGGGCGCTCGCCTCCCACGACGGGGCCTAGGCGTGCTTGAGGCCCAGTACCTCCGTCGCGGCGAAGGTCTCGTTCGCCGGGCGGGACGCGTAGTGCGGGGTCAGGAGCTCGTCGAGCTCCTCGAAGGAGAAGGACTCCTTGGCCGTGTCGAACTTGGCGGCCACCTTGGGGCGTTCCATCACGACCACGATCCCGCCGTGCACGACGAACAGCTGGCCGTTGGCCCGGGCGGAAGCGGGCGAGGCCAGGTACCCGACGAGCGGTGCGACGTGCTCGGGGGCGAGGGCGTCCAGCTTGCCCTCCTCGGGGACCTGGAAGCCGGCGAAGACGTCCTCGGTCATCCGGGTGCGGGCGCGCGGGCAGATGGCGTTGGCCGTCACCCCGTACTTCGCGAGCGCGAGGGCGGTCGAGGTGGTGAGGCCCACGATGCCGCCCTTGGCCGCCGCGTAGTTCGGCTGGCCGGCCGAACCGCCGAGGAAGGCCTCAGAGGAGGTGTTCACGATCCGGCCGTAGACCGGGCCGCCCGCCGCCTTCGAGCGCTCGCGCCAGTGCACGGACGCGAAGTGCGTGGTGTTGAAGTGGCCCTTGAGGTGGACCCGGATCACCGAGTCCCACTCCTCCTCCGACATCGAGAAGACCATCCGGTCGCGCAGGATGCCCGCGTTGTTGACCAGGACGTCCAGCTTCCCGAAGCTGGACACCGCCAGCTCGACCAGTTCCCGCGCCTGCTCGAAGTCGGCCACGTCGCCCAGGTGCGCCACCGCCCGGCCGCCCGCGGCGCGGATCTCCGCGGCGACCTCCTCGGCCGGGGCGGCCGAGGCCTCCCCGGAGCCGTCCCGGCCGCTCTGGCCGAAGTCGTTGACGACCACGCTCGCGCCGAGCCGCGCGAGCTCGATCGCCTCGGCCCGGCCGAGCCCGCGGCCCGCACCCGTGACGATGGCGGAGAGCCCCTCAAGTGGGAGTGACATCCGTAGCGTTCCTCTCGCAGGTCTCGGAGCAGGTCAGAGTTCGATGCAGGTGCGCAGGGCGACGCCCGTACGCATCTGGTCGAGCGCGTCGTTGATCTCGGCGAGCTGCACCCGGTGCGTGATCAGGCCCGCCAGGTCCACCCGGCCGGCCCGCCACAGCGCGATGGTGCGCTCGTAGGAGCGGAGCACGTCCCCGCCGCCGTACATCGACGGCAGGATCTTCTTCTCGTCGAAGAAGAGCGAGAACATGTCGATCTGGAAGTTGTCGTCCAGCGCACCGGCGCCGACGATCACCACGCTGCCGCCGCGGCGGGTCATCTTGTAGGCGGTCTGCGCGGTGGCGGACTTGCCGACGACCTCGAAGACGTAGTCGAAGCCCTCGCCGCCGGTGATCCGGTTCTTGGCGTCGTCGAAGGCCTCCGGCCCCACCGCCTCGGTGGCCCCGAACCGCAGGGCCGCCTCGCGCCGCGACTCCACCGGGTCGACGGCGATGATCTGGGCCGCGCCCTGGACCTTGGCGCCCTGGATGACGGAGATGCCGACGCCGCCGCAGCCGATGACGGCCACCGAGGATCCGGCCTCCACCTTGGCGGTGTTGATGGCGGCGCCGAGGCCGGTGGTGACCCCGCAGCCGATGAGCGCGGCGATGTCGAAGGGCACGTCGTCGGGGATCGGGACGGCGCACGCGGCGTCGATCACGAGCTCCTCGGCGAAGGTGCCGGTGGCGGCGAAGCCGAAGATGTCACCGCCCGCTCGGCGGAAGTTGGGGGTGCCCGCGTTGACCAGGCTCGCCAGGCACAGGTGGCCCTGGCCGCGCTTGCAGGACGGGCAGTGGCCGCACGGCGGCAGCCAGCAGACCAGGACCCGGTCGCCCTGCTTGAGGGCGGTCACCCCGTCACCGACGTCGGAGATCACCCCGGAGCCCTCGTGGCCCGGGATGAAGGGAGCGGGCTGCGGCAGGACGCCGCTCATCGCGGACAGGTCCGAGTGGCACAGGCCGGTGGCCTTGATCCGGATCTTCACCTTGCCGGGGCCGAGGCCGACGGCCTCCATGTCGTCGACGACCTCGAGCTTGTCCTGGCCGATCTCGCTCTGCAGTGCTGCGCGCACGGTGCGGCTCCTTGTGTGGTCGGGCGTGAGGGGGTGCCCCGCCGGTCGGGCCGCGAGCCCGGCCCGACCGGCGGGAATTCCCTAGTGCTGCGGCCGGAAAGGTTTGCCGGTTCGCGGCGTTCGGTGCGGTGCATCGCAAGGCGGAAGGCCGCGGCTCGCACTGGACGTACTTGCGCGGTCCGACAACCTGGGGGTCCCCCCGGACGAAGTCTGGGGGATGAGGTGCCGTACCGGGCGTCGTGAGCCGGTGAACCTTTCCGGCCACAGCACTAGGCGTGTTCGACGACGGTGTCGGCGAGGACCGGCGCGTCGTCGCGTTCTGCGGCGGTCACCGAGACCTGGACCCGGCCCGGCTCCTGCCACATCCGGATCCGCAGGGTCTCGCCCGGGTAGACGATCCCGGCGAAGCGCGTGCGGTAGGCGCGGACCCGGGAGACGTCCCCGCCCAGGGCCGTGTCGACGACGGCCTTGAGGGTCATCCCGTACGAGCACAGGCCGTGCAGGATCGGCTGATCGAAGCCGGCCGTCTTGGCGAACTCGGGGTCGGCGTGCAGCGGGTTCCAGTCGCCGGAGAGGCGGTAGAGGAGCGCCTGGTCCTCACGGATGTGCCGCTCCTCGGTACGGTCGGGCGCGCGCCCGGGGAGCTCCTCCTTGGCGGAGGGCCCGCGCTCACCGCCGAAGCCGCCCTCCCCGCGTACGAAGATCTGCGCGTCGCTCGTCCACAGCGGCCCGTCGGCGTCCGCGACCTCCGAGCGCAGCACGATCACGGCCGCCTTGCCCTTGTCGTAGACGGCGGCGACCTTCGAGCGGGAGGTGGCCCGCCCCTTGACGGGGATGGGCCGGTGCAGCTCGATGGAGTGGCCGCCGTGCAGGACGGCGGCGAGGTTGACGTCGATCCCGGGTGCGGCGAGGCCGCCCAGCATGGCCATGCCGGCGCCGGCGACGGTCGCGAAGCTGGGCAGGACGTGGAGCTTGGATTCGAGGGTGTAGCGCAGCTCGTCCGGGTCGGTGGCCGGCCGGCCCGCGCCGAGGCCGAGGTGGTAGAGCTGGACGTCCTTGTGGTCCCAGCCGATGTCCCCCAGGCGGGGGTCGGCGGCGAGGGCCTTGGCGGCATCGATCGGCATGGGGGTGCTGCTCCCTGTCGTTGGAGAACCGGGGCCGTGGAAGACCTCGGCGCGGCCGTCCGCACCGTCGGCCGCACCGAGGTCGCATGCGGGGGCCGGTTCTAGAACGCGTTCTAGGCACGGCCGGTGAGGGAATGTATAACGCACGCCCCCACACTTGGGAAGACTCTTGACTTGACGTCAGATCTGCTGCGTGCGGGGCGTGTTGCACGCCCCGCGGGAGGCGGGGCAATACCCTGCCCGCGTGGAAGAAATGCCTGTTGATCACCGTGCGGGCCGCGCCCTGCGCATCCTGCTGGAGCCGCCGAATCCGGCCCTGGCGCTCCAACTCGGCCTCCAGCCGGACATCGAGGTCGTCCGGGACCCCATGGCCCGGCCCGCGGTGGCCCTGGTGGAGGAGCTCGCGGCCGTGACCGCCCTGCTGGCCGACGACCCCGAGTGCCGGGTGCTCGTCCTGACGGGCTCGGCGCACCCCGGCCTCGCGGAGGCCGCCCTCGCCGCGGGCGCGGTGGGTCTGGTGCTGCGGGACGGCCCGGTCGAGGACCTGGCGGACAGCGTCCGGCGCGCGTCGATGGGCGAGACGGTGGTGGACCCGGCCCTGGGGTGAATCCCGGTGAATCCCGGTGAATCCTTTCGCGGCTCCCACGCCTCTTATGCATGTGCCGGCGCAGAGGTCGGCACCTGACCTGGAGGTTGTCGTGATCACTGCCGTCGCCGTCGGCGCCGTCGTACTGCTCCTGCTCTGCACGTGCACCGTCCTCGTGGCGCGCCGCCGGAGCCGTTCCCGTGGCTGAGTCGACCTGGCCCGCCGAGCCGCTGGTCCTCGCCGCGCAGGGCGGGGACCTCGATGCCGTCACCGCGCTGGTCTGCGGATCGCACCCGAACGTGCGCAGGTTCGCGTACTCGTTGTGCGCCTCCCCCGAGGACGCCGAGGACGCGGCCCAGGAGGCGCTGATCATCCTCTACCGGAAGATCGGCATGCTGCGCGCTTCCGGTGCCCTGGCCTCGTGGATGTTCCGCATCGTCCGCAACGAGTGCCTGCGCCGGGCCCGGCTGGTGCCCCGCGAGCGCGCCCCGCTGCCCGACTCCGCCGTGATGTCGGCCGAGGACGAGGTACTGGAACGCCTGGAGGCCGCCCGGGTGGCGCGGGCGATCGCCGCCCTCCCCGCCGACCAGCGGCAGGTCCTGATCATGCGGGACGTCCAGGGCTACAGCGGGCGGATGGCGGCGGACGCGCTCGGGCTCAGCCCCGCCGCGATGAAATCACGGCTGCACCGGGCCCGCGCGGCCCTGCGGCACACCCTGTACCCGGTTCCCGGAGGCAACGATGGCGATCACTGACGGCCCCGACTTCGCGAGTTCCTCCCTGCCCCGGCACCTGCTCCGCGGCGCGGTCGGCCTCGGCGCCCTGGTCGGCGCCTTCGCGCTCCTCCCGCTCTACGGACCGATCACCCTGGCCCTGGCCCCCGTCGGCCTGGTGGCCCTGCGCGGCTGCCCGATGTGCTGGGCGATCGGGCTGGCCCAGACGCTCTCCCGGGGCCGGTTGCGCCGGGAGTGCGGCACGGAGGGCCGCTGCGAACTCAGGGTCAACCACGCGGTCCCGGCCACCGATTGACGGGTTCCGCAGCAGCGCGCGCCCCCGTACTGGACCAGGATGGGACCTCCTTCAACCTAGCTTCGTGGAGACGGAACCATGCGCTTATCCGCCCTGTCCGCCACCGCCGTGCTCGTACTCGCGACCCTTGCCGGAGGCGCGGCCCCGGCCGCTGCCGACACCCCGGCCGGCGAGGTCCTCCAGGTCGACCTGGACGCAGGCAAGGGCCTGCACCACAACATGGGGACAGTGATCTACGAGCGCGTCGACGGCGCGGCGAACGCGGTCAGGATCATCTCGGTGTCCATTACCAGCGGCGAGCGCGACTGCGCCTGGGTGTCGTGGAACGACCCGCACAACTTCAACGGCTGGACCAACCTGACCACCGAGCCCTCCTGCAACGGCGGGACCATGGGGGAGAACCCCGACATCATCATCAAGGCACCGGTCGGCCACCCGCTCAAGGTGCGCCTGGCCGCCGACCACCTCGGCTCCGACGTGGTGCACAAGGACATCCAGAAGCTCTGACCGGGGCGGGGTGGTAACGGTGTCCGGGCCGGGCCGGGGTGCTACGAGCCGTCGCCGGCCTGCTCGTGCCCGTAGGCGGCGAGGAGCTCGCTCTCGCCCGGGTCGGCGAACAGCCGCTTGGGCACCGCCACGAGACACGTCCGGCGGCGCGAGCGGCCCACGAACACGTGCAGCCGGGGCGTCTCGTAGTAGTAGCGCATCTCGTCCCACACGATCCGCTGCGACTCCCCGCCGCGGAACACCTCGATGCCCGTGCCGTCCACCACGACCCGCTTCTCCTCGGCGGCCCGGCCGCTGCGGAAGCCCCGGCCCACCGCCCACCGCGGCAGGAGCAGCAGCACGACGAGGCCGTACGCCACCGCGATCCCGAGCGGGACGGGGTACACGGTGAGGCCGTCGGACGACAGCTTCAGGCTCGCCGCGGCGAGGAGAATCGTAGTGGCGGCGGCCAGGACCCGGCCCCGCCGGAACAGCCCCGCCGCCTTGGCGGCCTCGTCGTACTCGTCCCTGCTCAGGCTGCCGGTGGCACTGAAGGACAGCTCGTGTATCTCGCTCACGGGAGCGGAGCCTAGCGCTCCGCCCCCGCGGCGCGTGAGCCCTTTCAGCCCCGCCCGGGGGCACCTCCCAGCGGTAGCTGGGGGAGTTTGAGGCGCGGGGGTCCGGGGCGGAGCCCCGGAAGCGGCGGCCCGGCCGGCCCGCTAGCTCCGAAGCAGCGTCACCACCGCCGCACCGCCCAGCCCGATGTTGTGCGCGAGCCCCACCCGCGCCCCCGCGACCTGCCGCGGACCGGCCTCGCCGCGCAACTGCCACACCAGCTCCGCGGCCTGCGCCAGCCCCGTCGCCCCCAGCGGATGACCCTTGGAGATCAGCCCCCCGGACGGGTTGACCACCCACCGCCCGCCGTACGTGGTCGCACCCGACTCCACCAGCTTCCCGGCGGCGCCGTCCTCGCACATGCCCAGCGCCTCGTAGGTCAGCAGCTCGTTGATGGAGAAGCAGTCGTGCAGCTCCACCACGTCCACGTCCTCGATGCCGAGCCCCGAGACCTCGTACGCCTGTCGGGCCGCGGCCGCCGTCATCGGCTTGCCGACCACGTCGATGCAGGAGCCCGAGGCGAAGGAGGCCCCGGTGTCCGTCGTCATCGACTGACCGACGATCTCCACCGCCTTGTCGTGCAGCCCGTGCCGCACCAGGAACCGCTCGGACACCACCAGCGCCGCCGCCGCGCCGTCCGAGGTCGGCGAACACTGGAGCTTCGTCAGCGGCGCGTGGATCTCCTTGGCCGCCAGGACCTCCTCGACCGAGTACACGTCCTGGAACTGCGCGTTCGGGTTGTTCGCCGAGTGCCGGTGGTTCTTCGCGCCGACCGCCGCGAGCTGCGCGGCCGTGGTGCCGTACCGCTCCATGTGCTCGCGCGCCGCGTTGCCGAAGATCTGCGCCGTGGGCGGGGACATCTCGAAGCCGTGGCCGGCGGCCATGATCCCGTAGTGCCGGGCCACCGGCGAGGTCTTGAAGGATTCATTAGCGGCTCCGCCGCGGGCACCCCCGTCCGCGCCCCCGCCCAGCGCGCCGCGCTTCATCTTCTCGAAGCCCAGCGCCAGCACGCAGTCGCTGATCCCGCCCTGCACGAACTGGCGCGCCATCATCAGCGCCGTCGAGCCCGTCGCGCAGTTGTTGTTGACGTTGTAGACCGGCACTCCGGAGAGCCCCAGCTCGTACACGGCCCGCTGGCCGGCCGTGGAGGCCTGGAAGCAGTACCCCACCGGGACCTGCTCGACCAGGTCGTAGCCGATGCCCGCGTCCGCGAGCGCCGCCGATCCGGCCTCCTGCGCCATGTCCCAGTACTGCCAGTCCCGCGACTCCGGCTTCTCGAACTTCGTCATGCCGACGCCCACGATGTACGACTTCATGCCCGACAACTCCTAGTCCCTGGGTAGGCCGAGGATCCGCTCGGCGACGACGTTGAGCTGGACCTGCGTGGTGCCTCCGGCGATGGTCAGGCAGCGGGACATGAGCATCCCGTGGACCGCCCGCTCCCCCGCTCCCTCCCGCACCGCGCCCGCCGGCCCGAGCAGTTCGAGCGCGAGCTCGGCGGTCCGCTGCTGGTGCGGGGTCTGGACGAGCTTGCGCACGGACGCGCCCGCGCCCGGCTCCAGCCCCGACACCTGCGAGAGCGTGGTGCGCAGTCCGATGCAGGCCAGGGCGTGCGCCTCGGCGGCGAGTGCACCGATCCGGGCCCGGTAGGTGCCGTCGAGGTCGGCGGCGCGCGCGAGGAGCGCCTCCAGGCCGGTGTCGAAGGTCATCTGGTCGGCCATGTGGACGCGTTCGTTGCCGAGGGTGTTGCGGGCCACCTTCCAGCCGCCGTCCGCCGCGCCCACCAGCGCGTCCGCCGGGAGCTCGACGTCGTCGAGGTACACCTCGTTGAAGAGGGCCTCGCCGGTGATCTCCTTCAGCGGCCGGACGTCGATGCCGGGGGTGTTCTTCATGTCGACGACGAAGTAGCCGAGCCCCTTGTGCTTGGGCGCGTCCGGGTCGGTGCGGGCCAACAGGATCCCGAAGTCGGCGCTGTGGGCGGAACTCGTCCACACCTTCTGGCCGTTGACCTTCCAGGAGCCGTCCTCCCGGCGCTCGGCCCGGGTCCGCAGCGAGGCCAGGTCGGAGCCGGCGCCCGGCTCCGAGAAGAGCTGGCACCAGGTGACGTCGCCGCGCAGGGTCGGCAGGAGGTGGGCCTCCCGCTGGGCGGGCGTCCCGTAGGCGAGCAGCGAGGGCACCACCCAGGTGGCGATCCCGAGGTCGGCGAGCTTCACGCCGGCCGCGCTCAGCTCCTGCTGGACGACGAGCTGCTCGACGGGGCCCGCGCCGATCCCGTAGGGCGGCGGCAGGTACGGAGCCGCGTAGCCGGTGGCGGCCAGGATCCGGCGGGCGGCGGCCGGGCCCTGCCCGCGCGCGTCCGCGATGGCGGTCCGGGCCTTCGCCCGGTAGGTCTCGGCCTCCGCGGGCAGTTCCAGGCGCAGTTCGCGCCGCGCACCGCCCGCCGCACACCGCACGGCCCGTACGCGGTGCCCGTCGCCGGGCCCCATCAGCTGGCGGGCGACGAGCGCCCGTCGCAGGTAGATGTGGGCGTCGTGCTCCCAGGTGAAGCCGATCCCGCCGAGGAGCTGGATGCAGTCCTTGGCGCAGGAGTGGGCGGCGTCCAGGGCGGTCCCGGCGGCGAGGGCAGCCACCAGCGAGCGCACGTCGGCGGGCTCGTCCATCGCCTGCGCGGCGTCCCAGGCCAGCGCCCGGGCCTGTTCCAGCCGGACCAGCATGTCGGCGCACAGGTGCTTGACGCCCTGGAACTGCCCGATGGGCCGGCCGAACTGCTCGCGCACCTTCGCGTACTCGGCGGCCGTGTGCAGCGCCCGGGCGGCGGTGCCGCAGGCATCGGCGGCGAAGAGCGTGCAGGCCAGGTCGCGGACCAGGGCCGCGTCCAGTTCCAGCAGCCGCTCCGGGGCGATGGCGACCCCGCGCGCCCGCACCTCGGCGGTGGGACGGGTGGGGTCGGCGCTGTCGTGCGTACGGATGTCCAGCGCGACGGCGTCCACGGCGAACCAGCGGGTGCCCTGCGCGGAGTCGGCGGCGAGCAGTACCAGGTCGGCCTCGCCCGCGCCGAGGACGGGCGGGGCGAGTCCGTCGAGCAGGTGGCCGCCGCCCTCGACGGCAACGGCCGTCAGGGTTCCCGGCCCGAGCGCGACCGCCCCGACCCGGCCTTCGAGCGGCTCGGCGCCGGCCCGCTCCAGCAGTACGGAGGCCAGCGCGCTCGGCAGGTACGCGCCGGGCAGCACGGCCCGGGCCGCCTCCTCGACGACGACGGCCAGGTCGAGCAGGGTGCCGCCGTCCAGATGCGGGTCGAGCAGCCCCTGCGCGGTCAGCGCGTCCCAGTAGGCGGGCCGCGCCCCGGTCTGCGGCGGGGTGTCGAGCAGCTTGCGGACCTCCTCGGGAGGCACGGCCCGCGCGATCCAGCCGCGCACCGCCTCGGCCAACTCGCGCTGCTCCTGCGTGATTCCGATGCCCATGCGCGGCAGACTAGAACACGTTTCAATCTGACGGAAGGTCAGATTGCGGATGATTCGGAGCGGGCACCGCCCCTCGCGGGTCCTGTCCCGCAGCGCCGAAGGAGACGGCACGAGACGTCAGTGGTCGGCGAGCACGTCGGTCAGGTCCCCGCGGGTGTCCGCATCGGCGACGGAGGGATCTCGAGGTCCGGCCGCACGGAGACCGCCGGGGCGCGGGGCCGGTGCGGTCGAGGGCGGCGCCGGGGCGGAAGTCGTTCGGCGGGCCGGGTGGGCCCGAGGGGCGGTCGACGGGCCGTCCGAGTGGTGCTGATGGCCCGGAAGGGTGGCATCCCCCCGTTGCGCATTGTGGTCCGGGGAGTCGGTGGGCATCGGACTGTTCGTCCCGACCGGGTCGGGTGCCCGGTCAGCCGCTGGTGCGTCCGAGCTGGCGGCACCACACGATCCGTGTTCCCGCGGGAGCCGGAAGAAGCGAGGAACCTTCATGGTGAACCACCGGCGGCCCGTTCTGCGACGGGTGCTGACGAGTGCGGCGATCGGCCTCGTTCTGGCCGTCACGGGTCCTGCCGGACTCGCGCGGGCGGGTGCGGCTTCGACCTCCGCCGGTGTCGCCGCGTCGAAGGCGCGCGCGGTGTGCCCGCCGGCGCCGCTGTGGGCGAACACCGGAGGAAACGACCAAAGGCTCATCCAGTACGACACGGCGGGCAACACGCTCAGCACCGCTCCACTGGTCCGCGACTACGGCGACATCGCGTTCAGCCCCGACGGATCAACCCTGTACGGGGTCGACTTCCCCGGATCCGCCGGCTCGACCACGCTCTACACCATCGACCCGATCACCGGAGCGGAGACGGCGAGCCAGCCGGTCTCCGGACCGCTCGCAGCGGTCACGCCGTCGCCCGCCGTCAACGGCCTGACCGCCCGCGCGGACGGCATGCTGATCGCCGGCTCGTTCCTCACGAACCAGATCTTCCTGATCGACCCCGCCACGGGGGTCTCCACGCTGTTCCCCGTCTCCTTCCCGGCCGACGTCGTCTCGGCGGGCGACTTCATCACCCTGGACGACGGCGACATCCTGGCCTTCGGCACCCAGGTCACCGGGGGCCCGTCCCCGGTCTTCCGGATCCGTCCCGACAACACCATCGTCCAGATCGGCACGGTTCCCCAGACCTTCGGTGCGGCCAAGTCCGCGGGATCCGTCTACGCGTTCGCCTCCAACGGCGACATCAACCTGCTGACCGGCCTGCCCACCACGGCGTCGACCGCGCCGCTCCCGGTCACGACCGTCGAAGCGACCGGCCGCGGCTTCTACGGTGCCAGCTCCGCTCAGGACGGCGGCAACTGCGTCGTGCCCGCCTACACGCTGGCGAAGTCGGCATCGCCGAGAGGACCGGTGAACGAGGGCAACACCATCACCTACCGCCTCACCGTCAAGAACACCGGCGCCGTCGCCGCGAACGGCGACTTCACCGACGACCTGAGCGATGTCCTGGACGACGCCACCTTCGTGCCGGGCTCGCTCACCTCCACCACCGGCTCCGCGTCCCTCACCGGGAACACGCTGACCTGGACCGGCACCCTGGCGCCCGGCAGCACCGCGACCGTCACGTACAAGGTCGAGGTGAACTCCCCGGACAAGGGCGACCACGCCCTGGTCAACTACGCGGCGCCCACCGCGCCCGGCGGCACCTGCGCGACCTCGCGCGCCTGCACCGTCACCGTCCACGTCAAGAAGAAGCACGACCACGAAGACTGCGACAAGCCCGGCCACGGCCACGACCACGACCACGACCACGGTGACAAGCCCGGCCACGGCGACGGCCACGGCCACGGCGAGAGGCCCGGTCACGACCACGGTGACAAGCCCGGCCACAAAGACGGCCACGGAGACGCAGACTGAGACGCCGTGCCGCAACAAGCCTGAACGGGCAGGCGTCTTGGCGGTGGCGGGTCACGCACCGCCCGGACGGGGACGACCGCGATCGGCGCCGGATCCGATCGCGGCGGCCCGGCCGGCGGCTTCTAGGATCTGCGGCATGGCAACACGACTCGTACAGATCAACATGAAGGCCCAGGACGACTCCGCGCTCGGCCGGTTCTGGGCGGAGGCGCTCGGCTGGGGCGTCGACACCGAGGGACCCGGCGTGACCAACCTCGAACCCGTGGGGTTCTCCTACCCCGACCCCGTGGCCGTCTGCATCGACATCATCGCCCGCCCGGAACCCAAAACGGTCAAGAACCGGGTGCACCTCGATCTGGCCACCACCTCGACCGCGCACCAGACGGAGCTGGTCGAGCGCCTGAAGGAGCTCGGCGCGACCCTCGCCGACGTGGGCCAGGGCGACGTCCCCTGGACGGTCATGGCCGACCCGGAGGGCAACGAGTTCTGCGTCCTGGAGCCCCGTCCGATCTACCGGGACACCGGGCCGATCGCCGCGGTGGTGGTCGACTGCACCGACCCCCGGGCAATGGGCCGGTTCTGGGACGGGGCGATGGACTGGACGCTGCACGAGGTCACCGACGAGCACGCGACCCTGCGTTCCGCCAAGGGCGTCGGTCCCTACCTGGAGTTCGTCCGCACCCCCGACACCAAGAGCGTGTGGAACCGCGTCCACCTCGACATCTGCCCCTACCCCGGCGACGACCTGGCAGCAGAGGCGGCCCGACTGCGCGCCCTGGGAGCCACCGACCCCGGCATCGACCAGTCCGCCATCTCCTGGACGGTTCTCGCCGACCCGGAAGGCAACGAGTTCTGCCTGCTCACCCCCCGCTGACCTCCGGTCGCTCCACATCGTCCCGGCTCCTGACGCATCACCGGTCGTGCAACCGACGCAGAAGGGAGTGGCGTCCATCGATGCACAAGATCGACTGACGCTTCGAAGGAGCCCTCCATGACCGGCACGGCCACCCGATACCTCTATCTAGCCCGGCACGGCGAGGCAACACCGGACGAGAGCGAGCTCACGGAGAACGGCCGCCAGCAGGCCGTCCTCCTGGGCCGGCGCCTCCGGGACGCCCCGCTCGCGGCCGTCCACCACGGCCCGCTGCCCCGGGCGGAGCAGACGGCACGCCTGATCGGCGACCAATTGAGCGGCGACCCCCTGCACCGTTCGGAGGTCGCGGGCGACTACGTCCCCCATATGCCGCAGCGGGAGGAACTCCCGCCGGACTCGGCCGACTTGTTCCTCCGCTTCCTCTCCGGCGCCAGCGCCGAGGAGCGGGAGCACGGCCCCGCACTGGCCCGGCGGGCACTGGACCTGTTCACCGGGCCGGTGGACGGCGAGGAGGACCGGCACGAACTGGTCGTCACGCACAACTTCCTCGTCGCCTGGCTCGTCCGGGAGGCCATGTACGCACCGAAGTGGCGCTGGCTCGGCCTCAACCACTGCAACGCCGCCCTGACCGTCATCCGCTATGCGCCGGACCGGCCCGCCTCCGTCCTCTTCTCCAATGACATGCGACACCTTCCGGCCGAACTGCGCTGGACCGACTTCCCGCCCGAGTTTCATATATGAGTACACCCGCACATAGGGGGCCCACGGAGATCACTTCACGCCAACTCCGTCTCATATAAAGGCTATTGAGCGCAGGTGAACCGTTCACTATAGTCGGCACGGACACGGCCGGGCTGGGTCCGGGCATGCCTCATTTGGGAAGCAACTCCCCTTCGTGGTGCCCGATTTGGTACCGGCGAGAGCACCACTACGTAGGGGGATGAACCATGCGCATGAAGCGGACCATGGCACTCTTGGTCGCCGCAGCTGGTGTCACGATGGGAATGGCCACCCCGGCCAGCGCATACGCGTGCCCGACCGGCTTTTTCTGCCTCTACTACAACTCCAACCAGAACGGCGCCCGATGGTTCACGGACGTCGACGTACCCAATCTCGCCGGGGAAGTGTTCACCACGTGGGCCAACGGCGAGGGTCAGCTGGTGAAGAACAATGCCGCGTCGACCGAGAACGCCTCGAACTGGTGCTACCGGGTCTACTACAACTCGAACTACGCCGGCCCGTACGACACCGTTCACGCCCACTCCTCCCGGAACCTCGTGAACACGTACAACAACAACGCTTCCGTCCGGGACTGGATCTGCTGAGCATCGACACCTGAACCGGGGAAGGGTGCTCCGCAACCGCCATCGCGATTGCGGAGCACCCTTCCTTGTGCACCCTTCCTTGACACCCGTAGAGGAATCCAGTGAACGCGACCACCCCGTCCGCCAGAGCGTGCGCCGGCATGGCGGTGCTGCTGCTCCCGCTCCTGTCCGCGTGCTCGGCCGACACCGCCGGCCCCCGCGAAACCCCGCGCCGGACGGCGGCGAGCCAGCTCGCCGACAGCAAGGCCCTCAAGCTGCCCCTGGACGACTACCTCATGACCACGGTCGACGCGGGCACTCTCGCCCGGGGGCGCGATTCCCTCATGCAGCGATGCCTCACCGGATTGGGTGCCCCATATACCCCCAAAGCCCTGGGAAGCGCCGATATCGAAACGAACGAGCGGCGCTACGGCCTGGCCGATGCGGAGCTCGCGAAACAACACGGATATCACGTGCCAGACGTGAAAAAACCGACCGAAGACTACCCATCGTCGATCATGCCGCTCGTCAGGGGCGAGGTGCCCACGTACAACGGCGTGCCCGTACCGGAGGGCGGATGCTTCGGAGAGGCGCGGAGGGAACTTCACGAGGCCGAACTGCAAGACGCCTTGGACCTTCCCCAAAAGCTCAACGTGGAAAGCTACCAGAAGTCGCAGAAGGCGCCCGCGGTGATGAAAGCCACCGCACAGTGGTCGAACTGCATGAGGGAGTCCGGGCACGCCTACCCCGACCCCCTCGCCGCGATCAACGACAAAGAATTCGGCGCCGAAACCCCGGGAACCCGCGAGAAGGACGTGGCACTCGCCGACGTACTGTGCAAGCAGAAGGTGAACCTGATCGGTGCATGGTCCGACGCCGAGAGCGAATACCAGCAGTTCCTGATCGAGTCGAATTCGGCCGCTTTGGCGGGGCCGCTGCTCACCAAACAGAAAATCATGTCCGCCGCGAAGGCGGCGGCCGGCCAGTAGACCGGCCGGGTCGGTGGTGTGCACCTGCGCGCGCGTGGAGGCACCCTGGAAGGTGGGGGCACGCCGACGGGTGGGCGAGCCCCGGAACGGTGGTCGACCGTCTCCGCCCACACGTGGGGAGACGGAGCGGCGTCCGTCGGCCCGGCCACGGGCGAACCGGTTCAGCGAAGTGCCCTCGCAGACGTTCACCAACCGGTCGTTCTGGACCGCGGCGACGGCCTCGGGGTTCGTGGTGAACTCGCCGGTCAAGAACTGGGTGCTCGAGAACGACGCCGAGACGATCTTCAACAGGCTCGAGCGGCACGGTCGAACGTGGAAGGTGTACGTCGCCGAGCCGGACCGGTTCTCCATGACCGGCCTGATCCACTACCCGCGGCTCAAGGACCGCTTCGACACGCACTTCGTGCCGTTCTCCGAGTTCGAGACCGACGCCGCCGACGGCCACCTGCCCGACTTCTCGTTCATCGAACCGAGCCTGGTGCTCGGGCACGGGGACTACCACCCGGCGTTCTCGCGCGTCCTCGGCCACGGCATCGTGATCGGCGGCGCCGACCCGCCGTCCTCGATCCTGGGCGGCGAGGCGTTCCTGGCCCGGATCTACGACGCCTACCGGGCGATGCGGTCGCCGACCGGGTCGAACGTGTGGAACACGACCCTGCTGATCGGCTGGGACGAACCCGGCGGCACCTACGACCACGTTCCCCCCGGCCCGGTGCCGCCGCCCGACCCGTCCGCTCCGGCCGGACAGCTCGGCTTCGCGTCCGACCGCTCGGGCTACCGGGTTCCGGCCGTCGTGGTCTCCCCCTGGGTGGCCGAAGGCCAGGTGTTCAACGAGGAACACCGCCACACCTCGCTGATCGCGACCCTG
The DNA here is from genome assembly GCF_044756625.1 of Streptomyces sp. NPDC091682. Lineage (NCBI taxonomy): Bacteria > Bacillati > Actinomycetota > Actinomycetes > Kitasatosporales > Streptomycetaceae > Streptomyces > Streptomyces sp. NPDC091682. The sequence continues at coordinate 78,901 of NZ_JBIVTH010000018.1, read as the reverse complement.
CGCGAGCGGTGGGACCTCGGCGCCCCGTTCACCGCGCGCGACGCCGTCGCCCGGACCATCTCCCACGTCTTCACCCTCGACACCCCGAGGGACCCGGGCACCTGGCCCGTGCCGACCCCGCGTCCCGTGCCCCAGTACGTCGTGGACGCCCTGCTCGTGGGCAAGAGCCTCTCCACCCTGGGCAGGGCGGCTTTTGACGGGATCCGCAGCTTCGCGGAGCATCACGACCTCCGCATCGAGGGGCTCCCCGCCGATCCGAGCGCCGAGGTACCCCCGGCGCAGGCCCTGCAGATCATGCGTGACTTCCTCGCCATCCACTTCCCCCGCCTGGTACCACCCGCGTGACCCTTCCCGACCTCGCACCCCAGAGGGGGTCGTTCACGAGGGGCGGGCTGACCCCGGCGGATAGGGTCGATCGGGTTCGTACGGTCGCTGAGGCCCTGGTTAGGGGCACCGAGGAGTTGTCGATGCACGACCCCGACCCCCTGCACGGCACGCGGCTCGTCGCCTACGGGAGCGTGTCCACCCACCTGTCCCTGCTGAGCGACCGGCGGCTCGGCGACGTCGTGGCGGCTGCTTCCGCGGTCGGGTCCGGCATCGGCGGCAGGTCCGCGGAGCTGGACGTCGACGGGACGCGGGTCTTCGTCAAGAGGGTGCCGCTGACGGACGTCGAGACCCGGCCGGAGAACGTGCGGTCAACCGCGAACCTCTTCGGCCTGCCGATGTTCTACCAGTACGGCGTGGGCTCGGCCGGCTTCGGCGCTTGGCGGGAACTGGCCGTACACACCATGACCACCAACTGGGTCCTGGGCGGGGAGCACGCGGGCTTTCCACTGATGTACCACTGGCGCGTGTTGCCCGACTCCCCTCCCGAGGGCTTCGTGGACGAGTTCGGGGGCATCGACGGGGCGGTCGCGCACTGGGACGGCTCACCTGCCGTGCGCGAGTGGCTGGAGGCCATCGGCCGGTCCTCCCGCAGCCTGGTGCTCTTCCTGGAGTACGTGCCGCAGACGCTCGGCGCGTGGCTGCACGGGCGTCGGGAGGCCGCGGGGCCCGGCGGTGACGTCCCGTACTCGTGGGTGGAGGACGGCTTGGCGCAGGGAACCGCGTTCATAAGGTCCCGCGGGCTCGTGCACTTCGATGCCCACTTCCGCAACCTCCTGACCGACGGCCGGCTGATCTACTTCGCGGACTTCGGGCTGGCCCTGAGCTCGGGTTTCGAGCTCTCCGCGGTTGAGGAGCAGTTCCTCTCGGACCATCTCGCCTACGACCGCCACTACACGGCGAGCCATCTGATCCACCACCACCTCGTCGATAGCCTCCGGGGCGATACGCCTACGGACGCGTTCCTGCGGGGGTGGACCGAAGGGCGAAGGCCCGCTGGCGTCCCGCCCGAGATCGCGGCGGTCGTCGAACGGCATGCCCGGGCCACCGTGGTCCTGGACGGGTTCCACCACCGGCTGCTGTCCGAAAGCAAGCGGACCCCGTTCCCGGTCACTGAACTCGACCGTGCCGCCGGAAATTGAGGGAGCGCCAGTGTCCTGCACCGGGGCCGACTCCGGCTGACCGAGTCGGTCACCGGATCACCGCCGGGCGGCGCGGGTGCGATGACGGCGGTGGTAGGAGACGGTGACGGCGGCGAGGAGCGGCCCCCAGAGGAACAGCGGTAGGTACAGGATGCCGACCACGAGGCTTCCGGTGGGCGTCATGTCGTCGTGCGGAAAGGTCCACCACCACGGGGTGAAGGCCCAGAGTGCGGTCAGGGCCGCCGCGCCGAGGGCGGCGGGGACCACGGCTGCCATGGGGCGGACTCTTCGCCCTCCGATCAGCGGTATCCAGCGGGGCACGACCTCGCCCCACGGCCGTACCAGACCGATCGTGAGGAACGCCGCGAGCTCGCAGAGGACGCTGAGTGACAGCATCCATACCTTCGCGCCGATCGTATGGAAGCTCTCGAAGCCGACGTCGGTGTAACCGGCGGGGTACCCGAGCACCAGCGCGATACGCCACAGTCCGCTCGGCAGGACCACCCATGTCGTCAGGTGCGCAGCGCAGACGGCCCAGCGGGGCGGCGCCGCCGCGGAGATGACCGTCGAGTCGCTCGGTTGAAAGCTCATGCCACACATCGTCATGCGCCGCCCGACCGGCTTCATCAGCCTGCGCGGCCTACTCGGACGGCCCTGTGGAACGAGAGCGGGACGGCGGCCTCCCCCGCATGGGGGAAACCACCGTCATCCTCCGAGGCCACCGCCACGGATCCGAGTCGCCGGTCCTCCGCCCGCATCACGGTCAGCGGGTGCGGGACCGGGACGGGTCTCAGCCGGACTTGACCGGTACGGGCTTCAGTGCGGCCTTGGCGATCTCCTTGGCCTTCTGCTCACAGCCCCCGGGCTGGTACAGGCCGACCCAGACGACCAGATTGCCGTGCCGGACGGAGAGCGCACAGGTCCACTCGGTGGTGCCGGGGGACTCCCAGTACGCCCCGTCGCCGAACCCGAGGTTGTTCACCCGCTTCCCCCCGGCCGCGCTCGCGGCGAAACCGGCCTGCTGGAGCTTCGCGTTGGCGCTGTCCTCACCGCCCCGCTTGACGTCCCACCGGACCAGCGCGGTCCGCCGGCCGGCCAGCGCGTCGGACCACGTGCAGCTCGTGCGCACCTCGGTCCTGCTCGCGCTGTGGGAGTCCTCCTTGGCGTCCCGCCCGGTCAGGGGGAGGTCCTGGGTGGCCTTCTGGCAGGCCGGTACATCGGTGTAGGCCGCGGGACCGGAGCCTTCCGCCGACCGCCGGTCCAGGGTGTACGCGGCCACGCCGACACCCGTCGCCACCAGCACCCCGGCGGCCGCCAGGGCCACCGCCCGCGACCGCCTCCGGGGCGGCGGGGTCGACGCCGACTCGGTCGGCGCGACGGGCTCCGCGACCTCGGCCGCCCGCTCCACCACCGCATCGGGCGCCGGAACCTGCTCCGGCTCCGGCTGCGGTTCCTGCGGCACCTCCACGTCCACCGTGTCGCCGGACAGCAGCCGGTCGATGTCCGCCCGCTGCTCGGCCAGCATCCGGTACACGGCGGGCGGCCACTGCATGCCCGCGGGAGCGACCGGCCCGAGGAGTTCGAGCAGCTGCGCCGGGGTGGGCCTGGCCGCAGGGTCCTTGGCCAGGCAGCGCTCCACGATCCCGCGCAGCCCGTCGGGCACCGCGCTCAGGTCGGGGGCGGAGTGCACGACGTCGTAGAGCGTCTTGAGGGTCGAGGCCCCGGTGAAGGGGCTGCTGCCGGTGAACGCCATGACCAGCATCGATCCGAGCGAGAACACGTCGCTCGCCGGGGTCAGCGGCTTGCTCTCCGCCTGCTCGGGCGACATGAAGGAGGGCGAACCGATCACCCAGCCGGTGCGCGTCAGCCCGGTGTCGCCCTCGACCTCGCCCTCCGTGGCCCGCGCGATGCCGAGGTCGATGACACGGACCCCGTCCTCGGTCAGGAGCACGTTGTCGGGCTTGAGGTCCCGGTGGATCAGCCCCGCCCGGTGGATCTCCACGAGCGCCGACGCCAGCCCGGCCGCCAGCCGGTGGCCGACGGCCTCCTCCAGCACCCCGTCCGCCTTGACCACGTCCCCGAGCGAGGGCCCGGACACGAACACCGAGGCCAGCCATGGCGTCGGCGCGTCCGGGTCGGCGTCCATGACGGCCGCCGTGTACGCACCGGAGACCTTGCGCGAGGCCGCGACCTCGCGCCGGAAGCGGGCCCGGAAGCCCTCGTCGTCGGCGAAGTGCGCGAGCACCTGCTTGACGGCGACGAGCCGCCCGTCAGGCCCCGCGCACAGCAGTACCCGTCCCATGCCCCCTTGCCCGAGCACGCCGGCCACCTTGAACGGCCCCACGTGCGTCGGACCGGCCGGTCCTACGCGCTCCATGTCCCCCCGACTCCCTCCCCGTCGTCAGGGGCGGATCATACAGAGAGGGACTTCACGAAGGCCTGGAACACGGCCGGTTGAACGGTGAAGACGGGCCCCTCGGGGTTCTTGGAATCCCGGACGGCGACGAGGCAGGGCTGGGCGGCGACCTCGACGCACTGGCCACCGGTGTCGCCGCTGTACGAGGCCTTGAGCCAGCCGGTGTCACCGAGCGGGGCGCACTCGATGCAGTCGCCGCCGGTGTCGGAGCTGTACGAGGACTTACGCCACTGCGCGCCCGTCAGGTTCCGGATGGTGTCCATAACGCTCCTCCATTACGCGGGCGATCCGTGCCACCGAGTCCTCCAGGGACAGGGCGGCTGCCTGCAAATGATCGTATCGGAGCGAACCCTCCCTGAGAGCTTGCGGATTGGCCGTCATATGGCCCTGCACGAAGTCCTCGGTGTAGACGAGGTCGGGCTCGTCCTCGAACCGCAGGAGGTTGAACGTGCCAGGCAGCCCCGCATGGGCGCCCGCCTCGAACGGCAGGATCTGCACCTTCACCCACTCCCGCCGCTGTAGCTCCAGCAAGTGGGCGAGCTGATTCCTCATCACCTCGCGCCCGCCGATCTCCTGGTGCAGTACGGCCTCGCTCATCACCACCCACATCAGTGGCGGGTCTTCGCGGTCGAGGATCCGCTGCCGCTCCATCCGTGCGGCCACCTTCGCGTCGAGGTCTCCCTCGGTCCGCACCCCGAGCACGGCCCGCGCGTAGGCGGGGGTCTGGAGCAGCCCGTAGACCAACTGGGCCTGGAAGGTGGAGATGTACGAGGCCCTGGCCTCCATCTCCGCGTACGGCTGGAACCACGTCGGCAGCACGCTCCGCAGGACCAGTCCCACCAGCCGGGAGAAGAACCCGTCCGTGCCCAGCGCCGCGTCCACCCGCTCCGAGAAGTCCCGGGTCGGGACCCGCTTCGTCGTCTCGATCTGGCCGATCAGGGAGCCCGTACAGAAGATGATCTCGCCCAGCTGCGCCTGCTTCAGCCCGGCGGCCTCTCGCAGCCGTCGCAGTTCGTAGCCGTAGTAGTCCAGCGGCGAGGCGCTGGGATCGAGTTCGCGGATCTTGACCATGAGGTGGTCGCCCCCCAAGTTCACGCTGTTCGGCGTTCGTTTCGCCCTGTAGCCGAGCGTAATCAGCCGCATGCGCTCCGGTGGGGTGAATCACACACTCGGTCACGGTCGGTCAGAAGCAGTCGGCAGCCGGTCCGCTCACGTGCGGGGATAATGCTCTGCCGGACTGATCTTGTGGTGACGGGGGCCTGGCAGGTGCGGGAAGTGATCGAAGGCCGGTACGCGCTGGCCGAGTTGCTCGGCCGGGGCGGCTTCGGCGAGGTGTGGCGGGCCGAGGACAGCCGGGTGGGCCGCCAGGTCGCCGTCAAGATCGGCTATCCGCAGACGCCGGAGGACACCCGCCGCTTCGAGCGGGAGGCCAGCCTCGCCGGGAACCTCGCGCACCCCAACATCGCCACCATCCACGACTTCGGGCGCACCGAACGCGAGGGGCGCGACGCCGTCTACCTCGTCATGGAGCTGCTCCGCGGCCGCAGTCTGGCCGAGGTGCTGGAAGCCGGAGTTCCGCCGCTCGCGGACGCCCTGGAATGGGCCGGACGGATCGCGGACGCGCTGGGGGCGGCCCACGAGGCCGGGATCGTCCACCGGGACGTCAAGCCGGCCAACGTGATGGTCACCGACGGCGGGCTGACGAAGGTGCTCGACTTCGGCATCGCCAAGGCCGGTGGCGGCACCGGCGCCGCCACCACCACGACGGGGCTGACGGCCACCGGCATGGTCATCGGCTCCTTCCCTTACATGGCCCCCGAGCGGTGGACCGGCGGGGCGAACGGCGTGCCCGTCGACGGGCGGGCCGACCTGTACGCCCTGGGCTGCGTGCTGATGGAGCTGACGACCGGCTCCCGCCCCTTCGCCGCCGCGCGCGAGATGCACGAGCTGCTCGCCCAGCACCTCACGACCGCGCCGCCCGCGCCGAGTTCGCTGCGCGCGGGGCTGCCGGACGCGCTGGACTCCCTCGTACTGGAGCTGCTCGCGAAGGACCCGGCGGACCGGCCCGGGGACGCCGTCGAGGTGTCCCGGCGGCTGGCGGAGATCGCCCGGAGCGAGGCCCCCGTACCCGTACCCGAGCCGCCCGCACCGGCGGCCGCCTTCCCGCCCCCGCCGTCGTACGCCCCCACCGTGCACACCGCGGCCGGCGATCCGGTCCGCACGCTGCTGGAGCGCAGGCTGACGCAGCTGCTGGAGGACGAACCGGCCGACGTCGTGGAACGGCTGCGCATGCTGACCGGCGACCTGGCCGAGGAGCTCGGCGCGCAGGACGCCCTGACCGTGCGGGCCGCCTACCACCGCGTGATGCGGCTCCCGGGGCGGTCCAGGACGACCGATCTGGAACGCCTGCTGCCGCGCATGGTGCGGGTCCTGGGCCTGGAGCATCCGGACACGATCACCGGGCGCGCCGCCTGGGTCGGCGAGGCGGCGGCCTTCGGTTCGGGGGACGGCCGCCGCAGCGAGCAGGAGCTGCGCGAGATCATCGAGCAGGCGACGCGGGTGCTCGGCTCGCACGACCTGGTCACGCTGACCGCCCGCTACCACCTGGCGTCGGCCATGCACCGGGGCGCCCACCCCCGCGACGCCCAGTGGGACGCGCGCAGCCGGGAGCGCGCGCTGAGCGAGCGCGCCTGGCTGGGGCCGCTGCTGCCCGACCTGGAATGGGCCCTGACGGCCGACAGTCCCGTCCTGCTGGACGTGCGGCGCAGGCTGGCCCACGACGCCTGGCTGGTCGGTGACGCCGCCGGAGCCGCGCTCCTGTACTGGCGGCTCTTCCCCGACCTCGCCGAGCTCGCCGAACGCGGGAATCCGGAGGTGGCCCACCGGGTGCTCCGCGCCATCGGCGAGGCGGGCGATCCGGCGGCCGCCCTGGCACACCTGAACCCGTTGCTGCGCCGGCTCCCCTTCCTCCCCGGCATGCAGGACCTGGCCGACGAGGTCTCCGACACCCGGGCGGACTTCCGGCGGGCCGTACGGGAGCAGCGGCGGGCGGAGGGGACGGGCGGCGGGACGGGCGGCCTGTCCCGGCTGTTCGGCCGCTGACCGGGCGGCGGCGTACGAGCCCCACCCCGGCCGTAGCGTCCTACCAGCGGGTAGGGCACCATGGGCCGCCACACACGATCACCGCCGGAGGAACCATGGCCACCCCCAAGCCGGAGACCCTCGCCGCCTTCGAGGCCGCCAAGGGGTTCATGCCCGTACGCGAGGGCCTCGCCCTGTACGAGGCGGCCACCGCCGCCGGGGCGCTCGGGCTGCCGCTGCTGGAGGTCGGCACGTACTGCGGCCGCTCCACCATCCTGCTGGCCGACGCCGCGCGCGAGGCCGGCGTGGCGGCGATCACCGTCGACCACCACCGGGGCAGCGAGGAGCAGCAGCCGGGCTGGGAGTACCACGACCCGACGGTCGTGGACCCGGAGGTCGGGCTGATGGACACGCTGCCGACCTTCCGCCGGACCCTGCACAAGGCCGGGCTGGAGGACCACGTGATCGCGATCGTCGGCCGGTCCCCGCAGGTCGCGGCCACCTGGGGCGGCAAGCTCGGCTTCGTCTTCATCGACGGCGGCCACACGGACGAGCACGCGAGCGGCGACTACGAGGGCTGGGCCCCGCACGTCGCGGAGGGCGGCACGCTCGTCATCCACGACGTCTTCCCTGACCCGGCCGACGGCGGCCAGGCCCCGTACCGGATCTACCTGCGGGCCCTGGCCTCCGGCGCCTTCGAGGAGATCTCCGTCACCGACTCGCTGCGCGTCCTGCGGCGCACGGGCGCCGGAATCTAGGCCTTGTCTTCCGGCTCTTGCCGGACCCGGACTTCCCGGCACCGCGCGCAACGAGGCACTATGCGGTGTGATCTGTGATGTCTGCGACCATGAGATGCGCCGAATACCGGTGAATGAACCGCCGACGCGGTGGGACATGAAGGTGAAGGAACGCTGGTTCTGCCCCTGGTGCTACGCCTGGACCGAATTCGGATACGACCCGCGCGAAGTCTCGCGACCGCAGTACGGCTACATATCGTGGGGGCGGGCGGAATCCCCGCAGCTCCCGGAGGACGTCGCCCACGCGTACGACGCGGCGTACGCGTACTCCGCCGATGGCGTCGGTGCGACGCTGTGCGGCATTGCCCACGAGGGCCTCGACGCCTCGCCGTACCCGTTCGTGGCCAAGTGGCCGAATGCCTGTGAGGCGTGCAAGGAGGCCGTTGCGGTCATCGACGAGCGCTGGCCCCTCGACATGCGGAACGACAACAGGGTCTCTCCCGCCCCGCCTCCGGGATCCGACTGGCCGCCTTTCTAGGTCGCTCCCTTCGGAGCCCTTCAGATCTCTTCTACCGGTGACCCGCAGACAGGGGAGCATGACGTGAATGTTCTGCGCACTCGCACCATGTCCGCATTTTTGACTCTCGGAGCGGGTGCGCTGATCGGCGCCCTCGGCGCCCTCGCCGGCAAACTCGACGGCCCGATCTTTCACGTGGTGAACATCGTGTTCTCCGGAGGATGGTCGTGGGCGTGTTTCGCCTTCCTCGTCGGGTACACCAGGAAATCGAAGGTGGAGTCCGCCTGTCTGGCGTCTTCGGCATTGGCCGTCGGTGTGGTCGTCTACTACCTGCTCAAATGGCTGAGTCCCGTCGCGCCCATCGGGATGACGGCCGACGGGACGGTCGGGGACGGCGTCTCGTCGGGAATCCTGTTCTGGGGAATTGCCGCTTTCTTATTCGGCGCCCCGCTGGGCCTGTTCGGAAATCTGGCGCGGATCCCCGGAATCGGCGGGCTTCCGTTCCGCCTCCTCGTTCCGCTCATCGTCTACTTCGAAACGTCTACCCGGCTGGAAGTGGAAGCGGCCACCGCGGGAAGATTCGTCGAAATGACCTGGAGCACGATCCGTGTGATCGCCGTCCTCGCCGCCCTGGCTCTCGTGGGGCACACGGCGTGGGAGTGGGTGCGCTCGGCGCGCGGGCGTGAACGCCGGACCTGATCCGCCCCTATGAACGCCGGGCATACCATCGCACCACGCCTTCGGATGGCCTACGGTCCGGACGAGCGGCGGGAGGCGGGTCTAGCATCGCGGCGTGCGCAACGACAACAGCCCCCCGCCCCCCGAGTCCGGCTCCTCCATCGACCCGGACCGGTCCTGGTTCACCCGACGCGCCACGCTCGTCGTCGGGGTTGCCGCGCTCGCCCCGGCCACTCTGGCGGGCTGGGTCCTGACCCAGGCGTTCGCCGGGACGGGGTCCGACGGACCGTCCCGCTCGACGCCGCCGTCCGCCTCGCACTCGACCCTGTCGCCGGGCCAGCGGGACTCGAAGCCGGGCTCCGCGCCCGCCGAGGGCGCGAGCGCAAGTACCAGCGCGAGCACGAGCCCCAGCGCCAGTCAGAGCACCACCGCGGCCGCACCCGCACCCGCCAGGGGCCCGCTCGCCGGCAAGACCGTGGTCGTCGACCCCGGTCACAACGCCGGGAACTTCGAGCACACCGACGAGATCGACCAGCAGGTCGACATCGGCACGGGCCGCAAGGAGTGCGACACGACCGGCACCACCACGAACGCCGGTTACAAGGAGGCCGACTTCACCCTCGACGTCTCCCGGCGCCTGCGGACCGCCCTTGAGGCCCAGGGGGCCAAGGTGGTCCTCACCCACCAGGCCGACCGCCCGTGGGGGCCCTGCATCACCGAGCGCGCCCGCATCGGCAACGAGGCGAAGGCCGACGCCGTCGTGTCCGTCCACGCCGACGGGGTCTCGGCGGGCAACCGGGGCTTCCACGTCATCCTCCCGGCCAAGGTCAAGGGCGGCGCCGCGGACACCGCGAAGATCGTCGGACCGTCCCGGGAGCTGGGCGAGCGGATCGCCGGGAACTTCGCCCGCACCACCGGCTCCGCGCCCGCCAACTACCTGGGCAGCGGTACCGGTTTGGTCGTCCGTGACGACCTCGGCGGACTGAACCTGTCAACCCAGCCCAAGGTGTTCATCGAATGCGGCAACATGCGTGACGCCAAGGACGCGGCGCAACTGACGAGTCCGGAGTGGCGGCAGAAGGCGGCTCAGGGCATCGCGGACGGCATCGTCGGATTCCTCGGCGGGTAGTACCCCTCGGGAGTCCGGCGGGACCACCCGCCGCCCCGATCATCTCGGCCGTGGGAAACCTCCGTACCATGGTGCCGCCCGCCCTGCTGCAGGCACGTTCTGCGACCGCGGCACCACGAGACGACGACCGAGACCGAGAAGGACACCTAAGACGTGAACATCCGCTCCCTCACTCGAGGCGACGGCGTGGTGATCGGAGCAGCGGCGCTGCTGTTCATCGCCTCGTTCCTCGATTTCTACTCCGCGACCGGTATCGACCGGCCGAGCGTGTGGGACCTCGACTCCAACTACCTGGCGCTCCCCAGCATCTTCCTGCTCGCCTTCATCGCCGCCGGCCTGCTGATCGCGTCCCGCTTCCAGCCGGAGCGCAAGCTGGCCGGCCTGCCGCTGACGGCGTGGGGCACCGTGCTCGCCGTCTCCGCCGCCTGGTCGTCGCTGTGGGCGCTCATCGCCTGCCCGGACGTGCTCGACCTGGGCGCGGGCTCCATCCTCGCCTTCCTGGGCACGCTGGCCCTGGCCGGCGTGGCCGTCGCCGGCGCGAAGATCCCGGCGCTCGCCGGCCAGCTCGTTCCGGAGCCGCGTCCCGCCGCCGTCCCGCCGTACGGCGGCCAGCCGGGCCAGCCCCAGCCGGGTGCCGGGTACGGCTACCCCGGCGCGCAGCAGACCCCGTACGGTTCCACGCCGCAGCCGGTCCCGCCGTACGGCGGCACGCCGAACCCGACCCCGGGTCCCGGTCCGCAGGACTCCCAGCACACCCCGGCCCCGGCCCCGGCGGCGGACTTCACGCCGTTCTGGTTCGCGGTGCCGGTGGCCCGCCCGCTGTACGCGGAGGACGGCTCCCCGACCCCGATCGCGGAACTCGCCCCGGGCACCTGGTACCTGGCCGTCGAGCAGCGTGGCGCGGCCACCCTGATCGCCCAGACCCAGGACGGCCGCCGCGGCGTGCTGAACGACACCTCGGGCATCCAGCGCGGCTGACCGCCGCCCGGACCCGCACCGACGGCCCCCCGCCCTTCCGGGCGGGGGGCCGTTGCCCTACAGTCACCTGACGCCTTGTCAGATTCTGGAGGGACCGTACATGCGCCTCGGACTCGCACTCGGCTACTGGGGCCGCGGCCCCTCCCCCGCCCACCTCGACCTCGCCACCGAGGCCGAGAACCTCGGCTACCACTCGGTGTGGACCGCCGAAGCCTGGGGCTCCGACGCCTTCACCCCGCTGACCTGGATCGCCGCGCACACCTCGCGGATCCGCCTCGGCACGGCCATCGCGCAGATGGCCGCCCGCACCCCGACCGCCACGGCCATGCACGCCCTGACCCTGGACCACCTCTCCGGCGGCCGGATGATGCTCGGCCTCGGCCTGTCCGGACCGCAGGTCGTCGAGGGCTGGTACGGGCGCCCCTTCCCCTCCTCACCGCTCACCGCCACCCGCGAGTACGTGGACGTCATCCGCCAGGTACTGCGCCGCGAGGCCCCGGTGGAGCTCGACGGCCGCTTCCACGGCCACCCGTACCGGGGCGCCGACGCCACCGGAATCGGCAAACCCCTGAAGCCCATCACCCACCCGCTGCGGGCGGACCTGCCGGTGCTGCTCGGCGCGGAGGGCCCGAAGAACATCGCCCAGACCACCCGGATCGCAGACGGCTGGCTCCCCCTGTACTGGTCCCCGACCCGCACCGACGTCTACCGGGCCTCCCTCACCGACCTCCCCGAGGGCTTCATGATCGCGCCGATGGCCCGCGCCAAGGTCTGTGACGACGTCGCGGAGGGACTGCTCCCGGTCAAGGCGATGCTCGGCTTCTACATCGGCGGCATGGGCCACGCGGCCCGCAACTTCCACGCCGACCTGATGGCCCGCATGGGCTACGAGGAGGAGGCCCGCCGCATCCAGGAGCTGTTCCTCGCGGGCCGCAAGGAGGAGGCGGTCCTGGCCGTACCGGACGCCTTCGCCGACGAGATCTCGCTCATCGGCCCCCGGGAACGGATCGCGGAACGCCTGGACCTCTGGCGCAAGGGCCCGGTCACCGACCTCCTCCTGACGGCCCCGGACCCCCACACCCTGCGCGTCCTGGCGGAGCTCAACGGCTGAGCGCGGCCGTCAGGACTCGGCCTGCGGTACGGCCTCCAGCAGCTCCCGCACGTCGAACGGCATGACGGCGATCTCGATGCTCCCGCCGCCGTCATAGGAACAGGTGACGATCCGCGAGCCGGGATTGATGGAGATCCCCTCCTTCACGGACGGGACCCGGATCCCGGTGGCCCGCCCGCCGGGCAGCGCCACGGACTCCCCGCGCCGCGGAACCCACCGGGCCGCGCCCTGGTCCGCGTACACGCGGCCCACCCGCCAGCGGCCCTCACCGGCCGGTGTCCTGCCCATGCAGGGAATCCCGGCCGCGGGCCCGGCGGCCACCCGCGCACGGTGCTTGCGCCGCAGCAGCCACCCGGCCACCACGCCGCCGGCGACGACCCCCACGATCTCGATCACCCACCCATTCAACCAGTCCCCTGGCCAGGCCTGGCTGGTGCGGGCCGGTGGTTGCCGTTGCCCTGGCCGGGCGGTGCGGGTCCCCTCCGGGTGCGGCCCGGTGCCTGCCGTTGCCCTGGCCGGGCCGGGCCGGGCCGGGCCGGGCCGGGCCGGGCTGGTGCGGGCCGGGCCGGGCTGGTGCGGGCCGGTGGTTGCGCCTCAAACGCCGGCGGGGCTGGGTTTGGCCCCCTGGGCGGGGTCGGGACCGGGGGGTGGGAATGCGGGGCCGCCGGGGGGTGTCTCCTCGGCTCGCGCCTGACGGGCCATCTCGGCCGTACCCGGCGGTTGCGCGCTCGTCCTGCGGGGACACCCCCACCGTCCCCACACCCCCACCCCGGCCGCCTCACACCGGGCCGTGGGGCGGGGACACTCCGGGGGCTCCCCGCAGGACGAGCGCGCAACCCAGGCCGAACGGCAGGACCACGGCCGCCTGGCGCGAGCCGAGGAGAGCCCCCGGAGGGGCCCCGCCCCACCCGAAGCCAAACCCAGCCCCGCCGGCGATTGAGGCGCGGCCACCGGCCCGCACCCGGAACCGCAACCCCCGGGCGGGATCAGCGGACCGGGTGGCCCGCTTCGCGGAGGGCCGACTTGACCTCCGAGATGCGCAGGTCGCCGAAGTGGAAGACCGACGCCGCGAGCACCGCATCGGCACCCGCCTCGATCGCCGGGGCGAAATCGGCGAGGCGGCCCGCGCCGCCCGAGGCGATCACCGGGACCGTGACGTGCTTGCGGACCGCCGCGATCATCTCGACGTCGTAGCCGTCCTTGGTGCCGTCCGCGTCCATCGAGTTGAGCAGGATCTCGCCCGCACCCAGTTCGGCCGCCCGGTGCGCCCACTCGACCGCGTCGATGCCGGTGCCCTGCCGGCCGCCGTGCGTGGTGACCTCGAAGGTTCCGGCAGCGGTGCGGCGCGCGTCGACGGACAGGACGAGGACCTGCCGGCCGAAGCGCTCCGCGATCTCCTGGATCAGCTCGGGGCGGACGATGGCGGCGGTGTTCACGCCGACCTTGTCCGCGCCGGCCCGCAGCAGCTTGTCGACGTCGTCGGCCGTGCGGACGCCGCCGCCCACCGTGAGCGGGATGAAGACCTGCTCGGCGGTGCGGCGCACCACGTCGTAGGTGGTTTCGCGGTTCCCGGAGGACGCGGTGATGTCGAGGAAGGTCAGCTCGTCGGCGCCCTCGGCGTCGTACAGCTTGGCCATCTCCACCGGGTCGCCCGCGTCGCGCAGGTTCTGGAAGTTGACGCCCTTGACGACCCGGCCGTTGTCCACGTCCAGGCAGGGGATCACGCGTACGGCGAGGGTCATTCCGCCACCGCCTTGAACGCCTCGACCTCCACCTCGACGACCATGCTGGGGTCGACGAAGCCGGAGACGATGAGCATGGTCGCGGCCGGGCGGACCGCGTCGAAGAGTTCCTTGTGGGCGCGGCCCACCTCGTCCACGTCCCGGGCGTGCGTCAGGTACATGCGGGTGCGCACGACGTCCTCGGGGCCGAGGCCGGCCTGGGCGAGCGCCTTGAAGGCGACGCCGAAGGCGGCGACGGTCTGGTCGTACGGGCCACCCGCGTCGGCCGCGGTGCAGCCGGAGACCAGGACCAGGCCGTTCGGCAGCTGCACGGCGCGGGAGTACGCGATGACGTCCTCATAGGGGCCGCCGGAGGAGATGCGGCGTACGGCGTCGGAACTCATGCGGATACCACCTTCAGGGCTTCTTCCAGGGTGAAGGCCTTGGCGTACAGGGCCTTGCCGACGATCGCGCCCTCGACGCCCAGCGGAACCAGTTCGGACAGCGCCCGCAGGTCGTCGAGGGAGGAGATGCCGCCGGAGGCGACGACGGGCCGGTCGGTGGCGGCGCAGACGTTCTTCAGCAGCTCCAGGTTGGGGCCGGTCAGCGTGCCGTCCTTGCCGATGTCGGTGACGACGTACCGGGCGCAGCCCTCGGAGTCCAGGCGGGCGAGGGTCTCGTAGAGGTCGCCGCCCTCGCTGGTCCAGCCGCGGCCCTTGAGGGTGGTGCCGCGCACGTCGAGGCCGATCGCGATCTTGTCGCCGTGCTCGGCGATGGCCTTGGCGGCCCACTCGGGGGTCTCCAGGGCGGCGGTGCCCAGGTTGACGCGGGTGCAGCCGGTGGCGAGGGCCGCGGCGAGCGAGGCGTCGTCGCGGATGCCGCCGGAGAGCTCGACCTTGATGTCCATGGCGCGGGTGATCTCGGCGACCAGGGCGCGGTTGTCGCCGGTGCCGAAGGCGGCGTCCAGGTCGACCAGGTGCAGCCATTCGGCGCCGGAGCGCTGCCAGGCGAGGGCCGCGTCCAGCGGGGAGCCGTAGGAGGTCTCGCTGCCGGAGACCCCGTGCACGAGGCGGACGGCCTGTCCGTCGCGGACGTCGACCGCGGGCAGGAGTTCGAGCGTGGGTGCGGTCATCACAGGGTCTCGATCCAGTTGGTGAGGAGCTGGGCGCCGGCGTCGCCGGACTTCTCGGGGTGGAACTGCGTGGCCCACAGGGCCCGGTTCTCCACCGCCGCCACGAAGCGCTCGCCGTGGGTGGCCCAGGTGACCTTGGGGGCGCGGATCGCCGGGTTGGTGATTTCGAGGCTCCAGTCGTGCGCCGCGTAGGAGTGCACGAAGTAGAACCGGGCGTCGGCGTCCATTCCCTTGAAGGCCTGGCTGTCGGCCGGGGCTTCGACGGTGTTCCAGCCCATGTGGGGGACGATCGGGGCCTTGAGCGGGCCGACCGTGCCGGGCCACTCGTCGAGGCCCTCGGTCTCGACGCCGTGCTCGATGCCGCGTTCGAAGAGGATCTGCATGCCGACGCAGATGCCCATGACCGGGCGGCCGCCGGAGAGCCGGCGGCCGATGATCCAGTCACCGCGGGCGTCCTTGAGGCCCTGCATGCAGGCGGAGAAGGCGCCGACGCCGGGGACGAGGAGTCCGTCGGCGTCCATGGCCTTGTCGTAGTCGCGGGTGATCTCGACGTTCGCGCCGACGCGGGCGAGGGCCCGCTCGGCGGAGCGGACGTTTCCGAAGCCGTAGTCGAAGACGACGACGTTCTTGGTGGGGCGGACTGCGCTCATTCCCAAATTCCCTGGATTCGCAGGACTCCGGCGGCCAGACACATCGCGGAGGCCAGAGCCAGCAGGATGATGACCGACTTGGGCATCTTCTGCTTCTGGAAGGAGTAGACGCCCCCGGCCAGGAACAGGCCGAGGACGATCAGGATGGTGTTCAGGCCGTTCACGGCTAGAGGGCGCCCTTCGTGGAGGGCAGGATGCCGGCCGCGCGCGGGTCGAACTCGGCGGCGTAGCGCAGCGCCCGGGCGAGGGCCTTGAACTGGCACTCCACGATGTGGTGGGCGTTGCGGCCGTACGGGACGTGGACGTGCAGGGCGATCTGGGCCTGCGCGACGAAGGACTCGAAGATGTGCCGGGTCATCGTCGTGTCGTACGTGCCGATCATCGGCGCCATGTTCTCGGGCTCGGTGTGCACGAGGTAGGGGCGGCCGGACAGGTCGACGGTCACCTGGGCGAGGGACTCGTCGAGCGGCACGGTGCAGTTGCCGAAGCGGTAGATGCCGACCTTGTCACCGAGGGCCTGCTTGAAGGCGGCGCCCAGCGCGAGCGCGCTGTCCTCGATGGTGTGGTGGCTGTCGATGTGCAGGTCGCCCTCGGTCTTGACGGTGAGGTCGAAGAGGCCGTGGCGGCCGAGCTGGTCGAGCATGTGGTCGTAGAAGCCCACGCCCGTCGAGACGTCGACCTGGCCGGTGCCGTCGAGGTTTATCTCGACGACGACCGAAGTCTCCTTGGTGGTCCGTTCGACCCGTCCGATGCGGCTCATGCGTGCTGCTCCTTCTTCAGTGCGCGAACCGCTCCCAGGAACGCGTCGTTCTCCGCCGGGGTGCCGGCGGTGACCCGCAGCCATCCCGGTACGCCGTTGTCGCGGACCAGGACGCCCTGGTCGAGGATCTTCTGCCAGGCGGTGTGCGAGTCCGCGAACTTCCCGAACTGGATGAAGTTCGCGTCGGAATCGGTGACCTCGAATCCGATGGCCCGCAGTTCGGCGACCAGGCGGTCGCGTTCGGCCTTGAGCTGCTCGACGTAGCCGAGCAGGGTGTCGGTGTGTTCCAGGGCGGCCAGTGCGGTGGCCTGGGTGACGGCCGACAGGTGGTACGGCAGGCGCACCAGCTGGACGGCGTCGACGACGGCGGGGTGCGCCGCCAGGTAGCCCAGGCGCAGGCCGGCCGCGCCGAAGGCCTTGGACATGGTCCGGGAGACCACCAGGTTCGGGCGGCCCTCGATGAGGGGCAGCAGCGAGTCGCGGTGGCTGAACTCCACGTACGCCTCGTCGACGATCACCAGGGAAGGCTTGGCCGCCTGCGCCGCCTCGTAGAGGGCGAGGACCGTCTCGGCGTCGACCGCGGTGCCCGTGGGGTTGTTGGGCGAGGTGATGAAGACGACGTCGGGGGCGTTCTCGGTGATCGCCTGCTCGGCCGCCTCCACGTCGATCGTGAAGTCCTCGCGGCGCGGCCCGGAGATCCAGCCGGTGCCGGTGCCGCGGGAGATCAGCGCGTGCATCGAGTAGGAGGGCTCGAAGCCGAGCGCGGTGCGGCCGGGTCCGCCGAAGGTCTGCAGCAGCTGCTGGATGACCTCGTTGGAGCCGTTGGCGGCCCAGACGTTCTCCCGTGCGACCGGGTGCTTGCCGGTACGGGTGAGGTAGGCGGCGAGCTCGGTGCGCAGCTCGACCGCGTCCCGGTCGGGGTAGCGGTTGAGGGTGCGGGCCGCCTCGGAGACGCGCTCGGCGATGCGCCGCACGAGCTCCTCGGGCAGCTCGTACGGGTTCTCGTTGGTGTTCAGCTGGACGGGCACGTCGAGCTGCGGGGCTCCGTACGGAGACTTGCCGCGCAGCTCGTCCCGGATGGGGAGGTCGTCGATTCCGATGCTCACTGGTTCGGGACCTTCCATCCGAAGCGTGCCTTCAGGGCGGCGCCGTGCGCGGGCAGGTCCTCGGCCTCGGCCAGCGTCACCACGTGGTGGGTGACCTCGGCGAGGGCGTCGCGCGTGTAGTCGACGATGTGGATGCCGCGCAGGAAGGACTGCACGGACAGGCCGGAGGAGTGGCAGGCGCAGCCGCCGGTGGGCAGCACGTGGTTCGAGCCGGCGCAGTAGTCGCCCAGGGAGACCGGGGCCCACGGGCCGACGAAGACGGCGCCGGCGTTGCGGACGCGGGCGGCCCAGGAGGCGGCGTCGGCGGTCTGGATCTCCAGGTGCTCGGCGCCGTACGCGTCGACGACCTTGAGGCCGTCCTCCAGGCTGTCGACCAGCACGATCGCGGACTGCTTACCGGCCAGCGCCGGCTTGATCCGGTCCTCGACGTGCTTGGTCGCGGCGACCTGCGGCGCCAGCTCCTGCTCGACGGCGTCCGCGAGCTCCGCGGAGTCCGTGACGAGCACGGCGGCGGCCAGCGGGTCGTGCTCGGCCTGGCTGATCAGGTCGGCGGCGACGTGCACCGGGTCGGCCGTGGAGTCGGCGAGGACGGCGATCTCGGTCGGGCCGGCTTCGGTGTCGATGCCGATCTTCCCGGTGAAGTAGCGCTTGGCGGCGGCGACCCAGATGTTGCCGGGGCCGGTCACCATGTTGACCGGCAGGCAGTCCTCCGTGCCGTACGCGAACATCGCGACGGCCACGGCGCCGCCGGCCGCGTACACCTCGTCCACGCCGAGCAGCGCGCACGCGGCGAGGATCGTCGGGTGCGGCAGTCCGCCGAACTCACGCTGCGGCGGGGACGCGAGCGCGATCGACTCGACGCCCGCCTCCTGGGCCGGTACGACGTTCATGACGACGGAGGACGGGTAGACCGAGCGGCCGCCCGGGGCGTAGAGCCCCACGCGTTCCACGGGAACCCACTTCTCGGTCACGGTGCCGCCGGGGACCACCTGGGTGGTGTGCTCGGTGCGGCGCTGATTGCGGTGCACGATCCGGGCGCGCCGGATCGACTCCTCCAGGGCGGCGCGGACGGCCGGGTCCAGCTGTTCCAGGGCGGCCTTGATGGCCTCCGCGGGTACCCGGACCTGCGAGAGCTCGACGCCGTCGAACTTCTGCGCGTACTCGATCAGCGCCGCCGTGCCACGATGATGGACGTCCTCGCAGATGGGCCGCACCTTCTCCAGGGCGGCTTCTACGTCGAACTCGGCACGGGGCAGCAGGGAGCGCAGGGCGCCGCCCTCGGGGAGGGCGTCACCGCGCAGGTCGATACGAGAGATCACCCCACAATTCTCTCAGACCGCTTCGCGCCACCGTTCGCCCGTATCACTGGCTGATACGGGCCCCGGATGTCACAGGCGCCCGATAGCTTTCCCCGTACACGGAGATGACAGCGGAGGGGGGCCGCCGTGACCGAGGCGCGCACGGACGAGGAACCGGCGGATCTCACCGCTTCCGAACGCCGCATGTGGGACGCCTACCGCACGGGCAGCGTCTGCGATCTCAGCGCCCGCGCCGCCGACCGCGACGATCCGCACGCCGAGCACGTCTGGGGGCCCGAGCGCAGCGTCCGCGCCCGGGTGGTCGCCCGGCTGCTGCTGCACGGTCCGCCGCCCGTGCCGGGCCGGGTGGCCTCCCTCAAGCTGCGCGGGGTGCGGATCAGCGGGCGGCTGGAACTGTCCGGTGGCGCGGTGGCCCCGTACGTGGAGCTCCAGTCCTGCCGCTTCGACAGCGAGATCCAGCTGTCCGAGGCCCGCTTCGGCACGCTGCGCCTGATCAACTGCGCGATACCGCGGCTGGAGGCGGCCCGGCTGCACACCGAGGGCGATCTGCACCTGCCGCGCTGCCGGGTGGCGCGCGGGATCCGGCTGACCGACGCGCAGATCGGCACCGACCTGCTGGTCAGCCAGGCCGTGGTGCAGCGCGACAACAAGGGCCGGGCGATCTCCGCGGACGGGATGTCGGTGGCGCAGGACTTACAGGGGGAGCTGCTGGAGACGTACGGGGAGGTGAGCCTGCGCGGCGCGAAGGTCGGCGTGTCGATGAACCTGCGGGGGGCCCGCCTGCGCAACCCGCAGGGACGGTTCGCGCTGAACGCCCCGCAGCTGACCGTCGAGCGGACCCTGTACCTGACCTCCATCGCGTTGGACTACGCGGCGTACGGGGGTTCCTCCACTCCCCCGTACGGGCTGGGGCCGACGCCCACCCGGGGCCGGCGGGCCCAGCACTTCGAGTGCCGGGGCGGGTTGCGGCTGGACGACGGCCGCTTCGGTGACGCCATCGACTTCTACGGGGCGCGGTTCACGCTCACGCCCGAGCAGGAGATATCGCTGCGCCGGATCCAGACCCCCGAGTTCCGGTTCGTCGGCGAGCGGCCGGAGCAGGGCCGGGTGGTGGTGTCCGGGGCCAAGGTGGTCAAGCTGGTCGACACGTCCACGAGCTGGCCGGGCCCGGGCGGGCTGTCCATCGAGGGCTTCGTCTACGAGAACCTCGCGCCCCGGGGGCACTTCCCGCTCTCCCGCCGCCTGGAGTGGCTGGAGGCCGCCACTCCCGAGTACTCGCCGGAGCCGTACGAGCGGCTGGCCGCCGTACTGCGGGCGAGCGGCGAGGACCAGGACGCCCGCGAGGTGCTGCTGGCCAAGCAGCGGCGGCGCCGGGCCACGCTGCCGCTGGGGCCGAAGGCGTGGGGGTACCTCCAGGACTGGACGGTGGTCTACGGCTACCGGCCGGGCCGGGCCGCGCTGTGGATGGCGGTGCTCTGGGCGGCGGGGGCGCTGCTGTTCTCGCAGCTCCACCCGCCGGCGATCAAGGAGGACGAGCATCCGCAGTGGAGCGCCGCCCTGTACGCGCTGGACCTGCTGCTTCCGGTGATCGACCTCGGTCAGCAGGGTCAGTGGAAGCTGGAGGGCGGCTGGCAGTGGGGGGCGGCGGGCTTGGTCGTCATGGGCTGGATCCTGGCCACGACGGTGGCGGCGGGGGCTTCCCGGCTCCTGCGGCGGGGGTGACGGGGGCGGGGGTCGTCCGGCGGACGGGGCACGTGACGCCGTCCGCCCCTCAAACGCCGGACACCCTCGGTGGCCCGGGCGATTACCCTGTGCGTCGTGACCACCGTTCGCCTGCCCCTCTTCCCGCTGAATTCGGTGCTGTTCCCGGGACTCGTCCTCCCGCTGAACATCTTCGAGGAGCGTTATCGCGCCATGATGCGCGAGCTGTTGAAGGCGGGTGAGGACGAGCCGCGCCGTTTCGCGGTCGTCGCGATCCGCGACGGCCGGGAGGTCGCGCCGACCGCGCCCGGCCTGCCGGACCAGACGTCCCTGCCCGAGCGGGGCCCGGCGGCGGGCTTCGGCCCCGACCCGATCCAGGCCTTCCACCGGGTGGGCTGCATCGCCGACGCGGCGACCGTCCGGGAGCGGGAGGACGGCAGCTTCGAGGTCCTGGCGACCGGTACGACGCGGGTCCGCCTGGTCTCGGTCGACGCCTCGGGCCCCTTCCTGACGGCTGAGCTGGAAGAGCTCCCGGAGGACGCGGGCGACGGCGCGGGCGTCCTGGCCGAGGGCGTGCTGCGGGCCTTCCGCAACTACCAGAAGCGGCTGGCAGGGGCCCGCGAGCGGTCCCTGACGGGCGCGGAGCTCCCCGACGAGCCCTCGGTGGTCTCCTACCTGGTGGCTGCGGCGGCGGTGCTGGACATCCCGGCGAAGCAGCGGCTGCTCCAGGCCCCGGACACCGCGACCCGGCTGGCGGAGGAGCTGAAGTTGCTGCGTACGGAGACGGCGGTGATCCGTCACCTCCCGTCCCTTCCGGCGGTGGACCTGACCCGTGCCCCGACGAGCCCGAACTGAGCACACACATGGCGAAGAAGTCCAAGCAGGCGGCGGGCACCCCGGCGATCGTCGCCCTGACGGCTGCGGGCGTGCCGTTCACCACGCACGCGTACGAGCACGACCCGGCCCATCCCTCGTACGGGGAGGAGGCGGCGCAGGCGCTCGGCGTCTCGCCCGCGCAGGTCTTCAAGACCCTGGTCGCGGACGTGGACGGGGTCCTGACGGTGGCGGTGGTCCCGGTCTCGGGGTCACTGGACCTGAAGGCCCTGGCGACGGCGGTCGGCGGCAAGCGTGCGGCGATGGCCGACCCGACCCTGGCGGAGCGCACCACGGGCTACGTCCTCGGCGGCATCTCCCCGTTGGGGCAGCGCAAGCGGCTGCGCACGGTGATCGACGCCTCGGCCTCGGCGCACCCCACGATCTGCTGCTCGGCGGGGCGCCGCGGCCTGGAGATCGAACTCTCCCCGTCGGACCTGACCACCCTCACCTCGGCCACCTTGGCCCCGATCGCCCGTCAGAACTAGCCCTGCCGGCGTTTGAGGCGCGGGCACGGGGCGAAGCCCGGCTCTCCCAGCCTCGCCGGCGCTTGAGGCGCGGGTCCGGGGCGGATCCCCGATCCTTCAGCCCCGCCGGCGTTTGAGGCGCGAGGTCCGGGGGCGGAGCCCCGGCGGGGTCAGGACCGCGGGGCCTCCGGTGCCGAGGGAGCGGCATCGGCGGGCGGCGGCGTCGCCGACGTCGGTGCCTGGTAGAACCCCGACCAGCCGAGCACGGGCTCGGGATCCGGTTCCCGCGGCGTCCACAACGCGGTCAGCCCCAGGTGCAGCAGCACGGCGGTCATTGGCCAGACCAACAGCGCCCCGTGCGCGAGCAGCTCCAGCGGCGCGTCGAACGGAACCCCCTTGCCCGCCTGCTTCGCGGCCGCGACGAGGTCCGACGACGGGCCCAGCCACAGTCCGAACCGCCATCCCACCAGTGCTCCGAAGCAGGACCCGACGGCCAGCCCGATCACCAGCGGCACACCGCCGGCCCGGCGCCACAGGAAGGTGCCGACGGCGGTGAGCACGCCCAGCCCCAGCGACAGCAGGAAGAAGGTGCCGTCGGAGGCGATCCGCGCCTCGCTCTCGCTGTTGTGCAGGAACACGGCCTCCCCGTTGGAGACGTACTGCACCCGGGGGGCCAGCCACAGCCACAGCAGGCCGAGGAGCAGTCCGGCCGCCCCGACGAGCAGGGCGACGACGGCCCCGTCCCGGACGTCCTCCGGGGTGATCGCCCCGGAGGCGGCCCCCGGCTTCTCGGTCGGGAGCGACGGCGGGTCGAGCGGGGACTGCGGGGTCACGGCTTCGGTCACCCCCACATCGTGCCAGGTGTGCTCGGCAGCGGCGTCGGCGGACCGTGTCAGCGGACGGCCGCCCGGCGGTACGCCCAGGTCGCGACGGTGAGCGAGAGGACCCCGACGGCCCCGCACACGCCCAGGTCGAAGGCGACGGCGGCCCAGTCCGGCTCCGGAGCGAACGTACGGGCGAACGCCTCGACGCCGTACGTGGACGGCAGCAGGTCCCGGGCCCATACGATCACCCCCGGCATCCGCTCGGGCGGCAGCACCCCGAGCAGCAGCGCCGCCGACATGCCGAGCTGCCCCGCGAGGGTGGCCAGCTCCTGCCGCGGTGCGAGCAGTCCCAGCGCCGCGCCGAGCCCGGCCAGCGCGGCCCCGGCCAGCGGTACCACCGCGGCCAGGATCCACAGTCCGCTCATCGGCAGCCCGAACAGCAGGCATCCGAAGACGGCGGTGACCAGGGTCCCCGGCAGCGTGAAGGAGGCGTACGCGGCGGCCGCGCCCAGCACCACCGACGCCGGCGGCACGGGCAGGGTGGCGTAGTGGTCGAGCCCGCCGCCGGCCCGCAGCTGCCCGAAGTACTGGGCGAGCAGGTTTAGGGCGACGAAGGCAACGACGAGCACCGAGGAGCCGGCGACGACGGCGCGGGCCTCCGAGCCCCCGTCGACCACGCCCCGCATCAGGATCATGATCCCGACGGACTGGAAGGTGGCGACGAACAGCAGCGGGATCCGGGCCACCCGGGCCCGGGACAGCTGGGCCCGGTAGACGGCGGCCAGGGCGGGGAAGAACCGCGCGCCGGGCGCCAGCGGCGCGGGCTGCAGTGTCTGTGCGAGGTCGTCGGCGGCGCCCGCCGGCGCGGCGGCCGCCGGGGGCGAGGGCACGGCATCGGGCGCGAGCACGGCCCGGACGGCCCCCGTTGAACGGTCGCTCACGACTTCACCAGCCCTTTCGTCTTGCCGCCGAGGGCCAGGTACACGTCTTCGAGGCTGGGGGTGGCCAGGGTGAAGTCGTCGAGCGCGGCGAAGGCCGGGCCCCCGGTGACCGAGGCCACCGCCGCCCTCGCCTCGTCCGGGGCCAGCCGGAGCACCCAGCGGCGCCCGGACTCGACCGCCCGGTCGCGCAGCTCGGCGACCTCCGGGACCTCCAGCGGAGCGCTTTCGCGCCAGACCAGGTCCAGCCGGACCTCGCCCGAGACGGTGGCCTTCAGTCCGGCCGGGGTGTCGCAGGCGATGACCTTGCCCTGGTCGATGACGGCGACCCGGTCGAGGACGGTCTCGGCCTCGATGACGTTGTGGGTGACGAGCAGGACCGTCGCGCCGTGTTGCGCGCGCCGCCGGTCGACGGCGGACCACACGGCCCGGCGGGCGACCGGGTCCATGCCGGTGGTGGGCTCGTCGAGGACCAGTACGGGCCGCTCCCCCACCAGAGCGGTGGCGAAGCAGGCGAGGCGGCGCTGGCCGCCGGAAAGTTTCTTCAGGGGCCGTCCGGCGATCGGGGTCAGCCCGAGCTCCTCCAGTACGGCGTCGCGCTCGGCCCGGGCGGCGCGGGCGCCCTGTCCGCGCAGCCGGGCGGTGGTCTCGGCGGCCAGCGCCACCGTGAGCTCGTCCAGGGCGGTGGACTCCTGCCCCAGGTAGGCGAGCAGCCGGGAGGCCCGTCCGGGGTGGCCCACGAGGTCGTGGCCGAGCAGGGTCACCGAGCCGGAGTCCGGCCGCATCAGGCCGGTGAGCTGGCGGACCAGGGTGGACTTGCCGGCGCCGTTGGGGCCGAGCAGTCCGAAGATCTCGCCGCGCCGGACGTCCAGGCAGATCCCGTCGTTGGCGCGGGTCTCGGGCAGGGCGGGGGCCCCGCGCCGGCCGCGTACCGCGGGATACGTCTTGACCAGGTCACGCACCGTGAAGATGACGTCCGGCGCCGCTCCCGCGGCCGCTGCCGTGCCTTCTCGCGCCTGTGCTGTGCCCGTACTCACGAGGGAGCAGCCTACGGGGTTCTCGGCCCTACTCGGCCGTCGGGGTCAGCGGGGCCGCGAGCTCGCCGGGGCCGGCTCCGGACTCGGTGGCCGGTCCGGCGGCCACGTGTTCGGCGGCGGCCCGGACGTCGATCTCCCGCCAGAACCCGGCGCGGATGGCGTACCGGTCGTGCTCGTCGATCTGGTCGTCCTTGTGCGCGAGCAGCCCGAACCGGGCCGCGTAGCGCAGCAGTTCGCCGTCGATCCGGTGCGGGATCCGCGGGTACATCGTGGCCAGCTTCTGCAGGTGCACGGTCTCCGGGAGCCGCTCCATCCAGCGTCGGGCGAACACCTGTCCCACCTCGAACGGGTCTCCGCCGACGGTGGTGATGTCCTCCTCGCGGTCCGCCCAGCGCTGTTCGGCGCTGGTGAGTTGGGCGAGGGTGGGCAGCGAAGCGGTCTCGGCGGGCTCGCCCAGCGGTCCGGCCCGGTCGATCCACCCCTTGTCGGAGGACCAGCGCAGGGCGCTGGCGGGGGCGTGGGCGCCGCTCGGCCCGGTCTGCGGGTGGCCCTGCTGGCCGGTGGCGCGCAGCGCACCGGCCAGGTCCTTGGGGGTGGGCACCGGCTTGCCCCCGGGGGTGGCGGGTGCCGGTACGGGGGCTCCGTCGCGGTCTTCCGTCCCGTTGGCGGCGGCGCCGTTGCGGGCGGCCTCGGCGAGCGCCGCCTCGGGCAGCGGGGCCGAGAGGATGGCGGCGATGTCGGGGCGCGGTGCGGGCGGCGGGGAGCACAGTCCGGTGAGGTCCTTGGCGCGGACGGCCCGGGTGATCCAGGCCCGGTCCAGGACCCGGCGTTCGTCGGCCTCGGCGACGAGGTCCTCGGACTGGTTGTAGTCCCCGTCGGCGGCCTGGACGGCCCACAGGTGGACGGCGACGCCGTGTTCCTTGGCGGACATCAGGCCGGGCAGCAGGTCGCCGTCGCCGGTGACCAGGACCACGTCGGAGCAGGCCCGGTTGCGGGCCAGCTCGGTGAGTTCGGCGTGCATGGCGGCGTCGACGCCCTTCTGCGCCCAGCGGCCGTCGCTGCGGGTTAGGGCGCCGAGCCGGACGGTGACGCGGGGCATGACGCGCAGCCGCCGGTGTTCGGGCTGGGGCACCCGGTCGGGCGCTCCGTCGAACCAGTAGATGCGCAGCAGGGGCTGTTCGGTGTCGGCCTCGGCCCGCTCGCGCAGGCCCTGGATGAGGGCGGCATGGTCGATGGTGATCCGGGAGCGGGAGGGCTCCCCGGCGAGAAGGCTGGCGGCGGCACCCAGCAGGTAGCCGGCATCCACCAGGACGACGCAGCGGTCCACGCGTTCCACCCTCTTCCCTGGGGGTCCTCTGTGCTTTGCGGCGGTTCCCCGAGTCTGCCCGACCCCAAGGGTGTTGAAGGCCGGAACTCGATCATCGGCGTGGCGGATCTCACGGTCGACGGGGCGGGAGCCATCCGCTACGCGCAGTAATGATCCAAAATGCGCGGTTTCTGGCGTTGTGTGAGTGTGAAGGCGGTCCTGGCCCCTAGACCCTCACGGAGGCTCCACCATGGCCAAGAACAAGAACCAGAAGCAGCCCGCCAAGCAGCAGCCCCGGTCGGGGCAGGATCCGGCCAAGGGCACCTCGGAGACCGAGTCGATGCCCTCCTCCTCGGCGCCGAGCCCGATGGACATGGCGCACAAGCGCAAGGAGAAGAAGTTCGGCCACAACTGACGGCCGTACTCGTACGCGGAAGGGCCCGCCCGATGTCACCGGGCGGACCCTTCCGCGCGTACCGTCGGGGCCGCTATCCGGCCAGGCAGGACGGTCCGAGCAGCACCTTGAGGTCGCCGAAGAGCGCCGGATCGGGCTGGACGCGGTGCCGGTCGAGGCGGAGCACGGTGGTGGTCCGCGGCCCCTGGAGCTTGATCCGCACCTCGGTGTTGCCCTTGTGGTGGCGCAGGATCTCGCCCAGACGGGTCACCATCGGCGGCGTGACCTTGACGGTGGGGATGGTGAGGACCACCGGGGCGTTGGTGCCGGCCGAGGAGAGGTCGGGGACCATCATCTCCATGGCGACCAGGCGGGGGACGTCCTCGCGCTTGTCGAGGCGGCCCTTGACGAAGACCACGGTGTCCTCGACCAGCTGGGTGGAGACGAGCTGGTAGGTCGCCGGGAAGAACATGCATTCGATGGAGCCGGCCAGGTCCTCGACGGTGGCGATGGCCCAGGCGTTGCCCTGCTTGGTCATCTTGCGCTGGAGGCCCGAGATGATGCCGCCGATGGTGACGACGGCGCCGTCGGAGTGCTCGCCGCCGGTCAGCTGGGAGATGCCGGCGTCCGTCTTGTCGGAGAGCACGTGCTCCAGGCCGAAGAGCGGGTGGTCGGAGACGTAGAGGCCGAGCATCTCGCGCTCCTGGGCGAGCAGGTAGGACTTCTCCCACTCGACGTCGGAGAACTCCACGTCGAGGCCGAAGCCGGGCTCGTCGCTCGCGTTCTCGTCACCCATCCCGCCGAACAGGTCGAACTGTCCCTCGGCCTCCTTGCGCTTGACCGCGACCACGTTGTCGATCATCGACTCGTGGTGCGCGACCAGGCCCTTGCGGGTGTGGCCCATCTCGTCGAAGGCGCCGGCCTTGATCAGCGACTCGACGGTGCGCTTGTTGCAGACGACGGCCTCGACCTTGTCCAGGAAGTCGGGGAAGGTGGAGTACTTCCCCTTGGCCTTCCTGCTCTTGATGATCGACTCGACGACGTTCTGGCCGACGTTGCGCACCGCGGTGAGCCCGAAGAGGATCACGTCGTCGCCCTGGGCGGCGAAGTTCGACTCCGACTCGTTGACGTTCGGCGGCAGCACCTTGATGCCCATGCGCCGGCACTCGTTCAGGTAGATCGCGGACTTGTCCTTGTCGTCCTTGACCGAGGTGAGGAGCCCCGCCATGTACTCGGCCGGGTAGTTCGCCTTGAGGTAGGCGGTCCAGTACGTGACCAGGCCGTACGCGGAGGAGTGCGCCTTGTTGAAGGCGTAGCCGGCGAACGGCACCAGCACGTCCCACAGGGCCTGGATGGCCTTGTCGCTGAAGCCGTTCCCGCGTGCGCCCTCCTGGAAGATGGTGAAGTTCTTCGCCAGCTCGTCGGGCTTCTTCTTGCCCATCACACGGCGCAGGATGTCGGCCTCGCCGAGCGAGTACCCGGCGACGATCTGGGCGGCCTTCTGCACCTGCTCCTGGTACACGATGAGGCCGTAGGTGATGTCGAGGACCTCCCTGAGGGGCTCCTCCAGCTCCGGGTGGATCGGAGTGATCTCCTGCTGCTTGTTCTTGCGCAGGGCGTAGTTGGTGTGCGAGTTCATGCCCATCGGGCCCGGCCGGTACAGGGCCGAGACGGCGGAGATGTCCTCGAAGTTGTCGGGCTTCATCAGGCGCAGCAGCGAGCGCATGGGGCCGCCGTCGAACTGGAAGACGCCGAGCGTGTCACCGCGGCAGAGCAGCTCGTACGTCTTGGGGTCGTCCAGCGGGAGGGCGAGGAGGTCGAGCTCGATGCCCTTGTTGGCCTTCACCATCTTGACGGCGTCGTCCATGATGGTCAGGTTGCGCAGGCCCAGGAAGTCCATCTTGATCAGGCCGAGTGACTCGCACTGGGGGTAGTCCCACTGCGTGATCGTCACGCCGTCGGTGTGCCGCACCCAGACCGGGGCGTGGTCGACGATCGGCTCGCTGGACATGATCACGCCGGCCGCGTGCACGCCCATCTGCCGGACCAGGCCCTCCACACCCCTGGCGGTGTCGATGACCTTCTTCACGTCCGGCTCGTTCTCGTACATCGCCCGGATCTCGCCCGCCTCGCTGTAGCGCGGGTGCGAGGGGTCGGTGATGCCGTTGAGGTCGATGCCCTTGCCGAGGACGTCGGCGGGCATCGCCTTGGTGAGGCGGTCGCCCATGGCGTACGGGTAGCCGAGGACGCGTGCGGAGTCCTTGATGGCGTTCTTCGCCTTGATCTTGCCGTACGTGCCGATCATGGCGACCTTGTCCTCGCCGTACTTCTCGGTCACGTACCGGATCACCTCGACGCGCCGGCGCTCGTCGAAGTCGATGTCGACGTCGGGCATGGAGACGCGCTCGGGGTTCAGGAACCGCTCGAAGATCAGCCCGTGCTCGATCGGGTCGAGGTCGGTGATGCCCATGGCGTACGCGACGATCGAGCCGGCCGCGGAGCCTCGGCCGGGGCCCACCGCGATGCCGTTGTTCTTCGCCCACATGATGAAGTCGGCGACGACGAGGAAGTAGCCCGGGAACCCCATCTGGATGATGACGTCCAGCTCGTACTCGGCCTGCTTCTGGCGGTCGTCGGGTACCCCTCCGGGGTAGCGGCGGGCCATGCCGCGCCGCACTTCCTCCTTGAACCAGGTGATCTCGGTGTAGCCCTCTTCGGGGATCTCGAACCTCGGCATGAGGTTCTTGGCCTCGAACATGCCGGTCGTGTCGATCTGCTCGGCGACGAGGAGGGTGTTGGCGCAGCCCTCCTGCCAGGCGTCCGAGGAGTCGACCGCGTACATCTCGTCGGTGGACTTCAGGTAGTAGCCGGTGCCGTCGAAGCGGAAGCGGTCCGGGTCCGAGAGGTTCTTGCCGGTCTGGATGCAGAGCAGGGCGTCGTGGGCGCCGGCCTCGTGCGCGTAGGTGTAGTGCGAGTCGTTGGTGACCAGCGGCGGGATGCCGAGCTTCTTGCCGATCTCCAGCAGCCCGTCGCGCACCCGGCGCTCGATCTCGATGCCGTGGTCCATCAGCTCCAGGAAGTAGCGGCCCTTGCCGAAGATGTCCTGGTAGTCGGAGGCGGCCTTGAGGGCCTCGTCGAACTGGCCGAGGCGCAGCCGGGTCTGGACCTCGCCGGAGGGGCAGCCGGTGGAGGCGATCAGCCCCTCGGACCACTGGCTGATGGTCTCCTTGTCCATGCGCGGCCACTTGGTGAGCCAGCCCTCGGCGTACGCGTCGGAGGACAGCCGGAAGAGGTTGTGCAGGCCGGTGGAGTTCGCCGCCCAGATCGTCTTGTGGGTGTAACCGCCGGAACCAGAGACGTCGTCGCGCTTCTGGTGGGGCTGGCCCCACTGGATGCGCCGCTTGTTGCGCCGGGACTCGGGGGCGACGTACGCCTCGATGCCGATGATCGGCGTGATGCCGGCCTTCTGCGCGGTGTGGAAGAAGTCATAGGCGCCGTGCAGATTGCCGTGGTCGGACATGGCGATGTGCGTCATGCCCATCTCGTTGCACGCGTTGAACATGTCCTTCAGCCGCGCGGCACCGTCCAGCAGCGAGTACTGGGTGTGGACGTGCAGGTGCGTGAACGGCGGCTTTGTCACGGCGCGGGTCCTCCGAGGGCGGGGGGCGGGGGGCAGCTTCGAATCCTACGTCGGCCGGGTGACAGATCACGGGCACTGACCGGTACGGTCGGGCGTTGCAGAACCAGGAGGACCGATCCGGCGTCCAGTCGGTCGGAACCTGAAACAGCCCGTGCACCAGGAGGAACCCGCCATGGCGGTCCCCGAGACGACCGACGAGCAGCGCACCGAGCAGATCCTCGACGTGTTCGACACCGCGTTCGGCGAGCTGCTCGCCGCCGACCCCGCTGCCTTCCAGGTCAAATTCCGCAAGATGGCGGCTTCGGCCTTCGCCTTCTACCGGGGTACCGCCTGTCTCTTCTACTCCGACCTGGAGCGGGACCGGCACGGCGGCCCCTACCTGGACGAGCGGACGGGCCGGGTGTGGATCCACGGAGACCTGCACGCCGAGAACTTCGGCACGTACATGGACTCCAACGGTCGGCTCGTCTTCAACGTGAACGACTTCGACGAGGCCTACGTCGGCCCCTTCACCTGGGACCTGAAGCGGTTCGCCGCCTCCGTCGCCCTGATCGGCTACACCAAGGCGCTCAGCGACGACCAGATAAGCGAGCTGGTGCGCATCTACGCGGGTGCCTACCGGGAGCGGATCCACCGGCTGGCGGCGGGCGCGAAGCACGAGGAGGTGCCCTCCTTCACCCTGGACACCGCCGAGGGCCCGCTGCTGGACGCGCTGCGCTCGGCCCGCTCCCGGACCCGTTTCTCCCTGCTGGACTCCATGACGGAGATACGGGACTACGAGCGCCGCTTCAGCTCCGGCGGCGGCTCGATCGAGCTGGACGCCGCCACCCGCTACAAGGTGCTGGCCGCCTTCGACGGGTACCTGGAGACCCTCCCCGACGAGTCCCTCGTGCGTCCGGACTCCTACCGGGTCAAGGACGTGGTGGGGCGCCGGGGCGTCGGCATCGGCTCGGCGGGCCTGCCCTCCTACAACATCCTGCTGGAGGGGCACAGCGACGCCCTGGAGAACGACGTCGTGATCTACCTCAAGCAGGCGCAGACCCCGGCGGCCTCCCGGCACATCACGGACCGGGCGGTGCGGGAGTACTTCCAGCACGAGGGGCACCGCACGGTCATCTCGCAGCGCGCCCTGCAGGCGCACGCGGACCCGTGGCTGGGCTGGACGGAGCTGGACGGGGCCGGGCAGCTGGTGGCGGAGGTCTCCCCGTACGCGGTGGACCTGGACTGGTCGGACCTGGACGACCCGGAGGAGATCGCGGCCGTCGTCGCCGATCTCGGCCGGGCGACCGCGACCATGCACGCGTCGGCCGACGAGGCCGAGAGCGGGCAGTCCCTGGTGCCCTTCTCCACCGAGCGGGCCATCGACGCGGCGATCGCCGCCGACGAGGACGGCTTCGCGGCGCTGCTCGTGGACTTCGCCCACGCGTACGGGGCCCGGGCGCGCGCCGACCACCAGATCTTCGTGGACCTCTTCCGTAACGGGCGTCTCACTCCCTGAGCCGCTCGTTCCACAGGAACGCATGGCACACTCGCGAGGATGGACATTTCCGGGACGGGACTCAGGGGGCTGCGGGCCGCGCTGTTCAGCGCGCTCGTCGTACTGCTCTCCTCGGGCTCGCACGTCCTGATGTCCCAGGTCCCGCTGCCGCGCACGCTGGTGGCCGGGGCCTTCGCGGGTGTGTTCGCGATCGCCTACGCGCTGGCGGGCCGTGAACGGGGCTTCGGCCCCATCGCCGGGCTGCTCGTACCGCTGGAGCTGGCCGCCGACACCGTCTTCACCACCGGACAGCACCTCTGTTACGGCCCGGCCGGCGGACCCGTCGCGGGCCCGCTGCGCGCCATGGGTCTGGACGCCCTGTGCGGCGGCACGCCGGTGGGCGGGCCGCTGACCGAGGTGACCGGGCCGGCCGACGCGGCCGCGCTGCTGTCCTCGCCGGGGCCGTACACGCCCTGGCTGCTGCTCGGCGCCCACGTCTCGGTCGGGCTGCTGGCCGCGGCCTGGCTGCGGCACGGCGAGCGGGCACTGGGCCGGCTGTTGCGGGCGGTGGCCGCCTTCGCGTTCCGGCCGCTGCTGCTGGCGGCGACCTCGGTCGCGGTGGTCCGCCGGCCGGCGCGGGCGCTGCTGCGGTCGGTCCGCCCGGCCGCCGGGGCCCGCACCCGCTTCCCGGCACACTCCGTGGGACGGCGGGGACCCCCCGTGCTCGGCGCGCTCGCCCGCGCCTGACGCACGTACGGCAGTCCCTTCCACACGCCACACCCCACGGAGATCATGATGAGTTCACGCAACAGCCAGGCGAACAAGGCAGCGGCCCGCGAGCGCCTGCGCGCCGAGCGCGAGGCCCAGGCCAAGAAGGACAAGGTGCGCCGCCAGGTCGTCGTGGCGGGCGCGGTGGTCGCGGCCCTCGGCCTGGTCGGCGCCATCGGCTACGCGGTCGTCCAGTCCAACCAGCCCACCCACTGGGAGAAGGCCGCCACGGCCGAGCTGGTCAAGCCGAAGAACACCGAGGGCGAGGACGGCACCACGGTCGTCATCGGCAAGCCCGACGCCAAGAAGACCCTGGAGCTGTACGAGGACTCGCGCTGCCCGGCCTGCGCCGCCTTCGAGCAGGCGGCCGGCGAGCAGATCAAGAAGGACGTGGACGCGGGCAAGTACAAGCTCCAGTACATCGGCGCCACCTTCATCGACAACGCCGTCAAGGGCGAGGGCTCGAAGAACGCGCTGAGCGCCCTGGGCGCGGCGCTGAACGTCAGCCCGGAGGCCTTCCTGCAGTACAAGGGCGCGCTGTACTCCAAGGACCTGCACCCCGAGGAGAGCGTCGACAGCTTCGCCAAGGACGACTACCTGCTGAAGGTCGCGGACACGGTCCCGGCGCTCAAGGGCAACGCCGAGTTCAAGAAAGCCGTCGAGGACGGTACGTACGACCGGTGGGCGCTGGAGATGTCGAAGTCCTTCGACAAGTCCGGGGTGAAGGGCACGCCGACCCTGAAGATGGACGGCAAGAAGATCGACACTCCGCAGACGGCGGAGCTGTTCACGGCGGCGATCGACAAGGCCCTGCAGGGCTGATCCCGGGGCGATCCGGAAATCACCGTCCGGACGGGCCTCCTCGAAGGGCGGGCGAACTCCCAGAGTTCGCCCGCCCTTTGCATGCACGCATCTGTTCGAAGAGGTGTACCCGTCGGTAATATGATCATCCGTGACCAGTCATCTCACCTCCTCCCAGTCCGCGGCAACTCCCCGCCGTCGCACGGTCGTTCTGGCCGCCGCGGCCACGGCCGCACTGGCCCCCCTCACCTCGCTGGGCGCCTCGGCCGCCCACGCGGCGGGCACCGCTCCCGCCTTCCTCCACGGCGTCGCCTCGGGCGACCCGCTGCCCGACGGGGTCCTGCTCTGGACCCGCGTCACCCCGACGCCCGAAGCCGTTCCCGGCTCCGGGCTCGGCCCGGCCACCCAGGTGAACTGGGAAGTGGCGGCCGACAAGGGCTTCACCCGCATCGTCGGCTCCGGCACCGTCACCGCGAGCGCCGCCACCGACCACACGGTCAAGGTGGACGTGCGCGGGCTGCAGCCGCAGACGCCGTACTGGTACCGGTTCACCGCCGGCGGCACCTCCTCCCCCGTCGGGCGCACCCTGACCACCCCGGCCCACGAGACGACGACCGAGGGGGTCCGCTTCGGCGTGGTCTCCTGCGCCAACTGGGAGTCCGGCTACTTCTCCGCCTACCGCCACCTGGCGGCCCGCACGGACCTGCACGCGATCCTGCACCTGGGCGACTACATCTACGAGTACCAGTCCGGGGGATATCCGGAGGCGAAGTACGTCGTACGCCCGCACGAGCCGAAGCACGAGATCGTCTCGCTCGCCGACTACCGCACGCGCCACGGCAAGTACAAGACGGACGCCGACCTCCAGGCCCTGCACCACGCGCACCCGATCATCGCCATCTGGGACGACCACGAGTTCGCCAACGACGCCTGGGCCGGCGGCGCCGAGAACCACACCCCGGGGGCCGAGGGCGAGTGGGCGGCCCGCGCCGCCGCCGCCAAGCAGGCGTACTTCGAGTGGATGCCCGTCCGCGCCTCCATCGCGGGCACCGTCTACCGCCGGCTGCGCTTCGGCACCCTCGCCGACCTGCACCTGTTGGACCTGCGCTCCTTCCGCTCGCAGCAGACCAAGGTCGGCAGCGGCTCGGTGGACGACCCGGAGCGCACCATCACCGGGCGGGCCCAGCTGGACTGGCTCAAGTCGGGCCTCGCGGGCTCGGAGGCGACCTGGAAGCTGGTCGGCACCTCCGTGATGATCTCGCCGGTGGCCTTCGGATCGCTCCCCGCGCACCTGCTGAAGCCGCTCACCAAGTTGCTCGGCCTGCCCGAGGGCGGCATCGCGATCAGCGCGGACCAGTGGGACGGCTACACGGACGACCGCAAGGAGCTGCTGGGACACCTGAAGGACCGGGGCATCAAGAACACCGTGTTCCTGACCGGTGACATCCACATGGCCTGGGCGAACGAGGTCCCGATGAACATGGCCACGTACCCGGGCTCGGGCACGGCGGCGACCGAGTTCGTGGTCACTTCGGTGACCTCCGACAACCTCGACGACATCCTGCACGTCCTGCCGGACACCCTCTCGCTGGTCGCCGAATCGGCCATCAAGGCCGCCAACTGGCACGTGAAGTGGCTCGACATGGACGCACACGGCTACGGCGTGCTGGACGTGACGGCGGAGCGCTCGCAGATGGACTACTACGTGGTGTCCGACAAGCGGCAGCCGGGTGCCACGTCCGCGTGGAGCCGGTCGTACCGGACGCTGAACGGGACCCAGACGGTGGAGCGGGTGCACCAGCCCGTCCGCTGATCGACCGTCAATTCTCCTGCCACATGGGGCGTCTGGTACATACCAGGCGCCCCATGCGCATCAGAAGCAACAAATCTTTTACGCAAGGCACTTGACCTGAATATGTCATGCACACATAAGCTTCGCGCCAGCTGAAGAAGATCTTCAGGCCACCACCCCCCACCACCCCGCACCCCCACGCGAGGAGCACACGTGCGCGCAGTTGCCCGCATATCCCCCCTTCTCCGCCGCAGCCTGATGGGCACGGCGGTTCTGGCCGGAACCCTGGCCTTCACCCCGCTGGCGTCCCCCACCACGCTCGCGGCCTCCGCCTCCCCCACCGAGGTCTGCGCCGACCAGCCCGCCGCCTCCGGCGCCGCGAACGCCCGCGTCGCCCGCGCCCACGACGAACACGCGGACGAGCCCAACGCGATCAGCGACGCGCAGGCGCAGTCCATGGACGCCGACCTCAAGTCGAAGCTGGACAAGGCCCTCAAGAACCAGCCGCAGCGCAGCCTGGCGGCCGCCGAGGCCGTCGTGAACATCCCGGTGTACTTCCACGTCGTGCACTCCGGCACCACCGGGAAGCTCACGGCCACGGACGTCAGCAAGCAGCTCGCGGTCCTCAACGCGGCCTACGGCGGCCAGGGCGCCGGCAACGTCAACACGAACTTCCAGTTCACCCTGGCGGCCACCGACTACACGGACAACGCCACCTGGTACAACCTGGCTTCCGGCTCCCAGGCCGAGAAGGACATGAAGAACACCCTGCGCAAGGGCGGACCGGGCGCGCTCAACTTCTACACCGCCAAGCTCTCCGGCGGCCTGCTCGGCTGGGCGACCTTCCCGACGTCCTACGCCTCCAGCCCCAAGATGGACGGCGTGGTCGTGCTCGACAGCTCGCTGCCGGGCGGCTCCTCCGCCAACTACAACGAGGGTGACACCGCCACCCACGAGGTCGGCCACTGGCTGGGGCTCTACCACACCTTCCAGGGCGGCTGCAGCGGCAACGGCGACTACGTCTCCGACACCCCGGCCGAGAAGAGCGCCGCGTACGAGTGCCCGACCGGGCGCGACAGCTGCGCGAGCAAGCCGGGCGCGGACCCGATCCGCAACTTCATGGACTACACGTACGACTCCTGCATGTACCAGTTCACCGCGGGCCAGGTCGCTCGCATGTCGAGCAGCTGGACCGCGTACCGCGCGGGCTGACCCACCGACGACGAGGGCCCGGTCCGGCATCCGCCGGGCCGGGCCCTTCCGTCTGCGCGCCTACAGGCTGTCGAGGAAGCCGAGGGCGACCTTCCAGAGCTGCTCGGCGGCCTCGGCGTCGTAGTCGTCCAGCTCCGGGTCGGTGAACAGGTGGCCGGCACCCGGGTAGCTGTGGACCTCCACGTCGGCGCCCGCCCGCTGCATCCGCAGGTACCAGGCCGTCAGCCAGTCGTGCGGCTCGAAGGGATCGGGGTCCGCGATGTGCAGCTGCACGGGCAGCTCGTCCACCGAGGCGTCGTCCTCCAGGTCCGCCGTCCCGTGCAGGAGGAGCAGCCCGCGCGCCTTCTCGTCGGCCATCGCCAGGTGCTGGGCGAGCGAACCGCCGAAGGAGAAGCCCGCGTAGACCAGCCCCTGGTCCGAGTAGGGGGCGGAGGCCGACACCGCGCGCTTCAGCAGTTCGTCACGGCCGATCTCGTCCTGGTGGGCCATGCCCTCCTCGACGGTCCCGAAGGTGCGTCCCTCGAAGAGATCCGGCACCTGGACCTGGTGCCCGGCCGCGCGCAGCCGGTCGGCCGCCGCGTGCACCGCGGGCCGCAGCCCGTACGTCGAATGGAAAAGCATGATGTTCATGCCTCCATCGTGCCAGCCGCCGAGGACACGGGGCCCGCGGACCGCTTCCCGCTACGTTCGTCCCCATGGAGATGGAGAACGTCCTGCGCCCCGTCACGGTCCTCGGCGGCGCACTGGTCGCCACCCTGATCGCGGGCTGGCTGCTGGACCTGCTGCTGCGCCGGGCCGACGCCCGGCACACCGAGACCCCGCTGTGGGGCCTGCTGCGCCGCTGCCGGCTGCCCTTCCAGGTCGTCCTGTGCACCTCGCTGCTCAGGGCCTCCCACCGGTGGGCCGGAATCCTGCCCGACCACGCCTTCGGCGTCGGCCGGTTCCTCACCCTGGTCCTGATCGCCTCCGCGGCCTGGCTCGCGGTGCGCATCGCGACGGCCGTGGTCGACTCGACGTACGCGCGCTACGCGGCGGTGACCGAGGACGAGGCCCGGGTGCGCCGGGTGCGCACCCAGGTCACGCTGATCCAGCGGGTGGTCACCGCGGTGCTGGTCGTGGTCGCCGCGGCGGCGATGCTGCTGACCTTCCCCCCGATGCGTGCGTTCGGCGCCTCGCTGCTGGCTTCCGCGGGCGTCCTCGGCATCGTGGCGGGCATCGCCGCCCAAGCCTCGCTCAGCAACCTCTTCGCCGGCCTCCAGATCGCCTTCGGCGACACCGTCCGCATCGGCGACACGGTGGTGGTCGACGAGGAGTGGGGCCGGGTCGAGGAGATCACCCTGACCTTCCTGACGGTCCGCACCTGGGACGAGCGGCGCATCACGATGCCCGTGTCGTATTTCACGAGCAAGCCCTACGAGAACTGGTCGCGCGGCGGCGCACAGATGACCGGCACGGTCTTCTGGCACCTGGACCACGGCGCGCCGATCGATCTGATGCGGGAGCGGCTCCGGCACGTCCTGACGGAAATCCCGGAGTGGGACGGCCGCGGCGGCTCCCTCGCCGTGACGGACACCACACCGCACACGGTCCAGGTCCGCGCCGTGGTCACGGCGAAGGACGCCGACGACCTCTGGACGCTGCGTTGCACGGTCCGTGAACGCCTGATCACCTGGCTGGTGGCCGAGCACCCGTACGCCCTCCCCCGCATCGCCACGACCCCGGCCGCGGAGGCGCCCTGAGGAGCCGTGGGGAGCAGCGCGGCAACGCACTCCTCGGCGAGGTCCTCGGCGTGCGGCGGCAGCGGGCCGCCGGCGCGCAGGTGACGGTCTCGGGGCCCCGCCGGCGATCGGGGCGCGGCTTCACCGCCCGGGCAGCTCCCCGCTCAAGGGGCCCGCAGGCTGCGGACGTCGAGGTGGCGCAGCACCCGGTCCACGATCTCCGGGTCGGACCCGGGTTCGCTGCGGGCGGCCAGGACCTCGTGGCGGGCGGCCGACATCATCTCCCGCTGGATCCGCTGGACGTCGTGGAGCCGCTCCACGCGCTTCGCGTACGCCTCGCGCCGTTCCTCGTCCACCATGTCGGGGCTGATCCGGGCCCCCACGTCGTAGGCGCGCCGGTACAGCTGCTCGACCAGGTCCTCCGGAAGCTCCTCCACCTCCTCGATCTCCTTCAGCCGTCGCTTCGCGGCCTTGGCCGCGCGGATCGCCAGCTTGCGCTCCGCGTCCCGCTCGGCGTCCGTGTCGGCCTCCACCCCGAGCCTGCGGACCAGCCACGGCAGGGTCAGCCCCTGGCACACCAGGGTCGTCATGATCACCGCGAAGGCGATGAAGATGATCTGGTCCCGCCCGGGAAAGGGCTCACCGGCGTCCGTCCGCAGCGGAATGGCCAGCGCCAGCGCCACCGAGGCGACCCCGCGCATCCCGGCCCACCACATCACCACGCTCTCCCGCCAGCTCAGCGGGATCTCCTCGTCGTAGTCGCGCCTCTGGTGCAGCCGCTGGGCGAGCCAGCCGGCCGGCAGCAGCCACACCAGCCGCACGCCGACCACCACCGCGACCACGATCGCCGCCCACCCGGCCATCTCCCACACCCGGTCCTCGGCCGTGCCGAACACGTTGTGCAGCTCCAGCCCGATCAGCCCGAAGGCCACGCCGGTGACCAGCATGTCGACGACCTCCCAGAAGGTGTGCCCGGCGAGGCGCCCCAGCACGTCGTCGGCGTCGCTCGCGTACTCGGCGAGGAACAGGGCCGTCGTCAGTACGGCCAACACCCCCGAGCCCTCGAGTTCCTCGGCCACCACGTACGCGACGAACGGCACCAGCAGCGTCAGCCCGATCTGCAGGGTCGCGTCGCCGAGCCGCCCCATGAGCCGGTTGGCGATCCAGCCGAGCGCGAGCCCGAGGGCCACGGCCACCACGGCGGAGAGCACGAACTCCCCGAGCGCCTCGGGCCAGGAGAAACTGCCGCTCACGACGGCGGCGACGGCCACGTGGTACAGCACGATCGCGGTCACGTCGTTGAAGAGCCCCTCGCCCTCCAGGATCGACACCATGCGGCGGGGCAGTCCGAGCGATCCGGCGACGGCGGTGGCGGCCACCGGGTCGGGCGGGGCGACGAGCGCGCCGAGCGCCAGGGCGGCGGCGATCGGCAGCCCGGGCACGACGGCGTTGGCGACGGCGGCCACGGCACCGGTGGTGACGAACACCAGGGCCACGGCCAGCAGCAGGATGGGCCTCACGTTGGCGGCGAACTGTCGCCAGGACGTGCGCTGCACGGAAGCGTAGAGCAGCGGCGGCAACACCAGCGGCAGGATGAACTCGGGCGGGATCTCGACGTTCGGTACGGCCGGCACCAGTGCGAGGATCACCCCGCCGATGGTCATCAGGACGGGCGCGGGCAGTTTCAGCCGGTCCCCGAGCGGGACCGTGACCACGGCCCCGAGCAGGAGCACGAACAGCAGAGCAAGCTGATCCACTCCCCCACCCTGCCAGTCCGCTGCGCTTGGCTCGTGCGGGTGGGGGCCGTGTCGGGGCTGCGCCCCGAACCCCGACGGCGCTCCGCGCCCGCGCCTCAATCGCCGGCGGGGCTATGAACGGCTACGGGAGGGGGCGGCGCATCGCGCGGTGTGGGATGCCCGCGTCCTGGAACTCCGGGCCGTAGGCCACGTAGCCGAGCCGCTCGTAGAAGCCCAGCGCATGCGTCTGCGCGCCCAGGTCGACCGCCGTCAGGCCCCGACGGGCCGCTTCCGCCTCGATCGCGCGGACCAGCGCCACACCGACGCCCAACCCGCGCGCGGACCGGGTGACGGCGAGCCGGCCGAGCGAGCCGACGGCCGGGTCGCCGGTCTTCGCCAGCGCCGCGTCCCCGTGCAGCAGCCGCCCGGTGCCCAGCGGCACCCCGTCCCCGCCCACGGCCAGGACGTGCACCGCGTCCGCGTCGTACGCGTCGTACTCGATCGACTCCGGTACCGACTGTTCGACCACGAAGACCTCGGCCCGCACCGCGAAGCAGGACTTCAGGTCCTCCTCCGAGGCCGCGACCCGCACCTCGACGACGGCCTCGACCGCGCCCTCGGCCGGCGAGGTCACTCGCTCTCCGCCCGGATCACGTCCAGCGCGTGCTGCAGGTCCGCCGGGTAGGTGCTCTCGAACTCGACCCACTGCCCGTCCGACGGGTGCTCGAAGCCGAGGCGCACCGCGTGCAGCCACTGCCGGGTGAGGCCGAGCCGCTTGGCGACGGTCGGGTCGGCGCCGTAGGTCAGGTCGCCGACGCAGGGGTGCCGGTGCGCGGACATGTGCACGCGGATCTGGTGCGTGCGCCCCGTCTCCAGCTTGATGTCGAGCAGCGAGGCGGCTCGGAAGGCCTCGATCAGGTCGTAGTGGGTGACGGACGCCTTGCCGTCCTGGATCACGGCCCACTTGTAGTCCGCGCTGGGGTGGCGGCCGATCGGCGCGTCGATCGTGCCGCTCATCGGGTCCGGGTGGCCCTGTACCAGCGCGTGGTAACGCTTGTCGACGATCCGCTCGCGGAACTGGTTCTTGAGCGAGGTGTAGGCGCGCTCCGACTTCGCGACGGCCATCAGGCCGGACGTGCCGACGTCGAGGCGGTGCACGATGCCCTGGCGCTCGGACGCACCGGAGGTGGAGATGCGGTAGCCGGCCGCGGCGAGGCCACCGATGACGGTGGTGCCGGTCCAGCCGGGGCTCGGGTGGGCGGCGACGCCCACCGGCTTCATGATGACGACGATGTCATCGTCATCATGGACGATCTCCATGCCGGGAACGGGCTCGGCCACGAGCTCGACGGGGCGCGGCGGCGCGGGCATCTCGACTTCGAGCCAGGCGCCACCGTGCACGCGCTCGGACTTCCCGACGACGCTGCCGTCGACCGTCACCTTTCCCGCAGCCGCGATTTCGGCCGCCTTCGTCCGGGAGAAACCGAACATACGGGCGATGGCGGCGTCGACGCGCTCGCCCTCGAGGCCATCGGGAACGGGCAGGGTGCGGATCTCGGGAATCGTACTCACCCGTCGAGTATGCCGGACGGGGCGGACGGGCCGTCCCGCGATCAGTCCTTGTGGACGGTCCCGTCCGGGTCCAGACCCTTGAAGGACAGCAGGACGATCAGGATGCCGCCGCACACGATCGCCGAGTCCGCGAGGTTGAAGACGGCGAAGTGAGCGGGCGCGATGAAGTCGACGACCGCGCCCCGGAACACGCCCGGCGAACGGAAGATCCGGTCGGTCAGGTTGCCCAGCGCGCCGCCCAGCAGCAGGCCCAGGGCGATCGCCCACGGCAGGCTGTAGAGCTTGCGGGCGAGCCGCACGATCACCACGATCACCGAAGCCGCGATGCAGGTGAAGATGATGGTGAAGGCCTCGCCGAAGCCGAAGGCGGCGCCCGGATTGCGGACCGCCTCGAACTTCAGCAGGTCACCGATGATCTCGATCGGCGGCTGGTGCTCCAGCTTCGCCACGACCAGCATCTTGCTGCCGAGGTCGAGCAGGTAGGCGAGCACCGCCACGACGAGCAGAGCCGTGATCCGACGGCGCCCCTTGGGCCCGGCGGACTCCGGCTGGG
Organism: Streptomyces sp. NPDC091682; assembly: GCF_044756625.1. NCBI lineage: Bacteria > Bacillati > Actinomycetota > Actinomycetes > Kitasatosporales > Streptomycetaceae > Streptomyces > Streptomyces sp. NPDC091682. The sequence goes on along the minus strand of NZ_JBIVTH010000018.1, from coordinate 37,231 downwards.
TGTCGTCCCCGACCTCGGGCGTACCGATGATGCGCTCCGCCTCTGTCACGTGAGTCCCTCGAACTAGCTCGAACCAGGCTCCTCCTGGACCCTGACGGACACGAGGGTACGTCAGGGCCCCCGCGCGGCGCCCGCCCCACCTCTCCCCGGCCGGTCTAGGCCGTCTCTTCCGGATCTTGTCGGCCGGAAGAGACTGCCTAGTGGCGCCGTTCCTGCTTCTGCTTGCAGTCCACGCACAGCGTGGCCCGGGGGAAGGCCTGCATCCTGGCCTTGCCGATGGGCTGCCCGCAGTTCTCGCAGAGGCCGTACGTGCCCGCCTCCAGCCGTTCCAGGGCCCGCTCGGTCTGCTCCAGCATCGAGGTGGCGTTCGCCGCGAGCGCCAGCTCCGACTCGCGGGTGATGTTCTTCGTACCCGTGTCGGCCTGGTCGTCACCCGCGCCGTCCCCGGAGTCCCGCATCAGGCCGGAGATCGCGGCCTCCGAGGCGTCCAGCTCGGCCCGCAGCCGCAACACCTCCGCCAGGAGCTCCGCACGGGCGTCCTCGACCTCCTTGGAGGTCCAGGGGTCCTCCCCCGGCCGTACGGCGAGCTCGCCGGGGGCCGGGGCCGCCGTGGCCCGCGCCTTGGGGAGTCCGCTGGTGGCGGCCGCGGCCGTCTTCCTCGCCGTACCCGCGCTCTTCTTGGCAACCACTTTCCGGACTCCCGTCTTCTTCGCGGCAGGTGCCGCCCCCTCGGCCACGGCCTTCTTGGCCGTGGCCGTCCGCTTCTCGACGGCGGTCGTCTTCTTGACAGCGGTCGTCTTCTTGACGGCGGTCGCCTTCTTGGCGGGAGCCGCGTCCTCGGAGACCGCCGCCTTCCCAGCGGCCTTCCCGACAGCCTTCTGGGCAGTACTCCCGGCGGTCTTCTTCGCCACCATGGCCGCGACCCCTTCACATACTGTGATCTTTGCTCGTGAATCGTGCCGGAACGATAAATCGACACCGGCCCCGCGGCAACGGGGCACGCATCCATCGAGGTCAACCTGCATCCGTTGTGCCCATCAGGAGCCCTGGTAATCCGCCACTCCCGCCCCACCCGAGTCGGAAGCGGCACCGCAGGCCCATTCGGGTTGCTCCGGCGGCGCGCCGGGGTCGCCCGCGGCCCCTTCCCGGGGCGCCGCCACGCTGGGCCTGCGGCCCCCGCACGGGGCCCCGTAAACCGGTCGGCCGTGCGCCCCCCGGGCCCGTACACTGGGCCCAGCGAAAGGCATGGACGGGGACGAGTAGCGTCGTACGCAGCCAGGAGCGACCCGGGGACGGTGAGAGCCCGGGGGCGAGCGCGATGTGAAGGATCACCCCTGAGCCGCCGGAAGAAAGCCCGCACGGGATCCCCGTACGGCGAGTAGAACCGGCTTCGCACCCCAATGAGGGGGCCACCGGATCCGTCCGGCGGCCAAGGAGGGTGGTACCGCGGGAGCAGCAGTGCTCTCGTCCCTCCGGACGGAATTGACACCCCGCCGGAGGAAGAGTTCAGCCTCATGACCACACCGCCGCAGTACCGCCCGGTACCCGCCCAGGTCGACCTGCCTGCCCTCGAACACGCCGTCCTCGACTTCTGGCGCGAGAGCAAGACCTTCGCCAAGACCCTGGAGCAGTCCGAGGGCCGCCCCGAGTGGGTCTTCTACGAGGGCCCGCCCACCGCGAACGGCATGCCCGGCGCCCACCACATCGAGGCCCGCGTCTTCAAGGACGTCTTCCCCCGCTTCCGCACCATGCGCGGCTACCACGTGGCCCGCAAGGCCGGCTGGGACTGCCACGGCCTGCCCGTCGAGCTCGCCGTCGAGAAGGAGCTGGGCTTCAACGGCAAGCAGGACATCGAGGCGTACGGCATCGCCGAGTTCAACGCCAAGTGCCGCGAGTCCGTGACCCGCCACACCGACGCGTTCACCGAGCTCACGACCCGGATGGGCTACTGGGTCGACCTGGACGACGCCTACCGGACCATGGACCCCGAGTACGTCGAGTCCGTGTGGTGGTCGCTGAAGGAGATCTTCAACAAGGGCCTGCTCACCCAGGACCACCGCGTCGCCCCCTGGTGCCCCCGCTGCGGCACCGGCCTCTCGGACCACGAGCTCGCCCAGGGCTACGAGACGGTCGTGGACCCCTCGGTCTACGTCCGCTTCCCGCTGACCTCCGGCCCGCTCGCCGGCGAAGCCGCGCTGCTGGTGTGGACGACGACCCCGTGGACCCTGGTGTCCAACACGGCCGTCGCCGCCCACCCCGAGGTCACGTACGTCGTCGTCCGCCGTACCGGCGGCGAGGAATCAGAGAAGCTGGTCGTCGCCCAGCCGCTGCTGGAGAAGCCCCTGGGCGAGGGCTGGGAGGCCACCGGCCAGACCTTCACGGGCAAGGAGATGGAGCGCTGGACGTACGAGCGCCCGTTCTCCCTGGTGGAGTTCCCCGAGCCCGCCCACTACGTCGTGAACGCCGAGTACGTCACGACCGAGGACGGCACCGGTCTGGTCCACCAGTCCCCCGCCTTCGGCGCCGACGACCTCGCGGTCTGCCGTGCGTACGGCCTGCCCGTCGTGAACCCGGTCCGCCCCGACGGCACCTTCGAGGAGGACGTCCCGCTGGTCGGCGGCGTCTTCTTCAAGAAGGCCGACGAGAAGCTGACCGCCGACCTCGACGCGCGCGGCCTGCTCTTCAAGCACATCGCCTACGAGCACAGCTACCCGCACTGCTGGCGCTGCCACACGGCCCTGCTCTACTACGCGCAGCCGTCCTGGTACATCCGCACCACCGCCGTCAAGGACGCGATGCTGCGGGAGAACGAGAAGACGAACTGGTTCCCCGACTCGGTCAAGCAGGGCCGCTTCGGCGACTGGCTGAACAACAACATCGACTGGGCGCTGTCCCGCAACCGGTACTGGGGCACCCCGCTGCCGATCTGGCGCTGCGAGGAGAACCACCTCACCTGCGTCGGCTCGCGCGCGGAGCTGAGCGAGCTGACGGGCACGGACGTCTCCGGCCTGGACCCGCACCGCCCCTACATCGACGAGGTCACCTTCACCTGCACGCACGAGGGCTGCTCGCTCGAAGCGGTCCGCGTGCCGGAGGTCATCGACGCCTGGTACGACTCGGGCTCGATGCCGTTCGCGCAGTGGGGCTACCCGCACAAGAACAAGGAGATCTTCGAGAAGCGCTATCCGGCGCAGTTCATCTCGGAGGCCATCGACCAGACGCGCGGCTGGTTCTACACGCTGATGGCGGTCGGCACCCTCGTCTTCGACAAGTCCTCCTACGAGAACGTGGTCTGCCTGGGCCACATCCTCGCCGAGGACGGCCGCAAGATGTCCAAGCACCTGGGCAACACCCTGGAGCCGATCGCGCTCATGGACCAGCACGGCGCGGACGCGGTGCGCTGGTTCATGGCGGCCGGCGGCTCCCCGTGGGCGGCGCGGCGCGTGGGCCACGGCACGATCCAGGAGGTCGTCCGCAAGACCCTCCTCACGTACTGGAACACGGTCGCCTTCCAGGCCCTATACGCCCGCACGTCGAACTGGGCGCCGTCCGCCTCCGACCCGGCCCCGGCCGACCGCACGGTCCTCGACCGGTGGCTGCTCTCGGAGCTCCACGCGCTCGTCGCCGAGGTCACCGAGGCGATGGAGTCGTACGACACCCAGCGCGCGGGCAAGCTCCTCTCCGCGTTCGTGGACGACCTGTCCAACTGGTACGTCCGCCGCTCGCGCCGCCGCTTCTGGCAGGGCGACGCGGCCGCGCTGCGGACCCTCCACGACGTGGTCGAGACGGTGACGCGGCTGCTCGCCCCGCTGACCCCGTTCATCACGGAGCGGGTCTGGCAGGACATGGTCGTCCCGGTCACCCCGGACGCCCCGGAGTCGGTCCACCTCTCGACGTGGCCGGTCGCGGACACCTCGGCGATCGACCCGACCCTCTCCCAGCAGATGCAGCTGGTCCGCCGCCTGGTGGAGCTGGGCCGGGCGACGCGTGCCGAGTCGGGCGTCAAGACCCGCCAGCCGCTGTCGCGCGCGCTGGTCGGCGCGGTGGGCTTCGACGCGCTCTCACCCGAGCTCCAGGCCCAGATCACGGAGGAGCTGAACGTCTCCTCCCTGGCCTCCCTGTCGGAGGTCGGCGGGTCGCTGGTGGACACCACGGCGAAGGCGAACTTCCGGGCGCTGGGCAAGCGCTTCGGCAAGGGCGTCCAGGACGTGGCGAAGGCGGTGGCCTCGGCCGATGCGGCGGCGCTGTCCCTGGCCCTGCGGTCCGGCTCGGCGATGATCTCGCTGAACGGTGAGGAGATCTCCCTGTCGCCCGAGGAGGTCATCATCACGGAGACCCCGCGCGAGGGCTGGTCGGTGGCGTCCGACTCGGGCGCGACGGTCGCCCTGGACTTGGAGATCACCCCGGAGCTGCGGCTGGCGGGCCTGGCCCGTGACGCGATCCGCCTGATCCAGGAAGCCCGGAAGAACTCCGGCCTCGACGTGGCGGACCGCATCGCGCTCCGCTGGTCCTCCGCGGACCCGGAGGTCGGCAAGGCCCTGACGGACCACGCGGCGCTGATCGCGGACGAGGTCCTGGCGACGGACTTCGCGTCCGGCGAGGCCGACGGCACGTTCGGTGACCCGTTCACGGACGAGCCCCTCGGCCTGACGTTCCGCCTCCGCAAGGCCTAGCCCGGCCCCGAGCGGCCCGTCCCCTCCCGGGGGGCGGGCCGCTTTCGTCTACCCCGACGTGTCCTGGGGCTCCGCCCCCGAGCCCCCGCGCCTCAAGCGCCGGCGGGGCTGGGTTTGGCCCCCTGGGCGGGGTCGGGACCGGGGGGCGGGGGTGCGGGGCCGCCGGGGGGTGTCTCCTCGGCTCGCGCCTGACGGGCCATCTCGGCCGTACCCGGCGGTTGCGCGCTCGTCCTGCGGGGACACCCCCCACCGTCCCCACACCCCCACCCCGGCCGCCTCACACCGGGCCGTGGGGCGGGGACACTCCGGGGGCTCCCCGCAGGACGAGCGCGCAACCCAGGCCGAACGGCAGGACCACGGCCGCCTGGCGCGAGCCGAGGAGAGCCCCCGGAGGGGCCCCGCCCCACCCGAAGCCAAACCCAGCCCCGCCGGCGATTGAGGCGCGGCCACCGGCCCGCACCCGGAACGGGACCGCACCGCCCGGCCAGGGCAACGGCCCGGCCAGGGCAACGGCCCGGCCAGGGCAAGGGCTAGCCGCCCAGCTGGGACACGCTCGGGACCTTGTCCGTCACCGTCGCACCCGCACTCTGGCCCGCTTCCTTCACACTGTTGATGACACTGTCGAAGGCGTCGATGTCACCGTCACCCGCCTGCCCCTTGCGCAGCTTGCTGCCGAGGCCCTTCAGGGACTCGATGCCCGCCGTGAGCGGGGCCACCGCCTTCGCCAGCAGCGGGTCGCCCTTGGCGTTCTCGGCCGCCGCCTTGAGCCGGTTGTACGCGAACGCGCCCGCCAGGCCCGCCTTGATCAGCGCGAAGGTGCGGCCCTTGGCGCCCTTCTTGAACTTGCCCGCGCGGTACGGCTTGACGATCCACTGGTACGTCGCACCGGCCGCGAGGCCCGCGTTGGCGACGAAGCGCGTCTTGGCGAACTTCTGCTTCTCCGCGGAGGTGCTGGGCGACGGCGTCGGGGCGGCCAGTTCGTCGGCCTCGACGGCGGCGGGCTCCGCCGCCGCGAGCGCGGCCAGCTCCCCCATCGACGCGGCGGAGAGCTCCTCGCGCGGGCCGTTGCCGCTACTGCCGCATGCGGTGGCACCGACCATCAGCGCGGTGGACAGCACCACGGCGGCGAGGGCGCGGCGGAATCGGACGGTCGTGGGTACGGGCACGGTTTCCTCCGGGAATGAGGCGTCTCCCGCAGCCTCGCCCCGGTCCCCCGGCTCCACCAGCCGGGAGGACCCGTTCGGGTTTACGACCCGTCAAGGCGGCAACACGCGCCGCATGAGCACTCACACACGAGTACGCACCCGGGGAAGCAGTCAGGCAGGCCGCGCCGTCGCACTGGTGGCGGACGTGCTCGCCTTCGTCATCGGACTCTGGATCCTGCTCTTCCTGCTGGAGGCCAACCAGGGCAACGCCCTGGTCGACCTCGTCCACGACGTCGCCTCCTGGCTCGCGGCCTGGTCCTACGACCTGTTCACCTTCGGCCGCGCATGGGTCCAGGTCGTGGTCGGCTACGGCATCGCCGCCGTGGCCTACCTCCTCATCGGCCACGCCGTGGCCGGCTGGCTCTACCGCCGCTGAGCCGACCGCCAGGTCACCCGCAGCAGTCCGGCTCCAGCCCGGACGGGAGCGAGGTCCCGCCGAACACCTCGGTGGTGGCCTCGTCCCCGCCGAGCGCCGCGACGGCGAGCAGCAGCGACCCGGCCGTCCAGGTGGTCTGCTCCACCGGCCAGACGGCCTCGTCCTGGAACACGTACCCCGTCCAGTACATGCCGTTGTCGGCGCGCAGGTGGGTGATCGAGCGCAGGATCTCCAGCGCCCGGTCCGACTCGCCCGTCGCCCACAGCGCGAGCGCCAGCTCGCAGGACTCGCCGCCCGTCACCCACGGGTTGGGCAGCACGCAGCGCACGCCCAGGTCCGGGACCACGAACTCGTCCCAGCGCCCGTCGATGCGCGCTTTGGCCTCCGAGCCGGTCAGGGCCCCGCCGAGGACCGGGTAGTACCAGTCCATCGAGTAGTGGTTCTTGTCGAGGAACCGCTCCGGGTGCCGCCGGATGGCGTGCCGCAGCGCGCCCGCCGCGAGCTCCCAGTCGGGCTGCGGTTCCTCGCGGTGCTCGGCGATGGCCAGCGCGCAGCGCAGCGCCTGGTGGATGGAGGAGGAGCCGGTGAGGAGGGCGTCGGTGACGGCCGTGCCGTCCGCCTCCCGCTTCCAGCCGATCTCGCCGCCGGGCTGCTGGAGCGTCAGGACGCACTCCACGGCCGCGTAGACGGCCGGCCACATGCGGTCGAGGAAGGTGTCGTCGCCGGTGGAGAGGTAGTGGTGCCACACGCCGACGGCTATGTACGCGGTGAAGTTGCTCTCGCGGCTCGCGTCCTGCGGCTCCGCGGTGTCCACGCCGTCCGGCCGGTCGGCGTAGGCCGCGTACCAGGAACCGTCCTGGTTCTGGTGCCGGGCCAGCCACGCGTAGGCGCGCTCCGCCGCCTCGTGCTCGCCGGCCGCGTCGAGCGCCATCGCGGCCTCGGTGTGGTCCCACGGGTCGAGGTGGTGCCCGCGGAACCACGGTATGGCGCCGTCGGCGCGCTGCGCGGCGAGGATCCCCGCCACCGTCAGGGCGGCTTCCTCGGCCGTCAGCACGCCGTCCAGGACCAGGTGTTCGGTGCGCCCCGGCGAGCTCACTGGGCCGCGCTGACGGGGAGGTGGGGCTTGGTCGCGTACGCCACGAAGCTCTTTCCTATGAGCGGGTTCAGGGCCTGCTCGGCGAGCCGTGTGGCCAGCGGCTTCTTCATGATGTCCCAGACCAGGAGCTTGTGGTACGCCTTGACGGGCAGTGCCTTGTCGTTGTCGACGCCGAAGGCGCACTTGAGCCACCAGTACGGGGAGTGCAGCCCGTGCGCGTGGTGGGTGCCGTACGGCTTGAGGCCCGCGGCCTTCATCTTGCCGAGCAGCTCGTCCGCCTTGTATATGCGGATGTGGCCGCCCTCGACCTCGTGGTAGGCGTCGGAGAGCGCCCAGCAGATCTTCTCGGGGCCGTAGCGCGGCACGGTGATGGCGATGCGCCCGCCGGGCTTGAGCACGCGGACCATCTCGGCGAGCACGCCCTTGTCGTCGGGGATGTGCTCCATCACCTCGGAGATGATGACGACGTCGAAGGAGTCGTCGGGGAAGGGCAGGGCGAGCGCGTCGCCCTCCATGGCGGTGGCGGTGGCCCCGGCGGGGGCCTCACCGGCCTCCTTCATCGCGGCGAACCACTTGGCGACCTCGCGGATCTCCTCGCCGTTGCGGTCGACGGCGACCACCTGGGCGCCTCTCCGGTAGCACTCGAAGGCGTGCCGGCCTGCGCCGCAGCCCAGGTCGAGTACGCGGTCGCCTGCGGCGAGCGGGAACCGGGAGAAATCGACGGTCAGCACGGGGTCCTGCCTTCGCGGTCGCGGGGGTTGTTCGGGGATGGGGAGGAAGCGGTGCAAGCAGAAGGGGCAGGAGGTCAGCGCGCCCGGCGGGTAGGGGCGGCGGCCTGCTCGATGGCGGCGCGGTAGTGCGCGACGGTGCCGCGGGCGGCCGCGGCCCAGGTGAACCGGGTCAGGACCCGTTCGCGCCCGGCGGCGCCGAGGCGGGCCCGCAGCTCCGGATCGCCCAGCACCCGGCCCAGCGCGCCGGCCAGCGCGCCCGCGTCGCCCGGGGGCACCGCGAGGCAGGTCTCACCGTCGGGTCCGGCGACCTCGGGGATCGCGCCGCCGGTGGTGGCGACGAGCGGGGTGCCGGTGGCCATGGCTTCGGCGGCCGGGAGCGAGAAGCCTTCGTAGAGGGAGGGCACGCAGGCGATCTGCGCGCTGCGGTAGAGGTCGACGAGCTCGGCGTCGGTGATGCCCTTGACGAAGCGGACCGCGTCCTGGAGGCCGTACGTCTCGATGGCGCGGGCGACGGGCCCCTGCTCGGCGCGCTTGCCGACGACGACGAGGTGCGCCTGCGGCTGCTCGGTGCGCAGCTTCGCGAGCGCCTCGACGAGGTACACGAGCCCCTTGAGCGGCACGTCGGCGCTGGAGGTGGTGACGATGCGGCCCGGTACCTCGGCGACGGACGGGTCCGGCGACCACAGGTCGGTGTCGGCGCCGATGTGCACGACGTGGATGCGCTCGTCCCGGACGCCCAGGTGCTGGGCGATCTCCTGCTTGGAGGACCCGGAGACGGTGAGCACGGACGGCAGTCGGCGGGCGACGCGGCCCTGCATGCGGGTGAAGCCGTACCAGCGCCGCACGGAGGCCCGCTTCAGCCGGCCCTGCGCGGCGTCGAGGTCGAGCTGGCGGTCGACGGTGATGGGGTGGTGGATCGTGGTGACCAGCGGGGCGCCGAGGTCGGCGAGGAGGCCGTACCCGAGCGTCTGGTTGTCGTGGATGACGTCGAAGTCACCGGCGCGCGCGGCCAGGTGACGGCGGGCGCGCAGCGAGAACGTCAGAGGCTCGGGGAAGCCGCCGGTCCACATGGTGGCGACCTCGACGGCGTCGATCCAGTCCCGGTACTCGTCGCGCTTCGGCGTACGGAAGGGATCCGGGCTGCGGTACAGGTCCAGGCTCGGGAGCTCGGTGAGCGTGGCGCCGGTGTCGAGCACGGGGTAGGGCTGCGCGCCGATGACCTCGACGGCGTGCCCCAGTTGGACGAGTTCGCGCGCGAGGTGGCGGACGTAGACGCCCTGGCCGCCGCAGAACGGGTTCCCCTTATAGGTGAGGAGTGCGATGCGCAGCGGGCGGTCGCCGTCGGCGGCGGAACCCGCGAAAGGGCTCGTCACCATGGCCTCAGCGGTCACTCTCGGCCCCCTTCTCCCTGCAACTTTCGCCGGAGCGTAACCGCTCGGATAATGTAGAACAAGTTTCAGACTTGATCCGTCGAAGACCATTGAATCTACCGGCCGGAAACTACACCGTAAGAGGCGGAGCAGGTGATTCGCGCCACGGCTCCGGCGCCTGCCATGCTGGCCGCGGACCAGCCCGGATTCAGCCCGCGCAACGACACGGAACGACACGGAACGGGAGCCATGACAGCGGAAGTGAAGGCCGTCACCACATCGGCGTCGCCTCCCCTGACGGAGCGCCAGGAGGCCCGCCGCCGCCGGATTCTGCACGCCAGCGCCCAGCTGGCCAGCAGGGGCGGATTCGACGCCGTCCAGATGCGCGAGGTCGCGGAGGCGGCGGGCGTCGCCCTGGGCACGCTCTACCGCTACTTCCCCTCCAAGGTGCACCTGTTGGTCGCCACCATGCAGGACCAGCTCCAGCACATGCACACCACGCTGCGCAAGCGCCCGCCGGCCGGGGACGATCCCGCGACGCGGGTCGCGGAGACCCTGATGCGGGCCTTCCGCGCCCTCCAGCGGGAGCCGCAGCTGGCCGACGCGATGGTGCGGGCACTGACGTTCGCGGACCGGAGCGTGAGCCCCGAGGTGGACACGGTGTCCCGACTGACCACGGCGATCATCCTGGACGCGATGGGCCTGGAGAAGCCGCCGACGGCGGAGCAGCTGTCGGCGGTCCGGGTCATCGAGCACACCTGGCACTCGGCGCTGATCACGTGGCTTTCCGGCCGCGCGTCGATCGCCCAGGTCAAGATCGACATCGAAACGGTGTGCCGCCTGATCGACCTGACGTCTCCGGAAAAGGCCTGAAGCCGCCGCTCCGGAGCCGGGTCGCGGCGGACCCCCGACTCACTCCGCCAGGAAGCGGAGGACCTCGCCCCCGAACTCCTCGGGGTGCTGGAACAGGAAGCCGTGTCCGGCGTCCCCGTAGATGACGACCTTCGAGTCCGCCAGCCGCTGGGACATGGCGTACGTGGCGTACGCGTGGACCATGACGTCGTGGGCCCCGGCCGCCGCTAGCACCGGGTGTGCGATCTCCCCGAGCCGCTCCCAAGCGGCGCCCTCCCCCCGTCCCCACCGGCCGAGCGCGGCGGCCTGCGCGCCGACGCCCTCGGGGCGCACGGTGGCTGCGGATGCGCCGAGCCGGGTGTCGAGGCGGCGCAGCGAGGCCAGACCGGCGGCGCGCGCGGCCGGGGTGTCGGGGAAGAAGAGGTAGAGGAAGTCCTCGTCGTCGTTGACGGGCTTCCCCGCGACCTCCCACACCCGGTCCGGCGCCGCCGGGGTGTCGGGAACGCCACCAGGGCCGCTCGCGGCCACGACGAGCCGCCGGACGAGCTCCGGGCGCCGCAGTGCGACGGCCTGCACGACCGCGCCCCCCATCGACCAGCCCAGCAGGTCCACCCGCGGCAGACCCAGCGCCTCGATGAACTCGACGGCCCCCTCGGCCATCGCGGCGATGGTGTCCGGGGTCCGGCCCGAGGAGAGGCCGCAGCCGGCGTTGTCGAAGACGATGACGTCCCGCGCGGCCGCCAGGACCTCCAGGAAGGCGGGGTCCCAGTGGTCGACGGTCCCGCGGAACCGCAGGGCCAGCACCAGCGGCACCCCGCGGCCGGTGCCGAACCGGCGGTAGGCGAAGCGGGTGGTCGGGCCCTGGACGTACGAGGTCTGCGCCGAGTCGGACAGGTACGCGGACATGCTGCTCCCCTTACAGTGAGTCTGATGAAGCAACTAACTCGATCGACCCTAGCCCAGGAGAGTCGCTTCACGCGACCCACTAGGTATGCTCGACCCATGCTCGCCCGCGATTACGAGACCCAGGTGTGTTCCATCGCCCGCGCCCTCGAGGTGATCGGCGAACGCTGGTCGCTGCTGATCGTGCGCAGCGTCATGCAGGGCCACCGGCGCTTCGACGCGCTCCAGGGCGAACTCGGCATCACCCGCAGCGTCCTGACCGACCGGCTGCGCCGACTGGAGGCCGAGGGCGTGCTGGAGCGACGTCCGTACCAGACCCGGCCGGAACGCTTCGACTACGTCCTGACGGCGAAGGGCCTGGCCCTGTGGCCCGCCCTGAACCACCTGATGCAATGGGGCGACCGCTACTACCCGGAGGTGGACGGGCCTCCGGTGGTCATCGAACACACGGGCTGCGGCGGCGGTCCCGACACCCACCAGCTCTGCGACCGGTGCGGCGCGCGCCTCGGCCCCACGAACATCACGAGCCGACCGGGCCGCACGACCCGCCCCTGAGCGGGCCGCGCGGGCGGTAGGGCCCCGGGGGAAAACCAACGAGGCCGGCGCACGGCCCGACGCACGAGCGCCGGCCAGCAGTCGGCGACCCACGCTCAGCGGACAACGACTAGAGCTCAACGACCATCGGCCAGCACCAACAGCCAGCCGCCAGTGCCAACAGTCAGCGGTCGGCGGTCAGCCCCATGACGTCCCGCACCTCTGCGCTGGTTTCGGCCACCTCGCTCAGCACCGCCTCCATGGTGACGACGGACTGCGAGAAGAGCTCCCGGCCGGACGCCGTGAGCCGGACGTCGAACCCCCGCCGGTCGCTGGAGCACGGCTTTCGCTCGACATAGCCCGCACCGACCATCTGGGCCACCAGGCGCGAGACCTGGGGCTGGCTGCGGGACGCGCGGGAACTGAGCTCCCCCGCCCGGATCCAGTCGTCGGCGCGCGCCATCACGTCCATGATCTCGAAGGCGCTGGCGCACAGGCCGTGGCGCTCGGCCAGCACGCGCTCGGCGGCCTGGTTGATCTGCGCACAGGCGCGGGTCACGGCCACCCAGCGGTCGGTGAGAGCTGCTGTTTCTGCCACGTTCCTCATCGTAGGTTCGCCACCTCGCCTTGTCGATGCATACGCATACATGTACTGTCCGAGCTCAATTGATGCATGCGCATAAATCATTTAGCGCAGACGACGGACGAAGGAGACGTGGTGACCGAGCAGACGCTGGCGCCCCGAACGGCCGAGCATGACGCGGCGGGAACACCCGCACGGGCCCCCGGCAAGGCCGCCTGGACCACTCTGGTGGTGGTCGGCGTCGCCCAGTTGATGGTCATGCTGGACTCGACGGTCGTGAACGTGGCCCTGCCCTCGATCGGGGCACAGCTGCCCGCGGATCAGACGGCCCTGCAGTGGACGATCAGCGGGTACGTCCTGGTGCTCGGCAGCCTGCTGCTCTTCGGTGGGCGCGTCTCGGACGTCCTCGGACGCCGCCGCACCTTCCTCACCGGCCTCACCGTCTTCGCCGTGGCCTCCGTGCTCTGCGGCATCGCGGGCAACCAGGAACTGCTCGTCGTGGGCCGCGCCGTCCAGGGCGCCGGAGCCGCACTGCTTTCCGCCGCCGCCCTGTCGATCATCTTGGCGGTCTACCAGGACGAGGAGCAGCGCAAGATCGCACTGACCGCCTGGAGCGGCCTCGGCGTGATCGGCGCGACCATCGGCGTGGTGCTCGGCGGGCTCATCGTCACGGCGATCAGCTGGCGCTGGGCCTTCCTGATCAACATCCCGGTCAGCATCGCGGCCGGCATCGGCGCCCTGCGCAGCATGCCCGCCCTCGACACGAGCAGCGGCCGCAAGCTGCGGCTGCCGTCGGCGATCGTGTCCACCGCCGGACTGGCCGCCCTGTCCTTCGGACTGATCCGACTGCACGAGGGGTTCGGCGACCGGAACGCCTGGATCAGCATCGGCGCCGCCGCGGTCCTGCTCGCCGCGGTCACGTTCATGGAGATCGGCCGGGTCGACCCGCTGCTCCCGCTGCACCTGCTGCGCAAGCCCACCTACTGGCTGTCCAGCGTCGGCCTGCTCCTCGTGGCCGCCGTGATGATCAGCAGCTCCTTCCTGGCCAGCATGTACTTCCAGCGGGTCCACGAGATGAGCGCCTTCGTCACCGGCCTCTCACTGCTCCCCATGGGCCTGGCCGCCCTCGTGGTCGCGCTGGTCGCGCCGTCACTGGTCAACGGCCTGGGCCCGGGCGGAACGTACGCGGCCGGGGCGGCCCTGCACGTGGTCGGCACGGGCATCCTTGCGGCCGGCACCAGCAGCGTCGCGCTCACCGCGTTCGCGCTGGCCGTGATCGGCGCCGGTCTGCCCGCCTGCTACGTCCCGCTCTTCGCCATCGGCACCTCGCACGTCGAGGTGGCGGAGTCCGGTGTCGGCTCCGGCCTGCTCAACACCTTCAACGAGACCGGCGCCGCCCTCGGCATCGCCGTCATCGGCACCGTCCTCGCCACCTCGGTCGACGGCCGTCTCGACGACGGCGGTTCGGTCGCGGACGCGACCACCGCGGGTGTCGGCAACGGCTTCCTGGCCCTGACCGTGTGCTCCGGCACCGCCGTCGTGATCGCGCTCGTGCTGCGGTCGCTGACCCGCGCTCCCGAAGGCGCCGACGCCTGAGGGCGACCGCAGGGCCGGTCGTACCCGGCTGCACGCACCGGCCCCTGCGACGAAACGGGACTCCGGTAGCCGGGCGACTGGCTACCGGGTCGCCAGCCGCCTGCTCACCGGCTCACCGCCACCGGCTCACCGGCTGCCGGGGTCCCGCTCCCCGTCCGCGGTCATTCCTCCGGCGGGAAGACCGGTTCGCCCGTCGTCGCCAGGGTGATCATGATGGCCTCCACCGGGCAGCCCTCCGCAGCCGTGAGGATCGGCTCGTTCGCGTCCGACTCGGCGGTGCGCGGGTGGGACTGGCGCGCCGTGTCCAGGACGAAGCCGTCCGGGGCGTGGTTCACGCACATGCCCGAGCCGATGCAGACCCCCCGGTCCACCTCGACCTGCCAGCGGTCCCCCATCAGGCACCCGCCTCGGCGGCGCCCGCTGCATACGTCGCCGGAAGGTGGATCATCTTGTGTTCCAGGTACTCGCTCAGGCCCTCGGGGCCGAACTCCCGCCCCAGGCCGCTGTTCTTGTAGCCGCCGAACGGCCCCAGCATGTCCAGGCTGAAGGTGTTCACATTGAAGGTGCCGGTGCGGATCCGGCGGGCGAAGTCGATGCCGCGCTCGATGTCGGCGGTCCAGACGCTGCCGCTGAGGCCGAACTCCGAGTCGTTGGCCACCCGTACCGCCTCGGCCTCGTCCCCGTAGGGGATCAGGCAGACGACCGGGCCGAAGATCTCCTCGCGCGCGATCCGCATGGAGTTGTCGACGTCACCGAAGAGGGTGGGCTCCACGTACCAGCCCTGCTCCAGGCCCGCCGGACGGCCGCCGCCCGCCAGGACCTTCGCGCCCTCCTCCTGCCCGATGCGGATGTAGTCCAGCGAGCGCTGCTGCTGCCGCTTCGCCACGAGCGGGCCGAGTTGGGTCGCCGGGTCGAGCGGGTCGCCGACGACCAGCGCGCCGGCCGCCGCCGCGAGGGCCTCGGCCACCTCCTCGTACTGGCTGCGGGGAGCGAGGATGCGGGTCTGGGCGACGCAGGCCTGACCGTTGTTCATCCAGGCCGCGGGCACGATCCCGGCGACCGCGGTCTCCACGTCGGCGTCCGGGAGGACCACGGCGGCCGACTTGCCCCCGAGTTCGAGGGTGACGCGGGTGAGGTTGCGCGCGGCGACCTCCATCACGCGCTTGCCGGCCGCGACCGAACCGGTGAAGGAGACCTTGTCGATGCCGGGGTGCCCGACCAGGTACTCGCTGACCTCGCGGTCGGCGGGCAGGATCGACAGCACGCCCTCGGGGAGCCCGGCCTCGCGCGCGATGTCGGCGAGGATGTAGGAGTCGAGCGGCGCCTCGGGCGACGGCTTGAGGATCACCGTCGAGCCGGTCAGGAGGGCAGGCGCCAGCTTGGCCGCCGCCACGAACTGCGGGACGTTCCACGGAATGACCGCGGCGACCACGCCCACCGGCTCCCGGCGCACCAGGATCGGGCCGAGCACGCCCTGGCGGTGCTCCTCGTACGGGTAGGCGCGGGCGACCGTGATCGCGGCGTCGTAGACCATCATCGGGCCGAGCGCCTGGGCGAGGACGCTCCAGGAGTAAGGGGAGCCGTTCTGGGAGCTGATCGAGCGGGCTATCTCCTCGTGCCGGACGGCGATGGCGTCCTTGATCCGGGAGACGACGGCGATCCGCTCGTCCAGGCTCATCCGCGGCCAGGGCCCCTCGTCGAACGCCGTGCGCGCGACGGCGACGGCGCGGTCGACGTCAGCCTTCGAGGCGTGCGGGACGGAGCCGATGACCTGCTCGGTGTGGGGGGAGACGATCCGGATCGTGTCGGTGCCCAGCGGATCCGTCCACTCCCCGCCGATGAACAGCTTTCCGTGTTCCACGAGCTCGGTCATGGCTGAGGCCTCCTGCGGCTTGGCGTTCCAGAACTGATACCAGTTCTAGTTAGAGGAGTCCACGGCCAGGACTGAACCTCCGTCAGTGCGGCGGAGAAGATCGAACGACTAGTCAGGGAGCCCGGAAAGTGGTCGACTTGGGCTACTACTGGAACACGTTCTCGTCCGAGGGCGACGACAGGGGAGGGCGGGCGCATGACGGAGGACACGCCACGGGTCACGGAGGAGGCGTCACGGGTCGCCGGAGGCGCCCCGCACGTCACCGGAGGCACCGCACACGTCACCGGTGACGCCCCGCACGTCATCGATCACGGCGGCGGCGTATGGGCCATCAAGGTCCCCATCCCCGACAACCCCCTCGGACACACCCTCGTCCACGTCCTCGACACCGACCGCGGCCCCGTCCTCATCGACACCGGCTGGGACGACCCGGCCTCCTGGGACACCCTCGCCGCACTCGGCACCGCCGTCACCGACGTCCACGGCGTGGTCATCACCCACCACCACCCCGACCACCACGGCCTCTCCGGCCAGGTCCGCGAGGCCTCCGGCGCCTGGATCGCCATGCACGCCGCCGACACCGAGGTCGTCGTACGGACCCGCGCCTCCGAGCCCGGCGTCTGGTTCGACTACATGAGCGCCAAACTCGCCGCCGCCGGAGCCCCCAAGGAACACATCGCCCCGCTGCGCGCCGCCCGCGCGAGCGGCCGCATGCGGACCCTGCCCGGCCTGCGCGCCGCCGTCCCCGACCGGGAGATCGTCCCCGCCGAGCTGCTCCCCCTCGCCGGGCGCCGACTACGCGCGATCTGGACCCCCGGCCACACCCCCGGACACGTCTGCCTGCACCTCGAGGAAGCGCACCCGGCGAACCTCCCCGGCCACGGCCGCCTCTTCTCCGGGGACCACCTGCTGCCCGGGATCTCCCCCCACATCGGGCTGTACGAGGCCCCGGAGGACACCCGCGTCACCGACCCGCTCGGCGACTACCTCGACTCCCTCGAACGCATCGGCCGCCTCGGACCCGCCGAGGTGCTCCCCGCCCACCAGCACGCCTTCACCGACGCGCCCGCCCGCGTACGGGAGCTCCTCGACCACCACGAGGAACGGTTGAGGGGCCTCTTGGCCCTGCTGGCCGAGCCGCTGACCCCGTGGGGGCTGGCCGAGCGGATGGAGTGGAACCGGCCCTGGGAGCAGATCCCGTACGGCTCCCGCAACATCGCCGTCTCCGAAGCGGAGGCCCATGTGCGGCGGCTGGTCAAGCAGGGCCGCGCCGAGGCGGTGCCGGGGACGGAACCGGTGGCGTACCGGGCCGTGTAAGGGGCGACCGGCCCCTGCACCCCGGGGCCCGCCGGTTACGGGCCGGTAGAGTGAACCTGTCGTCCACACCTCTGTACGGGGGGAAGCCGGTGCAATTCCGGCGCTGACCCGCAACCGTGAACACCCCCGGCACCGCCCGGGCGGGAAGCCGGAATGCCCCGTACCGAAGGTGCGCGGCTCGTGCCGCCGGAGCCCCCGGTGGCCGGCACCGTCGAGGTAAACGGAGCCGGAGCCCGGTGCCTGTGCGTGCCTGCTGCCGGTTCCCCCGTACGAGAGGCACCACCCCCCTATGAACGTCCGCCGCAGCGCAGCCGCGCTCGCCGCCTCCGCCGTGCTCTGCGTGGGCGCCGCCCCCGCAGCCCTCGCCGACACCGCGCCGCCCGCCTCCCCCTCCGCACCCCCGGTCATCCCCTCTGGCCTGTACGGCAAGAACGACCCCACGTACGACGGCGTGTGGCGGCAGTCCTTCGCACTGCTCGCCCAGCACACCGTCGGTGTCGAGCCCGCCGGCCAGGCCGTGGACTGGCTCGTCGGCCAGCAGTGCGCGACCGGTGGCTTCGCCTCCTTCCGCCCGAACGCCGCCGCCGCCGAGTGCGACGCGAACACGATGTACGACACCAACGCCACCGCGGCGGCCGTGCAGGCCCTGAAGGCGCTCGGCGGCCACGACACGACCGTCAGGAAGAGCGTGGACTGGCTGAAGTCCGTCCAGAACGAGGACGGCGGCTGGAGCTTTGTCCCCGGCTCCCCCAGCGACGCCAACTCCACCGCCGTGGTGATCAGCGCCCTGGCCGTGGCGGGCGAGAAGCCGGCCGAGGTCAAGTCCAAGGCGGGCAAGTCCGCCTACGACGGCCTGCTCCCCTTCCAGCTGGGTTGCACCGCCGAGCCGGCCACCGACCGGGGCGCCTTCGCGTACCAGCCGGCCGACGGCAAGCTCCTCGCCAACGCCGACGCCACGGCCGCCGCCACCCTGGCCGGCCTCGGCAAGGGCGCGGCCGTCGTCCCGTCCGCCGAGAACACCCCCGCCGCCCCGCTGGCCTGCCCGGCCGCGAACGCCGCCGACCCGGTGGCCGCCGCCCAGGGCGCGGCCGGCTACCTGGCCGAGGCCCTCAAGAAGGACGGCCACCTCATGGCCGTCACCCCGGGCGCGGACCAGCCCACCCCCGACACCGGCAACACGGTCGACGCGGTACTGGCCCTGGCCGCCGCCGGCCACAAGGAGTCGGCGGCGGGCGCCCTGAAGTGGCTGGAGACCAACTCCGCCGAGTGGGCGAAGGGCAGCCCGGCCGCGCTGGGCACCCTCGTCCTCGCCGCGCACGCGACCGGCAACGACCCGAAGTCCTTCGGCGGCACCGACCTCGTCGCCGCGCTGAACGCGACCGGCCCGGCCCCGCAGGGCGCGGACACCGACGCGACGAAGGTGGACAGCAAGAAGGAGGAGCCCTCGGGCGGCCAGAACGTCTGGTGGATCGTCGGTTCGTGCGCCGCGGCCGGTGTCGGCATCGGCATCCTGCTGAGCGGCCGCCGGAAGAAGAACGAGTCCTGATGCGCCGCCGCCCGCCCGCCGTGGCCCTCGCCCTCGGGATCGCCCTGGCCCTGCTGGCCGCCTCCCCGGCGCTGGCGGCCGGCTACCGCTACTGGTCGTTCTGGGACGGCTCGGCGGGCGGCCGGTGGTCCTACGCCACCCAGGGCCCCTCGATGGCCCGTCCCGCGGACGGCGCCGTCCAGGGCTTCCGCTTCTCGGTGAGCAAGGACGCGGCGGCGCAGGCGGCCCAGCCGCGCGCAGCGGCCGACTTCGAGACCGTCTGCGGGGCGACCGCCCCGACGGAGGGCACCAAGCGGGTGGCGCTCGTCATCGACTTCGGCGTCCCGGAGGACGCCCCGGCGGTCGACGCCCCGCCCGCTGCCGCCCCGCGCACGGCCTGCGCGCAGGTGGCCTCCGAGGCCACGACGGCCGAGGCGCTGGCCTCGGTCGCCAAGCCGCTGCGCTACAACAGCGCGGCGCTGCTGTGCGCGATCTCCGGCTACCCGAAGCAGGGCTGCGGCGACCAGGTCGCCGACGGCGCGGCCGGGACCCCGGACCCGGCGCGGTCCGCCGCTGCGGAGTCCGCCGCTCCGGAGTCCGGCGGGGGCCCGTCCGCGGGCCTGCTCGCGGGCATCGCCGCGGTGGCCGCCCTCGCCGCGGCCGGCGTCTGGCAGTCCCGCCGCCGTACGCGATGACCGGCCCCGGCGCCGCGGCGCACCCCGGCAACGGCGCCGAGCCGACCAGCACGGACACTGGCGCACCCCGAACCGCGCCCGCCACCGGCACGGCCCCGGGCACGGGCACCGGCACCGGCACCGGCACCGGCACGGGCACGGGCATCGGCATCGGTATCCGCCGGGCACGGCCGCAGGCCCACCGCACCCCCACCGGAGCCGCACCCGGCGGCCTGCCCCCGGCCCGCCGGAGTCCGGCCGCGGCGCAGGTCCCCGCGCACCGGTCGACGTACGAAAAGTGGAGGCCCCCGCAGTCCGGCCGGGCCACCGCCCTGCACGCGGGGGCCTGGTGGCTGTGGGCCCTCGGCCTCGCCACCGCCGCCTCCCGCACCACCAACCCGCTGCTGCTCGGGCTGATCATCGGCGTCGCCGGGTACGTGGTCGCGGCGCGCCGCACCGACGCGCCCTGGGCCCGCTCCTACGGCGCCTTCCTCAAGCTCGGCCTCTTCGTCATCGGCCTGCGCCTGCTCTTCTCGATGCTGCTCGGCTCCCCCCTGCCCGGCTCGCACCTCCTCTTCACCCTCCCGGAGATCCCGCTCCCGGCCTGGGCCCAGGGCATCCGCTTCGGCGGCCGCGTCACCGCCGAGCAGCTCGTCTTCGCCTTCTACGACGGCCTGAAGCTGGCCGCGCTCCTGGTGTGCGTCGGCGCCGCGAACGCCCTCGCCAATCCGGCACGGCTGCTGAAGTCCCTCCCGGCCGCCCTGTACGAGGCCGGGGTCGCCGTCGTCGTCGCCATGACCTTCGCGCCGAACATGGTCGCCGACGTCGCCCGCCTGCGGACCGCCCGCCGGCTGCGCGGCCGGCCCACGGGCGGGGTGAAGGCCATCCTCCAGATCGGCCTGCCGGTCCTGGAAGGCGCTCTGGAACGCTCCGTCGCCATCGCCGCATCGATGGACGCGCGCGGCTACGGCCGTACCGCCGAGGTACCGCCCGCCGTCCGGCACACCACCAACGCCCTCACCCTCGGCGGCCTCCTCGGCACGTGCGCGGGCACGTACGGCCTGCTCGCCGCGCAGGGCGCCGCGTACGGGCTTCCGGTGCTCGGCGCCGGTGCGGCCCTGGCCGTCGCGGGCCTGCGCCTGGGCGGCCGCCGGTCGGTGCGGACCCGCTACCGGCCCGACCGCTGGGGGCCGCGCGCCTGGCTGGTCGCCGGATCGGGCGCGGCCGTGGCCGCCGTGCTGATCCACGCCGGTTCCGTCGACCCCGCCGCCCTGCACCCGGGCGTGGTCCCGTTGACGGCCCCCACGTTCCCGCTCTGGCCGGCGGCAGCGATCCTGATCGGCCTGCTGCCCGCCTTCGTGGCACCCGTACCGCCCGAGGAGGCGTCGCAGTGATCCGCTTCGAGCAGGTGTCGGTCACCTACGAGGGCGCACCCGCCCCCTCCCTGCAGGGCGTCGACCTGGTGATCCCCGAGGGGGAGCTGACGCTGCTGGTCGGCCCGTCGGGCGTCGGCAAGTCCACCCTGCTGGGCGCGGTCTCCGGGCTGGTCCCGCACTTCACGGGCGGCACCCTGCGCGGCCGGGTCACGGTCGCCGGCCGGGACACGCGCACGCACCAGCCGCGCGAGCTCGCGGACGTGGTCGGCACGGTCGGCCAGGACCCCCTCGCACACTTCGTGACGGACGTGGTCGAGGACGAGCTCGCCTACGGCATGGAGTCGCTGGGCCTGCCACCTGCGGTGATGCGCCGCCGGGTGGAGGAGACCCTGGACCTGCTGGGCCTGAACGAGCTGCGCGACCGGCCGATCGCGACGCTGTCCGGCGGCCAGCAGCAGCGGGTCGCGATCGGCTCGGTCCTCACCCCGCACCCCCGGGTGCTGGTGCTGGACGAGCCGACGTCCGCGCTCGACCCAGCCGCGGCGGAGGAAGTCCTCTCGGTCCTCCAGCGCCTGGTCCACGACCTGGGCACGACCGTGCTGATGGCGGAGCACCGGCTGGAGCGGGTCGTCCACTACGCCGACCAGGTCCTGCTCCTGCCGTCGCCGGGCGCGGCCCCGGTCATCGGCACCCCCGCCGAGATCATGGCCGTCTCCCCGGTCCACCCGCCGGTGGTCTCCCTGGGCCGCCTCGCGGGCTGGTCCCCCCTCCCCCTCTCGATCCGCGACGCCCGCCGCCAGGCCGCTCCGCTGGTGGCCCGCCTGTCCGCTGCGCCAGGCATCCCGGACCGCCTGTCCGGGCCCGCCCGCCCCGCCGCTTCCCAGGGCTCCGCCCCGGACGCCTCGCCTCGAACGCCGGCGCTTGAGGCGCGGGGGTCCGGGGGCGGAGCCCCCGTCGCCGAAGCCCCCGGCCTGCTCGCGCGCCTGCTCCGCCGCGGCCGGCCGAGCCCCGACTCCGACCCCGCCCGCGCCCCCCGGGAGACCCCGGCCGAGGTCCGCCGGGTCACCGTCCGCCGCGGCCGCGTGCAGGCCCTGCACGACGTCACCCTCACCGTGGCCCCCGGCGAAACCGTCGCCCTCATGGGCCGCAACGGCGCCGGCAAGTCCACCCTCCTCTCCACCCTCGTCGGTACGGTCACCCCCACCACCGGCGAGGTGACCGTCGGCGGCCGCACCCCCCACCGCACGGCACCGCCCGAGATGGTGCGCCGCGTCGGCCTCGTCCCGCAGGAACCCCGCGACCTCCTGTACGCCGACACGGTCGCCGCCGAATGCGCCGCCGCCGACTCCGACGCCGCCGCGCCTCCCGGTACCTGCCGGGACCTCGTCTCCGCGCTGCTTCCGGACGTCTCCGACGACGTCCACCCGCGCGATCTCTCCGAGGGCCAGCGCCTGGCCCTCGCCCTGGCCCTGGTCCTCACCGGCCGGCCCGCCCTCCTGCTCCTGGACGAGCCCACCCGCGGCCTGGACTACGCCGCCAAGGCCCGCCTGGTCGAGATCCTGCGCGGCCTGGCCGCCGACGGCCACGCCATCGTCCTGGCCACCCATGACGTGGAACTCGCCGCCGAGCTGGCCCACCGCGTGGTGATCCTGGCCGGCGGGGAGATCGTCGCGGACGGTCCGACCGCCGAGGTCGTCGTCTCCTCGCCCGCCTTCGCGCCGCAAGTGGCGAAGGTCCTCGCCCCGGCCCCCTGGCTCACCGTGCGCCAGGTAGCCGAGGCCCTGGACGCGGCCGAGGCCCTCGACGCGGCGGAGGCCCGGTGAACCGTCCCGCCCACCCCACCAGTCCCGCCCACCCCTCCCGCTCTGCCCGCCCCGTCCGGATCGGCCCCCGCGCCGCTGTCACCCTGCTCCTCGTCACCCTCATCGGCATCGCGGCCTTCGGCTGGCCGCTGCTCGCCGACCGTCAGTCGGGGCTCGCCCACGCGCAGGACGCCCCCTGGCTCTTCGCCGCGCTCCTGCCGCTCCTGGTGGCGGTGGTCGTCGCGACCATCGCCGACAACGGCATGGACGCGAAAGCGGTGGCGATGCTCGGTGTGCTCGCCGCTGTCGGGGCAGCGCTGAGACCTCTGGGCGCGGGTACCGCCGGGCTGGAGCCCATGTTCTTCCTGATGGTGCTGAGCGCGCGGGTCCTCGGTCCCGGCTTCGGTTTCGTCCTGGGCTCGGTGACGATGTTCGCCTCCGCCCTGCTGACGGGCGGGGTCGGGCCGTGGATGCCGTTCCAGATGCTGGCGATGGGCTGGTTCGCGCTGGGGGCCGGGCTGCTGCCGGGCCCGGAGAGGATCCGGGGCCGGGCGGAGCTGCTGATGCTGGCCGCGTACGGCTTCGCGGGCTCGTTCGCGTACGGCACGGTCATGAACCTGCAGGGCTGGGTGCTGCTGCAGGGCATGGGCCAGGGCATCTCCTTCCATCCGGGGGATCCGGTGGCTTCGAACCTGGCGCGGTTCGCCGCGTACTGCCTGGCGACCTCGGTGGGCTGGGACCTGGGCCGGGCGGCGCTGACGGTCGTACTGACCCTGACCCTCGGGGCGACCCTGCTGAAGGCGCTGCGCCGGGCGACCCGCAGAGCCGCGTTCGACGCCCCGGTCTCCTTCGATCCGGGAGCCGGAATCGCCACGAACCCGCCCTCAGAAGGGGTACGAACGGCAGCGGAGGGTGACATTCGGGGCCTGCCCCGGTGACCCGCCCCATAGGGTGTGGATCACATACGAACCCGGCTAGTAGGCCTCGGAGCCACTGGACCCACCCCTACGGGGGTCGGTGGGGCCCCTGCTGCGAGGACCACTAGTACGCGGGACCTTTGCCAGGGCGCCGGGGCGTCTGTAGAACTGGATGAGTCGCAAGGCGGCAGGGTCACTTCACCCGCCGCCGACGAACCCCTCTCCTTCGCGTGAGTGGCTCACGCACGTCTTCGACGTGCCCGCGACCGTCCTTGTCCCCGTCGGAAGGTTCCCTCCGTGTCCAACGCCATCATCCGCCGCATCGCCATCTCGAAGAAGGCCCTCGCGGGCACCGTCGTCGCCCTGGGCGTCGCCGGCTCCATGCTCGCCACGGTTCCCGCCCAGGCGGCCCCGGTGAGCGCCAAGGCGATCGCGCAGCAGATGATCAAGGACCCGGCCCAGTTCGCCGCCTTCGACAAGATCATCTCTCACGAGAGCGGCTGGAACCACACCGCGACCAACCCCTCCTCCGGCGCGTACGGCCTGGCCCAGGCCCTGCCGGCGTCGAAGATGGCCTCCGCGGGTGCGGACTGGAAGACCAACCCGGCCACCCAGATCAAGTGGGGCCTGGACTACATGAACGACCGCTACGGCAGCCCGGTCGGCGCCTGGAACTTCTGGTCCGCCAACCACTGGTACTAAGCCGCGGCACGCAGCACGCAGCACGCAGCACAGCAGACATACGAAGGCCCCGGTGGCCGGCCTCCCCAGGTCCGGCCTCCGGGGCCTTCTGCATCCCATCCCACGGGACTCAGGGGCGCCTCACAGGCGCTGGATGATCGTGCCGGTCGCCAGCGCGCCTCCCGCGCACATGGTGATCAGCGCGAACTCCTTGTCACGGCGCTCCAGCTCGTGCAGCGCGGTGGTGATCAGCCGGGCGCCCGTGGCGCCGACGGGGTGACCGAGGGCGATGCCCCCGCCGTTGACGTTGACCTTCTCCAGGTCCTGGTCGAAGACCTGCGCCCAGGACAGGACCACGGAGGCGAAGGCCTCGTTGATCTCGACGAGGTCGATGTCCCGCAGCGACATCCCGGCCTTGCCGAGCACGGCCCGCGTCGCGTCGATCGGCCCGTCGAGGTGGTAGTGGGGGTCGGCGCCGACGAGCGTCTGGGCGACGATCCGGGCGCGCGGCTTGAGCTTGAGGGCGCGGGCCATCTTGCGCGAGGCCCACATGACGGCGGCGGCGCCGTCGGATATCTGCGAGGAGTTCCCCGCGGTGTGCACGGCGGTGGGCATGACCGGCTTGAGCCGGGCCAGCGCCTCCATGCTCGTGTCCCGCAGCCCCTCGTCCCGGTCGACCAGACGCCACATGCCCTGCCCGGCGGCCTGCTCCTCCTCGGTCGTCGGCACCTGCACGGCGAAGGTCTCGCGCTTGAACCGCTCCTCGGCCCATGCGGCCGCGGCCCGCTCCTGGGAGAGGAGCCCGAGCCGGTCGACGTCCTCGCGGGACAGGCCCCGGTGGCGGGCGATCCGCTCGGCGGCCTCGAACTGGTTGGGGAGGTCGACGTTCCACTCGTCCGGGAAGGGCTTCCCCGGGCCGTGCTTGGATCCGGAGCCGAGCGGCACCCGGCTCATGGCCTCGACGCCGCAGGCGATGCCGATGTCCATGACCCCGCCGGAGATCATGTTGGCGACCATGTGGTTGGCCTGCTGGGAGCTGCCGCACTGGCAGTCCACCGTCGTCGCGGCGGTCTCGTACGGGAGCCCCATGGCGAGCCAGGCGTTGCGGGCGGGGTTCATCGACTGCTCGCCTGCGTGCGTCACGGTGCCGCCGACGATCTGCTCGACGCAGTCGGGCTGGATTCCGGTACGGGCCAGCAGTTCGCGGTAGGTCTCACCGAGCAGGTAGGCGGGATGGAGGTTGGCGAGCGCGCCCCCGCGCTTACCGATGGGGGTGCGTACGGCTTCGACAATGACGGGTTCCGCGGCCATGAGCTCGTCCTCTCCTGCACTGCGTCAGCACGGCGGGCCGTCCCGGCGGCCCGCCCCGAACTAGTACGCGTTCTAGTTCTCCCCGCAGTCTTATGACCTGAGGCCCCGGCACGCAAGGGTCTTGCACGCGCCCTGCACGGATTCCACACGCAACAGTTGGCGCCGCGACCCTTGTCAGTTCTAGAACTCGTTACTACCTTCAAGCCAACTTCTGATGGTCCGTCAGACTTTGGAGTTGCCCGATGTCCTGCCCCGCACTGCCCGAAGGCTTCGACGCCACCGACCCGGACCTGCTGCAGAGCCGCGTCCCCTTCCCGGAGTTCGCGCAGCTGCGGCAGACCGCGCCCGTGTGGTGGTGCCCGCAGCGTCGGGGTGTCACCGGCTTCGACGACGAGGGCTACTGGGCCGTGACCCGGCACGCGGACGTCAAATACGTCTCCACGCACCCGGAACTGTTCTCCTCGACGACCAACACCGCGATCATCCGGTTCAACGAGCACATTCCGCGTGATGCGATTGATGCCCAGCGTCTGATCATGTTGAACATGGACCCGCCGGAACACACCCGCGTACGCCAGATCGTGCAGCGCGGCTTCACCCCCCGGGCCATCCGCGGCCTGGAGGCGGCGCTGCGGGACCGCGCCCGGAAGATCGTCGAGGAGGCCGCGGCCACGGCGGCCGACGGCAGCTTCGACTTCGTCACACAGGTGGCGTGCGAGCTTCCGCTGCAGGCCATTGCCGAACTGATCGGCGTACCGCAGAAGGACCGCGCGAAGATCTTCGACTGGTCGAACAAGATGATCGCCTACGACGACCCGGAGTACGCGATCACCGAGGAGGTCGGCTCCAACGCGGCGATGGAGCTCATCGGCTACGCGATGAACCTCTCCGCCCAGCGCAAGGAATGCCCGGCCAAGGACATCGTCACCCAGCTGGTGGCGGCCGAGGGCCAGGGCAACCTCGGCTCGGACGAGTTCGGCTTCTTCGTACTGCTGCTGGCGGTCGCGGGCAACGAGACCACGCGCAACGCCATCAGCCACGGCATGCACGCCTTCCTGACCCACCCCGAACAGTGGGAGCTCTACAAGGCGACCCGGCCGTCGACCGCAGCCGAGGAGATCGTCCGCTGGGCCACCCCGGTGGTGTCCTTCCAGCGCACCGCCACCCAGGACACCGAACTGGGCGGTGCGAAGATCAAGGCGGGTGACCGGGTGGGCATGTTCTACTCCTCCGCCAACCACGACCCCGAGGTCTTCACGAACCCGGACGTCTTCGACATCACCCGTGACCCCAACCCACACCTGGGCTTCGGCGGCGGCGGCCCGCACTTCTGCCTGGGCAAGTCCCTCGCTGTGATGGAGATCGACCTGATCTTCAACGCCCTGGCCGACGCGCTCCCGAACCTCCACCTGACGTCCGAGCCCCCACGCCGCCTTCGCGCGGCCTGGCTCAACGGCATCAAGGAACTCCGCGTCACCCACCCCTGACCCCGCCGGCGTCTGAGGCGCGCGGCCCGCAGCAGAGCCCCACCCCTCCAACCCCGCCGCTCCCCCTCCAGCCCCGCCGGCGTTTGAGGCGCGGGGGCTCGGGGGCAGCGCCCCCGCAACGGCGCCGCACCCGTTCGAGTGGCAGCCCCGCCCGAACGGGGTGATCCTGACAAACAGCGGCGATCCAGCCGAAGGGGCGCCGGGGCGATGTGCGCCCCGGCGCCCCTTCGGCCTCGTACGGCCCGGCCGGGCCCTGAGAGGCCCGGACACGGCCACGGTCACCCCATGCGCAAGATCGCGCACGTCGTCGTCGCGTGGGCGTAGAGCTTCCCGTCATGCGTCCCGATGACCCGCGCCTCGGCGGTGGCGGTCGTCCGCCCGACGTGCAGGGCGGTGCCCTCGCAGCGCAGGGTGGGGGTGTCCGCCATGACCGGCCGGATCATGTGCACCCCGAGCTGCACCGTGGTGTAGGCGGTGCCGGCCGGGAGCAGGGTCATCACGGACGAGCCGAGCGCCGAGTCGAGCAGGGTCGCCAGAAAGCCGCCGTGCACCGTCCCCATGGGGTTGAGCAGGTGGTCGCCCGGGTCTCCCTCGAAGACGGCGACTCCCTCGGCGGCCTCGGTGAGCCGGAAGCCCAGGGTGCTCATCATCGACGCGCCGGGCAGTTCGCCCTTGAGGCTGGCCCGGAGGATCTCCAGTCCGCTCATGCCGAGGATCTGCGGGGTCATCTCGGGCCGCGGCTGCCAGGTGTGCGTGCGGCTGCGGAGCGGGGCGCCGGCCTCGGGGGCGCCGGCCTCGAGGGCACTGGTCTCATACGTGGTCATGGCAACGACCCTAGGCACGGCCCGGGCGGATCGGGAGTGTCGGATCCGGCAGCTTCCGCACGGATTCCGACAGCCGCACCGGGGTCGCTCGGCGTTACCGTGGAGCGGTGAAAATCGCCGTACTGGCCCTCGACGGGGTCTTCGACTCGGGCATCTCCGCCGTCCTGGACGTGCTGCACACTGCCGACGTGCTGCGCGGCCGGGTGGCCGGAGCCCCGCCGCCCGCCTTCGACATCCGTACGGTCGGCGTGCGGCGCCGGGTCCGTACCGGACTCGGCCACCGCATCGACACCGAACCGACCGCCGTGGCCGAGGACGCGGACCTGCTGGTGGTGCCCGCGTTGATGGAGCGCCGCCCGGACGCCCTCGTCGAGGCCGTCGCGTCGGCCGCGCACCGCCCGGCCCGCCGGGTCCTGGCCGGGGCCCGCGAGCGCGGCACCCCGCTCGCCACGTCCTGCACCGGGACGTTCCTGCTGGCCGAGGCCGGGGTGCTGGACGGACAGCGGGCGACGACCAGTTGGTGGCTGGCCCCCTTCTTCCGGGACCGCTACCGCCGGGTCACGCTCGACGAGACCCGGATGGTCGTCAGCTCCGGCGGGATCACCACGGCCGGCGCCGCGTTCGGCCATCTCGACCTGGCCCTGTCGATCGTCGGCACGCGCAGCCCCGCCCTCGCGGATCTGGTCCGGCACTACCTCGTCGTCGACGACCGCGCCTCACAGGCGGCGTACGCCATCCCCAGCGCCCTGGCCCGCCACGACCCGCTCGTCGCCGCCTTCGAACAGTGGGCGCGGACCCGACTCGCGGAGCCGGCGCCGATCGCGGACGCGGCCCGGGAGCTCGGCGTGAGCGAGCGCACCCTCCAGCGCGCGGTCGCCCGTACCCTCGGCCGCACGCCCGTCGGGCTGGTGCAGGACCTGCGGGTGGAGCAGGCCGAACACCTGCTGCGCACCACGGACCTACCGCTGGCGGCGGTCGCCCGGCGGGTGGGGTACGAGAGCCCGGGACCGCTGCGGACGCTGCTGCGCAGGCGGCGCAACGGTGGCTGATGCGGCAGCGCCCCGGGGGGCGCCCTCCGGGGCACGCCCCCGAAACACCCCGCTAGGAACGCGACCCCGCGACGGGCTCGGCGGTGGTCGTCCCGGGCGCGGCGGGCGCCGCCCGTTCCGCGTCGTCCCGGCCCTGCTGCGCCGGGAGGTTCATGTGCAGGCCCCGCGGTCCGGACAGCGCATAGACGAGACCGAAACCGGCGGACACGACCACGGCTCCGCCCACGGCGTCCAGTACCCAGTGATTGGCGGTGGCCACGATCGCGCCCACCGTGATCAGCGGGTGCAGCGCCCCGAGCAGCTTCTGCCAGCCCTTCGGCGCCAGCACCACGATCACGATCCCGCACCACAACGACCAGCCGAAGTGCAGCGAGGGCATCGCCGCGTACTGGTTGGAGATCGCGGTCATCGCCCCGTACGAGGGGTTCGCCAGGTCCTGCGGCCCGTGCACGGTGTCGATGAAGCCGAGACCGGGCATCAGGCGCGGCGGCGCGAGCGGGTAGAGCCAGAAGCCTATGAGGGCCAGCACCGTGGCCAGCCCCAGCGAGGCCCGCGCCCACCGGTAGTCGCCGGGGCGCCGCCAGTACAGGACGCCCAGGATCGTCAGCGGGACCACGAAGTGGAAGGAGGTGTAGTAGAAGTTGAAGAACGCCTCCAGCCAGGGCGTGTTCACCACGGCGTGGTTCACGGCGTGTTCGATGTCGATGCCCACCGCGCGCTCGATCCCGTGGATCTGGCTGCCGTTGCCCTCGGCAAGGCTGCGGCTGGTGGGTGCGGCGGCCCGAATGTGCGAGTAGATCGAATAGCCCACCCGTATCAGCAGGAGTTCCAGCAGCAGGTTCGGGCGGGACAGCACGCGCCGCCAGAACGGCATCAGCGGCACCCGCGCCCAGCGGGCCGTCGCGGGCCGCCCGTAGTCGGTGGGGACGGGCTCGCGCCAGTAGGGCGACGAGCGCGGGAGGAACGGTACGGCGCAGGCCGCGGCCACGGCGATGAGCAGCAGCACGTTGTCGCGTACGGGGGCCAGCGCGGCCAGGTTCGGCAGCAGCATCGTGCTCGGAAGGGTCATGGCGAGGACCACGGCCACCGGCCACACCGGCCGATCGGCGGCCCGCTTGCCCACCTTGCCGGCGACGGCAAGGAGCACCCAGAGCAGCTGGTGGCGCCAGCCGGTCGGGGACACGGCGACGGCCACGCAGCCGGTGACGGCGACGGCAAGCAGCAGCTGGCCGTCGCGGGCGTAGCGGACCGCGCGGCGCAGGCCGATCCAGACGACGGCGGCCGCGAGGGCGGCGTACAGCAGGATCTCTAGCGGGCCGGTCAGGCCGAAGCGCAGCAGCGCGCCGTGCACGGACTGGTTGGCGAGGCCGTCGGGGGCTCCGCCGAGGCCGGCACCGGCCAGGTGCTGGACCCAGTACGTCCAGGAGTCGCGCGGCATGGCCGCCCAGGACAGCGCGGTGGCTCCGGCGAAGGTCACGGCGGCGGCGCGCGCGGTGGGGCGGCGTCCGGTCAACCACAGAAGCGGGGCGAACAGCAGCAGCGCCGGCTGGAGCGCGGCGGCGAGGCCCACGAGGAATCCGGCGGGCCGGTCGCCGGGCACGCGGAACACGGCGACGAGCACCAGCAGCACGGGCAGGACGGCGGTCCGGCCGGGTGAGGCGGCCTCGCGGACGGGGAGCGAGACCATCATCAGGGCCGTGAGCACGGGCGCGGCGAGCAGAGCGCTGCGCCGCGGCACCGGGTCGGGCAGGCCACGGGCGGCGACGAGCCCGATGGCGGCGACGCACAACAGCGTCACGAGGGTCCAGGCGACCTCCAGCGACGGGGCGGCGGCGAGGCCGACCAGCGGCTTGAGGACCAATCCGGCGAAGGGGGTGTCGGAGAACTGGCCGGTGTCGTAGACCGATCCGGGCAGACTGCCGGAGAGGTGGAAGCCGCTCAGCCACTCGCCCGGTGGCACCCGCAGCACGGCGACGGCCTGTCTGACGGCGAGCGCGCCGGCCAGCGCCCACAGGAGGAGGCGAGCCGCCCCGAGCCTGCCGTGACCGCCTATGACTCCGGCATGTCCGTTCGCACCGCTGTGCTCCGCCGCGTTAGCCACGCCTCGCCGGCCTCCCGCCCTGTTGACCGCAACCCTGACTTCGCCTGGCTGCCGCGCTCCATTACCCGCACGACGATATCCCCCGCGGGATGTGTTGGAGGGCCCTCGTGGGCATCGCGAAGACCGACACGCCTGCCGACCTGCGAAGCCCTCTCCCCGACCGGCCGGACCGGGGAGCTGCGGGCTCTCCAGGTGCGGACACCGGACTTCATGGCGAAGCTGAGGTGGACAGGCATTCCGTGGAGAAGACGGCCCATGTCCATGCTCGACAAGCTCAAGGACCTCATCAAGGGACACCCTGACCAGGCCCGCCAAGGCGTCGAGAAGGCCGGAGACGCCTTCGACGCGAAGACCGGGAACAAGTACCAGAGCCAGGTCGACACGGCGCAGCAGAAGCTCAACGAACAGATCGGCAAGGAGCCGCCCATGTCCGGGGAGGGCAAGCCGCCCCAGACCTGAGACGCGCGACGCGCTTCCGGACCGGCACGGTGGCCGGCACGGTGGCCGGCACGGTGGCCGGCTTCGGCGCAGGGACCGCACCACGGTGCGGTCCCTGCGTCTACGGTCCTGCGGCGGGGTCCGTTACGAGCCGGGCCGGATCACCGACGCCTGCCGGCCGGGCAGGTGTAGGAAACTGCACGCATGTCATCGAGGCCGGGCGCACGGCCCGGCCGGTGTTTCATGAGAGGTGTCCTGTGCCTAGCGTCGTAAAGATCAACGTACTGACGGTCCCTGCCGAGCAGCGGGAGATCCTGGAGCAGCGCTTCGCCTCCCGGGCCGGGTTGGTGGAGAACTCGGACGGGTTCGAGTGGTTCGAGCTGCTGCGCCCGGTGGAAGGCACGGACCAGTACCTCGTCTACACGCGTTGGCGTTCGGAGCAGGATTTCCAGGCGTGGATGGAGGGCCCGATGAAGGCCGCCCACCAGGGCGGCGGTCAGGGCGGCGGTCAGGGCGGCGGCGAGCGGCCGAAGCCCGCGGCTTCCGCCTCGACGGTGTGGTCGTTCGAGGTCGTGCAGCAGGCGGCGCCGAAGCAGGCCTGATGCGGTGCGCGTCGCGGGCCCGGGTCGGGGCCCGCGACGCGGCGGACGGTCAGCCGGAGAGACGGGCCAGCGCCAGAACCTCAGCCCCAGAAGACGTCTTCCTCGTCGATGTCCGCGGTGCACTGGTCGACATCGGTGATCTTGTTCCCGATGATCGTGAAGAAGAGCCCCTGGCGGATCTCGATGCCGCGGTCACCGCGGTCGGCGCGGGCCGTGTGGAAGCTCATCACGTGCCCCCGCCCGTCCGCCAGCACCGATTCCAGATCCACCTGGAAGGTGCCCTTCGTCTCCTCGCCGAGGCGGCGGTAGAAGTCCAGGACGTTCTCCCGCCCCTTGTGGTGCCCGGACAACGGGTTGCTGCCCGGCACGTGGTGGATGACGTCGGCCGTGAACAACGTGCTCATCGTCTCCATGTCGCCTCTGCCGAAAGCCTCGTAGCCACGGCGGACCAGGGCACAGTCGGGATGCTCTGACATGGCGTTCCCACCCTCCGGGTACGCAGGGAATGTCCTTTTTCCTATCATCGGCCCGGCCTTGTGGATATTCCACGCGGGAGATCCGCCGCGAACTCCACAATGACGCCATGACCACTCTCAGCGAACACCCCACACCCGCCCTGTCGTGGACCGTGACCCCGGAACCGTTCACCACCCGGGACGCCACCGCCCTGCGCCGCGCGTACTACGCCGAGGTCGCCGGCCGTTACTGGAAGCGGCAGGTCACCGAGACCGAGATCGATCAAGGGCTGCTGGACTTCCCGGACGACGAGCTGACCCCACCGACGGGACGGTTCGTCGTCGGCAGACTGGACCGCGAGCCCCTGGCGTGCGGCGGGATCCGACTGATCGACCCCCGGACCGCCGAGCTCACCAGGGTGTACGTCGACCGGCGCGCCCGCGGAACCGGCGGCGGGGCGGCGCTGCTGAAGGTCCTGGAAGCGGAGGGCCGTGCGCTCGGCGCCGAACGGGTCCGGCTGGACACCCGGTCGGACCTCGTGGAGGCCCGGGCGTTGTACGCGCGACACGGGTATGCGGAAATACCGGCCTACAACTCCGGCCCGTACGCAGACCACTGGTTCGAGAAGCGCCTGGTCTGAGCCCGCGTCCCGGCGACCGCACCGCGCACGGCCGCGTCCGCCGCGGCCGCCGCTAGTGGGCGGCGTGGTCCCGGCGCGGCAAGGCGTCGTAGGGCTCCTCGGCGTCGGAACCGCACAGCTCCGTGTTGATCTGCCGCACCAGCTTCACCAGGTCCGTCGGACGGTCCGGGCCCCACCAGTCGCCGAGCAGCTCGGCGAGGGACTCCTGCCGGGCCTCGGCGAGCTTCGCGGCGCACGCACGCCCCTCGTCGGTCAGGACCAGCGGCAGCCCGTTCCGGACGGCGAGTCCGCGCTCCTCGATCTGGCGTGCGGCGTCCGTGACGACCTTCAGCGGCACGTTGACCCGCTCCGCGAGCAGTGCGGGCTCCGCGGAGCCGTACCTCTTGATCCGCAGCAGCAGCCAGCTGGAAGCGGGCAGCAGGTCGTAGCCCGCCTTCTCGGTGATCTTCTCGTAGACGTGGCGGCGGCCCTCACGGGTGCCGAGGACCGACAGGGCGCGGGCGACCTCGTCGTGGGAGGACCGCTGGACCGGGTTGGAGGCCAGGGTCTCCGTCACATCGGGGGCGGTGACCGAACCGCGGAGCTTGTCCTCCTTCAGGAACCAGGCGATCACGAAGGCGATCAGGACGATCGGCACCGCGTAGAGGAACACGTCGGTGATGGCGGTCGCGTAAGCGTCGAGCACCTGCGGTTGGAGCTCGGCGGGCAGTGCGCCGATGGCCCGCGGGTCTGCCTCCAGCTGCGCGATGCTCGCACCGGCCGGCAGCGTGACGCCCGCGAGGGAGGCTGCCAGCTTGTCGTCGAGCTGGTTGGTGAAGACCGTGCCGAAGATGGCGACGCCGAAGGAGGCGCCGATGGAGCGGAAGAAGGTGGCACCGGAGGTGGCGACTCCGAGGTCGGCGTAGCTGACCGCGTTCTGCACCACCAGGACGAGCACCTGCATGACCAGGCCCAGTCCGGCGCCGAAGACGAAGAAGTAGACGCTCATCTCCCAGGTGGAGCTGGTGCGGTGCAACTGGTGCAGGAGGAGCAGACCGAGCGCGGTCACCGCCGTGCCCGCGATCGGGAAGACCTTCCAGCGCCCGGTACGGCTGACGATCTGGCCGGAGACGGTGGACGTGAGCAGCATGCCGATCACCATCGGCAGCATGTGGACGCCGGACATGGTCGGTGAGACGCCCTGGACGATCTGGAGGAAGGTCGGCAGGTAGACCATCGCGCCGAACATCGCGAAGCCGACGACGAAGCTGATCGCCGAGCAGAGGGTGAAGGTGCGGATGTGGAACAGACCCAGCGGCAGGACGGGTTCGGCGGCTTTGCGCTCCACGAGGAGGAAGCCGACGAGCAGTACGGCGCCGAGGACGGCGACGCCGATGATCCGGGCCGAGCCCCAGCCCCAGGTTCCGCCGAGGGAGGCGACGAGCACGAGACAGGTGGCGACGCAGGCGATGAGGAAGGTACCGAGGTAGTCGATGGTGTGCTGCGAGGAGCGCGCCGGAATGTGTAGGACGGCGGCAATGACGACGAGCGCGACGAGACCGATCGGGAGGTTGATGTAGAAGACCCAGCGCCACGACAGGTTGTCCACGAACAGGCCGCCCAGCAGCGGGCCCAGCACGCTGGTCGCACCGAATACCCCGCCGAAGAGGCCCTGGTACTTGCCGCGTTCGCGCGGCGGGACGATGTCGCCGACGATCGCCATCGACAGCACGATCAGTCCGCCGCCACCCAGCCCCTGCAGGGCGCGGAAGCCGATGAGCTGGGGCATGTCCTGAGCGATCCCGCACAGCGCCGACCCGATGAGGAAGAGGACGATGGCGTACTGGAAGAGCTTCTTGCGTCCGTACTGGTCACCGAGCTTGCCCCACAGGGGGGTGGCGGCGGTGGAGGCGAGCATGTAGGCGGTGACGACCCAGGACAGGTGCGCCATGCCGCCGAGGTCGCTGACGATGGTCGGCAGGGCGGTGGAGACGATGGTCTGGTCGAGGGCGGCGATCAGCAGGCCCAGCAGCAGGGCTCCGATGGAGACGAGGACGTCGCGGGAGGCGTGCTCGGCGGCGGGGCCGGTCTTCTCCGGGTCGAAAACTGGGCCCGGGCCCTGCGCGCTCACATCCTGAGCCATCGATACCTCCTCAGGCCGGATCGACATCTCCATCCTGAGCGGTGTGTCCGGTTATGGCCTCTCGGACGGTTGGGAGGTCCCCTGCGGGTCTGCATAATCGCAGGCAATAACCAGGGAGGGAGTCCAGTGAGCCGTCAGCACTGTTCGGAATGCGGTGCCGCCGGGGCCGGCTGCGGATGCGGATCGGGTGTGGGTTTCACCCCCTTGCGCATCCGCCCGTACGTAACGTTGCCCGACCCTGTCGAACCGGACGCCCCGGTGTCCCCGCAGCCGGTGTCAGGGGTGGTGGCCCCGGAGCCGCAGGCACCTGCGCCCGCGCCTGCGCCTGACGACACCCCGGCGTACGGGATACCCGGGATACCCGTACCACCACAGGACGGGCCGTGGCCCGCGGGGCCTGCCGGACCTGCACCCGCCCCGCACCCGGACGAGACTATCCAGCTCCGGACGATCCCGGCAGCGGGCCACACGTACGGCAACGAAAGGGGAGGGGGCGGGGGCGGGGGCCCGGAGAAGCGAACCGGCCCGACCTCCCGCAAGCCACTCGCCCTGCTGATCGGCGCCGCGGCGGCGGTCGCCCTCAGCGGGACGGCCGTGGCGGTGTGGGCGCTCCCGAGTTCCGCCGAGAACGAGGCCGTGCTGCTGGACGCGAAGGCCTCGGTGCCCGTGACGGGCGCCGCCCCGGCTGCGCCCCCCTCCACGAGCCCGTCCCCGAGCAAGGGCAGCCCCTCTCCCTCGGCCTCCCCCTCACCGAGCGCCTCGAAGTCGCCGTCTCCGTCCCCGTCGCCGAGCGCCTCCCGCACATCGGCGTCCCCGTCCCCCAGCCCGTCTCCGAGTGCCATCCGCTCCTCCAGTCCGCCGCCCAAGCAGGCCCCGACGCTGCGGCACGGGGATTCGGGTTCGGAGGTGGAGAAGCTCCAGCGGCTGCTGGCGGCGCAGGGCCTGTACCGGGGCCGGATCAACGGCCGGTTCGACTGGCGGGTGGAGGACGCCGTGTCGGAGTTCCAGTACGAGAGGGGCATCGACGATCAGGAGTGGGGCTTCTACGGGCCGGTCACCCGCAAGGCTCTGGAGGGATGAGCGTCACATGTCCGCTGGTGGCGAGGACCGCCCTTTGTTTTGTATCGTAAAGGAACAAAGTGGTTCCGTCCTCTCACCCTGACCGGTGGACGGAACCACTTGTTCTCTTTCCCGCCCCGTCTGGAGTGCCCCCGATGCCGGCCAGCACCACCACCGCACCCGTCGCCCTCACCGCCAAGGCCCTGCTCCTGGACATGGACGGCACGATCGTCAACTCCGACGCGGTGGTCGAGCGCTGCTGGCACGAATGGGCGGTCTCCCACGGGCTGGACCCGCAGGAGGCCATGAAGGTGGTCCACGGACGCCAGGGCTACGCCACCATGGCCGTACTCCTGCCGGACCGCCCCATGGAGGTCAACCACGCCGAGAACGCCGTGATGCTGGCCCGCGAAACGGCCGACACCGACGGAGTGGTCCCGGTCGCTGGCGCCCCGGAATTCATGGCCGCGATCGACGGGCTGCCGCACGCTCTGGTCACCTCCGCCGACACCGCCCTGGCCACGGCACGAATGACCGCCGCCGCCCTGCCGATGCCCGAGGTACGGGTCACGGCCGAGTCCGTCCGGGCCAGCAAGCCCGACCCCGAGGGCTTCCTCATGGGCGCCGCCGCGCTGGGCGTGGATCCGGCCGACTGCATCGTCTTCGAGGACTCGGGCGCGGGCATCACCGCGGGCCGGGCGGCGGGCATGCGCGTGATCGGCGTGGGACCCCGGGCAGCCGTCCACGCCCCGACGGCCCACGTCCCGGACCTGACGGCGCTCCACGTCACGACCACCCCGGACGGCTCGATCACCATCACGCTCCACCCGACGGCCTGACACCCGAACCACAGGACGCCACCGGGCCTACGAAGCCCTGTCGGGCGGGCGAGCGAGCGGGGTCGGAACCTGGGGCGAGGGCTTCGGGGGTCGGCAAGTACGGCGGTGGGGGGGGGGGGGGGGGGGGGCCCCCCCCCCCCCCCCGCCGGCGCCGGCCCCCCCCCCCCCCCCCCCCCCCCCCCCCCCCCCCCCCCCCCCCCCCCCCCCCCCCCCCCCCCC